>CALYPG010000002.1 GCA_945271295.1 uncultured Gilliamella sp. | reverse complement strand
TAATTTATTTTGTTATTTTAGCTTTATAGTTCGATTTGTTTAGGGAGTGAATAATGGATAATCTGAATTTTATATATTACTTATTTAATGATGATGTTATCCAAAAATATCTAACAGTCCCTCAAATGATTGGTATACTGGGTTATCTTGTTGGTGTTAGCGCATTTTTACAACGTAAAGATAATGTTTTTCGCTGGCAACTAACAATTGTCAACGTTATTATGACAATTCATTTCTATTTATTAGGTCCTCAATCTTATCCCGCTGCAATTCTCAATATTGTTAATATATTTCGTAACCTTGCCTCAGCTTATACAAAAAACATTATAGTAATGTTATTTTTTATAGCATTAATGTGGATATTTTATTTTCTTACCACTCCTGATTGGACGCAGTTTATTCATTATTTTTCTGTAATAGGCACTACATTGGTAACATTTGCTCTTTTTCGGCTTGAGCAGCGACAAATGCGATTACTTATATTATGCAGTAGTGCTTTATGGATTATTTATAGTTTATGGATAGGATCTTTAGGAAGCTTAGCTATAGAAGTAACATTTGCAATAATCAATATTATTACTATCGTCAAATTATCGAAAAATTAATAAAAAAGTAATCTTTTTATAGATATATTTATTCATTTAATATCATTTTACTATTTATTTATTGTTGTATGTATGAAACAATTTAGCAATATAAGAATTATCTTTTTGAGGTAGTCAGTGATTGATAATGATGGCTACCGTCCAAATGTAGGAATAGTTATTTGTAACAGGTACGGTCAAGTACTATGGGCTCGTCGATATGGGCAAAATTCTTGGCAATTTCCACAGGGCGGAATAAAACAAGACGAAACACCTGAACAAGCAATGTTTCGTGAATTAAATGAAGAAGTAGGGTTATTTCCAAAAGATGTTAAAATTTTATCCATTACTAATGGTTGGCTGCGATATAAATTACCTAAAAGAATGATTCGTTGGGAAAATCGACCTGTTTGTATTGGTCAAAAACAGAAATGGTTTTTATTAGAATTAATTTCTGATACATCGGTAATTAATCTTAATGTTTCTCCAACTCCCGAATTTGATGATTGGAAGTGGGTAAATTATTGGTATCCTATTAGGCAAGTTATTGCTTTTAAACGTGACGTATATCGAAAAGCAATGAAAGAGTTTTCTGCATCAGTATTTACTATACAATCTGAGTTAGAGTTACCCATTACAAATATTCCAAAGAAGAAACGATTTAATTTCTTTACTCATAAACGAAAAAATAAACAGCGTGTTAAAAAATGAATCAATATTTACAATTTCCTAATTTAGATCCAATTGCTTTTTCATTGGGACCCATTTCGCTCCATTGGTATGGTGCTATGTACTTATTTGGTGTTCTCGGAGCTTTACTATTAGCTAATAAAAGGATTAAACAGCCTAATAGTGGATGGACTAAATCTCAGGTTGAGAATTTACTTTTTTGGGGATTTTTAGGCTTATTTATTGGTGCACGAATAGGGTATGTCTTTTTTTATAATTTAGAAGCTTTTATTGCTGAACCATCAATACTGTTTCGTGTATGGGAAGGTGGGATGTCTTTCCATGGTGGATTAATTGGTGCTTTAGTTGTTATTGCTCTTTTTGGCATTAAAACTAATAAATATTTTTTTCAAGTTGCGGATTTTGTCGCTCCACTTGTACCTATTGGTCTTATGTTTGGCCGTTTAGGTAATTTTATTAATGGGGAACTATGGGGACGAGTAACTCATTCACCTATTGGAATGTTATTCCCTACTTCAAAACATGCTGATTTTATGTTTGCACAATCCCATCCTGAATGGGTTACGCTTTATTCACAACTAAATGGTGTTTTACCTCGGCATCCTTCACAACTTTATGAGATGATGTTTGAAGGTATTATTTTGTTTATTATTTTGAATATTTATATCCGTAAACCTAGACCAATGGGGGCAGTTTCAGGATTATTTTTACTTTGTTATGGTTTATTTAGATTTATAATTGAATTTTTTAGACAACCGGATGAACAGTTAGGATTATTTTTTAATATTATTAGTATGGGGCAGATTTTATGTTTGCCAATGATTATTTTGGGAACAATATTTATTTATTATGCTTACAAGTATCCAACTGGTTTAAGAATCCGAATTGGCACAGCCCTTTTATAAAATAAAACGTATTATGGGATAAAAAATGAAACAATATTTAGCTTTAATGCAAAAAATTATAGAAGAAGGTGTACCTAAATCAGATCGTACAGGAACTGGAACATTATCTATTTTTGGTCATCAGATGCGTTTTAATTTACAAGAAGGTTTCCCTCTTGTTACAACAAAAAAATGTCATTTGCGATCAATAATTTATGAACTTCTTTGGTTTTTAAAAGGTGATACCAATGTTCAGTATTTACAAGATAACAAGGTTACTATTTGGAATGAATGGGCTGATGAAAATGGTGATTTAGGTCCGATTTATGGTAAACAATGGCGAGCATGGGGAACGGCTGATGGTCGTCAAGTAGACCAAATTTCACAATTGATATCACAAATTAAACATGATCCCAATTCTAGACGAATGATTGTTTCTGCTTGGAATGTTGGCGAACTTGATCAAATGGCATTAGCACCATGTCATGCATTTTTTCAATTTTGTGTTACCGAAGGTAAACTGTCTTGCCAGCTTTATCAACGTTCTTGTGATGTATTTTTAGGATTACCTTTTAATATAGCAAGTTATTCTCTATTGGTGCATATGATTGCTCAACAATGTGGTTTAGAAGTGGGTGATTTTGTCTGGACTGGTGGGGATACACATCTTTATTCTAATCATATGCAACAAACCCATTTACAATTAAGTCGAGAACCAAAAGCATTACCAAAACTTGTAATCAAACGCAAGCCACCAACAATTTTTGATTATGAATTTGAAGATTTTGAAATTGTTGATTACGATCCATATCCACCGATTAAAGCACCAGTGGCGGTTTAAAGTTAATAAGAATATTTCAGATTAACTATGTTTTTATTTATAAAACATATGATTACATTAGGTTAAATTATGAGAATTGGTTACAGCTATTCTATTTACATCAAGTCTATATATTTTGTTGCATTATATGTAAAATGTATAAATATAGCTTAGTTAGTCTATTTTTCATTTTTTCTGCCCCTAAAATCAAGATTAATATATAATAAACAAATTTATAGGAAAAATAACTTCATCTTAATATGAGCCAAAATCAGGAAATTCGCCCAGCATTTACCATAAATTTATTACATCCTCGTTATTGGTTAACTTGGTTAGGTATTGGTGTTTTATATCTAATAGTTTTATTACCGTATCCAATCATTTATTCATTAGGCAAATGTTTAGGTTTGCTTTCTATGAAACTCATTAGTAAGCGTAAAGAAACGGCAAGACAAAATCTTCAACTCTGTTTTCCTGAGAAATCAAAACAAGAACGGGAGTTGATGCTACGTGAAAATTTTATTTCAACAGGCCTTGCTATTTTTGAAACAGGTATTGCATGGTTTTGGTCGGATAAACGACTGTCAAAACATACTTCAATTATCGATGATTCCCATATAACTCAAATACAACAGTCAGGTCAAGGAGTATTACTCATTGGTATTCATTTCTTAACCTTAGAAATCGGTGCACGAATTTTAGGAATGAGTCATCCAGGGGTAGGAGTTTATCGGCCAAATGATAACCCTGTTATGGATTACGTTCAGCTAAAAGGTCGGCTAAAATCAAATAAATATATGCTTGATCGCCATAATACCAAGGGAATGATACGTGCTTTAAAAAATGGTGAACTGTTATGGTATGCGCCAGATCATGATTATGGGCCTAAAAATAGTGTATTTGCGCCATTTTTTGCAGTTGAAAAAGCCGCAACCACAATTGGTACACGTATTTTAGTTAAACTTGGCCAACCAGCTATTATTCCTTTTACTCCAAAACGGGAAAAAAATGGTCATTATACTGTTTACGTTTCATCAGAACTGCAAGGTTATCCTAAGGATGATGATGTACAGGCTGCAACATTTATGAATAAAGCGATTGAAAACGAGATATTAAAAGCGCCCGAGCAATATATGTGGTTGCATCGGCGTTTTAAAACTCGCCCAAAAGGTGATTTACCTTTGTATACTAATAGTGTGCAATCAGATTAATATCATTTTTACTTATAGGATAGTTTAACAAGTTAAATACACAAATATGCAAAAACTTAACAAAATTATTTTGTACTGTCGTTCAGGATTTGAAAAAGAATGTGCAGCAGAAATCACAGATAAAGCTTCGCAACAAGAAATATATGGTTTTGCTAAAGTTAATGAAAAATGTGGTTATGTGATTTTCCAATGTTACCAAGATAATGATGCTCAAACATTAGTGAAAAACCTTTCTTTCCGTAAATTGGTCTTCGCTCGACAAATGTTTGTGGCAGGGAATTTACTAACTGATCTACCGACTAATGATCGTATAACGCCAATTATTGATGTTTTATCTGATTGTATTGATAAAGCCGGTGATTTGCGGGTTGAAGTTGCAGACACTAATGAAGGTAAAGAACTTGCCAGTTTTTGCCGTAAATTTACCGTTCCTTTAAGACAGGCATTACGTAATAAACGTATTTTATTAAAAATAGCTAATCCATCCCGTCCAGTTATTCACCTATTTTTTATCAATAATAATTGTTGCTATGTTGGTTATTCTTTTAGCCAAAATAACTCACCTTTTTATATGGGAATACCAAGATTAAAATTCCCTGCCGATGCACCAAGCCGTTCTACTCTAAAATTAGAAGAGGCTTTTCATATATTTATTCCTTATGAAGAGTGGGATGAAAGGTTAAAAGGTGGATTAAATGCTGTGGATTTAGGTGCTTGCCCAGGGGGCTGGACTTATCAATTAGTTAAACGTAATATGATGGTTTATGCTATTGATAATGGTGCCATGAATGAAAAATTAATGTCAACCGGTCAAGTTAAACATTATCGAGAAGATGGCTTTAAATTTACACCTAAAAAGCATAATATTTACTGGTTGGTATGCGACATGGTGGAAAAACCGACAAAGATAACGGGATTAATTGCAAAATGGCTTACTAATGGGTGGTGTAGAGAGACTATTTTTAATCTCAAGTTACCGATGAAGAAACGTTATGAAGAAGTAAAACAAAATTTGCAATTATTGATTGATGAATTACATAATAAACAAATCAATGTACAAATTCAGGCTAAACAACTTTATCATGATCGAGAAGAAGTGACTATTCATGTACAGCGAATTTGGGGATAACAATTTACAAGAGAATGGGTATGAATTTAAAACGCTTTTTTTATAATATATTAATGTTTGGATTACTAACATTATTGGTGGGATGCCCGAGTATATCAAATAATGTTTTTGACGATACTAAAAGCTCTGATTATTATCTTTCTAAGGCAGAAGCTAGTTCAGGTTCGATTAAAACTGATTGGCAATTATTAGCTGTTAGAGCATTCATAAATGAAAATAAATTTACTCAGGCAAGTAACTTATTGTCTAAATTACCTACATCACTTAATGAAAAACAACAAATAGACATATTGTTATCACAAGCTGAAATTGCAATAAAGACTGGCAAGCCATTCAGTCTCGATAAATTGCCAATCCAAAGTATGATTAATTCACAATTATATCGTTATTATACTATTAAATTAGCATTAGATGGTAAAAATAAAGATATCAATGCCCAACTTCATGATTATGTTGAAATAGAAAAATTTGTTCCTGAAAGAAAAAAAAGGCAAATAATTAACGATACCTGGAACTTTTTAAGTAAATTAAGTATTGATGAACTAGAAACAATTATAATTTATGGCAATGAAACAGTTTTACAGGGTTGGTTAGATTTAATTTATGCATATAATAATAATACGCAGCCATCACTTATTCAAGATGATGAAACTAATTCAGAGAATATCAATCAATATGAGCCCAAAAATAATAATTCATTAAAACAAGCTATTAACACTTGGTTGATGCAATATTCCAATCATCCGGCAAAAGCTATTAGCTCTATATTAGCTGGTCAAAAAACACTTTCTATTGATGATGCGAATGCTAAAAATATAGCGCTACTATTACCTTTAAATGGTTCTTCTCGTGTATTTGGTGAAACTATTCAACAAGGATATCAAGATGCGATAAAGTTTTTCCCACAGGAACCGCAACAAAATGTGAAAGTATTTGACACTACTACTACATCATTACAAACTATTATTGAACAGGTACAAGAAGGTAATTATGATTTAATTGTAGGTCCATTATTAAAAGATGAAGTAATTAAAATAAAACAGTTAGGTCCTGCTATATCTGTCTTAGCATTAAATAAAATTGATAATAACAGTGTTTCTTCAAATAAAATGTGTTTTTTCGCGTTATCACCCGAAGATGAAGCGAAAGATGCAGCTGCCCATATTTTTGCGCAAAGTAAATTAAAACCTTTATTATTGTTACCTCAAAATGAATTAGGGGAGCGTGTTGCACAGAGTTTTGCTAAAGAATGGTTGCAATTATCATCAAACAAATCTCAAGCTTATGTGCAATATTTTGGTAGTACTAAAACACTCAGCGCTAATATGAATCGCAATGTAGGCATCCGCCTTACCGGTGATCCGATTTTGATTGATGGTATGACATCTTATTCACTGCCGTCTAATCGATCAGGAGGTGATTTTGATGCAGTTTATATTTATGCTTCTTACGATGAATTAACTCTTATTAAACCAATGCTTGACATGGGAGCGCGGAAATCTATTGGTAATACACCATCATCGATAAAGCTTTACTCAAGTTCTAAAAGTCATGTGGCTAACGCATCTAATGATTTCTATTATGATATGAATCAGACTGAATATGCTGATATTCCTATGATTATTAATGAACAAAACAATACATTCACTCTTCCTAGTAACATTCGAAAAGATTATTCATTAATGCGTTTATATGCTATGGGGATCGATGCATGGCGATTGGCTAATCGGTATAATCAATTAGATTCACATCAAGTTGATTTTTTAGAAGGAATGACGGGTAAATTATCAACCTTAGATCAATGTGACATTATTCGGTCATTATCTTGGCAACAATATACGTATGGTGAAGATAAATCTAAACCGAAAAGTGAATAATAACCAAATTGGTAAGCATTATGAAAATATTGCTTGCCAGTATTTGATTAAGCAAGGACTTACTTTACTGGCAAAAAATTGTCAATATCGTTTGGGTGAACTTGACTTAGTCATGCGTGATAATGCATGTTATGTGTTTGTTGAAGTGCGTTACCGAAAGAATGCTGATTTTGGATATGCAGCAACGACGATTACGCAAAGTAAACAGAATAAAATTAAGCAAGCAGCACAATGTTGGATGCTAACACAAAACTTAAATATTGAAAAAACAGAATTTAGATTTGATGTTTTTGCTATTACTGGTAAAACTCAACAATGGATTATTAATGCGTTTTAATTTTAGGTGAAAACGTGCAAAATTTAATTAAAAATTATTTTACAGAAAGTATTCAAACCCAAATTGTAATGGCTGAATCGTTAGGATTATCAATTGAAAAAGCTGCCAAAATTATTGTTGAAGGTTTGCTTAACGGCAATAAAATTATGAGTTGTGGCAATGGGGCATCAGCTGCTAATGTTCAAAGCTTTACATCACGATTAATCACTAGTATTACTATTGAAAGGCCGAGTATCCCTGCCATCGCTTTAGTTGCTGATAATGTTTTATTAAGTGCTATAGCCAATCATGAGGAAGTTTATGCACGTCAAATTCAAGCATTAGGTCAACAAGGTGATATTTTAATTGTATCTTCCTGTCAGGGTAATAGTCGATCGATTATTCGAGCCGTTCAAGAAGCAGTGATTAAAGATATGAAAATTGTTGTATTAACCGCTTTTGATGGTGGAGAAGTTATTGGCCTATTAGGGCAGAATGATATTGAAATTAGAGTCCCTTCTTACAAGAAAGTGATGGCCTATGAAATGCATGCCATGATTTTAAATTGTTTATGTCAATTAATTGAAATTACATTATTTAATCACACCGAATAAATTGAAATAAAAACAGTTTAGTTCTGCCTTAATAATGAATGTTATGCTATAATTATAAGCTATCTTAACGACCTAAATTTATAAGAGATCCTGGTGTTATGACCGAACTAGCCAAAGAAATAACCCCCGTTAATATTGAAGATGAGCTCAAATCCTCTTATCTTGATTATGCCATGTCTGTAATTGTTGGACGTGCTCTACCTGATGTGCGTGATGGTTTAAAGCCTGTTCATCGACGTGTTTTATTTGCTATGCATGAAGCTGGTTATGATTGGAATAAACCTTATCGAAAATCAGCTCGTGTAGTTGGAGATGTAATAGGTAAATACCATCCGCATGGGGATTCAGCCGTTTATGATACTATTGTACGTATGGCTCAGCCATTCTCCTTACGTTATATGCTTGTTGATGGGCAAGGTAATTTTGGTTCAGTTGACGGTGATTCTGCAGCGGCTATGCGTTATACGGAAATTCGCATGCAAAAATTTGCTGGTGCATTACTGACTGATTTAGATAAAGAAACGGTTGATTTCTCGCCAAATTATGATGGATCAGAAATGATTCCTGATGTGTTACCAACACGTATTCCAAACTTGTTAATCAATGGATCTTCTGGAATTGCTGTTGGTATGGCAACTAATATTCCACCACATAATCTGTCTGAAGTAATTAATGGTTGTCTAGCATTTATTGAAGACGAAAATATTTCAGTTGATGGTTTAATGGAGTATATCCATGGTCCAGATTTCCCAACAGCTGCACTAATTAATGGTCGTAAAGGGATTGAAAATGCTTATCGTACTGGTCGCGGTATTATTTATATTCGTTCTAAAGCGACAGTTGAAGTTGACGATCATAGTGGACGCGAAACCATTATTGTTAATGAGATCCCATATCAAGTTAATAAGAAAAAACTAATCGAGAAAATTGCCGAATTAGTTAAAGATAAAAAAGTTGAAGGTATTTCTGCTTTACGTGACGAATCTGACAAAGATGGTATGCGAATTGTCATTGAAATCAAACGAGATGCAGTTGGCGAAGTGGTATTAAATAATCTTTTCTCACTCACGCAGTTACAAGTTTCTTTTGGTATTAACATGGTGGCTTTGCACCAAGGTCAACCTAAACTGTTAAACCTTCGTGATATGATTGAAGCTTTTGTGCTTCATCGACGTGAAGTTGTAACACGTCGAACTATTTATGAGTTACGTAAAGCACGTGAGCGAGCGCATGTATTAGAAGGTTTAGCTATAGCTCTTGCTAATATTGATCCTGTTATTGAATTAATTCGGGCAGCATCAACACCAGCAGAAGCAAAAAATAAATTGCTAGCTCAAGCATGGCAACTGGGTAATGTTGCTGCTATGCTTGAAAAAGCAGGAAATGATGCAGCACGTCCAGAAGATTTAGCTCCCGAATTTGGGATTCGTGATGGGCATTATTACCTATCTGATGCTCAAGCTCAGGCTATTTTAGATCTGCGCTTACATCGTTTAACTGGTCTTGAACACGATAAAATTCTTGATGAATATAAAGAATTATTAGTACAAATTGGCGAACTATTACACATTTTAGCAAATCCGGAAAGATTGATGGCGGTAATTCGTGAAGAGCTTGAAGCGGTTCGCGATCAATTCCAGGATGCAAGAAGAACTGAAATAACCGCAAGTAGTGCTGATATTAATATCGAAGACCTGATTGCTCAAGAAGATGTGGTAGTGACTCTTTCACATCAAGGTTATGTGAAGTATCAACCACTGTCAGATTATGAAGCACAGCGTCGAGGTGGTAAAGGTAAATCAGCAACTAAAATTAAAGAAGAAGATTTTGTTGAGAAATTACTAATAGCTAATACGCATGATACAATCCTTTGTTTTTCAAGTCGTGGACGATTATATTGGATGAAGGTATACCAATTACCAGAAGCGAGCAGGGGTTCTCGTGGTCGTCCAATTATCAATTTATTACCGTTAGAAGCTGATGAACGTATAACGGCTATTTTGCCTGTTAAAGAATTTGATGACGAACATTGCGTATTTATGGCTACCGCACAAGGTACAGTTAAGAAGACATCTCTGATTGAATTTAGTCGTCCACGAACTGGTGGTATTATTGCTATCAACTTACGTGATGATGATGAATTAATTGGTGTTGACTTAACCAGTAATGATCCAACGGCAATAACAGATGAAGAAGAATTCAATGATGATGCAATTGTTGAAGAAAACGAAAATGATGAGGAAGTTGCTCAAATATCTAATACTGAAGACATCATGTTATTTTCTGCAAATGGTAAAGTTGTGCGTTTTCCAACCAATAAAGTTCGTTGTATGGGCAGAACGGCAGCGGGTGTCCGTGGTATTAAACTTGATAGTGATGATAAAGTTGTTTCACTTATTGTACCACGGGGTAATGGTGCGATTTTAACTGCAACACAAAATGGTTTTGGTAAACGTACTGAACAGGAGTTATATCCAACTAAATCACGTGCAACTAAAGGTGTCATTTCAATCAAAGTTAGTGATCGAAATGGCGCAGTAGTTGGTGCGGTACAAGTAGATGAAACCGATCAAATTATGTTAATTACTGATGCAGGAACACTCGTTCGTACTCGGGTAGCGGAAGTAAGTATAGTTGGGCGTAATACTCAAGGGGTTATGCTTATTCGCACCGCAGAAAATGAAAAAGTTGTTGGATTGCAGAGAATTGCCGAAACTGAAGATGAAGAAGAGTTATCACTGAGTGATCAACAGAATGATTCAACTCAGGAGTCGGAAGAGTAGTTTTTAATTATCTAAAAGGATTAGCTAACATAACTAGTCCTTTTTTATTTTAGATAACTATAATAAGGAATAATAATTAATGGCATTTTCAATAAAAAAAATCTTAACTAACCTAGCATGGCAAATTTTAATTGCTTTAATTCTAGGTGTTATTGTCGGATCTTATTTTTATCAATTATCCGATCTTAATCACCCGTTACATGAATATTATCAATTTACAATAGTAAACATATTTCAGCCAGCAGGTGATATTTTTATTCGTTTAATAAAAATGATCGTGTTACCTATTATTCTCAGTACCCTAACCTTAGGTATTGCTGGGATTGGTGGTTCTAAACGGCTAGGAACGTTAGGTTTTAAAACGATTCTCTATTTTGAAATTATTACTACTATAGCTATTTTATTAGGTCTTTTCTGGGGAAATATTTTTGCACCAGGAGCTGGTATTGATTCTTCAACTCTTGCAACTGCAGATATCAGTAAATACACCAAGGCTACTGAAGAACTAAGTGGTAAACCGCATGGTTTGATCGTGATGATTTTAGATATGATCCCAGCCAATATTTTTAAAGCAATGGCTGATGGTGCCATTTTACCAGTGATCTTTTTCTGTGTGTTTTTTGGTTTAGGTTTAATGTCTTTGCCAACTAAACAACGTGAACCATTTGTATTTTTCTTGAAAGTTGTTTCTGACACAATGTTTAAAGTAACTAATATGATTATGCGCTATGCACCAATAGGTGTATTTGCACTGATTACTGTTACTGTTGCTAAATATGGATTTGAATCTTTAATACCACTATTTAAACTAATTTTGACTGTTTATTCAGCTATGATTATTTTTACCATATTGGTATTTGGGGTAGTTTGTAAAATGTGTAAATTTAATATTTTCACTTTATTACGAATTTTGAAAGAAGAACTCATTATTGCATTCTCGACAGCGAGTTCAGAAACAGCATTACCTAAAATTATTGAAAAAATGGAAGCTTATGGGGCACCTAAAGCTATAACTAGTTTTGTTATTCCAACTGGTTATTCATTTAATCTTGATGGTTCTACACTCTATCAAAGTATTACGGTTATATTCTTAGCACAACTTTTCCATATGGATTTAACTATTACCGATCAAGTTATTATTGTTATTACCTTGATGATTGCATCTAAAGGGATTGCTGGAGTGCCAGGTGCTTCTATTTTGGTTTTATCAGCAACACTTGGTAGCGTGGGAATTCCACTTGAAGGGATAGGTTATATCATGGGTGTTGAACGTATTTTGGATATGGGGAGAACGGTGGTTAATGTTGTTGGTAATGCTTTAGCAGCTATTGTAATCGCTCGTTGGGAACATTTATTCGACGATAAAAAAGCCAGAGCTTATGAACAACAATATCTAAAATAGAAAATACCTTTAAAAAGTTAGTTCTATTATTATTAACTTTGTTAAAACTACCTGTTTATCAGGTAGTTTTTTTATATTCAGTAACAATGAGTTATTTGAATATTAAAATAGTTATCATATCCAGTATGAATTTTTCACCTATCTTATATTCCCACAAATCGTATTAATAGTTTCAACACGGTTTGTTATCTTGTTAACTTTGAATGGTACTAATTTAATTTTATAGTAAATAAATAGTTGAAAAGTTATTGGTATAGCAGATGTTTAACGATGTGGATAATATCATTATTTAAATGATAATGGGTGTTGGTTAAATTTAGTTACAAAAAAAACCGACAAACGTCGGTTTTTTTGTTTATATCTTATATAGAATAATTATTTAATTTTAGCTTCTTTATAAATTACATGCTGACGAACAACAGGATCATATTTTTTGATCTCCATTTTTTCTGGCATGGTTCTTTTATTTTTGCTAGTGGTATAAAAATGACCTGTACCAGCAGAAGAAACTAATCTAATTTTTTCGCGTACACCTTTAGCCATGATATGGTTTCCTTATTAGTACTTTTCACCACGGGCACGAAGTTCAGCTAAAACTGCATCAATACCCTTTTTATCGATAGTACGCATACCTTTAGCAGATATACGCAATTTTACAAAACGTTTTTCACTCTCAACCCAAAAACGGTGAGTTTGAAGGTTTGGTAGAAAACGACGTTTAGTAGCATTCATCGCATGAGAACGATTATTTCCTACTAAAGGACTTTTTCCTGTTACTTGGCATACTCGTGACATGTCAATAATTCTCCGAAATTTCTATGCTTAAGCCTTGGGCGTAATATGTTAATGGAATTAACCTCGTCAGGCTTTTAGTTTGCTGCAGTTCTATTTGAGAAGCAGTCTAACCTCTCACACTACACCCATAATAATGAGGTAGCGAAGTATACGCTTTTATGCAAATATTCTCAAGTATTATCTTATATCAAGATGAAAAATAAGTCTTTATCACAATAGTGTTAAATAATCGGCAAACATTGTTTTTACTAAAATATTCTTTAATTCTAAGTTGGTCAAATTTAAATAAAAAGTGATAATGTTGCAAATTTAAAATAAATACATAATTATGTTCGAAAATATTTAATTTTATATTAAATATGTTTTAATACTATAAATTATATTTTTCTATTTGATTTTATCACTTTCAAGGAGATAGTATGAATCAGTTTTCTCCATATAGTATATACGGCATTATAGGTTATCCCTTGGGGCACAGTATGAGTCCACTTATACATACCACATCATTTCAAGATCACGGTATACCGGCTATACTGGTTGCTTTCCCAACCCCACCAGAGGAAATAGCAACGCTTTTTAAGTCAGTTCGATTATTAAATATTCGTGGTTTATGTGTCACCATTCCACATAAACAAACCATTATTCCTTACTTGGATTATTTTACTGATCATGTAAAAAAAGCTGGTGCAGCTAATTTAGTTTATTGGGATGGTGATAAGCTTTGTGGTGATAATACTGATATTATTGGTTTTATGGAGCCATTAAAACAAAAAAAAATACCTGCTCAATATCAAAAAGTTTTGTTACTTGGCGCAGGAGGAGCTGCTCGTGCTGCTGTTGTTGGTTTACATGATCTTGGTTATACAGATATAACAGTCACCGATATTAATTCAGATTTACCTAAAGCATTAGCAAAAGAATTTAATCTCAACATTGTGGCTTGGGAAGAACGTAAGCAAGTTGAAGCGCAAATTATTATTAATTCAACACCCCTAGGAATGAAAGGTAAATTTGAAGACCAAACTGCTTATGAGCAAGCATGGTTTAAAGGTAAAGGAGTGGCATATGACATTGTTTATACTCCTTATCATACACGTTTTAGGCAAGAAGCAGAACAAGCCGGATGGCAATCTATTTCTGGACGCGATATGTTTATAGCACAGGCTAATGCTCAGTTTAAAATTTGGACGGGGAAGGAACTCTCAGATAATGCTAAACAAGCAGTTATTGATGCTTTAGCTAAACAATAGTAACTAAGATCCTGCATCTAATCTATCATTTTAGATGCATTTTTAATATATGTTTAGGATAATCTATTTGTTAGGTTGTTAATGATATTTTGAAATATCACTTTAAAACAATGCATTAAAAAATAGTTATGGTAACACTAGCATTGTAAGCTATCACCCTTTTCTTATGTTAACCGTGTCAAAAGTAAGTGAATATTAGGTAAAACAGAAATTAAACATGGCATGCATGACAACATAGTGTTTTACCTGTACCAAAATACGTTGGCAGTGGGATGCAGGACTTAAAAATTTTGTAATAAAAAAATAAATATCATTATTAATAGTATTAATGATCAAGTAAAAAGTAATACAATTTGTTATATTATGTCATTTGCTGAATTTCAAATAAATCCCAATTTTTACGCTATTCAACGGCGATTGCATCAATCAGTTGCCACTTAATTTCATTTTTGTGGTTTAGAAAAATTTTGTTGATTGTTTAGTCATTTTTAGAATCTAAATAGTTATATATTTAATCAATATCGTAAAAAATTATTTACAAATATAAATTAGAATATTTAGTTATACTTTATAAAAATTAATAATATTGCTTTTAAGGAACAATATCTAAAAAAAAGTTGCAAAAATAAGAGTGAATAACTAGCATAGTCGGTCTGCCCTAAAATCTGTAAATACAAAGGATCCAATATGAATAAAACAATTTTTTTAGTCGGTGCACGAGCTGCGGGCAAAACAACCTTAGGGAAGATGCTCGCTAATAAATTATCATATTCTTTCATTGATACAGATTGTCATTTGCTTGAAATAACCCAAAAAACTGTTGCTGAAATTGTTGAAAAAGAAGGGTGGGAAGGCTTTAGAGCAAGGGAAAGTCAAGTGCTGGTTGACACAACCAAACCAAATCGGGTTATTGCTACAGGAGGAGGAATAGTATTGGCAGAACAAAACCGTAATTTTATGAAAAAAAATGGTATGGTTTTCTTTTTGTCTGCTCCAGCATCAACATTAGCTGAACGTTTAATGAAAGATCCTAATGTCGCTCAGAGGCCGTCGTTAACCGGTTTGTCAATAGTTGATGAAATGGAAAAGGTTCTAACTGAACGCCTACCTTTATATCATGATGCTGCACATCATATTATCAACGTTAATCAAGATGAAAACCTGATTGTTAATCAAATGGTTGAATTATTACAAAGTAATTAATCTTGTATAGTTAACTTATTCTATTATAAATACTACTATTCGGCTGAGGGTTTTTATTAACTAAATAAAGAATACATTGCATATTTGATTTAAGATGATTTTTTATAAAAAATTAATATGAAATATATGAACAATAACAATTTTTTCGATAAACTTGTATATATTTCTGGTTGGTTAATGTTGATACTCAAAAAGTTACCTTTTACAAAATTGCCGGATCGATTTATGCTAATTATGCAATGTAAAGCAAAGCATTGATTGTGCTTACGCAATTCTCCAGTGATACATCAAAACAACTTAATAAGCAATTAATTATAAAGAGCGTGATCATAGTGGATAAACTCTTATTCAAACTCAACTTCAAATACTAAGTCAAATTCTTAACTAAAAAGTGTGGATATATCAAGGGTGAATATTAATAAACGCCCCAAGTATAGTAGATAAAACAGGTCGAACAGCTGGTTTTGAAGTTGATACGATTATAGGCAGTAATCGAAAACAGACATTAGTTTCTGTAGTTGAACGCAAACCAGTACTGGCATTAATTAATAAAGAGTTCAGCAAAAACAGCAGAAGAGATAAAGGATACGATAATTGAATTATTAACCCCCGATAAAACATTGGGTTAAGACGATAATTTCAGATAATGGTTTAGAATTTGCGGAGCATAAAGCGAAAGTAAGCGCCTTAGATTGCCAATACTATTTGGTCCATCCATATAGTTTATGGCAACGATGACATAATGAAAATTTTAAAGGATTAATTAGACAATACTTTCCAAAGAAAATAGTTTTTGATAGCATCAGTGATAAAAAGATTAAAGCGGTTTAAAATCAGCTAAATCATCGTCCAAAAAACGGCTCAAGTATAACGCACCTTGTCAGGCCTTTTTTAAAGAACAGAACAATAAATTAAGGTTTTATTACTATGAAAATACTCGTAACAGGTGGTTGTGGATATATAGGAAGCCATACTTGTGTTCAATTAATTCAATCAGGCTATACACCGATAATCATAGATAACTTGTGTAACAGTAAGGTTTCGGTTTTAGATAGAATACAAAAAATCACGGGTCACTCGGTCAATTTCTACCAAGGTGATGTTTGTGATGAGGCATTGTTAGCGAAAATTTTTACTGAACATAATATTCGAGCTGTTATTCATTTTGCTGGCTTAAAAGCTGTTGGTGAATCAGTTCACAAACCCCTAGAATATTATGAAAATAATGTTTATGGTAGTATCGTGCTTATGAAAGCAAT
The DNA here is from genome assembly GCA_945271295.1 of uncultured Gilliamella sp. Classification (GTDB taxonomy): domain Bacteria; phylum Pseudomonadota; class Gammaproteobacteria; order Enterobacterales; family Orbaceae; genus Gilliamella. Next base: position 260,430 of record CALYPG010000002.1, on the reverse strand, counting down.
GCGAACAGCAAATGTTAAACAATTAGTATTTAGTTCTTCAGCAACTGTTTATGGAGAACAAAACCAGATACCGTATGTTGAAACCTTACCACAAGGCTTACCTACTAGCCCTTATGGTAAAAGTAAATTAATGGTCGAACAATGTATTATGGATTTAGCTATTGCAGAACCTGATTGGTCATTAACATTACTCCGTTATTTTAATCCTATTGGTGCACATCCAAGTGGATTAATGGGAGAAGATCCACTTGGTATTCCTAACAATTTAATGCCATATATTACGCAAGTCGCAATAGGTAAACGCGAATCGTTAGCTGTATTTGGTAATGATTACCCTACTTTTGATGGTACCTGTGTTCGAGATTTTATTCATGTAGTTGATTTAGCCGATGGTCATATTGCCGCACTTAAAGCTGATCAAAATAAAGCAGGTATACATATTTATAATTTAGGTTCAGGTGTTGGTTATAGTGTATTGCAATTAATTAAAGCATTCGAAAAAGCATCCGGGAAGTCACTTAATTGGCATTTTGCGCCACGTAGGGTTGGTGATTTACCAGCGTTTTGGGCTGATGTTAATAAAGCCCAGCAAATATTGAATTGGAAAACAAAATTATCACTTGATGATATGGTGACAGATTCATGGCGTTGGCAAGAAAAAAATCCTCAAGGTTATCCAGATTAATAAATGAATATTAATAAAAATAAATAGTATCTAAAAAGCACATTTTTATTTTGGTTTAATATTTTTATTACCGATAAAATTCTTCGATTAATTAATGATTACTTGTTTTATCACTTAGCGTTAAAACAAGTATGATAAGGTCAATTTAACATGCAGTGTGAAATGATGAGTCTATTCTCCTGATCAATAATTGTTTTAAGCTGATAATATTTAATTAGTCATAACTTGGATTTGGGTATAACACAGTAAGAATAATTTCATACCTCAATAAATAAAAATAGCTTGTAAAGATGTTTCAGGAATAGTATACGTTTTAGTATGTTAAGTTCACCTAAGATTATTTATATCTACTAATTTAAGTCAATGGTTAATAGTTAGTAAGTAACATTAAAATAAATTATTCATGCTTGTCACTATCAATACTAACAACTGGATTATCTGAAAATAGATAGTGATCTCGTTTAGTCTCAAAATCTTTGCTGGTGGCATCAAATAACATTTTCTTGGTATTTTCCAAATGTTGCCACATGGCTAATTTGGCCGCTTTAGGATCGCGATTAATTAATGCTTCAAGTATTTTATCATGTTCATCCCACCAACTATCAATATCTTGTTCGGGAACATGTTCATGAAGTTTTTTCCATAATGGATTTAGTGTTCGCTGTTGCCATGTTTCCTGAACAATTGTGGTCAAAGCAGTATTGCGCGTTATCATGGCAATTTGGGTATGGAATTTTAGATCCCAGTCAGAATCACGATAATGATCCTCTTTTTGTGCATTATGTTGAATTTCAAGCAGTTTAACTATATCATCTTTAGTAATTTGTGTTGCCGCAAACTCAGCAATATTACTTTCAATAAGTTGCCTGGCTTGTAAGAGTTCAAATGGTCCGGTTGTGGCAAAATTTAAACCTTGTGTTGTAGTTATGATATTTGATTGTAATTTATTTCCAATAACATGAATACCAGAGCCTTTGCGCGCTTCAGCGAAACCTTCAACTTCAAGCATAATAATTGCTTCTCTTACTACAGAACGACTAACTTTAAGTTCTTCACAAATTAACCTTTCTGAAGGTAATTTACTACCTATAGGATAAATACCGCTATTAATACGATTTTTTAATTCGGTTGCTATAACTTGATAGAGCCGTTGGTGTTCATGTTGTTCTTGGGTCATAATTAATTTTGTATTAATCCTAAAATTGCTTGTGACTTTAAAATAACATCTAATCACTTAGAGTTAAATAAATATTACACGAATATTTTAAACAAATTCGTTAACAGTTTATCACCGTCAAAAAACAACCTTTCATACAATGTGGATATATTCAAATAGTGTGATGTATGTCAACTTTTTAGTTGACTGATATGTTATTATTTATTCAAATATATTGTTATCAATAATATTAATATTCAATCCAACTAATAGATTTTGTAGTTATCAAATAAATGCCAATGTTAACGGAGAACAAAATGAGTTTTTTAACTGAAGATTTTTTACTAGATACCGAATTTTCTCGACAACTTTATCATGATTATGCAGCCGATCAGCCTATTTTTGATTATCATTGTCATTTACCACCAGAACAAATTGCGCAAGATTATCAATTTAAAAACTTATATGACATCTGGTTGAAAGGTGATCATTATAAATGGCGAGCCATGCGTACTAATGGTGTAGCAGAAAAATTCTGTACTGGTAAAGATGTCAGTGATTTTGATAAATTTAAAGCATGGGCAGAAACAGTACCAAATACAATTGGTAATCCACTTTATCATTGGACTCATTTAGAACTTCGACGACCATTTGGAATTGATAATATTTTACTTTCACCATCTACGGCTGAAACAATTTGGAATAAATGTAATGCTATGTTAGCAACTAAAGAGTTTTCAGCCCGAAGTATTATGAAAAAAATGAATGTGAAAATGGTAGGTACTACTGATGATCCTATTGATAATTTGATTCATCATAAAACCATAGCTGAAGATCATTCATTTGATATCAAAGTATTACCTAGTTGGCGTCCAGATAAAGCCTTCAATATCAATTCAGAATTCTTTATTGATTATATGGAAAAATTATCAGTTGCAGCTGATATAACTATTTCTAAGTTTAAAGATGTTTGCCAGGCATTATCAAAACGAATGGACTACTTTGCACAACACGGATGTAAAGTTTCTGATCATGCATTAGACACAGTAGTATATGAAATAGCAACAGAAAAAGAATTAGATACAATCTTAACTAAACGCCTATCAGGTTCTATTTTAACGTCAAAAGAAGAAGCTCAATTTAAAACAGCTGTGCTTGTTTTCCTTGGTAATGAATACAACAAACGTTCTTGGATTCAACAATATCATATTGGCGCATTGCGCAATAATAATTCAAGAATGTTTAATTTGATGGGACCTGATGTTGGATTTGATTCAATTAATGATTCACCAATCGCACAGCCGTTATCCAAATTATTAGACGCTCAAGCCAGAGATAATGCATTACCTAAAACAGTACTTTATTGTTTGAATCCATCTGATAACGAGATACTTGCAACCATGATTGGTAATTTTCAAGGTGAAGGTATTTGCGGAAAAATGCAGTTTGGCTCAGGATGGTGGTTTAATGATCAGAAAGATGGCATGATTCGCCAAATGAACCAATTGGCACAACTTGGCTTATTAAGCCGTTTTATCGGCATGTTGACTGATAGTCGTAGTTTCCTTTCTTATACTCGCCATGAATATTTTAGACGTATTTTATGTCGTATGATTGGGCGTTGGGTTGAAGATGGTGAAGCGCCGAGCGATATCCAATTATTAGGTCAAATGGTTAAAAATATCTGTTTTGATAATGCAAAAAATTATTTTGGTATCGAACTAAACTAAAAAATGACCTTAGCCATAAATAGATTAATTTACAAAAAGAGTTATATAAATGAAGACATTAAATAGAGTTGATTTCCCTGGTGCAAAATATACTACACGTGTAGTTCAGTTTGGTGAGGGTAATTTTTTACGCGCTTTTGTCGATTGGCAAATAGATATCTTAAACGAGAAGACAAACCTTGATGCTGGTGTGGCTATTGTCCGACCATTAAATACAGATTTTCCTCCATCTTTAAACATTCAAGACGGTTTATATACCACACTCATTCGTGGATTGAATGAAAATAATGAAGCGGTAAAAGAATTTAGGATGATTCGTTCTGTCAATAATGAGATAAATGTTTACACTCAATACGACCAATATATGGAATTGGCTAAAGATCCTAATATTGAGTTTATTTTCTCAAATACTACCGAAGCAGGTATTAGCTACGTTGAAAGTGATCAATTAACTGATAGACCAGCAACCAGTTATCCAGCTAAATTAACGGCTTTTTTATATGAAAGATTTGTTCATTTTGCAGGTAGTAAAGAAAGTGGTTTGATTATTATTCCATGTGAATTAATTGATTATAATGGTGATGCACTTAAACAAATAGTCCTTAAATATGCCAATCAGTGGAACTTGTCTGACCAATTTATTAGTTGGCTTGAAAATGACAATTTATTCTGTTCAACATTAGTTGATAGAATTGTACCTGGTTATCCGAAAACTCAAATTACTGAATTAGAAGTTCAGCTAGGTTATAAAGATAATTTTATAGATTCAGCTGAATATTTTTATTTGTTTGTTATTCAAGGTCCACAATGGTTAGCTGAAAAACTTTGTTTAAATAAGTGCAATATGAACATCAAAATAGTTGATGATATTAAGCCATATAAAGAGCGTAAAGTAGCTATTTTAAATGGTGCCCACACAGCATTAGTACCTGTTGCTTACCTATCGGGCATTGATACTGTTGGTGAAGCAATGAAAGATCCTCAAATTTTATCTTATATTAAAACAACGATTTTTGATGAGATTATTCCAGTACTTGATTTACCTCACCAAGAATTAGTTGATTTTGCAGAATCCGTGATTAGCCGTTTTAAAAATCCGTTTATTGAACATCAATTATTGTCTATTGCTTTAAATAGCATGACCAAATTCAAAACTCGTATTTTGCCACAATTGATTGCTTATCAAAAACAGCAAGGTGTTTTACCTCAGCATTTAGTATTCTCTTTCGCTGCTTTAATCGCTTTTTATCGTGGCGTCAGAGATGATCAAAACTATCCACTACAAGATGATGCTATTTGGTTAGAACGCTTTAATACTGGTTGGAAAAATATCGCTAAAGGTAAAGAAACATTGGAAGAATTAGTGCGTAATGTGTTAAGCGACAATAAACATTGGGAGCATGATTTATTGAGTATTCCACAATTGGCAGAAACATTAACACAATATTTATCTGTTATTACCCAAAAAGGGATGCGTCAGGCAATGGAAGAGTGCGTGATTAGTAGTAAATAAAATGAGTAATACAATGGTTAAATTTATAAAAATAAATAATAAAGATAATGTTGGTGTGGCATTATCCGATATAGAAGCACATGAAAAAGATATTGTGATCGATGGCAAAACCATCGATTTACAGCAACCAATAAAACAAGGGCATAAATTTGCCCTTAACGATATAAATCAAAATGATAATATTATTAAATATGGTTTGCCTATTGGACATGCAACCTGTTTTATTAAAGCGGGTGAGCATATTCATACGCATAATCTAAAAACCAATTTGAATGATATTGATGATTATAAATATCAACCTAATTCGTCAAAAAATAATTTACTACATGACATATCTGATAAAGAAGTACAAATTTATCGCCGTAAAAATGGTGAAGTTGGCATTCGTAATGAACTTTGGATAATACCTACTGTTACTTGTATTAACGGTATTGCGCAACAAATTGTTAAACAATTTAGTGATGAATTAAATAATCAATTAGATATTGATGGTATTACAGTATTAGAACATCCTTATGGTTGTTCACAATTAGGACAAGATCATAAAAATACCAAAATAATATTACAAGATCTAGTTAAACATCCTAATGCCGGAGGCGTATTGGTCATTGGACTCGGTTGTGAAAATAATCAAGTTTCCGAGTTCAAAGAAGACTTAAATGAATATGATGAGTCTCGAGTCAGGTTTTTGATTGCTCAACAAGAAACAGATGAAGTGGAATCAGCCTTAGTTCAATTAAGAGAACTTTATGCGATTATGAAACATGATAAACGTGAAGTCGGTCACTTAAGTGAATTAAAATTTGGTCTTGAATGTGGTGGTTCCGATGGTTTTTCCGGCATTACTGCTAATCCAATGTTAGGCTTATTTTCCGATTATGTTATTGCACATGGTGGAACAAGTGTTTTAACTGAAGTACCAGAAATGTTTGGTGCAGAAAATATTTTAATGTCGCATTGCATTGATGAATCAACTTTTGATAAAACAGTACACATGATCAATGATTTCAAACAATATTTTATTTCAAATAACCAACCTATATATGAAAATCCTTCTCCAGGTAATAAAGCGGGTGGTATCACTACACTAGAAGAAAAATCGCTCGGCTGTACCCAAAAAGCGGGTGGAAGTGAAGTCGTTGATGTGCTTAAGTATGGGCAGAAATTATCGGTTCATGGGCTTAATTTACTTAGTGCACCAGGTAATGATGCAGTTGCTACTGGCGCTTTATCTGCCGCCGGCTGTCATATGGTATTATTTACTACCGGTAGAGGAACACCTTATGGCGGAATTGTGCCAACTGTCAAAATTGCTACTAATACTCAATTAGCTGAAAAAAAAGTGAATTGGATTGATTTTAATGCTGGGAAACTTATCCAAGGAATTTCAATGCATACATTATTAGTAGAATTTATTGAGCAAATTGTTCTGTTTGCTAATGGTAAAAAAACTTGCAACGAAAAAAATAATTTCAAAAATTTAGCTATTTTGAAAACTGGCGTAACCCTGTAAAAATAAACATTTAGCTATTAGTAAATTATGTCATTAAGTCCTTTGGACTTAATGCAAGCTTTTTTTAAAATAAGTAGCAGTTATGGTTAAAAAAGATAATAAAATTAGATTGTTAGTAGGATTATATATGGTAATGGAATATTAGCGATCAATGGTGCATGGTTATTTGATTTTTATCTTACTTTATGTGGTTTAACAGTTGTGCATATTTATAATTATTGAACAATTATCAGGTATAACATATGAAAATTGCTTTGATAATAATAACATCGATAACAAGGCAAAAAGTTCGGCAACAACAAAGTAATAATTTAATTATTTATGAGGATGAGTAAAACTCAATCCTACTTTTTAAGAAGTAAATAGCAAACTATATTTAACGCGATATAGTTCACGTTATAAACAATCAAGGACTGAATAATGAATAGTATTGTATCAATAATAGACTTTGGAGCTATAGGTGATGGTAAATTTATCAATACATCTGCTTTTCAAAAAGCAATACAACATATTGAAAATTTAGGCGGAGGATCAGTTGTAGTTCCAGCTGGTACTTACTATATTGGTGCCATTAAGCTATGTAGTCATCTAACATTAATTATTGAATCAGGCGCAACATTATTATTTTCTGATAATATAGACGATTACCCAATTGTTACCTCTCGTTGGGAAGGGGTAAAGCAAGATGTTTACATGCCATGTATTTATGGTCAAAACATTAAAAATGTGACTATAACTGGTGGAGGGAAAATCGATGGTAACGGACAAAAATGGTGGCATATTTTTCGTAACGATCGTGGCAATCTTAAGTATCCAAGACCTTATTTAATTGGATTTGATTTTTGTGAACATGTGACGATTGAAAAGGTATTTTTAACTCAATCACCAAGTTGGACGGTTCATCCAATGGAATCTAATAACATTGTTATTGATAACATATCAATTGTTAATCCTGCCGATTCACCCAATACAGACGGTATTAATCCAGAATCATGTCGAAATGTCAGGATCTCAAATTGTTATATTGATGTGGGTGATGATTGTATTGCGATTAAAGCTGGCACAGAAGAAACTGCAGAAAAAAGCCCATGTGAAAATATTTTAATTACCAATTGTAATATGATTCATGGGCATGGTGCTATTGTACTTGGAAGTGAGATGAGTGGTTGTATTCGTAATGTTACTATTACTAACTGCGTATTTCAAAAAACAGATCGTGGTATAAGATTTAAAACTCGTCGCGGAAGAGGTGGAACGATTTCTGATATTACCTTTAATAATATCGTTATGGATGAAGTTTTATCTGCGTTTGTTATGAACTATTATTATTACTGTGGACCTAAAGGTGACGATCCAATTGTTTGGAATAAAGATCCTCTACCCGTCAATGATACTACTCCAGCATGTAAAAATATTAGTTTTTCAAATATTATTGCTAAAAATGTTCGTGCTTATGCTGGTTTTTTATATGGACTACCCGAGTCACCAATTTCAAATATATCATTTGATAATATCAAAATATTAATGCAACTTAATGCACAAGCCGGTGAAGTGGATATGTTTAAAGGTGTCAAACATGAGGTGGGCAAAGGCTTTTTTATTGAAAATGCTAACAGTATTTTATTTAATAATGTCATTGTTGATAATGTAATAAGTGATCCACTGTGTATCAAAAATAGTACTGATGTGCATGTGACACAGTCATTTGTAAAACAAAATGGTAAATTATCCAGCCTGATGGCTAAGTAATTTGGTATGAAATAACCGCAACTAAGCGGTTATTTTTTACTTGTAAGTATTAATCAAATGTTACTTTCTTTTTATCTACTATATTATCTCTTAATAACAGTATGTTAGATTAAACCAATTTTTGTTGATTTAATTTTCTAATTATCAGCAATCACAAAGGTAAAACGATACGGTATTTCTTGATGCTATATTGTTAAGTTAACCCTAGGTCGCTGTACCGGTAAAGGCAAATCCAACCCAATAAATGAAATAAAAGTCACATCATCGATGTCTATTATAGACGCAACTAAATCAACAAATGAAATTGAAGATGCTATTAATACCCAACCTATTTGAGTAAGTATGATAGGTGAAAATAATATTTTTCTTATTTTATAGTCTATTGTCGGCTAATTCTGAGTTAATTTCGTTTTATTCAACCCATAAAAATAATTTTGATGTTGATCACATTTATCCAATAAACCTTTTAAAGCTAAATTTTTAGCTATTCATACTCATTTCAGTGCTTCACTCAAGATAGGATAAATTATGACAACTATATTTTATAAAAAACCAACATATTGGTTCGCATCTTGCTACAGTTTTATGTATTACGCAGCAGGTAGTTTTGTTTTTTCTTTTTATGCAATTTGGCTTAGTAAGGAGATTGGTTTAACAGCAAAACAGACTGGTATTATTTATTCATTTAATTATTTTATCTCATTAATCATTATGATTATTTATGGTGTTTATCAAGATAAACTAGTACTAAAAAAACATCTTATTTGGTTTCAAAGTATTATTATTACATTAGCAGCGCCGGCATTAATTTATGTTTATGAACCACTATTACGAAACAGTTTCTATTTAGGTGTAATTTTTGGTAGTTTCTTTTTAGGTTTTGGTTGGGTTGCTGGAATGGGTTTAATTGACTCTTATTGTGAAAAAATTAGCCGAGCTTTTGGTTTTGAATTTGGGCAATGTCGTACTTGGGGATGCATTGCTTATGCGGTTGGTACTTTTATTGCCGGTATACTAATCAGTATCAATCCGCACCTTAACTTTTGGGCAGCATCTATTGTTGGTATCTGCTTTATGATCCTTAATCTCAATTTTAAACCTGATTTAAGTAAGTCATCGGATATTGTTTTTCAGAAAAAAGATAAACTTAGTTTTAATGAAATTTTATCAGTATTTATGCTGAAAAAGTTTTGGATTTTTGTTATTTACGTGCTTGGTACTTATAGCCTTTACAATATTTATGATCAACAGTTATTTCCAGTTTATTTCACTCAACAATTTACTGACGTTAATGATGGATATCGATTATATGGAATTTTGAATTCATTTCAGGTTTTTCTAGAAGCGGCGGTAATGTTCTGTGTTCCATTTGTTGTTAATCGTGTAGGAGCGAAGAATGCTTTAATTTTTGCCGCATTTATTTCTGCATCGCGTATTTTCTTAACTGGGCATGTGAATAGCATTGCAATTATTTCAGTGATTAAACTTATGCATTGTTTAGAAATCTCCACTATTTTGGTGTCAGTATTTAAATATATTGATATTAATTTCAATGCCCGTCTTTCGGCAACAGTTTTCTTAATTGGTTATCAAGTAGCAGGATCTGTTGGGGTTATTTTATTTTCAACCTATGTCGGTCAATTTTACGATACCGCAGGTGCGGCAACAACATTTAATAATTTAGGTTTGGTAGTATTAGGTTTTATGTTTTTTGCAATAATCTTTTTAAGCCGAGATAGAAAACAAACTATAAAAAATTAGGTTACACCACCTGAAATAAGCTCGGACGTTAACAAATAGAATTTAACTAACTATAGTAAGGATTTAAAATGAATATATTTAATTCTGTAACACAGTTTCACTTTGAACAAACTAGAACAATTTCGCCTGAAAATATGACGGGCGAAAAAGGTAAGTCATGTATGAAATCCAGCCATTTAGGTCCAGGAAGAAAAGGTCAAGGCTGTATTTCAATTCCAGCCGGTAAAACAGTAACTATAGCAGAAATCACAGGACCAGCCGAGATTCGTCACATGTGGTTTACCTTAACTGACAGAACGCATCGCGGTAGCTTTGTGCTTCGTGATGTGGTGATACGTATTTATTGGGATGATGAAAAAACACCTTCAGTAGAAAGTCCTATAGGCGATTTTTTCTGTAATGGTTTTGGGGCAAGGTGCGATATTAATTCAATGCCAATTGTGGTTAATCCAACTGGGGGCTTTAATAGTTATTTTAGAATGCCATTTAATAAAAAAGCTCGTATTGAAATTCAAAATGAGCATGAAGCTGATTTACAACATTTCTTTTTTACGATTAATTATGCCCTTATGCCAAAACCGTTTGAAGCACCACTTTATTTCCATGCTCAATGGCGAAGACAACGCGTAACCAATTATGCACAAGATTATGTAATATTGGATAATGTTAAAGGTCATGGTTATTATGTTGGTACTTACTTAGCATTGACGGCTCTTGAGCGTTACTGGTGGGGTGAAGGGGAGTTTAAGTTCTATCTTGATGATGATAGTGATTACCCAACTCAGCATTCAACAGGTTCGGAAGACTACTTTGGTGGGGCATGGGCATTTCATAACCGTGATAGTCAAGGCCGACCAAAAGCTAAATGTTTTCAAACACTATTTATGGGTTACCCTTATCAAACCAATCGGGATGCGACGCGTGATTTTTTCCAAACAGGGGATTCTAATCCAGTACATGGTTTTGGTGATGATAGTTTACCAATGCATGGTTTATATCGTTGGCATTTGCCAGATCCAATAGCATTTCATAAAAATATCAAACTTGCCTTTCAGCAAATAGGTAACGATGATATAAGATTATACGAGCGGTGTGATGATATAGCGAGTGTTGCATATTGGTATCAAAATCCAACAGTTAACCATTATCCTCCATTTCCAAATCAACAACAACGGACTCCACGTTGAAGGGGTAATTTATGGCGAGTAATAAGTTGAAAATTAATGATATTGCTCGTTTGGCTGGCGTGTCGGCTACGACCGTCAGTCATATTTTTAATAAGCGAGACAAAAAATATCGTATTTCGCCACAAACTCGGCAAAAAGTGCTTAGTATTGCACAGCAATATAGTGATCAACCTCATATCCGCCAATGTATTATTAAAGCTAATAGTACCGATACTATTGGGGTGATTGTTCCTGATATGTCAAATACGTTTTTCTCTATGTTTTTACATCATTTAGAAGCGTCATTTAGACAAAAAAATATTCAATTATTAATTACATGTAGTCATTATAATCGAGATGTTGAAATTAAAGTCGCGCAAAACTTAGTTGAACGTAAAGTTGATGCGATGATTGTTGTTACATCATTAGATAGCGATCAGTTTTATGTCGGTATTAATGAATATACTCCGGTTTTATTTTTTGATCGTTATCTAAAAGATACTATATTACCGTTTATTACTAGTGAGGCTATACGATCAGTTGCAGACTTAATTAAACCTTATGCAGAGCAATTAAAAGAGTTTTATTTTATTGGTTGTGATATCCAGTTAACTTCCATTGGTGCAAGATTAGCTGGTTTTAAGCAAGGATTAGCAAAGGCGGGATTAACATTTAAACCGGATTGGTTAGTGAGTGATGACTACTGCCCAAATAAAGGCTACCAGTTGCTTAAAATGGTACATGAAAAATTAGGGCGATTACCCAGAGCAATTTTCACTCCTTCAGGTAATCTATTACAAGAAGTACTTAGTTATTTAGTAGAAGTAAAAGCAGATCCGAAAAATATTTGTTTATGTTCTTATGATTATAATATTTACCTCGATTATTCATATTATCCTGTTGATGCAATTGCTCAGGATTATCAAAGTATGGCGCATACCTGTGTCAATATTATAAATAAATTACTTAAATTTAAAGAATTGAAAAGCAATGCTTTTTTGATTGAACCCCAAATTATACGCCACCAATAAACAATTTATTAGTGGCTATAAATAATTAGCGATTAGCATTTTTCATAATACGCGCTTTATCAACTTGCCATTGGCGCTCTTTAATATCAGTGCGTTTATCAAATTCTTTTTTACCTTTGGCTAAACCAATTTTAACTTTTGCCCATGCATTCTTCCAATACAAAGAAAGCGCAACCACTGTATAGCCTTGGCGGTTGATCTGACCAAATAATGAATTTAATTGGCGTTGGTTTAAAAGTAACTTTCGGTTACGCATCGGTTCACAAATAACATGTGTTGAAGCAACAGAAAGCGGTGTAATTGTAGCGCCAAATAGCCATGCTTCACCATCTTTAAGTAATACGTAACTATCACTAATATTAGCTTTACCTGCGCGTAGTGATTTGACTTCCCAACCTTGCAGGGATAATCCCGCCTCAATTTCCTCTTCAATAAAGTACTCATGGCGTGCGCGTTTATTTAATGCAATGGTAGCCGAACCCGGCTTATGTGATTTTTTCTTAGTCATAATGTGCGTTATTATAGAGTTACATGATACTATATGCCAATAATTTTATTTTTTAATTTTATTGTTATGGCACATGTTTTTCATGAAGTTATTGAGCCTTATTCTATTGAGCAAATGTTCGAATTGGTCAATGATATTGCTCATTATCCAGAATTTGTCCCAGATTGTATCGCAACTGGCATTATTAGCAAACAAGATAATCTTGTTACTGCTTTCATAGAAGTTGAAAAATTAGGTTTTAAAAAATCATTTACAACAATTAATCAAATAAATGAGCCAAATTCAATTGAATTGAAATTGCTTGAAGGTCCATTTAAACATTTATCAGGTAAATGGCAATTTATTGCATTGGATGAAACTAAATGTAAAATTAGTTTCAGTTTAGATTTCGAATTTAAAAATAAGTTGTTAGATATTGCATTTACGCCAGTATTTAAAGAAGTAATGGCTAATATGGTTAATGCATTTTCACAAAGAGCAAGGCAGATTTATTAACATGATAAGTATTCAAGTTGTTTATGCGCTACCTAATAATTCAACGATAATTGATTGTGAAGTTGATGAACAAAGTAATGTCTTGCAAGCTATTACAAAATCCAATATCTTATCATTGTGTCAAATTAAATTAGATGATCATTTAATTGGCATTTATGGTAAACGTTGTGCTCTTACTGAGTGGGTTAAAGAGGGTGATCGCATAGAAATTTATCGACCTTTAATTAATGATCCTAAAGAGATTAGACGCAGAAAGGCTGCACAAAAAAGGTAATGACTAAAGGCAAAGGTAACATATGCATACTCGGTTAATTGACAAGATTGAAACACTATGCCAAAAACGTAATATTAATTTGACAACGCAACGTCGAACCGTGTTAGATATTATGTTAACAGCGAATAAAGCAATGAGTGCGTATGATCTTTTGGATTTGTTAAAAGTTAGTGAGCCTCAAGCAAAACCGCCAACAATTTATCGAGCTCTTGAGTTTTTGCTTGAACAAGGTTTTATTCATAAAGTTGAATCTTCTAATAGTTATATTATCTGTCCTCATTTTCATGATCCTGAGCATATTTCAATTTTATTAATTTGTGATAAATGTCAACAAATTATTGAGAAACATTCAGCCGATATAGAACAACAACTTAAATACTTAGCACAAAAAAATACTTTTTTAATAAAGCATAGTGTGCTTGAAATTCATGGATTTTGTCAGCAGTGTCAACCTTAATCATCATACTTTGGTTAATCAATATTACCTGTGATACAGTAGGACAAATTGCATTTAAGTATGCAGCAATTACTTCTAAACATAAAGCAGGTTTGCATTATTGGCAGAACCTTTTTGGTAATTACTGGTTGTGGTTAGGTTTTAGTAGCTATTTAATTGGTTTTGTTTTTTGGTTAGCTTTTTTAAGTTATATACCTTTATCCCAAGGTATTTTATTGGGTTCCTTTAATATGATAACCGTCATGCTTGCGGGAAGAGTTTTATTCAAAGAGCATATTACTCCATTTCGTCTTATTGGTATTTTGTTTATTACACTTGGCGTAGTATTGGTAGGGCTCAACTAATGAAAAAATTTTATTTAATAGGTTTTATCTTATTACTATTTTTTGATACTTTTGGCCAAACTAGTTTTAAATTAACGGCATTATCAGCATTGCCATTTGAGATGAATATTGACTGGTTAATTCGTGTTTTTAGTCATTATTGGGCTTATTTAGTTATGCTTGGTTATAGTGGTTCATTTATTACTTGGATGGTATTATTGAAAAAAGCGCCAGTTGGACCAGCTTTTGCTGCTTCTCATCTTCAAGTTGTTTTTGTGATGATTGTTTCAATTATTGTTTTTAATGAACAAGTAACATTGACGCGCTTGCTTGGAGCTACATTTATTATTATTGGTATTATTTTTCTTGCTCTAGCAGAGCAACGACTACACAAAAAGTCTTTATACTAAAACGTAGTGTATTCCTGAAACTTATTGCAAAGTTTTTTTATTAAATTTGTTTATCCAAATTTTTTAGCATTTCAATAATTGGACGATTGGCATCAGGAAATTCGTCAGCATTGAGATCTTCTTGATCAATCCAACGACTAGGTTGACCTTCTTTAGCAAATGGTACTCCATCCCATTCTTCAACTAAATAAGCATGAATCGTGATATCGCGATCATCATAGCTGTGTTCAAATTTTTTTAAAAATTGTGCTTCGTGAATATGGATATCAACTTCTTCAGCAATTTCGCGTTGTAAAGTTTGAAAAGGTGTTTCTCCAGGCTCAATTTTTCCACCAGGAAATTCCCAAAAACCAGCTAGATGGGAATTTTCACCTCGCTGAGTTATGAAAATTTGACAATTTTGTGAACGAATAATGCCTACAGCAATTTCAGTGTATTTTTTCATAATTCTTTTTATTTATTGGTCATATCAAGGTCTTATTGTATTCCTTTGATTTGTACGCCAACGTATGTTGGCGTTAATTATCTCAATATTATTTGATGATACTGCATTTTATGATTATTGAACAGCACCATGACAATGTTTATATTTTTTACCTGAACCGCAAGGACATGGATCATTACGTCCAACCTTAGCTTGAGAACGAACTATCGGTTGTGTAGGTCTTGATGATTGCTCACTATCTCCATTCATGCCAGCCATAGGCTCGTGGTTAGTTTGTTGTTTTGCTGCCAATTTTTCCATTTCAGCTTGACGTTGCCGTTCAGCTTCTTCGACTTCTTCTGGGGAACGTATTTTTATACGACTTAGAATACTAATTACATCATGTTTGAGTGTTTCTAACATGTCAGCAAACATATTAAATGATTCACGTTTATATTCTTGTTTTGGATCTTTTTGGGCATAACCACGTAGATGAATACCTTGACGTAAATAATCCATCGCGGCTAAATGTTCTTTCCATAAATTATCAAGAGTTTGTAACATGACACTTTTTTCAAAATGCCTAAATGCCTCGGAACCAGCACTATTTTCTTTTTCTTGATAGCTATCTTGAGCGATTTGTAAAATACGCTCGCGCAATGTTTCTTCGTGTAGATTTTGTTCTTCATCCAACCATTTAGCAATAGGCAAGTCTAAATCAAAATCACTTTTAAGTGCAGTTTCAAGTCCTGTTATATCCCACATTTCTTCGATTGATTGCGGCGGAATATATTGATCGATTAGCACATTTAATACGTCACCACGAATTGAATCAATGGTTTCTTTAATATCAGAATTATCTAATAATTCATTTCTTTGACGATAAATTGCTTTACGTTGATCATTAGCAACATCATCAAATTCAAGTAATTGTTTACGAATATCAAAGTTATGACTTTCTACCTTCTTTTGTGCATTAGCAATCATTTTAGTTACTAAAGAGTGTTCAATCGCTTCACCTTCTTTCATGCCAAATTTACGCATCATATTACCGACCCGCTCCGAGGCAAAAATCCGCATTAGCGAGTCCTCAAGAGATAAATAAAAACGCGACACACCAGGATCACCTTGACGCCCAGCACGTCCTCGTAGCTGATTATCAATACGACGCGATTCATGACGTTCAGTACCTAAAATATATAATCCACCTAATGCAATGACTTCTTCATGTCGGATTTGCCAGGCTTGTTTGGTTTTTTCAATATTTTCAGGCGTTGGATTTTCCAATTTTGTCACATCACTTTGCCAATTTCCTCCTAGCATAATATCAGTACCACGTCCAGCCATATTAGTGGCGATTGTTACTGCTCCTTTACTACCTGCATTAGCTATAATTTCAGCTTCTTGAGCATGGAATTTAGCGTTAAGAACATTATGTTTAATGCCGACTTTTTGGAATGCTCTTGAAACCAGTTCTGATTTCTCGATTGAAGCTGTCCCTACTAAGACTGGTTGACCTCGTTTTAAACAATCTTGTACATCAGCTACAATCGCGTTAATTTTTTCTCTTTCAGTCATATATACCAAATCAGCTCGATCTTCACGAATCATTGGGCGATTGGTAGGAATGACGATGGTATCTAAACCATAAATTTGATTAAATTCAAAGGCTTCAGTATCGGCGGTACCAGTCATCCCTGCTAATTTTTCATATAAACGAAAATAATTTTGGAACGTAATAGACGCAAGTGTTTGATTCTCATTTTGAATTTTAACGTGCTCTTTCGCTTCTACTGCTTGGTGTAAACCATCAGACCAACGACGTCCTTCCATGGTTCGCCCTGTATGTTCGTCGACTATAATGACCTCATTATCTTTTACAATATAATCAACATCGCGATGAAATAAGTGATGTGCACGTAATGCTGCATTAACATGGTGCATTAATACAATATTACTCGGTGCATAGAGCGATTCATCGCCTTTCATAATGCCTTGCTTAATCAATAATTCTTCTACTTTAATTAAACCTCGCTCAGTTAAATTAACCTGACGTGTTTTTTCATCAACAGAAAAGTCACCATCTCCTTGAAATTTATCGGAATCTTCTTTTTCTTGACGGACTAAATGTGGGATGATTTTATCTACACTAATATAACGTTCTGAACTATCTTCAGCTTGACCAGATATTATTAGTGGCGTTCTTGCTTCATCAATTAAAATAGAATCTACTTCATCAACTAAGGCATAATGTAACGGACGTTGTACGCGAGATTCTTTATTAAATACCATGTTATCACGCAAATAATCAAATCCGTATTCATTATTAGTACCATAGGTGATATCAGCATTATAAGCATCACGTTTCATTTGTGGTGGCATATTAGGTAAATTCACACCAACGGATAATCCAAGGAATTCAAATAATGGGCGATTATTTTCCGCATCACGTTGGGCTAAATAGTCATTGACTGTAACTACATGTACACCTTTGTCAGTTAAAGCATTTAAATAAGCGGGCAAAGTTGCGGTCAATGTCTTACCTTCACCAGTGCGCATTTCGGCAATACAACGTTCATTTAAAACCATTCCGCCGATTAGTTGCACATCAAAATGGCGCATACCAAATACACGTTTACTTGCTTCACGCACAACCGCAAACGCTTCTTCTAAAATATCGTCTAGTTTAGTGCCAGTAGCAATTTTTTGTTTAAATTCAGTTGTTTTTGCTTTGAGTTCATCATCAGTTAATGCTTCCATTGCCGGTTCAAGAGCATTAATTCTTTCGACACGTTTACGCATCATTTTTAAAACGCGTTCATTACGACTACCAAATACTTTGGTTAATAATTTTAATAACATATTTTTCTCTTATTTTTTCAATAGTAATTGTAAGGCTAGAACCTTATAGGACATATTAATTTAAATATTATGCTTATTAAGCAATAGTTATTGGACCAGCTCTTATACCATTGTAGGGAGATAGACGGATAGCTTTACTTGGAGATATATCGCTATAATTTAGCGATATAATTTGTTCGTCAATGTATTGTTTTTTTGATCGAGATAATGTTTGAGATTTTGTTGTTGTGGCAGTCTGATGTTCTTGTACTATTGCAGTAATTGCAATAATTCCAACTTGAGACGTAGATGACTCAAACAAAATGGCATCTTGTGAGCATAAACTAAAACCAGCAGCAATCACACCTAAAAATAAGCGTGATAAAGCTATTTTTATATTCAAGCGTTTGCTGAGTATTTGACAATAACCAACCATAATCATAATGGTAATATGTTAGCATTTTTTGCATAAATGAAAAACAATTATTAGTTAACATTATAGTGTAATAAATATTGTTGCAATATAATTCCCTTTATCTAGCAATCAATGCTGTTAAAAACAGATAAAGGGAAAGTACATTTTTATTTAACCAACAATTGCCCCATCATACCCAATGTTTCATGTTCTATAATATGGCAATGATACATACGAATACCTGGTAGGTTTTGCTGTAGTTTTATAGTGATTTTTTCTTTTGGACGCAGATTAATGGTATCTTTTAATGCTACGTAGTCTGGTAATTTCTTGATACCGTTTAGCTCGTGAGATAGCACCGTAAATTGTGTGCCGTGAATATGGAAGTTATGATCCATATGTGAATTATTAAAAATTGTCCATTCTTCAACATCATGAATATTGCTTTCAAGATCTATTCTATTCATATCATGTCGTTTACCATTGATCAAAAATAACACGCCTCCACGAGGCTGATTCATATCCATTACCTCGGTATATTCAAGTGATTTATGGGCAACAGCCGGTCCCAATGTTGGTAATTGGCGTAGGGTTGTTGGTAAATTAATCGAATCAGATTTATGAAGTTCTAACTCGCCAAGTATGATATCTTGCTCTGGTGCCACATTCCCCATTTTACTACGATCATAAGCCAATGATTGTAAGTAAACAGAATCTGTTTTTTGTGGAATAATAACTAATTCAGCTCGTTCAGCTGGTGTGAGTAATAGTGGTTGGCTGAGTAAATAAGGTTGAGCAATTAATCCACCATCTGTACCAACTAAATAAACGTCACAATTTGGGATTGAAAGATTTAGATAACGCCCTGAACAAGCATTCCATATTCTTACTCGTGTCGCTGAGTTAATTTTTATTTTGGGTCGGTAAGCACCATTGATTAGTACAAACTGGCCTTCACGTCCATTCATCCAGTCGACCATCGAGTTATCAGCAATCTCCCCTTTTTCGGTTAATTTCAAATCTGAGAAAAACCAATTTAGTTCAGGTAGTGAAGCAAGAGGATCATTTTTACTGCGTACAATAAATAAACCTGCTAATCCACGAGCAACTTGTTCTGCAACTGTTTCATGTCCATGTGGGTGATACCAATAAGTTCCAGCGGTACCTTTGGGAATAGTAAATTCATAGATTCGACTATTATTGGCTGGAATTTCATCTTGAGGATTTCCGTCTTGATCTGCTGGTACAAGTAAACCATGCCAGTGTACAGTGGTTGGTTGGGGAAGGCTATTTTTGACTTTAATTTTGACTTTATCACCTTCAAATACTTCTATAACTGGCCCTGGAATTGTGTTGTTATAAGCCCAAAACTCGGTAGTAATTTCTGGCGTTAAAGTTATTTTTACCGGTTTAGCCTCAATACTTGCTTCAAAAACACCTTGTTGATGACTGGTATTTTTCAATAGGTTTAATTTTGGTAAATCAATGCCTTGTGGTAGAGCAGAAGTTGGTAATAATTTTTGTGGCAT
Organism: uncultured Gilliamella sp.; assembly: GCA_945271295.1. Classification (GTDB taxonomy): domain Bacteria; phylum Pseudomonadota; class Gammaproteobacteria; order Enterobacterales; family Orbaceae; genus Gilliamella. The sequence continues at coordinate 240,450 of CALYPG010000002.1, read as the reverse complement.
TTTATCAGCCATTTTCATATGCATGTTATTCATACCTCCCTTATCGCCTGTGTCACAATTGTTGGAATTAATATCACAAACCATGCCTGACATAGTTGAGTGATCCATTTTAGCAATAGCTCTGGTTACGGCTAGGCCTACTAATGCTGTCGTAGTATTCATTAGAAAATTTCGACGTTTCATAATATTCCTATAATTATTCATTAAATTAAACAATAACGGTTTTGATCGTAGTGATAAAAACCAATAACGATAGATAATCATCATTGTGTTATTGACGTTTTTACTTACTTCTATTGTTCATTTATAACCAACTTAAGCAAATCTTGGTTGTTTTAACTCAGGAATAAATTTTTGGTAAATCAGCACGCGATAAATCTCATGATATAATTAGATACTATTGTCGCATTTACAACATAATGATTTATTAAAGCACAATCTGATACGGTATTTTGATGGTAAAAAAACGATTTTGTGACGAAAAGAAGCTATTTTATTTGCCTTAAAAACAAACTATATGCAAAATTGCAATCAATTAAAGGCAAAATAACTATTCCTGATAAATGCCATAAAGAATAACTAAACAAAAATAGAGATGCTGCTAACACAACAATCATATTGAACTGCTTTTTATTAATGACATATTACTATCAGTGCAACGATTATTTTACTGAAAAACAAATCAAAATAATATGTTTTTTAAATATATTTACAATGAATATTGAAAAGTAATAATATTCATAAACTATCTATTTTGTTGCGTTATCCAACTGATTTGTCTTAGGGCTAACATCATTCTTTGCTTTCAGGGCTTTGCTTGTAGACGCCTGATACCGTAAGCCTGATAATTGTTATTAAAAACTTGCCCCACTTTTGCACAGTCGTTGTGGTGGTTGTTCTTTGCTTTAATTACCATTGATGATAGAAGCGAGTTCTTGTTATCTTTAAACACCGACATAATGCGCGTAAGCTATATTGATGTTAATTGTGTGTAATTAACTCGATTTTCGTTCTCCTCGGCGCAATGATTGCCTTGAACAGTAAAGAGCCGGTGGTTTGATTCAGCTTTATCCACTTATCCAATACTGAAGTTAAGCCATACTGGGCAACGATATCTGTTTGTTTTATAACATTTTGAAATAGCATCACCATCTGTTTTTTAAACTTGTTAGTAAAACTATGTTTTTCCCTTCCAGACAAATTGATTGTTATTGTTGTTACCTTATTTATATTTTGTATGTCATAACAATGGTCTTATAATATCGGTACTAATGAGTGTGGATATACCTATGGTAACGAAATGAAACTATATATTTTTATTTTTGCTATATTTTCATGCATTGCTAATGCTGCAACTATTCTTGAAACAAACACATATTTAATAAAAATTGATTCAAATTGTGAAGAAGGAAATGTGGCATGTGGAGATGTTTCTTATACAAGCATAAGAAAATCTGATGGTGTAAAAGTTCATTTAAAAGGAAAGACTCTTAATAGAGACTGTGAAAAAAGTACATGTGACTTTTACGGCTATATTTTTAAAAATGGTAACAATACATATACTATTTATTCAAGATCTTCAGCGTCATTGACTATTGAGGAAAATGGAAAGGTTGTATTAGATGAAGATGGGGTATTATCCTCTGATGTCAGTTTGTTTGATAACTTCAAAACGAATAAAGTAGAAGATATAAATCTTAAAAAGCATGTTATTTATGAGTTTAAACAATACCCTGAAAATATCTTATCAGAAAATTACTCATTAAATGATTTTTTTAAAGATAACGGAGTTGTTTATGATGAAGATAATAAATTAAATAAACTATTTAACGCTAACACCATGTTAAAAGGACCGATTAAGCATAGGAAAAGTTATAAAGGCAATGCCATATTTTTCAAAGAAATTGATAATAATAAAAATTTAAAATTACTCTTATTTAGTTATTGGGATCATAATGATCAGGACGCATATTTAAATCTACCAACAATAGAACTACAAATTTTTGATAACAATTATTCTTTTCTAGACAAAATGATTATTGTTGATGGTGCTTCCGCAGAGTGCCCCATTAAAAAAACATTTAAGATTTATGACGATATGTCGTTTGATATTACAGATACAGAAGGGTGCTGGGATATGGAAACTGATAAATTTATATTAAATATGGAAAAACACACAACTTATACTATTAACTCAAATGGTAGAATTCAGGAACGTGCTAATTAATATAGATTTAATAATTATTTCCAAAATTAATACGCTAAGAAAGAATGTTCACATATTTTAATACTAATAAGATAAAACCATCGAGTTTTGTCTTCATTTGTGTTTGATAATTTAACGTTGAATAAGACTATTATAATTCAATCAATCCACATAGTGATCAAATTGCAGCCGAAGCCATTCAAGTCAATAAAAAATCATGTTTGATACTAATTTGGGTGAAAACCGTATTAAATGTTATTTCGTCTATCCCAATGTGTATTTGATGCTTTAGATAGTTTTTTCAATATTGGAGCATCGAGGCTAGTTAAAAAAACAAAATTGAGGGTTGTTTTTTAAATTCAATGGGAGGCAGGAGCCTAGCGAAAAATGTAATAGGTTTGATGTAACTCCGTTGTCATACTTAAGCATTGACCTTTTACCAATTCAGTTTTAATGATTTTAAATATTGCTTTTGTAACCGCATTATCATAATGACAACCTTTCTTGCTTAATGAATGTGTGATATTAAATGTCCTAAAACAATCATCTAACAACTGATTATCAAATTCCGCGCTCCTTATCTGAATGAAATAAATTCAGCGAGGATAATGGCTGTTTAATTTGGCTTAATGCCTATATGACGACCATTGCTGTTTTATGTTTAGCAATATGATAACCCATAATCTGTCTGATAATTTTACCTTACTCATGGAAAATTGTATGGCTATCTAGTATATTAAAATACTGGATATAATAGAAACAAAAATGGAAAAATATCATAGCAGGTTTTAAGGAAATAGGATGATAAAAGCATTACTTTTAATATTTTTATTGTTTACTCAATTTGTTTTCGCCACTGAAAGAAGGGGTGATATATTAGTTGACGCCAATATATTAAAAAAACAGAATCCTGAAAAAATAATATTGGATGGAGAAGTTTATGCAGATTTAAATAATGATAATTTAATTGATACAATTAAATATTCTTATAGTGTTTCACCCCCCCCTACAGCCTGTGTTAGTGAAGATTGTGTAAAAAAAAATGAATTATCTTCTAATCCTATTTTAACTTTTGATATATTTCTTAATGGATCAGATACAGAAATTTCTGGTAATTATATGTGTCAATATATAGGTATTTTAAAAACTACACATAATGAAATGAAAGATATATTCTGTGGTCCATCTTATATATTAGAGTGGAGCGGAAGTGATTATGTATTAAAAAATTAGCCTTTTAGAGAGTTAATTGTTGATCCTCGCCAAACGAAGGCGATTATAATAAATTTCAATATATTCAAATAGTGCTTTATTTGCTAATTCCCTCGTTTGGTAGTAACAATCATGAATAATATGCGTTTTTAGTGTATGAAAGAAGCTTTCAGCAACCGCATTATCCCAACAATTTCCTGCCCGACTCATACTTTGTTTAAGTCCATAGTGTAACACTAACTGTTTAAAATCAGCACGACAATATTGGCTTCCCCAATCACTGTGAATTAAGACATTTTTAAGAAAAGCACGTCGAAATAATGCTTGTTTTAATGCCTGACAGACTAAATGGCGGTTAATATAACGACTTGTTTGTCGAGCAATGACTTTACGTCCATATAAATCAATAATCACGCACAAGTATAACCAACCCTCACCGGTTTTGATGTAAGTAATATCACTCACCCAGACAATATTAGGTTTATCCGGGTTAAACGCTTTATTTAACTTATTTAGCACCACATTATGACCGCTACCCGAATCGGTTTTATACTTGAATTTGCGTGCCGCTTTACTGCGTAATCCTAAGTGTTGTAAAACACGACTTATTGTCCTCTCTGAGACATGATACTCTTTATCCCTAGCATCATGAACTAAGCTCGGCGCCCCTAAACGAGCTTTATAATACCAATATTGCTTATTAATATGCCCGGCCAGTGCTGTTGACTTAGCTGGGTCTTTTTAACCAAGCGTAATAACCGGACCGACTCACATTAAGTAACTGGCAGATTAAACTTATCCGGTAATGAGATAACTGTGTTTTCATATAACTGTACTTTATCGACTTGGATTGTTGATAAAGTACACCTGTGCCTTTTTTAGTATTTCATTCGCCATTTTCAATTCTTTGTTTTCTTTTTCAAGCGCAATAATACGTTGCTCTTCTGGCGTTAATTCACCTCGACTGGTTTTGTTGGGGCAAGTTGCCTTACCCATTTATCGAGAGTTGATTTACCTACGCCAAGATGGTTGGCTAGTTCACTTATTGAAAGGTGTGCATTTGTTAGTAGGAAATCAACAGATTGTTGTTTGAATTCAAGACTAAATTTTTTGACCATGATATTTTTTCCTATGATTTTTATTTATATCATAGAGGAGACTTCTGTCTACTTTTTTGGCGAGGATCAATTGAAGTTTCAAATATTATAACAGAGGAAAATAAAATGGCTGAATTTACTAAAATAACGGAACAAAGAGTTCGTCATATTTCAGGTTATGAAGTCTATTCTGCGGGAAGAGATTATATTGGTTATAAAGATGCTTGTTCAACATATAAAATATATTATGAATTTGGATGGGATAAAACTTTCGAAAAAGGCATTGAGTATATCTATATAAATTCAATCTATGATGAAAACCTAAATCTGATTATTTTGAGTGATAAAGATAGGCAAAATCTGATAGAAAAAGTTGTAAGAGCCGAAACATTTATGACTAATTTTCGCATCGTTCTTGTTAGTAGATAATCAACGGATTGTTGTTTGAATTCAAGAATAAATTTTTTGACCATGATATTTTCTCCTATGATTTTTATTTATATCATAGAGGGGATTTCTGTCTACTTTTTGGGCGAGGATCACGGTTGCTGAAAGCTTCTTTCATACACTAAAAACGCATATTATTCATGATTGTTACTACCAAACGAGGGAATTAGCAAATAAAGCACTATTTGAATATATTGAAATTTATTATAATCGCCTTCGTCGTCATTCTGCCAATGGCTGGATATCGCCGCAGCAATATGAAAGGCAGTACTACCAACACAACAAGATTATAGAGGTGAGCACTGTCTGATATTTTGGCGTGGATCACACGTACTTAGTATTTAAATGCAGGTTTTTCATCATAACTGATTAAATTTAGTTCTCCATTTAAGAAGTTATAATATCTAATACGATAAACATGTTCTAAAACATTATTATTGGCATCTGTTTCTGTATCCCCAGTTATGCCCGAGATAATAAATAGTGTACTATCTAGCTGATAGTTAAGGTCAAAGTTATTTTCTTGATTTTCATCCTCTGTCAAATAAGGATTCGGAAAACTTGTGACAAATTTACCTGTGTTACTATCAATGATTTCTCCACAAATTGACCCACCTCCACATCCATAAATTGATATGTGATAATGTCCGGCAAAAGTGGCAGTATGTTTGCTTGTATTATTATTTACTACTTCAGTAACCGGATAGTCTGAAAATTTCAATCTTATCGTCATTTCTTCTGAATTATCTCTACAATTATATTTGCACTCTATCAATTCATATGTATTTAATTTTTTCTGAATTGAGTTATCATCTTTATATTTGAGTTTTAATGTTTCTAATAGTTGATCTGTTCCTTTACAATATTTATCAAGCTCTTCATTTATATTTCTAGCATTATCTATATTAGGTTCACCTGATATTTCGCCTCGAAAATAGTCACATTGCTCTCTTTTTTCTATGAAACTACTAATATCCTGAGGATATGATTCTTTAGCATAAACTCCTTGTATAGAAAAAATTACTAGCAATAATAAAATTAATTTTTTAAACATTTTTATTTCCTTTAAATTCAACTTATTTAATGATTATCGACCATTTTCCGACCAATGAGGTGCGAGAGAAACTAATTTCAAGATATTTCAACATATTATAACCTCTACCTATTATATAAAGATCTGAATTTCCAGCGCCTATTCTGAGCTTTGAATAAGTTATTAATTAGTAACAGTATTATAAGGTTATTGTTATGATAATCGAATCTTTTTGGTACTAAGAGAGTGGACATACTATAATTTCTATATCCAAATATAAACGCCACAGTTAACATCCTTTAACTGATTTACTTTTCAAACTTTTATCCTATATGAGTTAACTAGCCCATCGTATATTCAAATTATCTCAAATGTCTATTTTTATCATTATTATTTTATTTTCAACTAGTTACTTATGATCGCTAACGCCGATCAATAAATACTCAATTGATCGTTTTAAACAATTAGACTAGATCGCTAAAAAAATAAACAATATATCCACCAATTATTAGAAATGGAATAAACAATGAACAAATTAGTGATACTTACTGTACTCTTAGGGGCATTTACTTTGTCGGGTTGTAATGAAAAAACTTATACTGTCTCAGACTTTAAAAATAACAAAGAACTACTAGATGAATACCGTCAAAAATGCAAAAACGGCGAAATAGATGGCAATAGTTTAAATTGTGAAAACTCACACAAAGCATTAATGAGCCAAAATAGAATTGATAATGCAAGTTGGAACTAAACCAGTTTCTAATCTTTTAACATTTAAATCTAAATCTAAATAATCTTGCAAATATTTCAGATGTATTTTCATTGATTTTTTAATTAGCTTGCTCTCTATATTTTATATTCAATATTTTGAGCAAGCTGTTTACCATAGTGTTCTCTATTAACTGCTAACAGAAGTGGGGACAGAGTTTGCCAAAAGCATTAATTGGATGATTAATTGCTTAAATGTGTTATTTTCTATTAGACATTGAGGTCTATATGCCTAATTTTATAAAAAAAACATTTGGAGGATTAAAAACTAGTTATTTGATCCGACAATATTTATTTGGTTTGATTTTTGCCATACCTTTGCTCAGCATTGTTATTGGTGGTTTTAAATATCCTGAAAGTATATATGCAATTATATATATTCCAATATTGTGGATTTTATATCCCTACTCAAGATTTGTTTATGAAAGTGTGGCAAGCTATATAATGGGTGATAATATACTTATTACAGATACCAGTATATTTGTTGTCGTAAAACTAATGACCATGGGAATGTGTTTTGTATTTTCTATTTTTATTGCACCTTTTGGGTTATTGTATTTATATTTTCAGATGTCTAAATTAGAAAAACAATCAAAAGGTAATTCTGAAAAGGGTTGATTGTAAAAAATATAGTCTACTAATTAAATAAGTAAATTTATGAAGTGGCAGTTGCAAATTACTATGGTGAGAAAGGTGTGGAAATCTCAAATATCAAACTATATAAATATACTAATACTATTTTTAAGAAGAAATGCTTTGTTTTAGTTTTGCTACACTAACTCCAATAATGAATAACATAGCGGTGATGAATAAGACTAAAAAATTCATATTAATATAGTTCGGAAGCAGCGATCCTAAACTAGCACCAATAAATAAGATGCAGGTATAAAGCGAAACAGCCACACCTCTATTTTTTGGGGTTGAAAATAAGGATGAACAAGTAATCATTGATGGAATAGCAAGCGCAATAGATGAAACATAAATTAAATGGACTAAAGGTAGCAAAGAATTGGTTGCAATAAACCTATAGATAATTAAAAAATGCACGGCGAATGTAATAGACATCATCATTAGAGAAATAGCTAGTATTTTTGTGACTGCTATTTTTGAAAATAGCCATGATGATAATAATGAGACAAGCATTCCTAAAGTGGCTATTTGTCTTAGTTGGGCGACACTTATTGATATATCACTGTTAAATGAATTTATAAATAAATATAAAGCAACAAAACTCATTAATACAAATAAAGCACTCCCATAAATTCTTATTAATTTTCTATCAAATAGCACATTAGGAATTTGACATAATGTTTTAATCAAAGAGACTTTTTTTGGTGATTGATTAATTTGATTAACGCTATTTTTTATTATTTTCTTACTCAAAAAATAAAATATAACACTACTAAGTACATAAATAATTCCTAAAATATACATAGATAAATTAATAGCAGTTTCAATCATAACAGACCCAAACCACTGCCCAAGTGATCCAGCTAAAAGAAAAGCACAACTAATTAATGACACTGCGCATTTACGATATTTTTCTTCCAGATTTTCAGCTAACCACGCTAAGATTACAGGTGGAAAAGATGATGCAAAAAAACCTTGTAAACAGCGCATTAAAAGTAAATAGCCATAGTTTTGGTATAAAGGAAGTATAAAAGTAATTATAGCAAGTGATAAAAGTCCACCTTGAATAATATTTTCTCTACCGAATTTATCAGATAAAGCCCCCCAAACAAGAAAACCAAAAGCATAGAAAATACCAAAGCAGGTTGTTAGTTGAGCAACACTCTCTTGTGATACAGATAAAAAACTAGCTAAATTAATTGCAACGGGAAGAAATATGTATAGAAGTGTTACCACACACAGTGCGGTAAAAGGAATTAGACTTAAGCTAATCAAGCTTGTACTTTTTGCTATTTTTTCATTATGCATGACATCACCTAAAAATACATTTTTTGTATTAAAAATACTTTAATTGTAGTTATACTACAATTAAAAGGTTTTAATGTCAATCAATGGCGATTTGGTTCAAAAAAATAGGGACTGTGTTAAAATATGAATAGCTTTAAACAAGAGGGTCATTAGTTTTGAAAAAAACAACTTTATCGAATTCCTACAATGATTTTCTTTCTCAAGTGAAAGTGGGTATTAGGGAAGTATCTGATATAACAGGAATTACAGTTAGACAACTGAGATATTGGGAAGAAAAGAAAATCATTACATCCGTTGATCCGAATTCAAGTACACGCCAATTCACTTTAGCTGATATAAAGAAAGCGATATTAATTAAAGAACTTATCGACGATGGTTATTCTCTTGATGGTGCAGCAGCAAAAATTGAAAAGCGTCTTGAAAGCATCAATTCATTAATGGATTTAATTGATCTGAAATCGATAGAACAATGAATAATGTTTGATACTAAATTAAAATAGCATAATAGTATTTAACTAATTTCTGATAGTAAAGGTATTATGAAGAACAATGAAATTGTGTAAAAGCGTGGTGGCCTTGAGCGAGGATGACTCGCAATTACATGTTCGCCCTATGGGGTGCTGCTAAAGCAACGTTGACTTGCCGTGCTCGACTTGAATCTCTTGTCAGTTCGAATCTAGTTGAAACTGATTAAATAAAAAAGCCCACTCAAAGAGTAGGCTTTTTTATTTAAAATTGGTCGGCGAGAGAGGATTCGAACCTCCGACCCACTGGTCCCAAACCAGTTGCGCTACCAAGCTGCGCTACTCGCCGTTAGGAAGCGCATAATACTGCGCTAACGATTAAGTGTCAATAGTTACTATTGAAAATAATGCGAGTAACTTTTTATCGTGCTAAAGGTGTCGGTGTTTTACCTATGCGTTGATAAAATTCAGCCACGAATGCTTCGTAACGTTGGTTTGCGACAGCATCGCGAATTTCTGCCATTAAACGTTGATAATAACGTAAGTTATGAATTGTATTTAAACGAGCTCCCAAAATTTCTCCACATTTATCTAGATGGTGAAGGTAAGCTTTAGTGTAATTTTTACAGGTATAGCAATCACAATGTGGATCGAGTGGTGTAGTATCATCTTTATATTTTGCATTACGAATCTTAATCACCCCATCAGTGACAAATAGGTGACCATTACGTGCATTACGAGTTGGCATGACACAATCAAACATATCAATACCACGACGTACACCTTCAACTAAATCTTCTGGTTTGCCCACACCCATTAAATAACGGGGCTTATCTGCTGGCAATTGGGGGCAGGTACCTTCTAAAATGCGATGCATATCCGCTTTTGGCTCGCCAACTGCTAATCCCCCTACTGCATAGCCATCAAAACCAATTTCCGTTAATCCTTTAATTGAAATATCGCGTAATTCTTGATGGATACCCCCTTGTACAATACCAAATAAGGCATTTTTATTACCTAATTCATCAAAACGTTTACGGCTTCGTTTTGCCCAGCGTAGTGACATTTCCATCGATTTTTTAACGTAATCCCAATCGGCTGGAAATGGTGCACATTCATCAAAAATCATCACAATATCAGAACCAAGATCGTATTGAATTTCCATTGATATCTCTGGAGATAAGAAGATAGCATCACCATTAATAGGATTACGGAAATGGACTCCTTCCTCTTTAATTTTGCGGATCTCGCCCAAGCTGAAAACTTGAAAACCACCAGAATCGGTTAAAATAGGGCCATGCCACTGCATAAAGTCATGTAAATCACCATGTTTACGCATAATCTCTTGACCAGGTCTTAGCCATAAATGAAAAGTATTACCTAATAATATTTGTGCACCGGTTGCCGCAACTTCTTCTGGCGTCATGCCTTTTACTGTACCGTAAGTGCCAACAGGCATAAAGGCTGGAGTTTCAACAGTATATTCAATTCCACGGCGATCAAATTTCATTCTTCCCCGACGGGCTAAACCATCAGTATTATCTAATTCAAATTTCATTTTTGTTGTGTTAACCTCTTGCGACCAAATAAACAGTTTGGCGCGAATTGTTGTTATAATACGCTCACGTATCATTAATTTGCGGCGCCTAGTTTAACGTGCCTTATTTGAATAAACAATATCTGCTGAGGTTTTGGAACAATTGAAATATATTATTATACCTTTGTTATGTTTATTAATATGTTTATCGATTGGTTGTCAAAATCAAAATACACATAAACCTTTACTAATTTCATCAGAACAAATCAGAATGTTTTCTGAAAGTGATATTTTGGCAATTAGTAAACAAGCCTGCGCCGAGTCGGATAATAAGGCAATTATTCTTGCGGATTCTCATGCGCTTAACTATCGTTTAAATTCAATAACTAAAACGTTACCTAATACTGTGAAAAACATTGATTTAAATTACAAAGTTTATTTAGATACACAACCAAATGCTTGGTCGACGGCTAATGGTTGCATACGAGTAAATAGTGGATTGATTAAATTACTAACGGATAATGAGCTGCAAGCGGTATTAGCCCATGAACAAGCGCATATAGCACTTAAACATGCGATAAAGTTGTTTAAACAGGCTGCTTATATTGAAATTACTAATAAAGCTGATGAAATTGTCGTTATGATGCAAAAAGACATTGTTCAACAATATGAAATTGATGCTGATAATTACGCACTAAATTTGCTAATTAAGGAAAAAATTGATCCGCAAGGATTGATTAATTTTTTACACAAAATACCGTTTCATCCCTCAGAACAACTCTCATCACATCCATCAACGGTGGAACGAGTCAATAATCTTTTAGAAAAATTGCAGATGCAATAATTTATAGATGATTGTTAACAATTTAATTTATCAATCAAGTTTTAGGTCACTAAAACTTGATTGGTTGTGACTAACATTGCTTTAACGTCTTATTTATGATTTTGACCAGTAATAAACATGGCATCACCATAGCTAAAAAATCGATATTGTTCTTTAACAGCTTGTTGATAAGCATGCATGGTATTTTCATAACCAGCAAAAGCGGCAACCAGCATAATTAAGGTAGATTCTGGTAAATGGAAGTTGGTAATAAGCGAATCTATCACATTAAAATGATAACCTGGATAAATAAAAATCCGGGTATCAGCAAAAAATGGCATAATTTTTCCGGTTTGTTGTGCCGCGCTTTCCAGTGCTCTAACAGATGTTGTGCCAACTGCAATAACTTTATTACCACGAGCTTTACATGCTAAGACCGCATCAACAACCGAAGTTGGCACTTCAGCATATTCAGCATGCATAATGTGTGTTTCAATATTTTTGACTCTTACCGGTTGAAATGTACCTGCTCCAACGTGCAAAGTGACAAAAACCATCTCAACATTTTTTTGTTTGAGTTTTTCTAATAAAGATTCATCAAAATGAAGTCCAGCTGTTGGTGCGGCAACAGCTCCTGGTTTTTCACTATAGACAGTTTGATAAAGCTCTTTATCCGCATCATCATCAGGACGATCGATATAAGGTGGCAAAGGGATATGACCAATTTTATCTAAAATGCTAAGTACATCATCCGGAAATTGTAATTCAAATAAAGTATCATGTCTGGTTAACATGACCACTCGAATGGTTTCATTTTCACCTAATAATAATTCTGTACCGGGTTTAGGTGATTTTGAAGCTTTGATATGGGCAAGTGCGCGATTATTGTCTAATAAACGTTCAATCAAGATTTCGATTTTTCCACCTGACTTTTTTTTACCATATAAGCGAGCAGGAATTACTTTGGTATTATTAAAAACCAGTAAATCACCAGGATTAATTTTATCAATAATATCAGTAAAAACTCCATGTTCTATCTTTCCTGTACTACCATTAAGCGATAAAAGTCGACATGCACTTCTAGTCGCTGCTGGATGTTTGGCAATAAGTTCTTTGGGTAATGTGAAATTAAAATCGGATAGCTGCATATTCTTGAACCTTTAAAAAAGAGGCGATAGTCTAAATCCCATGCTATCACTACGCAAGCAATTATTTGTTGATTATTATTTGAGTTGAGTTAAAATTCCTTCTGCTTAACAGAAGTGAGCATAAAACGAATTATTACTTATATAAGGAAAATAGTATGAAAAAACATCAAAAAACATTGTTAATTGCACTACCTTTAGTTGCTGCAATGTCACTAGTAGGTTGTAAAAATATGAGTGCTGATAGCTTAAGCGATCTTGGCATGAAATCTTTCAAGGCTGCAACCCTAAGTGATGATGATGTGAAATCATTAAGTGCACAATCATGTGCTCAAATGGATGCCCAATCTAAAGTAGCTTCAGCCAAAAGTAAATACACTAAACGTTTAAATAGAATTGCCAAAAGTCTTGGTAAAAATATAGATGGAACCCCAATTTCATATAAAGTTTATATAACTAAAGATGTGAATGCATGGGCTATGGCCAACGGTTGTGTTCGTGTTTATAGTGGCTTAATGGATATGATGACTGATAACGAAATTCAAGGTGTATTAGGTCATGAATTGGGTCATGTTGCTTTAGGTCATAGTAAAAAACGAATGCAAGTAGCTTATGCAACCGAAATTGCTCGTGATGCAGCAGCTGCATCTGGTAATGCTGCTGTAAGTTCATTATCTCAATCATCAATAGGTGCTTTAGCTGAAGCAGTAATTAATTCTCAATTTTCACAAAAACAAGAACAAGATGCAGATAACTACTCTTTTGATTTCTTAGTTAAGAAGAAAATTAATCCACTAGGTCTTGCGACTGCATTTGAGAAATTAGGTGGTGGTGATGCATCATTATTAAGCAGTCACCCATCTTCTGCTGACCGCGCAAAAAATGTTCGTAACAAAATTGCAGATTTGAAAAAATAAGCATAAAAAAGCTATGAATTATAAAAAGCGACACTATTTAGGAGTGGCGCTTTTTTTATATTATTTTATTGGAATAAATTAAATATTATATTTAATTAAATGAAGGAGAAAATAATGGAATCTGATAAATTAACATCAAATGTTAAGACTGAGCAGATTGCTGAAATTAAAAAAGTTAGTTTTTGGATAAGCCAACTGTTTATTCTTTTGGCAACAGTTACTGGTGTTTATTTAGCAGCAAATCAAGGCTATAAGCAAGCAGTACAATTTGATAATATGAAAAGCTATAAAGAAAATTATTATCTACAAAAATCATTAAAATATGAGTTAATGGATAATATTGTTATTTTGAAAGATTATATTACTAAAAGCCAAGATAGTAGCTATTATGGTGCACGTAATGAACCATTAAATTTTTATAAATTAGTTTGGGAAAACATGAAATTTTCCTCTACAACCTTGGGAACGCCTCCAGAATTCTTACGTGATGCTCAACGTTTTTATCGTGAAGTTGATCGTATTCATACAGAAATTGCCAAAGGAAATATGGCTATCACTATTGGTATTACTAAATTACAAGAACAGATAGATCTTGTCGAAAAAGGACTTTTACCTGCATTAGATTCTAGTACTATAAAGATTGAAAAAATCTTTGAAGGTACGGATGTCATTTTATGAAAAATTTAAAGTAAAATGATTGAAATTAAAAATCCCCGATTTAAAGATCGGGTTTTTTAATTAATCACTGTTTTCTAATTTTAGAGTTTGTTTATTGTTTATAACGAGATAAAAAATTCCCTAAACGCTCGATAGCATCTTGTAGTTCACCGGTATGAGGTAAGGCAACAATTCTGACATGATCTGGTTTGTGCCAGTTAAAACCTGTACCTTGAACCAGTAGTACCTTCTCTTGTAATAAAAAGTCTAAAACTAGTTTTTGATCGTTATGAATGTTAAATTTTTGTTGGTCAATTTTAGGGAATAAGTACAAAGCACCTTGCGGTTTGGTACATGAAACACCTGGAATGTCATTAAGTAAACGCCATGCCAACATACATTGATCGTAAAGTCGCCCACCAGGAACTATAAATTCATTAATACTTTGGTAACCACCAAGTGCGCCTTGGATAGCATGCTGCATTGGAACATTAGCACATAGACGCATTGAAGCTAACATATTCAAGCCTTCAATATAGCCTTTCACATGGAGCTTTGGTCCACAAAGTGCCATCCAGCCTTGCCTGAAACCTGCAGCTCGGTAGGTTTTGGATAATCCACTCATAGTGACAACAAACAAATCAGGAGCTAATGCTGCAATTGAATGATGTACTGCGTCATCATATAAAATTTTATCGTAAATTTCGTCAGCAAAAATGAGCAGGTTATTTTGGCGCGCAATTTCAGCTATTTCTAGTAACACTTCTTTACTATAAACTGCTCCTGTTGGGTTATTGGGATTAATAATCACTAATCCTTTAGTTTTTGGAGTGATTTTACTTTTTATATCTTCTATATCCGGTGACCAGTTGGCATCTTCGTCACAAACATAATGAATAGCATTACCACCTGATAAACTTACAGCTGCCGTCCATAAAGGGTAATCCGGCATAGGAACCAGTACTTCATCGCCACTGTTTAGTAAAGCCTGCATAGATTGCACAATAAGCTCAGATACCCCATTACCAATATAAATATCCTCAACATCTAAGCTAGTAATTCCTCTAGCTTGATAATGTTGCATAATCGCTTTACGCGCAGAATAAATTCCTTTGGAATCAGAATATCCTTGTGAAAATGGCAAATTGCGAATGATATCAGCAAGTAATTCATCGGGTGCAGTAAAACCAAACGGGGCGGGGTTTCCAATATTGAGTTTAAGAATAGTTTGACCTTCTTCTTCAAGTCGTTTTGCATGCTCAAGAATTGGCCCACGAATGTCATAACAAACATGATCCAATTTATTTGATTTTTGGAAATTCATCATAATACCGCCTTTCTTTGATTATTTTGATAATTTTTATATTTTTTATTAAAAAAACAATTTACTCCTATTTAGATAATTTTTGAAGATGTTATTATAACTAACTCAATAAATATTTTAATATTGTATGAAAATCGTGCGGGGAGTGTTATGAAAACTATTTTAACGGTAATTGGTAAAGACCGAACAGGCATTATTGCTGGTATTAGCCAAAAATTATATGAATTAGATATTAATATTTTGGATGTGAGTCAAACCATCATGGATGAGTACTTTACCATGATTATGTTACTTGATTTTTCTAAAATTAAAGTATCTTTTGATGAAGTTAAAACTGCATTAATGCAAACAGGTGATAAATTAAAAGTAAAAGTAAATATTCAACGAGAAGAAATCTTTGATGCTATGCATCGTTTATAATTTGCCGTTCAATACTTTTTGGTAAGGATAATATTAATGGAAACTAAGCAGATCCTCGAAACAATTAAAATGATTGAGGAAGAAAAACTCGATATCCGCACAATAACTATGGGTATTTCACTCCTTGATTGTATTGATAGTGATGGTGAAAAAGCACGTCAAAAAATCTATGAAAAAATTACACGGCTGGCTAATAATCTTGTCAAAGTTGGAGAGGATATCTCTTCTGAATTTGGTATTCCAATCATCAATAAACGTATTTCTGTAACCCCGATTTCATTAATTGCAGGCGCGAGTAATGACAAAGATTATGTTGAATTTGCTAAAACTCTTGATGCAGCAGCAAAAGCAGTTGGCGTCAATTTTATTGGCGGATTTTCGGCATTGGTGCAAAAAGGCTACCATAAAGGGGATGAAATATTAATTAAATCTATTCCCGCAGCGTTAGCAAAAACAGAACGAGTATGTGCATCAGTAAATGTAGGGTCAACCCAAACGGGTATCAATATGGATGCGGTAAAACAGATGGGGCAAATTATTAAACAAGCCGCAGAGTTGACTGCTGATAATAGTAGTCTGGCATGTGCCAAATTAGTGGTATTTGCTAATGCGGTTGAAGATAATCCATTTATGGCGGGCGCATTCCATGGTATAGGAGAAGCTGATTGTGTCATTAATGTTGGTGTAAGTGGCCCGGGAGTGGTTAAGCGAGCACTAGAAAAAGTTAAAGGTGAATCATTTGACGTTGTCGCTGAAACTATTAAGAAAACTGCTTTTAAAATTACTCGCATGGGGCAACTGGTTGGAAAAGAAGCATCAGAACGTTTGGGCGTAAAATTTGGTATTGTTGATTTATCTTTGGCACCAACGCCAGCAATTGGCGACTCTGTTGCCCATATTTTAGAAGAAATGGGGCTGGAAGCTGTCGGTACACATGGCACAACCGCCGCACTAGCTATGCTTAACGATGCAGTTAAAAAAGGTGGCGTGATGGCTTGTGGTCATGTTGGTGGCTTAAGCGGGGCATTTATTCCCGTTTCGGAAGATGCTGGTATGATTGATGCAGTAAATAACGGCGCATTAAATCTTGAAAAACTAGAAGCCATGACTTGTGTTTGTTCAGTAGGCCTTGATATGATTGCCATTCCAGGCGACACGCCAGCGGCAACCATTTCTGCTATAATAGCTGATGAAGCGGCAATTGGTGTCATTAATCATAAAACCACAGCGGTCCGAATTATTCCAGCAGTAGGTCTTAAAGTGGGTGATAACATTGAATTTGGTGGGTTATTAGGACATGCTCCAGTCATGCCAGTTAATAAATTCAGCTCATGTGATTTTGTTAATCGTGGCGGACGAATTCCAGCACCGATTCATTCATTCAAAAATTAATTGTTAATTTATAATTGATGCTTTTGAAGTAAAAGGCATCAATTATAAACGCTATTCCTATTTAGAAACAGTGTAGATTATCTACAAATCAAATTGTGTTCTAAACCAACTACAAAAGATATAGAGATAATTACGTTTTATTATGTTTTGTAAAAAAGTTTCAGGAGAGGGTGGTGTTTAAGTATAAACATTACTAAAAATTATTTATGAATTCAGAATCCTATTTTCAACGTTTTAGTGGTATAGCCAGACTTTATGGCGAATCAGCATTACAACGCTTTTCACAAGCACATATCTGTGTAATTGGTATTGGTGGTGTGGGTTCTTGGATAGCTGAAACCCTTGCACGAAGTGGTATTGGTCAAATTACATTAATTGATATGGATGATGTATGTATAACTAATACTAATCGTCAGATTCATGCATTAAAATCTAATATTGGTAAAGCTAAAACGGAGGTTATGGCTGAGCGAATTTTACAAATTAATCCGGAATGTATTGTAAATATTATTGATGATTTTATTAATGCTGACAATGTGAGTAATTATTTAGGTACTAAACAAAAGCCTTATTATGATTACATTATTGATGCTATTGATAGCGTTCGTGATAAAGCCGCAGTATTAGCTTATTGTAAACGACAAAAGTTAAAAGTTATTACCATTGGTGGCGCAGGTGGACAAAAAGATCCAACCAAAATAAAAATTGCTGATTTAGCCAAAACTATTCAAGACCCACTAGCAGCTAAGTTACGGGAAAGGCTAAAAAATGACTATAAGCTTAATAAAGACAGTAAAGGTAAATTTGCGATACCCTGTGTATTTTCAACTGAACAACTGACATATCCAGCAAAAAATGGTCAAATTTGTTATTCTAAAAATTTAGCTGATGGTGTCAAAAAAATGGATTGTGAATCAGGGTTTGGTGCGATAGCAACTGTTACAGCAACTTTTGGTTTTGTGGCTGTTAGCTATGTATTAGATAAATTACACAAAACATAATTAGATTATTTTATCGGCTAATACTTAGCTATTTAATAAAACTCATATTGATTAATGACTTTTATATATAGAAAAAGTCATTAAAAGTTTTTTCTTCGATTTAAAAAATAACACATTAATTCCCTTCAATAACATCATTTTTTGTTCATTATATTATTGTATAAAGTAGAAAACTGATTTAGGATATCGGCAATTTCGTTTTGTAATAATGCATAAGCATGAAAATTTCATGGAAGACGCCAAACGATCCAGATTTATTTTTAATTTCAAGGAGAAATCTATGGCAGTAACCAACATGAATGAGTTAAATGAGTTAATGGTACGAGTAAAAAAAGCCCAGGAAACTTATTCAACTTATACACAAGAACAGGTAGACAAAATCTTCGTAGCGGCAGCAACAGCCGCAGCCGCAGCTCGAATCCCTCTTGCACAGCAAGCGGTTGCAGAGTCAGGAATGGGAATTGTTGAGGATAAGGTTATAAAAAATCTTTTTGCAGCTGAGTATATCTTAAATAAATATCGTCATGATAAAACTTGTGGCGTAGTGGCTGAAAATGAACAATATGGCACCATTACTTTAGCTGAACCATTAGGTATCATTTGTGGTATTGTCCCTACAACTAACCCCACATCAACTGCTATTTTCAAATCATTAATTAGTTTGAAAACGCGTAATGCAATTGTTTTTTCACCTCATCCGCGTGCTAAAAAATCAACTATTGAAGCCGCTCGTATCGTTCTTGATGCAGCAGTAAAAGCTGGAGCACCACAAGATATTATTGGTTGGGTTGATGAACCAACAATTGAGTTATCAAACAGCCTAATGCATCATCCTGATATTGCTGCTATTTTGGCAACAGGTGGTCCAGGTATGGTTAAAGCCGCGTATAGTTCAGGTAAACCTGCACTGGGTGTTGGAGCAGGTAATACGCCAGTTATTATTGATGAAAGCGCTGATTTAAAACGTGCTGTTGCTTCAGTACTTATGTCTAAAACCTTTGATAATGGTATGATTTGTGCGTCAGAACAAGCAATTGTTGTGGTTGAGTCTGTGTACAATGAAGTGCGCCAATTGCTTGGTCAATACGGGGCTTATGTCCTTGATGCTAAAGAAACCAAAGCGGTACAAGGTATTATTTTAAACGATAAAGGTGCTTTAAATGCCAATATCGTTGGTCAACCAGCAGCTAAAATTGCTGAAATGGCTGGTATTAAAGTACCATCATCAGCAAAAGTGCTTGTTGGTGAAGTAACTAAAGTTGATTTATCTGAACCATTTGCGCATGAAAAACTTTCACCTACTTTAGCAATGTTTAAAGCAAAAGATTTTGCTGAAGCTGTTGAGAAAGCTGAAAAATTAGTGGAAATGGGTGGTATGGGCCATACATCTGTACTTTACACTGATCAAGATAGTAACCGTGATCGTATTGATTACTTCGGCAGTAAAATGAAAACTTGTCGTATTTTAATTAATCAACCAGCTGCTCACGGTGGTATTGGTGATTTGTATAACTTTGATTTGGCACCATCTTTAACTCTAGGATGTGGTTCTTGGGGAGGTAACTCGGTATCTGAAAATGTCGGACCGAAACACTTAATCAACAAGAAAACAATCGCTAAGAGAGCAGAAAACATGTTATGGCATAAATTACCAAGTTCTATCTATTTCCGTCGTGGATCATTACCAGTAGCCCTTAACGAAGTTGTTGACCAAGGTGCCAAACGAGTATTTATTGTCACAGATAAATTTTTATTTGACAACGGCTATACTAAACAAATCACTGATCAACTTGAAGCAAGAGGCGCGCTTTGTGAAACCTTCTTTGATGTTGCAGCCGATCCAACATTAAGCATCGTTCATAAAGGTACTGAAGCAATGATTGCATTCAGACCAGATACAATTATTGCAGTGGGTGGTGGTTCACCAATGGACGCAGCAAAAATTATGTGGGTTCTATATGAACATCCGGAAACTAAATTTGATGAACTAGCATTACGTTTTATGGATATTCGTAAACGTGCATGTCATTTCCCTCATATGGGTGAAAAAGCCAAACTAATTTGTGTGACAACAACCTCAGGTACTGGTTCAGAAGTAACACCATTTGCTGTGGTTACCGATGATGCAACCGGACAAAAATATCCTTTAGCAGATTATGCAATTACGCCAAATATGGCAATTGTTGATGCTAATTTAGTGATGAATATGCCAAAATCACTTTGTGCTTTCGGTGGTTATGATGCAGTAGTTCACTCTTTAGAAGCTTATGTTTCAATTATGGCAAATGAGTTTTCTGATGGTCAGGCATTACAAGCATTAAGTATGTTGAAAGCTTATTTACCAGCAAGTTATAAAGAAGGTGCTAAAAATCCTATAGCTCGTGAAAAAGTGCATAGCGCTGCAACGCTTGCAGGTGTTGCCTTTGCGCAAGCGTTCCTAGGTGTTTGTCACTCATTAGCGCATAAATTAGGTGCGGCGTTTCATGTACCTCATGGTCTTGCTAATGCAATGTTAATGTGTAACGTGGTACGTTTTAATGCAACTAATAAGCCGACTAAACAAGGTACTTTTAGCCAATATGGTTACCCTAAAGCGATCCAACGTTATGCTGAAGTTGCCGATCATTTAGGATTAACCTTGTCATCAGATAAAGATGAGAAGAAAGTAGAAAAACTTATCGAATGGTTGGAAGCACTTAAAAAAGATCTCAATATCCCTGCTTCAATTAAAGAATATGGTGTACCTGAGAAAGAATTTTTAGCTGCAGTTGACCAATTATCTGTTGATGCTTTTGATGATCAATGTACTGGTGCAAACCCTCGTTATCCACTTATTGCTGAATTGAAACAAATCTATTTAGATTCATACTATGGACGCGTTTACGAAGACAAAGGTGATATTAGTGAAGATGTTGCTGTACATACCGCAGCTAAAGGCATAGCTACAACTAAGAATAAAGTAACAACAAAGTAAAAACAAAGAAATAAGTTAAAATCTTTGTATTAAACAGAATCCTGGAATAGTCGTTTATTTCAGGATTTTTTATGGTTTTGATTTTTTTTTAAGCAAACAAAATAAAATTCGTTTTTTTTACTTGCAAGGTTAAATGTTCTAGTCCATAATGCGCAGCACTTAGGCCGGCTTAGCTCAGTAGGTAGAGCAACTGACTTGTAATCAGTAGGTCGCCAGTTCGATTCCGGCAGCCGGCACCATTTTCCTAAGTAAATAAAGTTATAAAGATTCGGGGTGGGGTTCCCGAGCGGCCAAAGGGAGCAGACTGTAAATCTGCCGTGTCACACTTCGAAGGTTCGAATCCTTCCCCCACCACCATAAATCTAATATTAGCAATAGCTAATCGAAGCATTTAGGTAGCCGAGTTTGAACATGCGGGCATCGTATAATGGCTATTACCTCAGCCTTCCAAGCTGATGATGCGGGTTCGATTCCCGCTGCCCGCTCCAATCGCTGATATAGCTCAGTTGGTAGAGCGCACCCTTGGTAAGGGTGAGGTCGGCAGTTCAAATCTGCCTATCAGCACCATTCTTGTTATTCTCCTAAACTTCTAAAAATATCGAATTTGCCTGCTTTAAAGCTTGTCACTATACAGCTTTATCTGTTATTATTCAGAGCTAATTTTAAGTTAGTATTATGTTGATAATTAAATATGATACTTGGTTAATGTGGTGAATAACCACCGATTTGTATTACATTTGAGGGACAATCGATGTCTAAAGAAAAATTTGAACGTACAAAACCCCACGTTAACGTTGGTACAATCGGCCACGTTGACCATGGTAAAACAACTTTAACTGCTGCAATCACTTCTGTTCTTGCTAAAAAATATGGCGGACAAGCACGTGCATTTGACCAAATCGACAATGCACCAGAAGAAAAAGCACGTGGTATCACCATCAATACATCACACGTTGAATACGACACACCAACTCGTCACTACGCACACGTTGACTGTCCGGGCCATGCTGACTATGTTAAAAACATGATCACTGGTGCTGCACAAATGGACGGTGCTATTTTAGTAGTAGCTGCAACTGATGGTCCTATGCCACAAACTCGTGAGCACATCCTTTTAGGTCGTCAAGTAGGTGTACCTTACATCATCGTATTCTTAAACAAATGTGATATGGTTGATGATGAAGAATTATTAGAATTAGTTGAAATGGAAGTACGTGAACTTCTATCTCAATACGATTTCCCAGGTGATGACACACCAGTTATTCGTGGTTCAGCGCTTAAAGCGTTAGAAGGCGATGCCGCATGGGAAGACAAAATTGTTGAATTAGCAGAAGCATTAGATAGCTACATTCCAGAGCCAAAACGTGATATTGATAAACCATTCCTACTTCCAATTGAAGATGTATTCTCAATTTCAGGACGCGGTACAGTGGTAACCGGTCGTGTAGAAAGCGGTGTAATCAAAGTTGGTGAAGAAGTTGAAATCGTTGGTATCAAACCAACTACAAAAACCACTTGTACTGGTGTAGAAATGTTCCGTAAATTACTAGACGAAGGCCGTGCTGGTGAAAACGTTGGTGTATTATTACGTGGTACAAAACGTGAAGAAATCGAACGTGGTCAAGTACTTGCTAAACCAGGTTCAATTACACCACATACTGATTTTGAATCAGAAGTGTATATCTTAAGCAAAGATGAAGGTGGTCGTCATACTCCATTCTTCAAAGGTTACCGTCCACAGTTCTACTTCCGTACAACAGACGTAACCGGAACTATCACCCTACCAGAAGGTGTAGAAATGGTAATGCCAGGCGATAACATCAAAATGACTGTATCATTAATTCACCCAATTGCCATGGCTGACGGTTTACGTTTTGCTATCCGTGAAGGTGGCCGTACTGTTGGTGCTGGTGTGGTGGCTAAGGTTATTAAATAATTTAACTATCGATTACTCGAAAAAAGGGTATCATTTGATGCCCTTTCTTATCTGGTCTGTTTAGCAAAATGCTTTTATTAAAAAGAGCATTTTGGAAAATAGATATTATTATAAATAACATAATCATAGGTTTTATATGCTAGTAAGTAACGAAAGTCAAGATACAAACACGATTCTAGACAAGTTCAAGTGGGGATTGGTTCTAGTTTTAATTGCGTTTATTGTCTGGGGGAATTTTTATTTTGCTGGACCTAATGATATATATCAACCTAATACAATAGTTCGAATTATTGTAGTGGTTGTTATTTCACTTTTAACTTTATTGATTGCTTTTACAACCAGAAAAGGGAAATTGTTTTTCGTATTTTTACAAGAATCACGAAAAGAGTTAAGAAAAGTAGTATGGCCTGCTCGCAAAGAAACAGTACACACCACTCTACTCATTGCTGCGATTACTATTATTGTTGGCTTAGCTCTTTGGGGAATGGATTCTTTGTTCCGTTCGATAGTCTTTTATTTAACATCAATAGGACGTTAATATGAGTGAAGCACAACAAAAACGATGGTATGTTATTCAGGCTTATTCTGGCTACGAAGCACGTGTTGCACAATCATTACGTGAATATATCAAACTACATAATATGGAAGATTCGTTTGGTGAAGTATTAGTACCGACTGAAGAAGTTGTTGAGATGAAAAGTGGTCAGCGCCGCAAGAGTGAGCGCAAATTCTTTCCTGGTTATGTATTAGTTGAAATGATGATGAATGATGCGACTTGGCATTTAGTGAAAAGTGTGCCAAGAACAATGGGATTTATTGGCGGGACATCTGATAGACCAGCACCGATCAGCCAACGTGAAGTTGATGCAATAATGAATCGCTTACAACAAGTTGGTGATAAACCACGGCCAAAAACCTTGTTTGAACCAGGTGAACTTGTTCGTGTTAATGAAGGACCTTTTGCCGATTTTAATGGGGTAGTTGAAGAAGTTGATTACGAAAAGAGTCGCTTAAAAGTTTCAGTATCTATTTTCGGTCGTTCAACACCTGTTGAACTTGATTTTAGTCAGGTAGAGAAAAGTTAAGTAAATATAGTTAATTACTATTAATAAGTTTCTTTCCATTAATGAGAAATCACAGAAATTATTCTGTGATTTTTTTTTGCAAAAAACTTGTAACCTCACCTATCCAAACTCTAAATATGATTATAATATTCTGATAATTTTTAATATGTTTTCCTTTTTTATTATTATGCAAATTATTAATAATAATTTGTGTGAAGCCGAATTCTATCTCTTTTATATAACTACGATCACCAATATAGCCAAAACCACCAGTAAGAAGAATATCTATAATAATTACCTAATATGACACAAATTTATTCAAGTATCATGCGAGTAATAAAAAACTATAGGTTAAAAATATCAGAATAAAATAACATTTTTTTTAAAATGAAAATATTGAGCAGTCTAAAAAATTAGATCGACATCACAGTATCTAGTAATTATTTCATGTAACATTAAAGGAATATAAATTGTTTTTTTAAGTAAAAAAGTGACTAAATCAAGTAAAAAAAAGGAATTAACTATGCAAAAGACAATGCTAACATTATTAATGGTGATTGGAGTCGCAATAGGAAGTGTATCTGTTGCTACTGCTAAAGGTCGGTTGGTGATTTATTGTAGTGGTACTAATGCACTATGTGAAGAAGAAGCTAAGGCTTTTGGCGAAAAGTATGCTGTTAAAACTTCACTAATTCGTAATGGTAGTGGCAGTACGCTAGCTAAAATTGAAGCAGAGAAAGGAAATCCTCAAGCGGATATTTGGTATGGTGGAACGCTAGATCCTCATTCCCAAGCAGGTGAAATGGGATTATTGCAAACGTATCAATCGCCAAATTTAGATCAAATTATTCCTGAGTTTCGTGATCCAGCTAAAATAAAAGGGAATTATTCATCAGCAGTTTATATCGGTATTTTGGGGTTTGGTGTAAATACTGACAGAGCAAAACAGCTTGGCGTTGAAGTTCCAAAATGTTGGTCTGATTTAACTAAACCTGAATTTAAAGGTGAAATCCAAATTGCTGATCCACAAAGTTCAGGCACAGCTTATACTGCACTTGCAACTTTTGCTCAATTATGGGGTGAAGATAAAGCCTTTGATTATTTGAAAGCGATTAATCATAATATTTCTCAATATACTAAATCTGGGGTTGCCCCGGCACGTAATGCTGCACGAGGTGAAACGATGATTGGTATTGGATTTTTACATGACTATTCATTAGAAAAGGAAAATGGCGCACCATTAGAACTAATCTCACCATGTGAAGGTACCGGTTACGAAATTGGTGGTGTAAGTATTATTAAGGGCGCTCGTAATTTGGATAATGCTAAATTATTTGTTGATTGGACATTATCTACAAAAGCACAAGAAGTTGCCTGGCAAAAAGCTAAATCCTATCAGATACCAACTAACACAAAAGCAGAATCTTCCCCTCTAGCATTAAAATTGGATAATCTTAACTTGATTAAATATGATTTTGATAAATACGGTGATTCGACAATGAGAAATTATTTAATCAATAAATGGGTTAATGAAGTAAAAATGGAAAAATAGAGTTATTTCTTTTGAAAATTTCATGTTACTGGCTGTATAAATAAGCCAGTAATTACTTCTTTTTGTTTGAATAATAATTTTCTGCACTATGCTAGTTATGGTGAATGTATGTCATATAGTATTTCTAGTCAATTAAAACAACAGTCGTATAAACGCGATCCAATATTTTTCTGGCTGGCTTTTATTGTTATTGCTTTTATTCTATTTCCATCTTATGGGTTAGATTATGGGTTATTTGAATCAACAACTGATGAATTATTAGAATCCTATGGTTGGTCAAGTTTTGATATCAGTATTATATGGTTTGTATTACCATTAGCTTTAGTGATAAGGCCTATTAAGCCCCTAGATCGAACTTCGGTGAAGCGTCATTATTTCGATGCTGTTTATGCTTTATTTTGTATGGTATTTACCGTAATAAGTGCATGGTTGTTTTATCGTAGTATGGGCTATGCGACAATATTTTTGTTTGTTGGCTTAGGAATGATAATGACTCATGCGCTTGCCCGCCTTGAGTGGATGGGGGGCGATTGCTTTGTTATCGGAGCGCTAATAACAATTATCGTTTTGATACTTGCATTTATCTTATACCCAACTATTGCTATCTTCAAACCAATGTTTATGGATGGGGATCAATTTGTACCATTCCAATTTGTTAAAATTTTATCAAAAGCTTATATTATTCGAGTGATTATTAACTCGATCACATTAGGTATTGCTGTTGGAATTAGTGCAACATTTTTTGGTTTAATTTGTGCGTTGTATACCGCTAGAATTGCTAAACGTTCAGTGATTATAGGACGAATTTTTTCTTTATTACCAATTGTTACGCCTCCTTTTGTCGTTGGTCTTGGTGTTACGTTGATGATGGGACGCTCAGGTTATGTCACCGAATTTGCAGCTAACTATTTAGGTTTATCAGATACTAACTGGTTGTATGGTTTTACGGGAATCTGGCTGGCTCAGGTGCTAGCTTTTGCGCCAATGTCATTTATGATTTTAGATGGTGCAATCAAAACAGTTCATCCTTCTTTGGAAGAGGCCTCTTATACACTAAGGGCAACACCATATAAAACATTTTTTACTATTTTTATACCATTGATAAAACCAGCATTAGCTAATTCATTTTTAATTGTCTTTGTGCAATCACTTGCTGATTTTAGTAATCCTTTAGTATTAGGTGGTAACTTTGATGTGCTTGCTACACAAATCTATTTTTATATTACTGGTGCACAATTAGATTATCCTTCAGCAAGTACCCTGGGTAGTGTATTGTTACTCTTTTCTCTGGTCATATTTTGTGTGCAGTATCTTTGGATTGGAAAGCGATCTTATGTCACTATTTCAGGGAAATTCTCGCGAGGTGATGTTCAGCCATTACCAATCAGTTTGAAATGGATAATCATGGGTTTATTTGCATTTTGGACCCTATTTAATGGTTTACTCTATGGCAGTATTTTCTATGGTAGCTTCACAGTTAACTGGGGCGTTGATTACACTTTAACTCTGGCAAATTTCATTAATCTATTTGGACAAGGATTCAGCGATGGTGCATGGCCATCTTTATTTGATACCTTATTATTTGCTGGTATTGCTGCACCAATTACCGCATTTTTTGGTTTGCTAATTGCTTATATTGTTGTTAGACAACATTTTAAAGGTAAAAAGGTGATTGAGTTTACTACAATGCTTTGTTTTGCTGTGCCAGGAACTGTTGCTGGAGTATCTTATATTTTAGCCTTTAATACTGCACCAATTTATCTTACTGGTACTGCTGCTATAGTGATTATCTCCATGATTATGCGTAATGTGCCAGTCGGTATTCGGGCTGGAATAGCAGGGCTTGGTCAATTAGATAAATCTCTTGATGAGGCCTCATTAAGTTTAAAAGCAGGGTCATTTAGAACCATATTTTATATTTTAATTCCACTGTTACGTCCAGCGATTTTATCAGCATTGGTCTATAGCTTTGTGCGTGCTATTACCACGGTTAGTGCGATTGTATTTTTGGTAACACCAGATACACGAGTTGCAACAGCTTATATTTTAAATCGTGTTGAAGATGGTGAATATGGTATTGCAATTGCCTATGGTTCAATATTGATTGTGGTTATGCTATCAATTATTTTGCTGTTTGATTATTTAGTAGGTGAGTCAAGAACATCGCGTTCAACCGCCAAAAATACCCAATAAGTTGTATTAATAAAAACACAGCTAGTTTTTGGGGTTTTAAGTAGCTGTCGGTGGTTATGCTTGAGTCTTACAGACTGTTTAATTATAGAAAGAGAGGATAAAAACCTCAAAGGTAACAGTTTTTTAAATTTACTTTAAACTACAAAAAGTAATTTGAGTATAGGAATGTATTATGTCAAATAAGAATTTTGTTGAGTTAAAAAATATTACTAAACGATTTGGTAAAAATACGGTAATTGAGAATTTCAATTTGTCTGTTGCTAAAGGTGAGATGATTACATTGCTTGGTCCATCCGGTTGTGGTAAAACCACAATCTTACGTCAGATCGCAGGACTAGAAAAGCCAAGTGAGGGGCAAATCTTAATTGATGGAGAAGATGTAACTAATTTATCTATTCAACAACGAGACATCTGCATGGTATTTCAGTCTTATGCACTATTTCCACATATGTCGATAGGTGAAAATATTGGTTATGGATTAAAGATGATTGGTGTGCCAAAGGAAGAGCGCAAAACACGGGTTAAAGAGGCACTAGAATTAGTTGACTTAGCTGGATTTGCTGATCGCTTTGTGGATCAAATCTCTGGAGGTCAACAACAACGTGTTGCTTTAGCCCGAGCGTTGATACTTAAACCTAAGGTTTTGTTATTTGATGAGCCACTAAGTAACTTAGATGCAAATTTACGTCGCAGTATGCGAGAAAAAATCCGTGAATTACAACAGCGTTTTGATATTACCTCATTTTATGTAACTCATGATCAGAGCGAGGCCTTTGCCGTATCCGATCGAGTACTGGTGATGCAAAAAGGGAGCATTATGCAGGTCGATTCACCACAACGATTGTATCGTAGACCAGCTTCGCGGTTCATGGCTAATTTTATGGGTGATGCCAATATTTTTCCAGGTCATTATGAAAATGGCTATATTTCAATCTTTGGGTATAAACTTAATTGTCAAGATGAGATCAAACCGAAATCAACACAATGTGTTGTTGGTGTTAGACCAGAAGCGGTTGAATTGATAAAAGAAGGGGGAGAAGATAGTCAAAAATGTCGTGTTGAAAATGTAGCATACATGGGACCACAGTATGAAATTTCAGTTAATTGGCATGATCAAATCTTACTTTTACAAGTTAATTCTATTTTATTAAAACCAAAAGTAGGTGATGAGTTCTATCTAAAAATTCACCCAGAAGGGATGTTTGTATTGGATGAGTAAATTGTTAGCATAAAATTGAACAATAAATCACTATTTTGGAATGCGATTTAGTTTATTTGCCTTATTATTACCCTGTGCTTAGGTTATAAATAATAATACTTGTTCTTTTATACTATAGAGGCTCTATAAGGCCTCTAGCAATGTTTGCTTACTTTTAATTTTCACAGTTAAAATCTTCTAGTTGTTGTTGTAAATCCAACCAATTCATTTCGATTTCTTCTTGTTTATTTTTAAGTTGGCTTTGTTTTAGTAATAATTGAGTTAATTCCGATTTTTTATTATTGTCATAAATAGCAGGATCAGTTAATTGCTGTTCAATAACTTGTAATTCCTTAGTCAATAGTTCAAGTTTTTGCTCTTCTTTTTGTAATTGTTTTTTTATAGGCTGCATGAGTGCTCGCAGTTCAGCGTCTCGACGTTTTTGTTCTTTACGATCTTGAGCTGAAATATTTTGAACTGTTTCATTTTTGCTAGTGTTATTATTCTCAATGGGTTGATTTTCAAGTTTCTGTTCTTCGGCAAGCCATTTTTGATAATCATCCAGATCACCGTCAAAGGGTTCTACTTTATGATCGTGCACCAAATAAAATTCATCAGTAGTAGAACGTAATAAATGGCGATCATGTGAAACCACAACTAACGCACCTTCAAAATCGATTAATGCTTCAGTTAGTGCTTGCCGCATATCTAAATCTAAATGGTTAGTTGGTTCATCTAATAAAAGTAGGTTTGGTTTTTGCCAGACAATAAGCGCTAACACTAAACGCGCTTTTTCACCGCCAGAAAAAGTGTTCACTGGCTCATTGACTTTATCACCATGAAAATCAAATCCACCTAAATAATTACGCAATTCTTGTTCAGTAATATTTGTATCGGCAAGTTGTGTCAAATGCCAAAGTGGTGATTCATCGGCGCGCAGGTATTCTAATTGATGTTGAGCAAAATAACCTAATTGTATACCTTTAGCTAAATTGATATGGCCTTCCTGCGGTAAAAGTTCACCAGCTAATAATTTAATTAAGGTTGATTTACCCGCACCATTACGCCCTAACAAACCTATGCGGGAGCCAGGAACTAAATTAAGTTTAATTTTTTCTAATACAATTTTATCATCATAGCCAGCAACCACTTTGTCCATCATTAATAATGGGCTAGGCAAAAATTCTGATGGTCGAAAACTAAAATGAAATGGATTATCCACATGAGCCGGCGCGATCAGTTCCATCTTTTCTAACATTTTAATTCTACTTTGTGCTTGTTTGGCTTTGGTCGCTTTTGCTCTAAAACGATTTATATAACTTTGTAGATGAGCCACTTTTAGTTGTTGGCTTTCATAAAGTGATTGTTGTTGTGCCAATTTCGTTGACCGCTGAATTTCAAACGAAGAGTAGTTGCCGGTATATTCAAACAAGCTTTTTTGTTCAATATGAATAATTTTATTAACTAACGGATCTAAAAAATCTCTATCGTGTGAAATTAAAATTAATGTTCCTTGATAATTAGTTAACCACTTTTCAAGCCAAATTACCGCATCTAAATCAAGGTGATTGGTTGGTTCATCAAGAAGTAATAAATCAGAACGACACATCAATGCTTGTGCGAGATTTAAGCGCATGCGCCAACCACCAGAATAGGATTTAACCGGTAGTTGTAATTGCTCATTCGAAAATCCTAGACCATGTAATAATGTTGCTGCTCGAGAACGAATAGTCCAAGCATCAATCGTATCAAGTTTTTCATGTACAAGTGCAATTTGCTGTCCATTATTTTGTTGATTAGCAATGTCTAGTTGTTGTTCTAATTGTCGATACTCACGATCGCCATCAATGGCATATTCAATAGCTGGTGTATCTAATGCTGGGGTTTCTTGATTAACCCAAGCCAGTTGCCACTGAGAAGGAATACTTAATGTTCCAGCGTCAGCTTGCATTTCCCCTTTTATGAGCGAAAAAAGTGTTGATTTACCACAACCATTTTTTCCAACTAATCCTACTTTTTGCTTAGGATTTATGGTTGCAGATGCATTATCTAAAAGTAAATTAGTACCCCGGCGTACTTGAATTGAATCGAACACTATCATGGAATCATTATCTATTATTCAAAATAAAATAAAATATGCTATGCTAACAAAAAAATGGGTTTATGCAAAATCAAAATAAGATCATCAATATGGTAATGAGTCCTTATAGTCTTACACCTAAACTTGCACAACAAATTGTTGAAAGAACAATGAAAATCATCGATTGTAATATCAATGTTATGGATGCTAATGGTTGTATCATTGGCAGTGGTGATTTGGAACGTATAGGTGAAGTTCACGAAGGTGCTATGCTAGCAATTTCTCAAAAACGCACCGTTTCAATTGATGGTACTATGGTAAAACGTTTGCAAGGAGTGAAACCTGGCATTAATTTACCTTTGAAATTGAATGATCGAATTGTTGGCGTAATAGGCTTAACCGGTGAACCATCTGATATTCGTCAATTTGGTGAACTTGTTTGTATGTCTGCTGAAATGATGATGGAACAGACTCAATTATTACAAGAGCTTTCTTACGACAATCGTTTAAAAGAAGAACTCATTTTAACATTAATTGAAAAAGAAATTTTGCCAGATAGCATGGTTCAGTGGGTGAAGCGTTTAGATATCGATCTAAATTTACCCAGAGTTGTGGGGATGATTGAAGTTGATAGTGGGCAATTAGGAATTGATACCGCTATGAGTGAGCTTCAAAATTTACAAACCCAAGTACAAATATTAAGTAAACATAATTTAGTGGCAATTAAATCTATTACTGAGCTGGTTATATTGATTCCTGCTCTTAATCGTTATGGACGTTGGGATTTATTAGAACATAAGAAAAAATTAGAACAATTAGTTATAGATATAAAAAACAGCACTCAACTAGATATCCGAATTTCATTAGGCAATTACTTCGATCAACATCCTTACCCATTAGTTAAATCCTATCAAACGGCTAAAACTACCATGCTAATTGGTAAACAAAGAATGCCTAATATTCGTAATTATTATTATCAACAATTAATTTTACCGGTGTTATTACATGGATTAAGTTATGATTGGCAGGCCGAAGAGTTATTACTGCCATTAAAAAAATTAAGAATGGGTGATAATAATGGTGTATTGCAAAAAACGCTACAAACTTGGTTTAAAAATAATGTACACGGAGGTGACACCGCCAAAGAACTGTTCATACATCGCAATACTCTAGAATATCGATTAAATAAAATAGCTGGATTAACCGGATTAAATTTAGATAAATTTGATGATAGGTTACTTTTGTATATTGGATTACAATTAGATCGAAATTAATTTTAATCATCTCCTTATTTAACTTAATAAAGAGATGATTATAGATAGGAAAAGAGATAACGCCTATTAAAGTATATTGTCTATTTTAGATCAAGTTATTGGTGCTGGATTAAAAATAGCCAACGGATTATATAATTTCCAATGATCAGACCATGGTTTTTTACGTCCACTTGCAACATCTAATATTAAATGAAATAGACGCCAACCTATGTCTTCAATTGTTGCTTTACCAAGGGCGATATCCCCAGCACTAATATCAATTAGATCAAACCATTGCTCAGCGACAATATTACGACTGGACATCTTAATAACAGGTACCATTGCTAACCCATAAGGGGTTCCTCTTCCTGTCGTAAAAACTTGTAACGTAATACCTGAAGCAACTTGTTGAGCGCCACAAACAAAATCACTTGCAGGGGTAGCGGCAAAAATCAAACCTCTTTTAGATGGTCGTTGACCTGGAGATAACACTTCTACAATGGTACTTGTACCTGATTTGGCAATCGATCCCATTGCTTTTTCGACAATATTATTCAGTCCGCCTTTTTTGTTGCCTGGGGTTGTATTAGCACTGCGATCAACTTTCCCGGCTGCGAGGTATTCATCATACCATTGCATTTCACGAATTAACGCTTTACCGACTTCTTCATCAGCCGCCCTTGGCGTAAGTAAATGAATACCATCGCGAACTTCGGTGACTTCTGAAAACATAACTGTTGCACCACATCTAACTAATAGATCAGATGCATAGCCAACAGATGGATTTGAAGTCACACCTGAAAAGGCATCACTACCACCACATTGCATACCTACCACTAATTCAGAGGCTGGTACTGTTTCCCTTTGCCGTTGGTTCAAACGTTGTAAATGCTTTTCAGCAATTGTTAAAATGTGATCAACCATTGCTTTAAAGCCATGCTCATCTTGTAAGGTTATCAGGTCATCATCTTGGATTTTGATTGGAATAGTGTCAGGTGTGCCTTTTAATAATCGCTCGGGTTGCAATTTTTCACAACCTAAACTCACAACCATAATTTCACCACCGAAATTAGGATTTTTAGCTAAATTGTGAATGGAACGAATTGGGACAATAGCGGCTGGCGCATCTATTGCCACACCACAACCATAAAGATGCATAAGGGGTACGACACCGTCGACATTAGGATATTTTGGTAACAAATCACGTTCTATAATTTTTGCTACATATTCCACTACGCCAGCAACACAGTTAACACTCATGGTAATACCCAATAAATTACGTGTACCAACAGAACCATCTTTGTTTCGATAACCCTCAAACGTATAACCTTCTAATGGTGGCAGTGGTGCTACTTTTTTAGTTGCTATAGCTAATTCATGTAATTCGGGAGCAGTTGGCATTTGAGTCACAGATTCATTGATCCAACCTCCTTTTTTAATATCTACTTTGGCATAACCAATGACTTCACCATAACGAATGATTTCTTGACCCTGATCGATATCATTTAAAGCAACTTTATGACCTTGAGGTACATTTTCAATTAATTCTAATCCATCAGAAAAAACGGTACCTTTAGGCAATCCGTTGTCATTAACCACAATAGCTACATTATCGATCTCCTTTATTTTAATGTAGAGTGGTTTACTAATATGATGCTCCATTGTTTGACTCCCATTAGATTCTAAAATTCCTCACTTACCTACAAACATCTTTCTAATATTATTAATAATGTTTCTATAAGCTCATTGAACTATATATTAAATCTGAATAAAACAAATATCATTGTGAATATTCATAATTATTTGTTTTTAAAAGAGAGTAAATTTATAAAATTGACCAAAAAAAGTGAGTTATATCACAAAATTAGTATATTTTGTGAAATTTTGTGAAGAATATAACATTGCTTTGTTAATTTGCACAAAAATAAATAGATTTTTATTTAATATTCTGTGTTTTTATCCAATGATATTTTCATGTTAAATAACCATACTAATTTACAATTAATAATCAGTTAGGAGTTAAAACATGGAACTAAATAAAATAAAACAAAAAAGGACTAATGCCAGATGGTTGACTGTCGTTTTTTTATTTATAGTTACCGCCATAAATTATGGTGATAGGGCAACTCTAGGTATTGCAGGAAAAGCAATGTCAGGAGAACTTGGCTTTGATGCTGCTGCGATGGGCTGGGTTATGTCATCTTTTGGAATTGCATATGTAATTGGGCAATTACCCGGAGGATGGTTACTTGATAAATTCGGTTCAAAACGTGTATATTTTTGTAGTATTTTCTTTTGGTCTATTTTTACTTTACTGCAAGGTACAGTACATTTTTTTATCGGGGGATGGGCAATTATTATGCTCTTTACCTTCCGTTTTTTAATGGGACTGGCCGAGGCACCTTCATTTCCTGGAAATAGTCGCATTACCGCGGCTTGGTTTCCTGCCAAAGAGAGAGCTACTGCGGTGGCCATTTTTAATTCCGCTCAATATTTTGCTACTGTTATTTTTGCTCCTATTATGGGCTGGTTAACTCATGAATATGGTTGGCAATCAGTATTCTTCTTTATGGGGGGTATTGGTATTCTTGTTAGTATTGTAACACTAGTTATTATTCGTAATCCCAAAGATCATCCCTGGGCAAATGAAGCAGAAATTGAATATATCACTGAAGGTGGTGCCTTAGTTGATATGGATGGAAAAAAATCAAATGGAAAAAAAGAAGGGCCGAAATTAAGTTATTTAATTCAATTACTTACCAATAGAATGTTACTTGGTGTTTATTTAGGTCAATATTGTATCAACTGTTTAACTTTCTTTTTTATTACTTGGTTTCCTATTTATCTTGCAACTCAGCGTGGTATGAATATTAAAGAAGTTGGTTTTGCTGCTGCTATACCTGCAATTTGTGGTTTTGTCGGTGGAATTAGTGGTGGGGTTTTCTCAGACTTTTTAATGAGAAAAACCGGCTCGCTTTCTTTTGCGCGTAAAACGCCAATTATATTGGGTATGTTATTTTCGATGACCATGATTTTCTGTAATTATGTTGATTCTATTGCGCTTGTTATTCTATTTATGTCTATGGCTTTTTTTGGCAAAGGTGTTGGCGCATTGGGTTGGGCGGTAATGGCAGATACTGCACCTAAAGAAATGAGTGGACTTGCTGGTGGATTGTTTAACATGTTTGGTAATGCATCAAGTATTGTTTCACCTATTATTATTGGTTATATCGTTGCATGGACAGGTCG
The DNA here is from genome assembly GCA_945271295.1 of uncultured Gilliamella sp. Taxonomy (GTDB): domain Bacteria; phylum Pseudomonadota; class Gammaproteobacteria; order Enterobacterales; family Orbaceae; genus Gilliamella. The sequence continues at coordinate 204,570 of CALYPG010000002.1, read as the reverse complement.
TTTTGAATGGGCTTTAGTTTTTGTTGCCGGTCATGCATTTGTTGCCGCATTTAGTTATTTGGTCATTGTTGGTCCAATTAAACGTATGGAATTAAAGAAAAAGGGTTAATTTAATATCCTCTAAATATTAAAAGGAAGTATGTTATGAGTACACAATCAGTTCCTACAATTACCTCAATGCAAGTCATACCGGTTGCGGGTTGTGACAGTATGCTAATGAACATTGGTGGCGCTCATGGACCTTATTTCACACGAAATATAGTTATTTTAAAAGACAATGCCGGTCATACCGGTGTTGGTGAAGCACCAGGCGGCACAATAATTGAGAATGCATTAAAAGATGCTATTGCTCATGTAGAAGGTCGTTCTATTTCCATTCTTAACCGTATTGTTAATGATATGCATCAAGGTTATCTTGATACAGATTATGATACTTTTGGTAAAGGAGCTTGGACATTTGAATTACGTGTTAACGCAGTTGCTGCCTTAGAAGCGGCTTTATTAGATCTAATGGGACAGTTTTTAAATGTCCCCGTTGCTGAGTTGCTTGGTCCAGGAAAACAACGCGAAGAGGTAACAGTTCTAGGTTATCTATTTTATATTGGTGATGATAAGAAAACAGATCTACCTTATGATCAGCCCGCTAAACAAGGGCATGAATGGTATAAATTGCGTCGGCAACAGGCAATGACGACACAGTCTGTTGTGGAATTAGCAATGGCAGCTAAAGATCGTTATGGCTTTAAAGATTTTAAAATGAAAGGAGGCGTTTTAGCTGGTGAAAACGAAATTGAGACTGTTACTGCGCTAAAAAAACATTTTCCTGATGCCAGAATTACTTTAGATCCCAATGGTGGCTGGTTGCTCGATGATGCTATAAGGTTATGTAAAGGATTAAATGGCATATTAACTTATGCAGAAGATCCTTGTGGTGCTGAAAATGGTTATTCTGGTCGTGAAATTATGGCTGAATTCCGACGCGCAACCGGATTACCAACCGCAACTAATATGGTTGCAACCAATTGGCGTGAAATGTGCCACTCTATTATGTTACAGGCTGTTGATATTCCACTTGCTGACCCGCATTTTTGGACATTAACTGGGGCAAGTCGAGTAGCGCAACTTTGTGATGAGTGGGGATTAACATGGGGATGCCATTCTAATAATCATTTTGATATTTCATTAGCAATGTTTTGTCATGTTGGTGCTTCCGCGCCAGGCAATCCAACGGCACTTGATACACATTGGATTTGGCAAGAAGGACATGAGCGGCTAACTAAACAACCATTACAGATTATTAATGGAAAAATTAAATTACATGATAAACCTGGTTTAGGTATTGAATTAGATATGGAACAAGTTAACAAAGCCCATCAATTATATAAAAAATTACCAAATGGTGCTCGTAACGATGGCATAGCCATGCAATATTTAATTCCAAATTGGAAATTTGATCGAAAACGCCCGTGCATGGTTCGATAGTATTGATTTAAAAAATTAGAAATTAAAGAGGTAAATTATTATGAGTTCGTCAACGCCTATTATTACTCAAATGCATGTCTATCCAGTTGCTGGTTATGATAGCATGTTATTAAATTTAAGTGGTGCTCATGCACCTTATTTCACACGTAATATTGTTATCCTTAAGGATAATTCCGGTAACACAGGAGTAGGAGAAGTTCCTTGCGTTGGCACGGTGACACAAACTCTTGAAGATGCTAAACCGCTGGTTATTGGTCAATCAATTGGCCAATATAAAAATGTGATGAATCGTGTTCGCACTCAATTTGCTGATCGTGATGTAGGCGGGCGAGGAAATCAAACTTTTGATCAACGTTCAACCATTCATGTCGTCACAGCGATTGAAGCTGCAATGTTAGATTTATTAGGTAAACATTTAGGGGTGACCGTCGCATCATTGCTTGGAGATGGTCAACAGCGTGATGAAGTCGAAATGCTTGGTTACTTATTTTATGTTGGTGATCGTAAAAAAACCGATCTTCCATATCAAAGTCAAGTAAACGATAAATGCGATTGGTATCGTTTACGTCATGAAGAAGCACTAACCCCAGAAACAATAGCACACTTAGCCGAGGCAACATATGAAAAATACGGGTTCCGTGATTTTAAATTAAAAGGTGGCGTATTATCAGCAGCAGATGAAGCAGAAGCAGTCATCGCAATTAAGAAAAAATTCCCGAGTGCTCGTGTAACGCTTGACCCAAATGGTGGTTGGTTATTAGATGAAGCTATTGAAATAGGTAAATATTTAAAAAATACGTTGACGTATGCTGAAGATCCTTGCGGTGCTGAACAAGGGTATTCAGGTCGAGAAATTATGGCAGAATTCCGCCGTGCAACGGGTTTACCTACTGCAACAAATATGATCGCCACGGATTGGCGTCAAATGGGGCATACTTTATCACTACAATCAGTTGACATTCCACTAGCTGATCCTCACTTCTGGACCATGAATGGTTCAGTTCGGGTTGCACAATTGTGTCATGAATTTGGTTTGACTTGGGGATCGCATTCTAATAACCACTTTGATATCTCACTTGCCATGTTTACTCATGTTGGGGCTGCAGCTCCCGGAACGCCAACCGCACTTGATACCCATTGGATTTGGCAAGAAGGCAACCAACGTTTAACCAAAGAACCTCTGCAAATAGTCGGTGGTAAAATCAAAGTCCCTGAAAAACCAGGCTTAGGTATCGAAATTGATATGGATCAAGTCATGAAAGCTCATGAACTATTTAAAGGTATGGGACTGGGTAATCGTAATGATGCAGTTGCAATGCAATATTTGATTCCTGGTTGGAAGTTTGATAATAAAAAACCGTGTTTGGTTAGATAATCTTAAATGTTTGTCAAAATATGAAGCAAAAAAATACGAAGGTAAATTATGAAAAGAACAACGTGCCACAATCAATTTAAACAAGATATGTTGGCAAGGAAAAAATTAATTGGCTGTTGGGCTGCATTAGGCAACCCTATTTCCACAGAGATATTAGGTCTGGCAGGTTTTGACTGGTTACTACTCGATGGGGAACATGCAACCAATGATGTATTAACGTTTATTCCGCAATTAATGGCATTAAAAGATAGTGTGAGTGCGCCTGTTGTTCGCCCAGCATGGAATGATCAAGTGTTAATTAAACGATTATTAGATATTGGTTTTTACAATTTTTTAATTCCTTATATTGAAACCGTTGAGCAAGCTAAACTTGCTGTATCTTATACTCGTTACCCACCAGAAGGTGTAAGAGGGGTTTCTGTTTCTCATCGCAGTAATGCTTTTGGAACTATCACTGATTATTTCACAAAAATTAATCAAAATATTTGTGTCATGGTTCAAATTGAAACTCAACAAGCGGTTGATAATGTAGAAGCCATTACCTCAGTTGATGGTGTTGATGGTATTTTTGTTGGACCAAGTGATCTTTCAGCCTCACTAGGGCATTTTGGCGATCCAAAACATCCAGAAGTACAAAAAGTCATAAAACGTGTTTTCGATGTTGCTAAAAATAAAGGTAAAGCTTGTGGAATTTTAGCCCCAATAGAAGCCGATGCACGTCAATATATAGAAATGGGTGCAACATTTGTTGCAGTAGGTAGTGATCTGGGTTTATTCAGAAGTTCTACACAATCGCTAGCAGATAAATTTTTAAAATAATTAATATTATTTTAATTGTAATCATAAAGGAGAATAAAATGAAAATTGGTTTTATTGGTTTAGGTATTATGGGTAAACCGATGAGTAAAAACTTGTTAAAAGCAGGTTACTCGCTGGTAGTTTGTGACAAAAATCAAGCCTCTGTTGACGAAGTCGTGGCCGCGGGTGCGCAAAGTGCACTAAATGCAAAAGAAGTGGCTAAACTTTGTGATGTTATAATAACCATGTTACCTAACTCACCACATGTTAAAGAAGTTGTTTTAGGTGAAAATGGTGTTGTTGAAGGTGCTAAAACGGGCACTACTCTTATTGATATGAGTTCTATTGCGCCATTAGCCAGTCGCGAAATTCATGATGAATTAGCGAAAAAAGGCTTAAATATGTTAGATGCTCCAGTAAGTGGTGGTGAACCTAAAGCAATTGATGGAACATTATCAGTTATGGTTGGTGGGAATAAAGCTATTTTTGACAAACATTATGATTTGATGAAAGCAATGGCTGGTTCTGTGGTTTATACTGGTGATATTGGAGCTGGTAATGTCACAAAACTAGCAAATCAAGTTATTGTGGCACTTAATATCGCTGCCATGTCTGAAGCATTAGTATTGGCAACTAAAGCTGGAGTGGATCCGGAATTAGTTTATCAAGCTATTCGTGGTGGGCTTGCTGGTAGTACTGTTTTAGATGCGAAAGCACCAATGGTGTTAAATCGCAATTTTAAACCAGGATTTAAAATTGATTTACATATAAAAGATCTGCAAAATGCACTAGATACTTCTCATGGTGTTGGGACTTCATTACCACTAACAGCAATTGTGATGGAAATGATGCAAGCACTTAAAACTGATGGCATGGGAGGATGTGATCATAGCGCATTAGCTCGTTATTACGAAGCATTAGCAAAAATAGAAATTAAATAATAATTAATTATATTGAGTATGGAAACATACTCAATAACATTAGCTGATTTTGTAAGGAAATGTATGAAGATTGTCATTGCCCCTGATTCTTTTAAGGAAAGCTTAAGTGCCATGGAAGTTGCTAATATAATAAAGTCTGGATTTTCGAAAGTTTGTGCTCATGCAAAATATACATTAGTACCAGTAGCTGATGGCGGGGAAGGGACAGTTGATGCAATGGTTGATGCATTAAAAGGACATAAAGTTACCGTATCAGTTACCGACCCGTTGGGCGAAAAAGGTACTGCTTTTTATGGTATATCGGGTGACGGAAATACAGCAATTATCGAAATGGCTGCTGCCAGTGGATTAGAGCGAGTACCATTAAATCGACGAAACGCAAAAATTACTACTTCGTATGGTACTGGTGAGTTAATTAAAGATGCGTTAGATCAAGGTTGTAACAAATTTATCATTGGGATAGGTGGAAGTGCAACAAATGATGGTGGCGCAGGAATGTTACAGGCTTTAGGCGTAAAACTATTAGATAAATTTGGCAACCAGATTGGTTATGGTGGAGAATCTTTAAGTACCCTTGAGAAAATCGATATAAGCCAAATGGATAATCGCTTAAGTTTATGTGAATTTGAAGTAGCATGTGATGTGACTAATCCATTAACTGGTGAAACAGGAGCTTCAGCTATATTTGGACCACAAAAAGGTGCATCTCCAGAAGATGTCAAATTACTTGATGCAAATTTGAAGCATTTTGCAGACATAATCAAACAAAACCTTTGTGTAGATATTGAACAGATACCCGGAACAGGAGCAGCAGGTGGGATGGGTGCGGCACTATTAGCGTTTTTAAACGCTAAATTACGGCCAGGTATTGAAATTATTACTAACCTACTAAATTTAGATAGTTTAATTAAACAAGCTGATTTAGTTATTACTGGTGAAGGGCGTTTAGATTATCAAAGTGTTAGTGGAAAAGTACCTATAGGTGTTGCAAAAATTGCTAAAAAATATAATAAGCCAGTCATAGCTATAGTTGGTAGCCTGGGCGATAAAGCTGAAATAGTTTATCCTTACGGTATTACCGCAATGTTCAGTATTTTATCTAAAATATCGACATTATCTGAAGCGTTAGATCCACAAACAGCAAAAGATAATCTTTATAATTCAGCAATGAATATTGCTTTGGCATTAAAGTTAGGCAATAGCTTAAAGGTTGATAATTAGAAAAAGCCCTTTATCTATTAAAAGGAAAAAAGAGCTTTAACTTAATAATTAATTAACTTTATTTTTTATTGCAGTTAAAGCTCTGCGAATAAATAATAAACAGATAATTATAAAAACAAATAAACCTAAATATTGTGGTAGCATGCCTAAATCAGCTGATATAGCAAGAGGGGCATCACTACCACCATTGGTAATGCTAATAACAATGACAATAGCTAAAATAACGCCAACTAAGCTTTCACCCACAATTAAACCTGATGCGATTAAAGCCGCTTTACGATCCACTTTTTTGTATTCGACTTGAGAATTTAGATTTTGTTTTTTAGCTTTTACAAAGGCATAATGTTTGATGATCCAGGATAATAGCGACCCTATGAAAATAGGCATAGTAATGCTAGGTGGCAAATATATGCCTAAACCAACAGCTAAGGCCGGTAAACGGAATTTGGCTCGGTTACTAGCTAGCAATAAATCAATAATAATAATCACTGCACCTAAAGCTAGCCCTATAACAATCATGGTCCAATCTAGTTGATGTGAAAAAATACCTTTCACAATAGTTGTCATTAATGTTGCTTGAGGTGCGGCTAATACTTGTGATTGATCCATATCAGGACGTGGTAGGGCACCAGTAAAACCATATGCGTTATATAAAATTTCTAAAATAGGCGCAATAACAATTGCACCGATCACACAACCAATTAATAGTGCTACCTGTTGTTTCCAAGGTGTGGCGTGTACTAAGTATCCAGTTTTTAAGTCTTGTAAATTATCATTCGAAATACAAGCAATCGCTAATACTGCACTGGTAGTGAATAATGCTAGAGCTGTAGCAAAGTTGGAACCTTCAACCGAAGATAACATACCATTTGTTTCGCCTAATCCGAGTAAAATCAATGAAATTACTATAACTGCAACAATAGCAATACCTGATATAGGACTGGCAGAGGAACCAACTAATCCGGCCATGTAACCGCAAGCTGCTGCAACTAAAAAGCCCATAATGAAAGCAAATAACACTGCACAAAAAACTAACGTCCAAGCAACACCAGCAGATAAACCACTATCAGAGATAAAGGTATAAAAAGTTGCTAACAAAATAATTAGCATGCCAGCCATAATCAAGAAAATAGCTTTAGGTGATAAATCTTGTTCTGTTCGCTCAATATCGTTAACTGATACATCAGAACGTAAAGTTTTAAAAGAAATTTTCAATCCTTCAATCATCGGTTTAATTAGGGTAATGAGTGTCCAAATAGCGGCAATAGCAATAGTCCCAGCACCGATAAAACGGATATCTTTATCCCAAAAGCCCATTGCAATTTTGGATAACGGTAAGCTAGTATCATAATCTCTTAGCGCACTTAAAATCGGGATACCAAATCCCCAAGCAATAACTGTACCAATTAATACAGCTATCCCCGAGATAATGCCAATCAAATAACCAGCACTAAGTAATGCTAATGAAAATCCCATAGGTAATTGAAATATTGATTTTCCCCCAGTAAACCAATAGGCGGTACTATCAGATAAAACACGAAAACCATTCGTAAAAAGACTGACTAATGATGCAATAATACCACCAAATAAAATGTCTTTTAGTCCTTCATTCGAGTCGTTATTATCTGTTTTTGAACCAGCTTTTAAAATTTCAGCAGCAGCGACACCTTCAGGATAAGGCAGATTACTTTTTACTACCATTACATGGCGCAAAGGAATTGAAAATAAAACACCAAGCATTCCACCAGCCATACATACAGCAAAAGTTAGCCAGAATGGGAAACCTTGCCAATAACCGATCATTAATAATCCAGGAAGAACAAAAATGATAGAAGATAAAGTACCGGCAGCAGAAGCCTGAGTTTGTACCATATTATTTTCTAAAATTGTGGCACCCGAAAACAATCTTAATATGGCCATTGAAATAACAGCTGCTGGAATAGCTGATGAAAAAGTTAATCCAACTTTTAAACCTAGATAAACATTTGATGCTGTAAAAATTATGGTTATAACAGCTCCGAGTATTGTGCCACGTAATGTAAGTTCACGTAAATTATTCATGTTTTTTTAATTAAATTAATGTGATTGCAAGTATTATATACTTAATTAATCATGTTTCGCGAGAAATTATGCGTAAAAACGTGTTTTTCAATGTATTTTTGCGTAATTCGTACTTAAAAACGCTCATCAAATCATAGTATTAACCTAAAAAAACAATATCAGTTTTAGTATAAAAAAATTACAATAGCATGACTCAATATCAAACTTTGTGAAAATACCTTGAACCAATTATTACGCTTACAAACTATTGTTAAACAACTTCGTGATCCAATTAATGGCTGTGAGTGGGATCGTGTACAAACCTTTGCATCCCTGAAATCTTATACTTTGGAAGAGACATACGAAGTTCTAGATGCGATAGATAAACAGGATATGCCCGAACTTAAAAAAGAGTTGGGTGATTTGTTGTTTCAAATTATTTTTTATGCTGATCTAGCCAATGAGCAAGGGCAATTTAATTTTGACGATATATGTCAAGCAGTTGCGGATAAGTTAGTTAGTCGCCATCCCCATGTTTTTGCAGATAAAACAACAAATAAACCTAATTGGGAACAGCTCAAACAAAAAGAAAGAGATCAGCGTGCGCAATTCTCTATATTAGATGATATACCTAATGCTATTCCAGCTTTGATGAAAGCTGAAAAGATACAGAAGCGTTGTGCTGCTGTTGGTTTTGATTGGCAGGAATTAAAACCAGTTTTAGATAAAGTAAAAGAAGAACTTAATGAGGTGGAACAAGAACTTAATCAGACAGTTCAAGAGCAATCTAAAATAGAAGAAGAATTAGGTGATTTATTTTTTGCCACAGTTAATTTAGCAAGGCACTTAAAAGTTAAGTCTGAACTTTGTTTACAACAAGCTAACCAAAAATTTGTCCGTCGATTTAAGCAAGTTGAATTTATATTAAAAGAAAAAGGTTATTCTTTAAAAAACGCAACACTTGAAGAAATGGAAGATGCATGGCAAAGTGTTAAACAAACAGAACTGATTAAATCTAATAGCGAAGTGAATAAAAATGACTGAACCGAAAAATGAACTATATCAAGAAATTGAAGCCTGGGCTCAAAATGCAATTTTACATAGCCCTACATGGAGTATTAATCAACTCGATTATTCTGAAAAAAGTATTACCGTTGTCGAAATGATTGTGAGTGAATTAGCAGAAAAAAACTTTAGTATTCCCGAAGAACAGCTGAATATGATCGCTCAAGAGTATGGTTGTTATCTATTACTTACCGCACATAAAATATATGGTGGTGAGTTTTATTGGAATGAAGAATTTCAACAGCCTATGCTGATTTGTTGTGAGCCAGATGCGATGATTGTACTGATGACTTGGAATAAAGTAAAAGGGCGGTTAGTTGGTGATAAAGCTGATCATATTGCTTATTTCTTAGATGAATTTGGCAAAGCAACTTTTCAACCAGAAAAAGGAACACATGTGGTTTATTTATAATAAAACAACCAAAGTGCTATAAATGTTGATTAATAGGGGATCCAATATGAGCTATACACTTTATATTGGTAACAAAAATTACTCCACATGGTCGATGCGACCGTGGGTTGTAATGAAGTATTTCGGTATTCCTTTTAACGAAAAATTAATTAAATTTGACGATTTTGGTGCAGATTCTTTGTTTAAGACAACAATATCCTCAATTTCAAAGTATGGAACTGTACCGATTTTAATGGATGATGATTTTGTGATCACTGATTCTTTAGCTATTTGCGAATACTTAGCTGAAAAACATCCTGATTTAGCTTTATGGCCTACTGATATTAAACATAGAGCTGTGGCACGAAGTTTAGTTGCTAAAATGCATTCAGGTTTTCCCGCTATCCGAAAGTATTTACCAATGAACATTGAAGCTGAGTTTCCTGAAGTAGGGCAAATAATATTACGCGATCATTCTGAAGTAAAAAATGAAATCACATTATTAGATGATCTGTTATCCTCATTATTGATGTCGAACTCATCAAATCAAAGTTATTTGTTTGGTGACTTTAGTATAGCTGATGGATTTTATGCACCTATATGTCTAAGATTGAAAAACTATCATATAAAAACAAGCCCAATTTTAGCTGATTATATTGATACAATTTGCCATACAAAAGGGATTAAAGATTGGATAAATGAAGCATTAAAAGAGCAATGTTTTGTGGTTATGGATGAGCCTTATCGTTTACACAGATGATATAATTATAAATTTGTATAAACCAATTCTAATCAAGGAGGAACTATTCCTCCTTGACTTATTGAAATAAAGTAATTATTTACAAGTTATTTTAGATTACACTTCTAAATAATCTAAAATCCCTTCGGCTGCTTTACGGCCTTCACTGATTGCTGTAACCACTAAATCAGAACCTCGCACCGCATCACCACCGGCGAAGATTTTCGGATTGGATGTTTGATAGCCTTTAATTTCAGGTGCAATGATTCGACCTTGCGGATCAAAATCAACACCGTGCTCTTCTAACCATGGCATTGAATGTGGTTTAAAGCCAAATGCCATAACAACTGCATCTGCGGGCAACACAAATTCAGAACCTTCAATGACCACAGGTGATCGACGACCTTTTGCATCAGGTTCACCAAGCTCAGTTCTAACCATCTTTATTCCACTGACTTGTCCATTATTGTTGGTTTCAATGCTAAGCGGTTGTACATTAAACTGAAATTGAACCCCTTCTTCTTTGGCATTTTTGACTTCTCGTTTGGAACCTGGCATGTTGGCTTCATCACGACGATAAGCGCAGGTAACTTCAATAGCACCTTGACGAATAGATGTACGTACACAGTCCATGGCGGTATCACCACCACCAAGTACCACCACACGTTTGTGTTTCATGTCGATATACGGAGTATCTTTGGTTTGTTTATGTTGCATAATGTGTTTGGTATTGGCGATTAAAAATGGTAAAGCATCATAAACACCAGTAGCATTTTCATTTTCCAAACCGGCTCGCATCGATTGGTATGTACCAGTGCCTACAAAAACAGCATCAAACTCGTTAATTAAATCAGCTAATTGTACTTCTTTACCCACTTCAGTATTAAGCCGGAATTCAACTCCCATTTCAGTAAAAATATGATGACGGTTAATTAAGACTTCTTTATCTAATTTAAACGCTGGAATACCAAATGTTAATAGACCACCGATTTCAGGATGGCGATCAAAAACCACTGGATTAACACCATTTCGCACTAATACGTCGGCACAAGCAAGTCCGGCAGGACCAGCACCAATAATTGCCACTTTTAAACCAGTATTTTCAACGTTAGATAGATTCGGTTTCCAACCTAATTTAAAGGCTTCATCAGTAATATAGCGTTCAATATTACCGATAGTAACGGCACCAAATTCAGCACTGAGAGTACAAGACCCTTCACAAAGTCTATCTTGTGGGCAAACACGACCACACACTTCGGGCAAACTATTGGTTTGATGAGATAATTCAACGGCTTCTAAGATTTTACCTTCATTGACTAATTTTAACCAATTGGGAATATAGTTATGCACTGGACAACGCCATTCACAATAGGGATTACCGCAGGCAAGGCAACGATCGGCTTGTGCTTGTGATTGTGAAGCAGAAAATCCTTCATAAATTTCGACAAATTCTATTTTGCGGATGCCTAATGATTTCTTAGGTGGATCAACACGTTGTAAATCGATAAACTGATACACATTTTGACTCATTTTCGTGTTCTCCTTACTGTGCTTGAACGCGTAGTTCTGCTGATGAGCGACTACGGTGACCTAACAATGCTTTGACATCACTTGATTTTGGTTTGACTAAAACAAACTTTTTAGCAAAATTATCCCAGTTAGCCAAAATATCTTCGGCACGTGATGAATGAGTAAGTTGAGCATGTTCCATGATTAACCCACGTAAATGTTCTTCATGAATTGAGTGATCGGCGACATTTAAAATTTCCACCAGTTCTTTATTAATACGCTTATGAAAATCACTATCTTCATCGAGAATATAGGCAAATCCACCCGTCATACCGGCACCAAAATTCACCCCCGTTTTACCTAATACACAAATAATGCCACCAGTCATATATTCACAGCCGTTATCGCCAATACCTTCAACAACGCTAATTGCGCCAGAATTACGTACCGCAAAACGCTCACCAGCACGCCCGGCGGCAAAGAGTTTGCCTCCTGTGGCACCATATAAACAGGTATTGCCGGCAATAGTGGCATCATGGCTTTTAAATGCAGAACCAAGTGGCGGACGAATAACAATGCGACCCCCAGCCATGCCTTTACCTACATAGTCATTGGCATCTCCTGTGAGCATCAAATCAACACCACTGGCATTCCATACACCAAAACTTTGACCAGCGGTACCGTTAAAGTTCAATGAGATAGGATCAGTCGCTAAACCTTGATCGCCATATTTTTTAACAATATAACCTGACAAAGTGGCACCCACGGAGCGATCGGTATTTTGAATGTCAAAATAGAAACTTTTACCTTGCCGATTGTCGACCCATTCTTGGGTTTGGGTCATAATTTCTTTGTTAAGTACGCCTTTATCAAATGGTTTATTATCTTCTATACAATAAACAGGTTTACCTTCAACGGGTTTAGCGGTTTCCAGTAATCCCGATAAATTCAATTTTTGTTGTTTAGCTGTAATTCCGTCTAATTCTAGTAATAAATCAGTACGACCGATAAGGTCAACAATACGACTGACTCCTAGTTCAGCCATTACTTCACGCGTATTGCGGGCTATAAAACGGAAGTAGTTCATGGCCTTTTCTGGTAAACCATGATAGTGTTCACTGCGTAATTTATCATCTTGAGTGGCAACACCAGTAGCACAGTTATTTAAGTGGCAAATACGTAAATATTTACAACCTAGTGCTACCATTGGCCCTGTTCCAAAACCAAAGCTTTCAGCGCCTAAAATAGCCGCTTTGATAATATCAATACCCGTTTTTAAACCGCCATCAACTTGTAAACGTATTTTGTGACGGAGCTCGTTGGCAACTAGTGATTGTTGTGTTTCAGTTAGTCCTAGTTCCCAAGGTGAACCGGCATATTTCACCGAAGTTAATGGACTGGCTCCGGTGCCGCCATCATAACCACATATAGTAATTAAATCGGCATAGGCTTTAGCCACACCTGTTGCGATAGTGCCAACTCCAGGCTCAGAAGCTAACTTTACTGAGATCATCGCTTTCGGATTAATTTGTTTAAGATCAAAAATAAGCTGAGCTAAGTCCTCAATAGAATAGATGTCATGATGAGGTGGGGGAGAAATCAGTGTCACTCCTGGTACTGAATAGCGTAATTTAGCAATATAAGGCGTGACTTTATCACCCGGTAATTGACCACCTTCACCAGGTTTTGCTCCTTGAGCTACTTTGATTTGGATTACATCAGCACTCATTAAATATCCAGGAGTAACGCCAAAACGTCCCGATGATACTTGTTTAATACGAGATACTTTTATAGTGTTATAACGAGCTGGATCTTCACCACCTTCACCGGAATTTGAAAAACCACCTAAAGTGTTCATCGCTTCAGCCAGTGATTCATGCGCTTCTGGGCTAAGTGCGCCAATTGACATAGCGGCTGAGTCAAACCGTTTGAATAGTGACTCTTCACTTTCAACTTGCTCTAATGGAATTGCGGCATTTTGTGGTGGATTTAATTGTAATAAATCACGTAAAGTGGCAATAGGGCGATGGTTTACTGTATCAACATAGCGTTTATAATCATCATAATTACCACTATTAACGGCTTTTTGTAGTGTTTGTACCACATCAGGATTATAGGCATGATATTCACCACCATGGACAAATTTAAGTAGTCCTCCTTGGTCTAATGGTTTACGTCGTAACCATGCTTTTTGGGAAAGATTAAATTGGTCTTGAGAAAAATCATCAAAATTAGCGCCACTTATACGACTTGTTACACCTTGAAAGCACAGATTAACTACATCGTTATGTAAGCCAACCGCTTCAAACAGTTTTGAACAACGATACGAAGCAACCGTAGAAATCCCCATTTTAGACATGATTTTATATAGGCCTTTATTAATACCATTGCGGTAATTGAGGATGGCCTCGCGGTAAGATTTTTTAATTGTGCCATTATCTACCATTTGTGCAAGCGTTTCATAAGCTAAGTAAGGGTAAATCGCAGTAGCACCGAAACCAATGAGCACTGCAAATTGATGTGGGTCACGGCAACTACCAGTTTCAACAATTATATTGGCATCACAACGCAAATTCTTCTCAACCAAACGTTGTTGTACCGCACCAAGAGCCATTGGAGCTGGAATGGGTAAACGATCCGCTGCTATATTTTTATCTGATAAAATTAATAATACTGTGCCGTTACGGACTTTAGTTTCTGCATCACCACATAGCTGTTCAATGGCGTCACGTAAGCTACCATCAATTTCATAAGTTATATCTAATGTTTCAGATTTGTAATACCGTGATTCTAATGCGGTTAATTGTTGTAAATCTGAATAAACTAGTACTGGATATTTAAATGACACACGATGTGCTTGTCCTTCTGCTTCTGCAAACACATTCATTTCTCGTCCAATACTGGTTGAAAGTGACATCACATGTGCTTCACGTAAAGGATCAATAGGTGGATTGGTTACTTGAGCAAATTTTTGGCGGAAATAATCATAAATTATGCGAGGTCGGCTAGATAATACCGCAAATGGTGTATCATCACCCATTGAGCCAGTAGCCTCTTGACCGTTTTCACCGAGTACACGAATACATTGATCCAACTCTTCAAAGCTATAACCAAATTGTTTTTGATAAGTCGCTAATAAGCCATCGTCATAATCACGTGAGCCAATATTTTCATCGGGCAAGTTTTCAAATGGAATAAGTTGTTTAACATTTTTACTCATCCATTCTTTATAAGGATGCCGTTTTTGTAAGTCATTATCAGTTTCAGATGATTGTAATATACGGCCTTCTTCAGTATCAATAACCAGCAATTCACCGGGCCCTACTCGTCCTTTAGTTATCACTTCGTCTGGCTGGTAATCCCAAATACCGATTTCAGATGCACAAGTGATAAGTTTGTCAGTGGTAATAACATAACGCGCTGGGCGTAATCCATTTCGGTCTAAATTACATGCCGCATAACGTCCGTCAGACAGCACAATACCGGCCGGTCCATCCCACGGTTCCATATGCATTGAATTAAAATCAAAAAAGGCGCGTAAATCTTCATTCATGTCAGGATTATTTTGCCAAGCTGGTGGCACCAGTAATCGCATAGCCCGCACTATATCCATACCACCTACGAGGAACAGTTCCAGCATATTATCTAATGAACTTGAGTCAGAACCGGTTACATTGACAAAAGGTGCAGCATCTTGTAAATCTGGAATGAGCGGAGTTCTGAATTTATATGACCGAGCTTTGGCCCATTGACGGTTACCTTCAATAGTATTGATTTCGCCATTATGAGCTAAATGTCTAAATGGTTGAGCTAATGACCAACGTGGTACGGTATTGGTAGAAAAACGTTGATGGAATAAGCAAATAGCGGTTTCCATACGTAAATCAGCCAAATCTAAATAAAAGCGCGGTAAATCCTTAGGCATACATAGACCTTTGTAGATATTTACCTGATTTGAAAAGCTACATACATAAAATGTGTCGTCTTGAACTCTTTTTTCAATGCGACGACGCACCATATATAAGCGTCGTTCTAAATCTATTTTTGTCCATCCAGCGGGAGCGTTAACAAAAACTTGTTCGATTTTGGGTAGTGAGGATAAGGCGATTTCGCCCAATACACTTTGATCAATAGGCACTTCACGCCAACCTAGAATCGATAAAGTTTCATTAGCCAGTTCTTCTTCAACAATATCGCGGCTTGCTTGTGCTTCTTGTTCATTTTGACTTAAAAAAAGCATACCAACTGCATAATTAGTCGCTAAACGCCAGCCGGCTTCTTGCGCGACTAATCTAAAAAATCGATCGGGTTTTTGTAATAGTAGCCCACAGCCATCGCCGGTTTTGCCATCAGACAAAATTGCTCCACGGTGTTGCATTCGGGCAAGTCCGTGAATAGCAGTTCGCACCACTTTATGACTTGGTTGCCCTTCAATATGCGCAATTAAACCAAATCCGCAGTTATCTTTTTCATGATGCTGGTTATATAACATATCATTGCCTCTAATTTATAATTTTATTATTGGAGTAGGGATTGGTTTCTATCCCTTATAGGCAGAGAAATTAAAGAAAAATAGTTATTTGGTCAAATAAATATTACTTATAAGTCAATCTTTTCATAACTTCTATTATACTTATTAATGAAGCTAATAATTGTAAATACCTTATTAATGCAGTTTACTGTTATGTTGTGCAGCTTAATAATAGTTATAACCCAAATATATTTTGTATCAATTTATTATTTATCTTTGTAAAAAAGTTTCAGGTTAAGTATGCGTTTCAGTATAAAACACCAAATTAGGATGCACAAATTTATGCTGTTATAATCTATCATCTTTTATTTTTAAATATTTATTATGCAAACTAAAATCACTATTATTGGTGCCGGTGCGGCAGGGCTTTTTTGTGCTGGATTACTAGGGCAGAAAGGTTATGATGTGACGGTCGTTGATAATGGTAAAAAAGTCGGACGTAAAATTTTAATGTCAGGTGGTGGTAAATGTAATTTTACTAATCTTGATATTAGTGCCGTCAATTATTTATCTCAAAATCCACATTTCTGTAAATCTGCTTTAAAACGTTTTACGCAATGGGATTTTATGCAATTAGTTAATCAATATCATATTGCTTATCACGAAAAAGATCATGGTCAGCTGTTTTGTGATAATTCAGCACAAGACATTGTTGATATGTTAGTTAATGAGTGCCAAAAAGGGACAGTTAAATTTAAATTGCAAACTCAAGTTGAGAATATTGAGTCCTATAATCAGCAATTCAAATTATATACTTCACAAGGCGTTATTGACAGTGATAAGGTTATAGTGGCAACGGGTGGTTTATCTATGCCAGCACTCGGCATGACGTCAATTGGTTATAAAATAGCTGAAAAATTTGCTATACCTGTCGTACCAGTTAGAGCTGGATTAGTGCCGTTTACTTTACATAAACCTTTACTAGATGTTTTAGTTACTTTATCTGGAATAGCGATCCCGGTTGAAGTATCTAACACAAAAATTAGTTTTAAAGAAAATCTACTGTTTACTCATCGAGGACTTTCCGGGCCAGCAATTTTACAAATTTCTAGTTACTGGCAAGCAGGTGAATCAATTATCATTAAT
Organism: uncultured Gilliamella sp.; assembly: GCA_945271295.1. Classification (GTDB taxonomy): domain Bacteria; phylum Pseudomonadota; class Gammaproteobacteria; order Enterobacterales; family Orbaceae; genus Gilliamella. The sequence goes on along the minus strand of CALYPG010000002.1, from coordinate 187,392 downwards.
TTGTTGCCGGATTGGTCATTTGCAGCTCAATTTCACCCATTACTTGAAAACAATCGAAATCAAACGCTTAAAAATTGTTTAGCACAAATTTTACCTAAACGGCTTGTTGATGTGTTAATTCAACTTAACATTATTCCTGATCTACCTGTAAAGCAACTTAATAGTAAGCAACAACAAGCACTTTATCAGGCTTTATCTCAATGGTGTATTACTCCTAATGGCACTGAAGGGTATCGTACTGCCGAAGTGACATTAGGTGGCGTGAGTACTGATGCCTTATCATCAAAAACGATGCAAGCAAAAACACAACCCAACCTCTATTTTATTGGTGAGGTTGTAGATGTGTCAGGTTGGTTAGGTGGTTACAATTTCCAATGGGCCTGGAGCAGTGCTTTTGCTTGTGCTGATGCGATTACGGCATAACTGTTGGTGTCATTTTACTAACTACCAAGTACACCTAACTGAATATTGTATTTTTTTACTTTATATTGCAAAGTTGTACGAGAAATATTTAATAATTTAGCTGCTGCAATAATTTTGCCATTAGCTTGATTTAGGGCATCAATGATAAGTTGTCGTTCGTAATTTTCAACTTGTTCGGTTAAATTATCACTATTGTTAGAATAATTGATTACTGGTTTTTCGGGTTTATGACTAACTTCATTTTGTGGATAAGGACTATTGATATCAAACAACTCATCATCAAGTGTGATATGTTGTAATTCTCCCGGTTCACTTTGTAACACCATACTGCGTACTATTGCATTTTCTAACATACGTACATTACCCGGCCAAGGTGTTGCCATTAATTGTTGTAGTGCATGATCGCTGATGCCACTAATTACGACATTGACATCATTTTTATGTTTATCAATAAAATACCTTGCCAATACTGGAATATCTTCGGCCCTTTCTCGTAATGCGGGTAGCTTGATTAAACCAACATTCAATCGATAAAACAGATCGCTGCGCATTTTGCCACTATTTAAAAGTTCAGCAGGGGACTGATTCATAGCCGCAACAATACGCACATCAGAATGTTGTTCTTTATTGCCACCTAATTGCCAGTAGGTTTTTTCTTGTAAAAACCGTAATAATTTACTTTGCATTTCCAGAGGCATCGCATTGAGTTCATCCAAAAACAATGTTCCTCCATTGGCTAGTGCTAGATACCCTTGACGATTTTCCGCACCCGTAAAAGCGCCTTTAACAGTGCCAAACAACGTACTTTCAATCAGTGTTGTTGGCAGTGCTCCACAATTTAGAGAAATAAAGGCTTTATCACGCCGCTGGCTAGTTTGATGGATTAAACGAGCAAAGAGCTCTTTACCCGTTCCGGTTTCACCCACGATTAAAACGGGTACATCATTAGCGCCTAATATATTGGTTTGATCAATAACGTCTTGCATTTTTTTAGATGCAAAAACAATGTCTGGTAAGGGTTGCTCTTTATTTTGATATAATTTGCTATTAAGCTTAAATACCTGATCTTGAAGTTGCCTAACTGTTGATAAGTCTTTACCAATCTCTACAGCACCAATAATCTCATTTTTATTATTGTAAAGGGGGACGGTGGTGTGCAAATAATCGACAATTTTCCCAACATGATTATAATAGGACTGGTAATTACTTTGATATTCTTTACCGTATTGTAAAGCTTGCAACATAGTACTATCTTCTTTTTTTAAATTAGGATAAACTTTAAGCATTGGCTTTCCAATGGCTTGTTCCTGAGGAAAACCATCAAGATCTGCGCTTTCCTGATTGTAATAAATATATTTACCTTCTTTATCTATAATAGCCATTGGCTGATGTATTAAATCAAAAAAATGTTTGAAAATTTCCAAAGCTTGTAATAATTCTGGATCAATTATCATGCTATTAGTACCTTTTAAAATTTGGCTTGTTTATTAAATTTAGCTTATTTCTAATTAAGTTGAATATCTTTCATCTATAGCTGGCAATAATGACAAACATCCGTCATAAAAACAGTTTTTTTACTAAATGACTAATATTAATTTTGTAATTATTTTGTTAATTAATTGATTATTTGTATTTTTTAAGTTGGCATGCAGCTTGCATTGTAGTGAGAAATCTTTTTACTTGTTTTTTATGTACTAATTAACTGGAGGTCATATGTCCGACACAATTATGTCAAATTATAACAAATTACGCACAGATCTTATAACAAAAGATCGCCGTTTCAGTGCCGAAAACGGTAAATTATGTTTTGATGGCGTTAATTTGGAACAATTAGCTAAAAAATATCCAACTCCTTTTTATGTTTTTTCTGAAAAAGAAATTGATCGTAATGTGCAAGAAATTAAAGATGCATTTAAAGCACATCCTAACACTAAGATTTTTTATGCTTCAAAAACCTGTTCAGTTATGGGTGTATTAAAAGCAATTAAAGATGCGGGTATCTATGCAGAAGCTAACTCAATGTATGAAGTCCGTAAATGTTTAGATATTGGTTTTAGTGGTAGCCAAATTGTGTTTAATGGTGTAGTTAAAAAACCAGTAGATTTAGAGTTTGCTATCCAAAATGATCTTTACATTATCAATGTCGATAGTCTTTATGAACTTGATATTATTGATGAAATTTCAACTCGCTTGAAGAAAGTTGCTAATGTTTGTGTGCGCGTAGAACCAAATGTGCCATCGGCAACACATGCAGAATTAGTAACTGCATACCATGCTAAATCAGGTATCGATTTAGAACAAGCGGAAGAAACTTGCCGCCGTATTCTTAAAATGCCTTATGTACATTTACGTGGTTTACACATGCATGTAGGGGATCAAGTTCCTGAATCAGAGCCTTTTGCTAAAGCAACGAAAGTACTAGTTGATGAATCACGCCGTTTAGAAGAAGTACTTGGCATTAAATTTGATTTAATCAACGTTGGTGGTGGTATTCCAGTACCATATAAATATGACGAAGAAAATGGTAATCCATTACAAGACAACATGTACGCAGGTATTACGGCACAAGACTTTGCTGATGCAGTAATTAGTGAAGTACACAAATGGCGTACTGATGTTGAAATCTGTATTGAACCTGGCCGTAAAGTAACTGGTTCAGCAGGTGTTTTGGTAACCGAAGTTGCCTGTGAAAAACGTAAAACTAATTACGATTTAGATGGTAACGTTGAAGAACATGTTGAATGGAAATTTGTTGATGCTGGTTATAGTGTATTGTCTGACAGTCAACATTTTGATTGGTTCTTCTATGTCTATAATGCGTCAAAAATCAATGAAGCACATGATGAATATATCAAATTAGCCGGACCGTTATGTGATGGTGGTGACTATTACCATGTTGGTGTTAAAGGTGAAGAATTCTTAATGCCTAAAGATACACAAATTGGTGATATTGTGGCTTTCCTTGATGCGGGTGCTTACACCATCGAAAGTCAAACCGTGTATAACAATCGCCCTCGCACAGCTGTTGTGATGATCGATAAAAAAGGTGAAGATCGATTGATTCGCCGTGAAGATACTTACGAAGATATGGTTGGATACGACCTGTATTAATCATGAACTATCTGGAGCACTAAAAGCTCCAGATATTATAATCTGAGGTTAATTATGAGTGATTCTAAAGATTCAAGTTTACTTGGTATTAAAGACATTGTGTTTATGAATGTCATTGCGATATTGAGTTTACGGCAAATTCCTAATGTGGCTCCTTATGGGGCGTCAGCAATGTTGCTTTGGCTAATTGCTGCATTTTGTCTTTTCTTCCCTTTAGCCATGGTCTGTGGTGAGCTTTCAACTGGTTGGCCAAAAGATGGTGGGATTTTTGTATGGGTAAAAGAAGCATTTGGTAAACGTATTGGTTGGATAGTAGTAGTTTGTTTTTTATTTTCTTGTGTACTTTTCTTTCCACTAATGTTGCAATTTGGCTTTACCGCAATTGGCTATATGTTTAGTGCAGAGTTAGCTCAGAATCAAGTATTTATTGGTGTCGGTTCCATGATTGTCTTTTGGATTTTAACATTGATGAATATTAAAGGCATGCAATGGACCAAGATTATTAATAGTGTAAGTGCATGGCTTGGGGTATTTATCCCAGCAGCAATTATTATCGTCTTAGCCGTAGTTTGGTTATTAACTGGTCACCCAATGGCAACTGATTATAGTCATGTTAGTGATTGGATCCCTGATTTAAGTAGTTGGGATACAATTGTATTTTTATCTAGTATGATGTTTGCTTTTGCTGGACTTGAAGTTGCACCAATGATAGCTGGGCGTACTCGTAATCCACAGCGCGATTTCCCTAAAGCAATGGCAGTATCAGCAATTGTAATTGTGGGTATTTATATGATTGGTTCATGGGCAATTAACACCTTATTACCTGCTCAAGATACTGATATTGTTGCGGGTGTCATGCAGGCTATGGAAGCTGCTGCTAATGAATTACATATGCCTTGGTTATTACCTGTTATGGCAATCTGTCTATTTTTTGGTGCGTTAGGGCAAATCAATTCATGGTTAGTTGGCCCTATCTATATGCTACAAGAGGCATCTAAAGAAGATAATTTACTTGGCGAGCGAATTGGTCGTTTACATCCAGTTTATAAAACGCCTGCTTTTGCGTTGATTATCCAAGCAATTATTGTAACGGTTTTATGTTTTTCAACTTTTGTATCACCAAGTATTGCTGCAGCTTATTGGATGTTAACGGCGTTAACAACCATCTGTTATTTTATTCCATATTTGGTGATGTTTATTGCTTATTATCGTTTACGTATTACTCAACCAGATGTACCACGTAGTTTCAAAATTCCAGGTAAAGTAATGCCGATTGTGTTACCTGGCTTAGGATTCTTATCGACTCTATTTGCAGTGATATTAGTCTTTATTCCACCTGCGCAAATTGATATGGGTGGATATGCAGAATATATTGCTAAAATTGTTGGTGGTGCGGTACTTGCTATTGGGTTAGCTGAATGGATATACCATCGTGCCCAAAAACGCAATCGTCTACAACAATAATAAAATATAGAGGAGTGAAAAATGTACAAACCTATATTAGAAATTGATTTACGCAAATTAAAAAATAATGCCCGAGTTGAAAAAGATCTGTTAGCGAAACATGGCATTGAAGTGATGGCTGTAAATAAAGTATTTGATGGCTGTGTTGAAACGGCGAAAGCCGTTCTTGATGGTGGTATTGATGTTATAGCTGAATCAAGAACTTACAATTTGAAGAAATTGAAAGAAGCACTAAAATGTAAAACTTGTTTACTACGTAGCCCTTGTTTAAGTGAGATTAGCGATGTAGTTAAATATGCTGATATTAGTTTAAATAGCGAAAAAGAAGTTATTCAAGCGCTTTCAGATGAAGCAGTTAAACAGCAAAAGATCCATCAAGTTTTGTTGATGGTGGATATGGGCGATTTACGCGAAGGAATTTGGTTTGAACATATTGATGAAATTATTAATACTGTTAAACTGATATTATCCTTACCAGGTGTTGAGCTTTATGGGCTTGGCACTAACTTTAACTGCTATGGCACGGTTTTACCTACTGTAAAAAATGGCGAAGATTTTTTACAGATAGCTCGTAAGGTAGAACAATCGTGTAATATTAAAATAAAATATTTATCGGCTGGGAATTGTACAAGTTATCATTTATTAGATAAAGGTATTTGGCCAGAAGGATTAAATCATATAAGGATTGGTGGTTTACATGAATTTGGTATTGAATATGTGGATATGAAATACCTTGATGAGTTTCATCATTCAAACAAACCAATTGATAAAGCATGTAGTAATTTATATAAATTATATGCTCAAATCATTGAACTTAATAGTAAACCAACTGTTCCTGTTGGTGAATTAGGTGTAGATGCTTTCTTAAATAGTAAAACATTTATTGATCATGGAACTCGCAAGCGTGCTCTTCTGGCTTTTGGGCGTCAAGATGTACCTGCGGAAAATTGTGTTCCTATTGATGATAATATTACTGTTTTAGGCCAAACTAGTGATCATACTCTCGTTGATATCCAAGATGTTTCGCAAACATTACGCGTAGGTGATATCATTGGTTTTGAGCTTGATTACACTGCCTTATTAATGGCATGTCAAACTAATGGTGTAGAAAAACGGTTTATTTATTAATTCGTGTTAACTGCTGGGAAACCAGCAGTTGTTATTGATTATCAGGCGGTTTACATGGCAACATCCGAATCTCAAGAAAGTCCTTATCCCAGTACTTTAAAGAAGAATTTAAAAAATCGTCATCTATTGATGATTTCCTTGGGTGGCTCTATTGGTACGGGATTATTTATTGGTATTGCAGCACCACTTAATACCGTTGGACCATTGGGAACAATTCTTGCTTATTTAATGGCCGGTAGCATAATGCTCTCAACGATGTTGTGCTTAGGAGAGCTCTCTTGCGCATTTCCCCATGCCGGTTCTTTTCAACACTATGCATTAATGTTCATACCAAATCCTATTTGGAGTTACACCATAGGTTGGTTATATTGGCTAAGTTGGGTACTATCTATGGCAGCAGATTTAACCGCTGCGTCAATAATAGCCCACCAAGTTTTATCTTCCATTCCCATATATTTGTATAGTCTCCTTATTTTAATAGTTTTAACCTCAGTGCATTTAACTTCAGTTCGCGCTTTTGGCGAAAGTGAATATTGGTTTTCAACGATTAAAGTATTGGCGATTATTGCTTTTATTGGAGTCGGTATTTATTTACTTTATCAGCAATATTTACAAACTCACATCCTTCCAACTTTCAAAACAGAAAATGGTTGGTTTCCAAATGGATTTTTGTCGATATTTGTTTGTATGACCATTGTTACTTATTCATTTCAAGGGGTTGAATTAATTGGTAGTGCTGCAGGTGAAGCACAATCGCCGCAAGCAGTGTTGCCGAAAATTATAACTGGTGTAGCTTTTCGTATTATTCTTTTTTATGTACTAGCAATTGCTGTATTAGCATTGGTCTATCCATATGGAACTGAACATAATGAAATTAGTCCATTTGTTTGGGTTTTCAATAAAGTGGGGATTACGTTTGCCTCATATGTAATGTTGTTTGTCATTTTTTGTGCAGCCATTTCGGCGGCCAACTCAGCAATTTATGCTAGTTCGAGAATGTTGTGGTCTATGGCGCAAGATAATCTTGCACCAAAATCTTTTTCTAAAGTAAATAAACGCGGAGTGCCAATTAAAGGTATTTTGTTTATTTCGATCATTGCACTCGTATCTTTATTTTCAAAATATATAGCAGCAGAAAAACTATATATCTATTTGGTAGCAAGTACTGGTCAAGTGGGGTGCTTTGCGTGGATTATTATTGCTTGGTGTCAGTATCAATTCCGTAAGGGTATAAATAGTGGTAAATACCCTAAAGAGATGATCAAATTTAAATCACCTTTATTCCCTTGGCTGGCAGCAATTTCTATTGTTGTAAATATTATAATAATTGTTGGTGTTTGGTTTGGTGAATCAGGCCATTTCATTTTGTTATCTGAAATAATATTAGTTTTGATTATTCTGGTTTCTTATTTTTTCTATACCAGTAAAAATTTAACCACTAAGAGTAACCATTCAAATTAATCATTATTTTCTATAACATATACAATACAAATGGCGATAGATTGTTTGTGTTGTATATGTTATGTCAGTTTATTACTACACTAGTTAATCATTTTTAATAATCGAAGTTGATTATTTTAAGTGAACAAAGATATATTAGTTTTACATGAATAAGTAAAATCTAACTCATCCGGATTATTTTAGGAACGCTGCCACACCGGTGAAAATCACTTGGGCGGCAATTGCAGAAAGTAATAGTCCGGTTAATTTTGCTAAAATGGCAATTCCCGTATTTTTTAATACGTTAGCAATGCTTTTAGCACATAACAACATGGCATAAATACCACTTGAAGCAATCAATAATGAAAATGCACCAATCAAGTTTTGACTAATACCTACCGCACCGGTTCCTAGCACAATAATGGTACCAATGGATGCCGGTCCCATACACAATGGGATGGCTAATGGCACCACGCTGATATCTTCATCGCTATTAATTTTGTTTTTTTCCGGGGAATCATTCATTAGCGAAACAGCAGTCAAAAATAATAGTGCTCCCGAACCAATTCTAAAAGCATCAAGCGTAAAGCCAAACACACTAAACATGGTATTACCAATAAAGAACAACACAATTCCAATAATAAAAACTGCACATGATGTTTTAAAAGCGGTTTTGCGTCGCTGTTGTTCATTATATTGTTTGGTACCACTTAAAAATGCACTCAAAACGGCTGGAGGTGTCATTAATGCAAATAATTTTACAGTTGTCGCAAGAATATCAACAAGATAGTCAGCCATAGCATATACCTTTTATATTGCTTTAAAATAATTGTGATTGTATCAATAAATATTGGTAGGAAATAATTTTTATTATAAGCAAAACGGTCACCATAAAGGTGACCATATTTAATCTGATATATTTTATTTAATTTTTAATTGTTAACTAATAAAAATTAGTTAAGGCGCTCTTTAATACGAGCCGCTTTACCACGAAGTTCGCGTAAGTAGTAAAGTTTCGCTTGACGCACTTGACCACGACGTTTCACAGTAATTGAATCAACAATTGGTGAGTGAGTTTGGAATACTCGTTCAACACCTTCGCCATTCGAAATTTTACGTACTGTAAATGCAGAATGTAAACCACGATTGCGAATTGCTACAACTACACCTTCATATGCTTGAAGACGTTTTTTGTTACCTTCAACAACCCATACTTTTACTTCTACCGTATCACCCGGACGAAAAGACGGGATGTCTTTTTTCATTTGTTCTTGTTCTAATTGCTGAATAATTGCATTTTTCATAATATTGTCTCTTACTAGTTATACTGAAATATTAATGGCTCTGTTCATCACGATATTCATGTTGGAATTCAGTGAGTAAACGTTGCTCTTCATCAGTCAGAGCTAGATTTTCAAGAAGATCTTCTCTTCTTAACCAAGTTCGTCCTAGTGATTGTTTTAATCGCCAGCGACGAATCGCTTCATGGTGACCAGACATTAATACATCAGGCACCGCCATTCCATCTAACACCTCAGGTCGAGTATAGTGAGGGCAATCAAGTAAACCGTTAGCAAAAGAATCTTCTTCTGCTGATGATTCATGATTTAATACGCCAGGAATAAACCTTGCTAATGCATCAATCATAGTCATCGCCGGTAATTCACCGCCACTCAACACGTAATCCCCAATTGACCATTCTTCATCAATTTCGGTTTGGATAACGCGTTCATCTATGCCTTCATATCGTCCACAAATCAAAATTAATTTTTGATTTTGTGACAATTCGCAAACACCTTGTTGGTTTAATTTGCGCCCTTGTGGAGACAGATAAATTACTTTGGTATCGTCACCTGCTACTGTTTTAGCTGCATGAATCGCATCTTTAAGTGGTTGTACCATCATCAACATGCCCGGACCACCACCATAAGGCCTATCATCGACAGTCTTATGCTTATCATGCGCAAAATCGCGCGGGTTCCAATAATTTACTTCTAACAGTCCGTTTTTAACGGCCCGACCAGTTACGCCATAACTAGTAATAGCTTGAAACATTTCGGGAAAAAGGCTAATAACGCCAATCCACATATTCTTACCTTACCAATTAAAAAGCGGGATCCCAATCGACCACAATCATTTTTGTTGTTAAATCAATTTGTTTAATAAATTGTTCTTCAACAAAAGGGATTAAACGTTCTGTTGCTCCAAATGCATCTTTTAGATTCGCTTTTACTACCAATACATCATTAGAACCCGTTTCCATTAAATCAGTTACCTGACCTAAATTGTAACCATTGATTGTTTTCACTTGGCAACCAATTAGATCTTTCCAATAAAAATCACCATCATTTAGTTTTGGTAATTTTTGTGCATCAACATAAATTTCAATATTGGTTAATGCATGGGCTTGGTCACGATCATCAATACCTACAAGCTTCACAATCATATCTTGATTATGTGGTTTAAAGCTTTCTACGATTACTTCTTGCCATTGTCCAGCTCGCTGAATATACCAAGGTGTGTAATCAAAAATACTATCTGGAAATTCTGTAAACGAAAAAATTCTGAGCCATCCACGAATGCCGTAGCTTGAACCAAGTTTACCAACAACAATTAGATTCTCAGTATTCATCATCACAGTTACTATTACTTAATTAAGCAGCTTTTTGTGCTTGTTTGATCAATGTATTAACACGATCAGAAACAGTTGCACCTAAACCAACCCAATGATTTACGCGATCAAGATCTAAACGTAATTCTTCTGCATTACCTTGTGCAATTGGATTAAAAAAGCCAACGCGCTCAATAAAACGACCATCACGTGGGTTGCGGCTATCAGTGACAACTACTTGATAAAATGGGCGCTTTTTAGAGCCACCACGAGCTAAACGAATAGTTACCATAACGTCCTCTTAAATTAAAAAATAATCTTTTTTCTGCCCAACATGGACAAAATCAAAGCCCGAGAATTATACTCTTTCTGGCAAAAAGTGCAATGACTGTTTCTAGCTGATAGCTAGTAATATACTCATTTATTCCTATCTAAATGATAAATCCCATCAGCAGTTGCTTGATGGGATTTTAAAGGTAAAAAAACAATGATAATAAAAGAAGTTTATTCTATGTCCATATCCATTAGTGCTGCACTAAGTCCTTTACCATGCATATCGAGCGCCAAAGAACGCGTAACCCCACCGCCTAAAGCTTCATACATGACAAAGTTTAATGCACCAATATTCGGTAATTCATAACGAACAACCTTTCCTTTCACGATGTCTGAAAAGAATTCTTTGACTTTTTCCGCTGTTACCGCAGCTTTTAATTTTTCATAATTGTTTATATCATAAGCAATAACTGAAATATTTGAGATATTGCCTTTATCTCCTGTACGTGAATGTGCAAGTTCTCTTAGTTTCATCTTATACCTCCAAATAACTGATAATTGGTTTAACCAATTTACGTTCAATCAATGTTGAATCCATCGCAACAATTTCTTTAACTGATTTATATGCACCGCCACCTGCTGCTGGACCATTGGTATAAAGTGCTTCAACTTCATTACCGATTAAAGTGGCATCGGCTTTGTTATTAAAACGACCAGCAACTCGTGCTCTTACTTCATAAGGTTTGCTACTTTGTGATAGTTTGCTGCCATGTAATGCATTTACGCCAATTAAATCAAAATGTAACTCGTTGGCATTTGCTTTAATAATAGATAAACGCTCTTTGACAATGTCTAATGCAAGCTGACCGCGTTCGGTTGCTCCTGGTCCAGCATAACTCATTTCACCTTCGCCAATAAAACCATCTAAGTAACCAACAGACACTTTTAATGTTTCTGTTCGTTGTTTACCTGTCGCTCCAGACACGGCTACGCGATCTTTTGCTTCTTGTTTGAACGTAACATTAGAAAAATCAGCTACAACATCTGGGGTTATATAGGATTGAGGATTGTGTATTTCATACAGCATCTGTTCTTTACACGTATCAATATTGACACAACCGCCAGCATCTGCAACTTTAGTAATAATTGCTTCGCCATTTTCACTCACTTCTGCAATAGGAAAACCTAAACGAGCAAGTCCTTGTACATCTTTATAACCAGGATCAGCATAGTAACCGCCTGTTATTTGACCAGCACACTCGAGTAAGTGACCAATTAAAGTACCTTTACCTAATTTATCCCAATCTGATAATGACCAACCAAATTCATAAACCATTGGTGATAAAAATAGTGATGGATCAGCAACTCGCCCAGTAATAACAATATCTGCTCCAGATTTAAGTGCTTCAATTAAAGCTTCACAGCCTAAATAAGCATTAGCCGAAACAATTTTCTTATCAGATTCTGAAATCTTTTTACCAATATCATCAAGTTTTAGATTCTGATCGACAACTGATTGATAAACATCATCACCTTCAACCACAGCAATTTTTAAACCGGATAAGCCAAGTGATTTAGCTATTGATTGAATAGCTTTACCTGCAGCTTGAGGATTTGCTGAACCCATATTAGTAATGATTTTTATTTTATTTTCAACGCATAATGGTAAAACAGCACGCATTCTTGCTTCTAATAATTCATTAAAACCTGCATTAGGGTTAGTTTGTTTTTGTTTTTGTCCTATTGCAATAGTTCTTTCTGCTAGACATTCGAATACTAAATATTGAATTTGTCCTTTTTGTGCGAGTTCTACTGCTGGTTCAATACGGTCGCCAGCATAACCTGCGCCACAACCAATTCTTATTTTTTTCATAGTTAAATACCTCTTTTTAATTTAAATCGGAAACACACCAGTAACCACACAAGCAACGGTCATAATAATGCTTGCTAACCACAATACTGGAATACTAAATTTTTGATGATCTGCTAATTCAACCCCGGCAAGACTAACCAATAGGAATGTAGCTGGTGTCAATGGACTAACAGGGAATCCCGTAGTCATTTGGCCCATAATTGATGCTTGAGCAACCTGAATACTCGGTACACCTAGCATTTCAACAGTATTGGCCACAACAGGCATAATGCCAAAATAGTATGAGTCAGGGTCAAAAATGAGGCTTAAAGGCATTGCAACAATACCTGTAATAAATGGTACATGGCTGGCAAAGTGCTCAGGTATGAAGTGAACTGCGGCTTCAGACATTGCTTTTAACATACCAGAACCAGTCATAATTCCAGTAAAGGCACCGGCAGCAAATAAAATACTTGCCATCATTAAAGCGGCTTTTGCATGGGCATTAATACGTTCAGATTGCATTTTAACGTTAGGATAGTTGATCATTAACGCTAGTGTTAGGGCGATCATAAATGCAACTGTTGGTGAAATTCGGGTAAATACCATTGTACATAAAACAGCTATCACAAGAGCAATATTTATCCAAAATAAGTGTGGACGGCGAAGTTTCTTTTCTTCTTCGGTTAATTCTTTTTCATGATGCGCAGTACCGCCAGTTGCCAGTATTGCTTCTTTGGTTAGCCCTAAACGTTTTTGTTCTTTTTTACCCCAATAATAACCCATTATTATCATGAATGTTAGTCCAGCTATTTGTGCCGGAATCAGTGGTACAAAAAGATCGTGTGTAGTGATATTTAATGCACTTGCTGCGCGAATCATTGGTCCAGTCCATGGTAAGAAGTTAACCCCAGCACTTAACGCGGTGATACCAATTAACATACGTTTATCCATACCTAATTTTTCAAAAAGAGGTAGCATAGTTGGAACTGTGACTAAAAATGTTACTGCACCATTGCCATCTAAGTGAGCAATTAAAGCCAATATACCAGTACCAATAATAATTCTAACTGGATTGGCTCCTACAAAGCGTAAAATGCGTTTAATAATAGGATCAAACATTCCCGCATCTGTTATTACACCAAAAAATGTAATTGCGAAAACAAACATTGCAGCCATTGGCGCCAGTTTAGTGATCCCTGCTACAATAAATTTTGGCGTTTCTAAACCACATCCAGCGATTAATGCGCCTATTGTTGGAATCACAATTAATGCAACAATTGGGGACATTCGTTTTGACATTATGCAATAAAGCATAACGACAATAGTTAAAATGCCGGTGAGTGCTAACATAAATAATCTCCTTAATTAAATAAATGTTGGCATATGATACATAACTAAAATGAAAAAATTATTTAAATATCTGATGAATATATTTGTGTAATGAATATAAATTAATTTATTTGTTTTTTCGATAGATTAATTGTTTAAAATTATATATTTTTAAATAAAAACATATTATTTATCAATTGGTTAAATCTGCTCAAAAAAATGGAAGAATATTTACCTATACTCATATCACAAAAAAAGAAAATCATTTTTGATAACTTGTTCAAATAAATAAAAACTGTGATACAGTTCAATAAAAAGATTAATTAGGCCTTTGAGCATATTTTTATGATAATTCGTGGTTTTATAAGTTTTGAGAAATAATTAGAGAATTTTGGCAATATGAACATTTCAATTAAGCAATTACGTGCATTTCTTGCTTTAGCAGAAACAGAAAATTTCACTCGAGCATCAGAGATGGTTAATTTATCGCAACCTGCTTTTAGTGCTCTTATTGCAGCTTTAGAACAAGAAGTTGGTTTTAGATTGTTTGATCGAGATACAAGAAAGGTTCAACTTAATATTGATGGATTACATTTTATTAAATTAGCCAGAAGCCTTATTAGTAGTTATGATAATACTATTCGAGAAATTAAACGATATTCAAGTGGCGAAGAAGGAAGTGTTACCGTAGCTGTTTTACCTTCTTTAGCCGTGAAATGGTTACCGCAAGTGATTGCTAAATTTAATGAAGAAAATCCGAAAATTCGTGTTGATATTTTAGATACTCAATGGGATAGGTGTTTACATTCTATCATTGATAATTCAGCCGATATTGCCGTTGCGGCTGGTACTCCAGCATTAAAAGAGATTGAGGCAGAGCTATTATTTTCGGATGATTTTTATTTAATTTGCCATAAGGACAATGAACTTGCGCAAAAACAGTCAGTTGAATTGAAAGAGTTAGAAGGACAAAATTTTATTGCTTTTGCTAAAGGGACCAGTATTAGAATATATACCGACCAATTAATTCAATTATATAATATTCAATATGCTATGGAAGTTACACAGTTAACCTCTATGATGGGATTAATTGCAGTTAATCATGGTATTAGTATTACAACCGGATTGACTTTATTTCAATTTGAGCATGATAATATTGCTATTATTCCTTTTAAAGATATTTCATTAAAACGAGCGGTGTATTTAATTAAGAAAAAAGAGCGGCAATTATCAATGCAAGCTCAGAAATTTTATCAATTTATTAGAAGTAATAACATTATAAATTAATTAGTTAGCATATTACTGATTACTTATATTAATTTTTTGATTTTTTTCTAAATAAAGATCGTTTTAGAACATCAAAAAAACCTAATGATTTGACCATTTTCTGTCCATCTATGTAAACACGAATGGCTCTTAAAACTTTTTTAGGATCTTCTGATGCAAAAGTGAAGGTACCATTTTGTTTGGTTTGGATCGAGTAACGAGGAATCCATCTCCCTCTGAATAAAACAGAGGCAACAACATAATCAACTTCCTTCCATGGAATTTGGATATATTTACGGCTATCTCTTTGATGATAGAATTCAAAGGCTTTGTCTCCAATCATAATATTACCATACTCAGAAAAACCGACAAAAGCAGTACCCTTAACCGTTAGATCGATTTTAGTATTTAATGATTGTACCATTTCTTTGTATATCCATATTGATTAGTCAATTAGTGGTCAGAACCTCAAGATTTATTTGGAATTAGAATATGGCTTATAAAACTCTGACACAACTAGCTTTAGTTATATAAAGAGCATAATGTTATACTTAAACATTATGCTCTCCTGAAACATCTTAACAAAGTATTAAGATTATAATAGACCAATTACATGACCAACAATTCCAACAATAAATAGACCAAGGATGATCAAAATTGGTGATACTTTTTTACGTAATAACCACATACAAAGGAAAGTTAGAAGTAAAGGAACTAATCCTGGTATCAATTGATCTAAGTTATTTTGTAAAGTTGTGACCTTTTCTTGAGTGAGTGCTAGCCCGCTTTGTACCTGTATCAATGCTTGTTGAATGCCTTCAGCTCCAGCAGGCAGTGAATTCCAATCAATAAATGCTCCTTTATCTAATTTGACTGTTGATACTACTGGTTGGAATTTTATTGATACCCACCTTTGCACTAAGGCAGCGAGTACAAACATCCCTAAAATAGATGCGCCTTTGGTGATTTTTTGTAGTAAGCCACCTGATAAGTTATCAGTAATTTTAGAGCCAGTGCGGTAACCAAATTCTTGTGTGTACCACATAAAGCCCCAACGGATAATATTCCATAATAAAAAGAACAAGATAGGTCCGATAATGTTACCGCTTAATGCTAATGATGCACCAAGTGCACCAAGCATTGGGCGAACAGTAAACCAGAATACAGGATCACCTACCCCAGCTAAAGGTCCCATCATACCAACTTTTACACCTTGAATAGCTACATCATCAACAGCAGCACCATTAGCTCGTTCTTCTTCAAGGGCAAGTGTTACACCAAGTACAGGTGAGGCTAAATAAGGGTGAGTATTGAAAAACTCTAAGTGACGTTTAAGTGCTGCAGAACGGTCTTCTTTAGTAGAATATAATTTCTTGATTGCAGGGATCATTGAATAGACCCAACCACCATTTTGCATACGTTCATAATTCCAAGAACCTTGGAGAAAAGTTGAACGCCAAGCCACAGCTAAACGATCTTTTTTGTTTAATTGAATTCTATCTGTCATTTTTTTTCTCCAAATTCTTAATAATCATTCAAAATATCATCAAGAGGATCGCCCTTGTTACTTCCGTTTGATGAGTTACCACGCTCTGAAAGGCTAAGATAAATTAATGCTAGTGCAATACCTAGTGCACCAAGTGCAATTAAAGTTAATTGCGATATAGCTGCGACGACAAAACCAATGATAAAAAATGGCCATACTTCACGGTTTGCCATCATGTTAATAACCATTGCATAACCTACAGCAACAACCATACCACCACCAATAGCCATACCAGTAGTTAACCATTCAGGCATTGCATTTAAAGCTTGTTTTACGGTTTCTGCTGGGATGAATAATAAAGCTGCAGCAGGAATAGCAATTCTTAAGCCTTGTAAACAAATACCTAAAATTTGTAACCATTCAATTCGTCGAATATTTCCTTGTTCTGCTGCTGCATCCATCATATGAACAAGTGGAACGGCGATAGTTCGCACAATCATAGTTAAGAATAGTCCAGCAACTGCAAGTGGAATTGCAATAGCGATTGCGGTTGATACACCAGTTACACCTTGTCCACCTAAAACTAAAATAATTGCAGAAGCTACGGAAGCTAATGCTGCATCTGGAGCAACGGCTGCGCCAATATTTGCCCAACCTAGAGCGATCATTTGCAATGAACCACCAAGTACAACTCCAGCTTCTAAATTACCTGTTACTAGTCCAATTAACGAACAAGCAACTAAAGGTTGATGGAACTGGAATTGATCTAAAATACCTTCCATACCTGCCAGAAAGGCAACAACTATCACCAAAATGATAGCAATAATAGATAATGTCATAATATAATTCCTCATCAAATAAAAACTAATTCTTTTGTTCAGCTAAATCTTCTTTGGCTTTTTTCAATAATTCATCCATATTGCTAGTAGAGTCATTAGGTACTTTGCGAACGTCAAATTTTACATTCTTAGCTTTTAATTTTTCAAAGGTATCAACATCATCAGAATTCATTGATAGAACTTTGTTTACCATAACTTTACCAACTGAATGCGCCATTGAACCGACATTAACAACATTAATATCGACGCCCCCTTCAATTGTTCGCAAAACATCTTGCGGATTTTCAAATAAGAGCAATGCTTTCGTGTTGCCAAAGCGAGGATCTCGTGAAACTTCGATAATCTTCTTAATCGGTACTACATTAGCCTTTACTCCTGGCGGTGCCGCTTCTTCAATAAGTTTCTTCCTTAAATCATCTTTAGCCACAGAATCAGATACAACAATAATTCGGTTTGGATTGGTAGATTTAGTCCATGCAGTTGCAACTTGTCCATGTAATAAACGGGAATCAACACGAGCAAGAACAATTTTCATTTTGCCATCACCAAGAACAGTTCCTTCAGGGATGGTATTAGAAGTTTGATTTGTAGTTGGTGTTGATGAAGCCGATTCAACAGTGGCTCGGATCCCTTCTTGGGCAGCAGATAAAATTGAAGCTGCAATTTCTTTAGCTGATTCGCAAGATAAGCGTGCAGAGTAAGCTTCAATTAGCATTGGAAGGTTTAGACCAGCAACTATTGCCCAATTACTGTGCTGACCACATAAATTATTTGCCTGATTGAATGGTGTCCCTCCCCATAAATCCACTAAAAATAGTACTTCATCTTGATTTTCGAATGTCGCTATTGCGGCTAACATTCTCTCCTTTAAACTATCAGGACCATCACTTGGATGCAAGGTAACCGCTTTAACGTTTTCTTGTTCTCCAAATATCATCGTTCCTGATTGTAGAATACCTTCAGCAAACTCACCATGAGTTGCAAGAATGATTCCTACCATACAATTACCTCCCAATTTCTACATTATTGGATAAAACGAAATTATTATTTTATAACTCTAAAAGTATATTATTTTACAATATAAAATATATGGTTATTATTTGTTGTTATATAACTATTATAGCCACTTTTAGTGATAAATTAATTTATAAAATTGATTAGATAATTATTTTTCTAAAAAAAGTATCTATTCCATTCTGTTATAAATTTAAAAAGTAAAATACAACAGTTATTTAGAATTTGATTTTTAATAACATGCTATATTATCAATCAATTATATCTAATTTACGATATAAAACACTATATTAATATATAAAAATATTATATTTATTATTCTTTGTAGTTATGAAAGACAATTATGTAAAAAGATATCTCAGTGGGTATTTTTATATTTGTTTACATTAATTAAATAGTTTTATTTAAAGTTTGACGAATAAAACCATTATTTTTACTAAGAGCTTGTTTTGCTTGTTCAGCATTGAGATTAGCTAGAATCATTAAAATTGCAGTTTTACAATGCCTTTGGCATTGTTCAAGTGCTAAAATTGCGGTTTCGCGATTGCATTCAGTGGCTTGCATTACAATTGATATTTGACGTTCTATCAGTTTAGCGTTGGTTGCTTCAACATCAACCATTAAGTTACCATAGACTTTGCCTGTTTTAATCATACTTGCTGTAGTTAGCATATTTAAGACCATTTTTTGAGCTGTCCCAGCTTTCATTCTTGATGAGCCAGTAATAACTTCAGCACCAACAATAGGAGTGATTGCGATATCAGCGATCGCTATCATCGGCGCTTTAGGATTACAGCATAGGCTAATGACAGTTGCCCCGATGGATTTAGCGAATTGCATTGCTCCTATTACATAAGGTGTGCGCCCACTAGCGGCAATACCCACTAATACATCTTTGGCATTGAAATTTATATTTTTTAAATCTGCAACAGCTAATTCTGGGTTATCTTCGGCATTTTCGACAGCTCTAAAAATAGCAGGCTGACCACCTGCTATTAACCCTATCACTTGTTGTGGTGGCGTGCCATAAGTCGGTGGGCATTCACTAGCATCTAAAATACCTAGTCGACCAGAGGTACCTGCACCGATATAGATTAATCTACCTTGATTGGAAAAAGCACGAGTAATAGTCTCTACCGCTTTAGCAATCTGAGGTAACTGTTTTTCAACAGCAGTGGCAACCTTTTTATCTTCATTATTGATAATTTGTAGGATCTCAAGTGTTGAACAGTTGTCAATTTTTTCACTGTTCGGATTACGATTTTCGGTTACCATAGCTGATAAATTAATGTGCTGCATTATTTTTTAATCCTAACCACAATAAGAAGATAACAAATGCGAATAAACAACCAAAACCAACACCAATAGCAATAACGGGAATATGAAGAGCAATCGCTAAGGAGTAGAGCCCAAGCATGATCATCATTGCGCTATATTCACTTAAATTTTGAACAGAAATAACACTCCCTGCGCCAACAAGCTCTTTACCTAACTTTTGAATTAAGGCATTTAGTGGTACTAAAAAGAATCCACCTAAAGCACCAATTACAATTAATAAGATGTAAGATGAAATAATGTGACTTTGCAAAGTGAAAGCAATAACTGCAATTCCCATCATTATTCCTGCAGGAATGCAACGTAAAGTATTATTCATCGAGATAAATGTACTTGCCAGCCCTGCACCAATAACTATCCCTATAGCAACAACAGCGTTGAGATTAGTAGGTGTCGAATTGTCTAAAATACCCAGTACAATAGGTACCCAGCTAATTAATAAAAAACGTAAAGTGATTCCGGCTCCCCAAAATAGGCTAGTGCCAAGTAGGGTAAAACGAGCTTGTTTATTAGTGAAAATGACTTTCACTGTGTTAGCAAAGTCTTTTATCATACTAGTAAATTGCCATTTGATATCCTGCCTTGCAACTGGCAATTTAGGTATGAAAAAGTTAGCAATCACAGCTAAACCATACATTACCACACAAGCAATTAAGGAGGCAACGATATTAAGATCGGCAATATGACCACCGGCAAGTGAACCTAGTAAAATGGCAGCAATAGTTGAGGCTTCAATTAAGCCATTAGCTTTAACCAGATTATCCCCTGATGTTAGTTCACCTAAAATACCATATTTGGCAGGGGAATAACCTGCCGCACCAATACCAACTAAAAAATAGCCTAAAAAAGGATTAATATTAATACAAATACAACCAGCGCCGACTAACTTTATACAGTTTGAGATCATCATAACCTTTCCTTTTGACATGCTATCGGCAAATTGACCAACAAAAGGTGAAAGTATTATAAAAGGGATAACAAAACCGATCTGTAGTACAGATTGGCTCCACTCCGGATAATGAAGATTTTTGATGTAAGCTAATATGGCAAAAAAAAGGGCATTATCAGCAAATGCTGAAAAAAATTGCGCCAGCATGGTTGCGACCATGCCTTTGTTAAAAAGAGAATGTTGATTCATGATGTACCTTTTTGCTTACTCGTCGGCCATTTTTCGAAGAGTGATAAAATCAATTTTACCCGTACCAAGAAGTGGTAACTCTTTGACTGTACGAATATCACGTGGGACAGCTAATGCAGGGATACCGAGTTCTTGAGCTACTTGATTAAGTTGATCACGATTCAATTCTTTTGAAGTAGTAAATAGCACAATAGCTTCCCCTTTTGATACATCTGATTTGACCGTTGCACCATGCATTGCATTAGGATCAATCTTTTTAGCTAGTGCTTCAACACTTTCTAAGGAAACCATTTCACCGGCAATTTTTGCAAACCGTTTTAAACGTCCTTTAATGGTTAAAAATCCTTCGTCATCGATTGCCACGATATCGCCGGTATCATACCAACCTGGTTCTAGTTGGCCTTGTTCATTAATTGCTTCAGGTGCTTGAAGTTTACCCGGATTTTCAATTCGTAAATAACCCTTCATTACATTTGGACCTTTGACTTGTAATTCACCACCATTGCTGATCCCAGATACTGGAATTATTCGTGATGTCATACCCGGTAATAAGCGGCCAACGGTATTATTTTTAAACGCCATAGGTACATTAAGAGCCACAACTGGTGCACATTCTGTAACTCCATAGCCTTCTAGGATACGAATACCATATTTATCCTTCCATTGTTCGCGAATCGCTTCAGATAGTTTTTCTGCGCCAGCTACAACATAACGTAATCGCATAAAATCATAAGGGTGAGCATAACGGGCATAATTAGCAAGGAAAGTTGGCGTACCGAATAAAATGGTACAGTTTTGGTCATATATAATTTCTGGTACCATACGGTAATGTAACGGATTGGGATACAAAAAGGTTCGGCTACCGGAAAATAATGGTAAAAATAACCCAGCGGTAATACCAAAAGCATGAAATAGTGGTAATGCTGACATAAACCGATCGGCAGGAGTGGGATCGATTACGGTACGAATTTGCTCAACATTGGCAAGTAAACTACCATGGCTATGTACTACGCCTTTTGGATTTCCTTCAGATCCAGAAGTAAAGAGGACCAAAGCTTCATCACTACTTGATTGATATCGTTGAACTAATCGTGGAATGTATTGATGGATAGCGACATAGAGTTTATCAGTAAAGGTTAAGCTTTGACGTAAATCTTCAAGAAAATACCACTTAACATTTTTAATTTCCTCAAGTAAATAATCAAGCTTCCCTTTTTGTATAAATTTACGTGAAGTGATGATGGTTTTAATTTCTGCTGCTGTAATAGCGCAAGTTAGACCTTTGGTACCTGCGGTATAATTGAGCATTGCCGGGATTCGATCTTTAACTGATAGTCCAAAAATCGTTGCAACCGTAATTGTTGCATTGGGAAGCAATACACCAACCCGCTCTTTTCTTTTAGTTATTTTAGCTATAATACAGCTAACACCAATAATTTGTTTTAATAAATTACGATAAGATGCCTCATTGGTAGTCGGATCTTGTACCATTCGAGATTTTACGCCATAACGCACTTGAGCTTCGAGTAATGCTTCAAAAAGTGTTAATTTTGGACGACTAGCCATACGGGCATTCATCATAATTTGATGAAGCTGTTCTCCAGCAATATATCTTCGTTCATTGGCCTTATTTGCATTAGGCATAGAAATTGAAGTCGGTTCAAGTACGTGAATGGTAATTTTAGGGAATAAGTGACGTTTAAATAAACCTTTTAAACGACTGGTTAGCGTAAATTCTGCACCTTCGATCCAAACCGGTACAATAGTCGCTTTAGAACGGGCTGCGACGAAAGCTGCACCATCATAAATTTTCATTAATGAACCCGTTATGGTAATCCGTCCTTCAGGAAAAATTACAATTGGGCGTCCCTTTTCGACTTCACGAACTAAGCTTTTTATTGCCATAGGACTAATAGGATCCATTGGCACAAAATCGACATAACGTTTGGCTAAGCGAACTAACCAATGATTGATATAGCCTGCATAAATAGCAAAAACAGGGCGAACAGGTAAAAAAACACCGATTAAAACACCATCTAGGAATGAAACATGATTAGGAGTGATTAAAAGTCTGTCTTGTTTTAAATTATCGAGATTACCATGAATTTTAACATGAAATAAAATCTTTAAGAAAAATCTTAATACTTTAAATAACATCTTATTTCTCAATTATCGTGCAAAATTGCACCAAATAATGATAGTGAAATTATATAAAATATACAAGTTATGTATACGCCATCAATTTTATTGTTATAAAACAACTTGTTAATTAACTAATAATGTTTGCTATTTTTTTAAAATAGACAATTATAAGCAAAAAAGTAAAATAAAATGCTAAATAGTACCGGCGAAGGAGAGTTGAAATGTTAGTATTAACGGCAAAAGATATTGAAAAAATTTATAGTATGAAAGATGCGATAGCTGCTGATAAACAGGCACTAAAAATTTATACCCAAGGAGATAGTGATGTACCATTACGAATCAATTTTGATGTGCAAAATGGACAATGCTTGTTTATGCCAGCGCATATTAGAGGAAGTGACATTGTTGGAATTAAGATTGTATCTGTCTTTCCTGATAATACAAAACTTGGTAAACCATCGGTCCCAGCACAGGTATTAATGCTCGATCCGCAAACCGGTGAAGTTTGTGCCATGCTTGATGGTACTTTTGTTACTCAGCTTCGAACTGGAGCAGTGCAAGGTGCAGCGACGGATCTTTTAGCGCGGAAAGACGCAAGCCGAGCAGTGTTAATAGGTACTGGTGGACAGGCAATATCACAATTAGAAGCAATGTTAACCGTTCGTCCATTAACCAATGTTGCTATTTTTGATATTGATCATGACAAAGGAAAACAATTTACTGAACAAATGAAAAAACGGTTTGTTCATTTTTCCACAAATCTCTATTTTTCAGAAAATTTAGATGATGATATTAGTCAGGCTGATATTATTACTTCAGTAACAACTTCAAAAGTAGCAACCTTCAATGGTGCTAAAGTTAAATCAGGCACCCATATTAATGGTGTCGGCGCATACACACCGCAGATGCATGAAATACCAGCTAATATTGTTGAAAAAGCTGATATTCGTGTTCTTGATACCAAAGACGGAGTTTTTGCCGAAGCGGGAGATATTATTGATCCTATTAAACAAAAAATAGTAACTCAAGATGACTTTTTAGAATTAGGTGATTTAATTATCAATCCCCAAAAATGT
Organism: uncultured Gilliamella sp.; assembly: GCA_945271295.1. GTDB lineage: Bacteria > Pseudomonadota > Gammaproteobacteria > Enterobacterales > Orbaceae > Gilliamella. The sequence goes on along the minus strand of CALYPG010000002.1, from coordinate 163,462 downwards.
CGACAAAACTCTCAACAAATAACCTTATTTAAAACCGTTGGTACAGCTGTTTTAGATGTGTATGTAGGTTACGATATATACCTTAAAGCAAAAGAGCAAGGAATTGGAATTAATATATAAAAGAAGATAAAAACTAAGTGATTGGCAATATTTTTGTGAAAAGTTTCAGGAGTGCTATACGTTTTAGTATAAAAATTAACTTTTTAATTCGGCTTTTTGTGAACGCCCAAGTAATGCCATTGCTGCTTGTTTAGGATCTTTATGTTGGTAAAGGACTTGGTAAATTTGTTCAGTAATTGGCATTTCAACATGATATTTTTGTGCTAATAACCATACTTCTTTAGTATTTTTACAACCTTCAACCACTTGGGCAATAATCGCTTGGGCTTCTTCAATGGTTTTATTTTGCCCAAGTAGTATGCCAAAACGACGATTTCGCGATTGATTATCTGTGCAAGTTAACACCAGATCACCAAGCCCAGCCATTCCCATAAAAGTGGCTGGATCAGCACCAAGCACAGATCCTAATCGCATCATTTCCGCAAGTCCACGAGTAATTAATGCTGTTCTGGCATTGGCACCAAAACCAAGTCCATCAGATAAACCCGCCCCTATAGCTATAACATTTTTAATTGCCCCACCAAGTTGTACACCAACAAAATCTTTGCTGCTATAAACTCGGAAACTCTTACTACAATGGAATAAATTTTGCAATTCAGTTAAAAATTGTTCATCGTTTGAGGCAACAGTTACTGCAGTTGGTAATCCTGATGCGACTTCTTTAGCAAAAGTAGGCCCAGAAATTACCGCTAATGGAATGTTATCACCAAGAATCTCTCTGGCAACATCTTGTAATAGCCGACCAGTGTCAACTTCAAGCCCTTTGGTTGCCCATACAATTTTACTGTCTTTACGTAAAAAAGGTTTTATTTGGGTTAAAATGCTAGCGAAAGCATGACTAGGTACCACGATAAGTAAAATTGGTGCCGCTGAAACTGCAGTTTGCAAATCACTTTCAATTTGTAGTCGCTCAGGAAAAGGAATATCCGGCAAAAACTGTTTATTTTGCCTATCTTGCTGTAAGGTTGCTATCTTATCTGGATTATGCCCCCATAATAGAGTTGAATGGCCATTACGAGCTAATAAAATAGCTAAAGAGGTTCCATAAGAACCTGCTCCTATTACTGTTATTACAGCTTTTTTTTTCATAAATAATATAAAACTCTTTATTAGTACCAAAGAGCGCTGATTATTGTAACGTGTCAGTTGACTCAGCTTGGGCTTGAGCTTGAGCCTGTTGTTGTTGAATATAGTTCATAAACAGCGCATCGAAATTCACAGGCTCTAAATTAACCGATGGAAAAGAACCTTTACTTACTAAACTGGCAATTGTTTCACGCGCATAAGGAAATAAAATATTAGGACAATATGCACCAAGACAATGTTGAAGTTGACTTTCATTAAATCCAACTAATACGAAAATACCTGCTTGAGTAACTTCACAAATATACACAACTTCGCCATGTGATTTCATTGTGACAGTTACACGTAATGCAACTTCATAAATATTTTCGTTTAATGTTTGAGAAGAAAAATTTAACTCCATATTCATTTCAGGTTGCCATTCTTTAGTGAAAATCTCAGGCACATTATTGGTTTCGAATGAAACATCTTTAGTATAAATTCGTTGAATTGCAAATTCTGTTTCAGTTTGTTGCGTATTGTTTTGTTCTGTCATGATAATGCCTTATTTTTAAATAATATTATTTTCTAACCAGCGGTAAATTTTCGCCATTCCATCCAGCTATGCCATCTTTCAATGCAAAGATATGTAAAAATCCTTGTTTAACTAATGTTTCACCAATACCAGGTGAAGATAACCCATTTTCGTCAATCAAAATAATGAGGTTTTCTTTGAATTTTTCAATAGATTTTGCACTGGCATTTTTAATATCAATGGGCAAGATATTATGTGATTGAGTAATATGTCCTTTTTTAAAACTATCAGCAGAACGAATATCAACAATGATAGCATTTTGTTTGTTGATCATATTGATCGCTTGCGCATTATTAATGATTTTTACCTTTGATAATTTACTTTTTATCGTTAATACAATGATTGCAACAAATAAAACTATCCAGCCTAATGAGAGTATAAGATGATTTTTAATAAAAGGTATAATTTCGAGTGTAATAAAGTCCATACTTATATAATTACCTGATTTATTCAATATTAGCCCGAGATTATAACGATATTGTGCAATGAAATATAGTACCAACTTAAGAAAACTTGTTTTATAGTAATAGTGTTTATTAATAATAGGATCATACCAAAATGGAATTTAGACGATTTTTCCTGCTGTTTATATTTCTATATTTTTCAATAAATTCAGCTTTTGCTGTGAATAAAATAGACGATATTTGGCAGCAAGCTCATGATGGCAATAAAGACGCACAAGCTCAATTAGCATGGTTATTTAACCCAGAAAGAACGATGCAAGTCATTAAGGATGAAAGTTGTAACAATAATCAATTTTTTGCTAATAATCAGTGCCAGACACCTAATTATGAAGATTTTTGTTTTTGGACTAAAAAAGCAGTAGATCAAAACGTAGTTGATCAATTACATAATACCGGATTTTGCTATGAAAAAGGTTACTTGGGAACAACAGGTAAAAATTTAAATTTAGCCATGCAATATTATTATAAAGCTGCCGATACAGATGTAGTACAAGCTAAGTACAGTTTAGGTAATATCTTTTTTAAGCAACATCATTATCAACAAGCAGAAAATTGGTATCTAAAAGCAGCACAACAAAACTATTTACCTGCATTAAAGATGCTTGTGCACCTCTATTTATCTAAATTGGATCAAAAGCAAACTGCATTAAACGTTATCAATAAGATGAATGAAATTTCGGTATTTGAAAGCGAAACAATAAATGCTGAAAATTTGTTAGCTAATTATTATTTAGAAAATGGTGATTATCATAACGCTTATTTAGTATATGCAAAAATAATGAAAAAAGATCCTGATTTTTCATTAAAACTTCACGTACAAACTACACTTGCTTGGCTTATATTGAATGGTTATGGTATCGAGCAAAATATAAGTAAGGCTATTGACCTTTATTATGATTGTTATCGTGACCTCAATCTTATTGATCATGATGAGTTGATTAAAGAAATAACCAAAGCCGAATATATTAATAAACAAGAAAAGCTATGGAATTTGATGTTTGTTGATATTATTTCAGATAGTGATTATGTTACTGCAAACGAAAAATTAGATTTATTGACAACCTTTTTTCCTGACAATCCTGATGCCTTAACTCAATTTGATAAACAAATTGCGCAATTAAAGCAAACAAAAATACGTGATTTAAAAATCAAATATGCTGAGTATTTTCCTCCTTTTCAATATGATCCAGATTTAACTTGTCGTGATTTTTTGCGAGAATTTGATGCAAATGCGCCTGATTTTTTTCAATATGACAACTGCAAAGTTAATGATGGAGGGCAAACAAGACCTGTCAGCGTCACTTACAAAATTGAAGGGAAATATGCTAAACAAGCTCATCAATATATAGCTAAAACCATGGGAATAGGTGAACTTAAATTAATTTGCTGTGCTTGGGTGACGGAAGGTGGTTACCCGTCAACTTACTTGACTAATCCTAAAGATAATTTGCGGTATATGGTGTCATTTAGTTCAGAAGAAACTATTGAGTATGATTGGAACAAAATTACATTTTATTTAGTCATCTCAGGAGATAGGGATAGTGTATAATTTTAGTTATATTAAATGTTGTAAACTTTGATTCATTCGATTTTGTATATGATATAAATAATATTTATTTAGCTGTTTTTTGGCTATTTTTGAATATTAAAAGTTATCATTAATATTATTATGAATTATTTTGGTGCATTGTCATAGCACTTAATGTTATATTTTGGTGCAAAAATAATATTTGTATTATTTGTTCAATAAATCCATTGAATAATCATAATAAAAAAATGGCATTATATTTGCATAAATAAATTACTTGGCAAAATAGCCTTTTATTCTGAATAATTATTTGTCTCAATGGAGAAGATTCATGTCTACACAAAAAGTTTTAACGCTAATTAAAGAAAATGATGTTAAGTTTGTTGACTTACGTTTTACTGATACTAAAGGTAAAGAACAACACGTCACTATTCCTGTTAGTCAAATTGATGCTGATTTTTTTGAAGACGGTAAAATGTTTGATGGTTCATCAATTGCAGGTTGGAAGGGCATTAATGAATCTGATATGGTATTAATGCCTGATACATCAAGTGCGGTAATTGATCCATTTTTTGAAGATGTAACATTAAATCTCCGCTGTGATGTGTTAGAACCAGCGACATTACAAGGTTATGATCGCGACCCGCGTTCTATCGCCAAACGAGCTGAAGAGTTTTTAAAATCATCTGGTATTGCTGATACCGTAATCTTTGGACCAGAACCTGAATTTTTCTTATTTGATGATGTGCGTTTTGGTTCACCAATGTCAGGTAGTTTTGTGCATATTGATGATATTGAAGCAGCTTGGAACTCTGGTACTAAATATGAAGAAGGTAACAAAGGTCACCGTCCTGGCGTAAAAGGTGGATATTTTCCACTTCCTCCTGTTGATTCATCACAAGATATTCGCTCTCAAATGTGCTTAATTATGGAGCAACTAGGTTTAGTGGTTGAAGCTCACCATCACGAAGTTGCCACCGCTGGTCAAAATGAAATCGCCTGCCGTTTTAATACCCTTACTAAAAAAGCTGACGAAGTACAAATCTATAAATATGTGGTTCAAAATGTCGCTGATGCCTATGGCAAGACGGCTACTTTCATGCCTAAACCAATGTTTGGTGATAATGGTTCTGGTATGCACTGCCATCAATCTTTATCTAAAGATGGTGTAAATTTATTTGCAGGCGATAAATATGCAGGCCTTTCTGAAATGGCTCTATTTTATATCGGCGGTATTATCAAACATGCTAAAGCAATAAATGCTTTTACCAACCCAGCAACTAACTCTTATAAACGTTTAGTACCGGGTTATGAAGCACCAGTTATGCTTGCTTATTCTGCACGTAATCGTTCTGCATCCATTCGCATACCTGTTGTAACAAATCCTAAAGCTCGTCGTGTTGAAGTGCGTTTCCCCGATCCAGCTGGTAATCCGTATTTATCATTTGCGGCACAATTAATGGCTGGTTTAGATGGCATTATTAATAAGATTCATCCGGGCGATGCAATGGATAAAAATTTATACGATTTACCTCCAGAAGAATCTAAACTTATTCCTCAAGTAGCTGGTTCACTTGAAGAAGCATTAGATGCATTAAATGCTGATCGTGAATTTTTAATTCGTGGAAATGTCTTCACTAACGATACTATTGATGCTTATATAGAATTAAAACGTCAAGATGTTGATCGTGTTCGTATGACTCCACATCCAGTAGAATTCGAATTATATTATAGTTTATAGATAGTATTTTTTGAAAAAATCTTAAAGCATTATCCACCGCTTGTTGCGGTGGATTTTAATGAGGACGGAAATCCAACGATGACATTTGATAATGAGTCTGATGCTAATCTGGTTCTCGATTCTATGATTACAAGTATTTTATTACTTGATAAGAATCTTAATATTATTTATGTTAATGCTGCGGCACAGCAACTATTAGCTCAAAGTTCAAAAAAATTATTAGACAGTTATTTCCCCGATCTATTAAGTTATTTTTCACTTGATATTGAGTTGATGCAAACGGCATTAGCAAAAAATCAAGGATTTACTGATAATGAAGTTAACTTAGTTATTAATAATGAATTGCATATTTTATCGTTAACCGCTCAGCCTTTAGAGAAAGGCAATATTTTGATTGAAATGATTCCATTAAATAATCATAAACGATTAAGCCAAGAACAATTACAACAAGCACAACAAAGTGCAGCACGTGAGTTAGTTCGAGGTTTAGCGCACGAAATAAAAAACCCGCTAGGGGGATTAAGAGGTGCCGCTCAATTATTATCACGAAAGTTACCTAACAACGAATTACAAGACTATACACAAATTATTATTGAGCAAGCAGATCGGTTAAGAAATTTAGTTGACAGGTTATTAGGACCACAACAGAGATTACAGCAAACAAAGCAGAATATTCATAGATCAATTGAAAGAATTTATACACTACTATGTTTAGAAAAACCACAAAACATTGAAATTCTACGGGACTATGATCCTAGTTTACCTGATCTGATTCATGATTCTGAACAGATAGAACAGGTAATTTTAAATATTATTCGTAATGCGTTGCAGGCGATAGGTTCCAATATTGGAACTATTATCATTAGAACCAGAACGGCTTTTCAAATCACATTACATGGTCAACGTTATCGCTTATGTGCTCGCATTGATATTGAAGATAACGGTCCAGGAGTACCTGTGCATCTGCAAGATACGCTTTTTTACCCAATGGTAAGTGGTTATGAAGGCGGGACAGGAATTGGCCTTTCAATTGCACGTAATATTGTTGATCAGCATCATGGTAAGATTGAATTTAATAGTTGGCCGGGGCACACAGAATTTTCTGTCTATTTGCCAATCAAGCAGTGAGGTAAATTAAAAATGAATGTTTGGATTGTTGATGATGATAGTTCTATTCGCTGGGTATTAGAAAAAGCATTAACTACAGTTAATTATAATTGTGTCAGCTTTGCCAGTGGTCAAGAAGTCATTGATGCATTAGCCACTCAGGCGCAAAAACCGGCCGTATTAATTTCTGATATTAAAATGCCAGGAATTGATGGTTTGACTTTATTACATTATGTAAAAGAACAGATTCCTAATTTACCCGTAATTATTATGACTGCGCATTCTGATCTTGATGCAGCAGTTAATGCTTACCAAAAAGGTGCTTATGATTATATTCCTAAGCCTTTTGATGTTGATGAAGTCATTCAATTAGTTGAGCGCGCTATTTTACAAAGCCAAAATCAAAAAACGAATTCTCATACCACCGCCAAAGCATCAACAGGTATTATTGGTGAAGCACCTTCAATGCAAGAGGTTTTTCGTATTATCGGACGTTTATCAAAATCATCTATCAGTGTATTAATTAATGGCGAATCAGGAACGGGTAAAGAGTTAGTCGCTAAAGCACTGCATACGCATAGTCCTCGAGCAAATGCGCCTTTTATTGCATTAAATATGGCAGCAATTCCTAAGGATCTGATTGAGTCTGAACTATTTGGACACGAAAAAGGTGCATTTACGGGAGCTGCTCAAATTAGGCATGGACGGTTTGAGCAAGCTAATGGTGGTACACTTTTTTTGGACGAAATTGGCGATATGCCGCTTGATGTACAAACGCGGTTATTAAGGGTACTAGCTGATGGGCAGTTTTATCGAATTGGCGGATATTCACCGGTTAAAGTAGATGTACGTATTATTGCCGCAACTCACCAAGATTTGGAATTGAGAGTAAGGGAAGGTAAATTTCGAGAAGATCTATTCCATCGTCTAAATGTTATTCGAATTTTATTACCACCGCTACGCGATCGAGCTCAAGATATTCCAAAGTTAGCTGAACATTTTTTGGTTACTACGGCTAAAGAATTAGGCGTAGAAAATAAAATATTTAGCCCTGAGGCATTGAATGTGTTATGTATGTTTAATTGGCCGGGGAATGTTAGACAGCTTGAAAATACTTGCCGATGGGTAACGGTAATGTCTTCAAGTAAAGAAATTTTAATTCAAGATTTACCCCCTGAATTGCTAAAAATATCCAAACCTAAGATTGCAATTGATAATGAAGTAAATACGCTTCCAAGCACCCAAGTTCAGCAAGGGGTGAATTGGCAAACTTTACTCGAACAATGGGCAAAGCAAGCACTGATTTCTGGTAAAACAGAGATATTAACTGAAGCAGTGAGTGATGTTGAGCGTATTTTATTAAATTGTGCACTTAATTTTACCCGTGGACATAAACAAGATGCCGCTCATTTATTAGGCTGGGGGCGCAATACTTTAACACGAAAACTTAAAGAGTTATCGATTGATACAAAAAATACACAATAGTTTTTTAATAGTTTTTTGCTAGTTAATTTATTTGTGAGATTATAGTTAACTATAGATAGTTTACACTAAACTATAATACGCCCGTAGCAAAAACATACTAATAGATATACATAAAATTCAAACGCTTAGAACTTTATAATATATTATTATAATAATACTACATCTCCATATCTATAATTGTATGTAACGTTTTCAATTAGTTCCCCAGATATCATAAAATATAAAGTTTCAAAGCCAACATAACCTCCAAAGCTATTTTTTGCATTAACCTGAACAGGAACAATCCAACCATACGCAATGTCGAAAGTTAATCCACCTTTACGATATCCTTTTCTAGGGTTGCCAAATTTATATTGAGCAGAAAACGGGTCTTTTAATTTTGCTCCTATAATATTTTTAATATTTTCTTCATAATTAACTGGTTTACTACCAAAGTCTACTGTTGCCAAATCTTTTTCGCTAGGCGTTGACATACATCCAAATAAGCAAAATGCAAAAATAATAATAAGTAATTTCTTCATACCATTCTCTCTTTTTTTGATAAATATTATGTATTTTTTTAATAAAAATCAACATTCCCATTATTATAATAATGTTATTCTTTTATGTTTATTGATGATTATCATCTTTTTTAGGTAGTTATAATAATATTAAGTTCAGAAAGTTTATTGGGACAATAATTATATCATTAGCTCCTTTAAATATTTAAAGAACATTGAACCCCATTTGGTTTTTCGCTACAATCCAATAATGAAAATGATAATTATTTTGTTTATCATTTTAATCTATATCTGGGATTGACAATTAGGAGATCAAATGTATTCATATATCAAAGTTAAATTTTTAGTATTATGTACATTATTATTAGCTTTAACTGGATGCGATAATAAAACAGATAAACAAACTACTATAAAAACGGTTACTATTGAACATGCACAAGGAAAAACAGACGTTCCTGATAACCCTCAAAATGTGGTTGTTTTTAATCCGGCAATACTAGATATTATAGATGCATTAAATATTCCAGTAACAGCTGTTCCACAATCTGATGTCCATTTTCCTGATTTCTTGGCTAAATATAGTGATAAAGCCTATACCAATGTTGGTACCTTATTTGAACCAAATTATGAAGTTTTAAGCTCCCTCAAACCAGATGTAATTATTGCCGGTGGGCGTACTAACGATGTCTATAATAAGTTAAGTGAAATTGCACCAACTATTGCCTTAGATATTGATTCGACTAATTTTTTAACGAGCCTAACTCAGCGAACCACTCAGTTAGGAACTATTTTTCATAAAGAAAATGAAGCTAAAAAATTAATTGCTGATTTCCAGCAAAAAATCGACCAACTTAAGCCTAAAACTGCTAATGCAGGCACAGCATTAGTAATCATGGTTAATGGTGGTAAAATGTCTGCTTATGGTTCAAAATCTCGCTTTGGTTTTGTCTTTGACCAGTTAAATTTTAAACCAGCAACAACTTTCCAAGAAGCAGGCCGTCATGGTAATGCAGTGACTGCGGAATTTATTTTAAGCGTTAATCCTGAATGGTTATTTGTGTTAGATCGCGATAATGCCATTGGCAATAAAGAAGCACAATCTGCTCAGCAAGTATTGGATAATGAACTAATCAAAAAAACGAATGCTTGGCAGCATAATCATATTGTTTATTTAGATTCAACGTCTATGTATATAGCTGGCGGCATACAAACATATAGCCGTTTAATGGATCAAATCAATAAAGTTTTACAAAAATCAGCTAATAATTAATGTAAAACATGGTTAAATCTTTTTATTTTATTGCAGGCATTGTTATTGTATTGATAATGACTGCAATAAGTTTATTTATAGGTGCAGGGCATGTAACATTGTCTGAACTGTTGACAAATAATAACATGCGAGACATCTTCTTCGTTAGCCGTATTCCAAGAACAGTTGCATTAATATTAGCGGGTAGTGCTATGAGTGTTGCCGGTTTGATTATGCAATTACTGACGCAAAATCGATTTGTTGAACCTTCTTTAGTGGGCACCACCCAATCTGCAAGTTTGGGATTGCTAGTTATGATGGTTTTTGCACCTGCAGCAAGTGTTATGACTAAAATGGTCGTAGCTAGTTTATTTGCTATGCTTGGCACTATGCTATTTATGATGATCTCACGAAAAATTATTTTCAAATCTGCACTTATGGTGCCTCTAGTCGGTATTATGTTAGGCGCTGTAATTAGCGCTATTACCACCTTTTTTGCAATGTACTTTGATTTGTTACAATCACTTAGTGGCTGGGAGTCAGGGGATTTTTCCGGAATATTAAAAGGCCGTTATGAACTATTATGGTTGGTTGGTGGATTGACCTTACTCGCCTGTTGGAGTGCAGATCAATTTACTGTAGCAGGTTTGGGGCGTGATTTTTCGGTTAATGTTGGGCTTAATTATCGACGAGTCATGTTAATGGGGTTAATTGTCATTGCCTTAATTGGTGGTATTGTGGTGGTAGTTGTGGGAGTGTTGCCATTTTTAGGTTTGATTGTACCCAATATTGTGAGTTTATTATTTGGCGATAATGTGCGTAAAACAATTCCGTGGATCTGCCTTTTTGGTGCTGGATTAGTGTTAGTTTGCGATATTATTGGTCGTGTTATCCGTTATCCATTCGAAATTCCAGTTAGTGTTATTTTGGGCGTAATTGGTGCTATTATTTTTCTGATGTTGTTGGGTAGAAGACGTCATGTTAATTAATCAAACTGACCATATTTCCGCTATGAAAAGATTATTAATATTATTGATTATTGCATTGATCTGCATTGTATGTTTTATGACTATCAATCTAAAAGGTAACATTAGTTATATTCTAATGCATCGAACTTGGATTATTTTAACTATGCTTTTAGTCGCTTTTTCGGCAGCAACCTCAACTTTATTATTTCAAACAGTAACCAATAATCGAATTTTGACTCCGTCTATCATGGGGTTTGAAGCTTTATTTGTTTTAATTCAAACATTGGTGATTTTTTTTGTCGATGCACAGGGTATACCTTATATTGGTATCATTGGTAAGTTTCTATTTGAGTCATTATTATTGATTCTATTTTCATTATTTTTATACCGTGGTTTATTTACCAAACTTAAGCAAAATTTACATTTAGTTTTATTAATTGGGATTATTTTAGGAACTTTGTTTCGGAGTTTTTCCAATCTACTTCAACGTTTAATGACACCAAGTGAATTTGCTATTTTACAGAGTCGTATTTTTGCCACCTTTACTCGTGCAGAACCAGTATTAATCATTTTTTCATTAGTTATTGCTAGTGTGATTGGTTTATTTTTATGGCGCATGCGTTACCGTTTTGATGTGTTAGCATTAGGGCGTGATAATGCCATTAATCTAGGCGTTGATTACCAAAAAAGTGTCACTATCATTTTATTATTGGTATCGGTGTTAGTCGCTATATCAACTGCATTAGTGGGACCATTTACTTTTTTAGGATTATTAATTGCTAATTTAGCTTATAGTATTAGCGGTTCTAGTCAACACCGCTTCTTGTTACCAACCGCTGTGTTATTGGGCATTATTTTTCTGGTAGGTGGGCAATTATTTTTGGCTCAGGTGCTTAATCTTGTGGGTGCTTTATCAATTGTGATTGAATTTATTGGTGGTTCTCTGTTTATATTCTTATTATTGAAAAAGGTTTCAATGTGATAGAAATTGATAATATTAGTAAAAAGTATCAAACAATCCCGGTATTAAAAAATGTCAATGCGACAATTACACAAGGGGGTATTACTGCCATCATAGGACCTAATGGTGCCGGTAAATCTACATTATTATCAATTATTAGCCGGCTGTTATTGCCAGATGAAGGACAGGTTAAAATTCAAAATATGGACGTGGTAAATACGCCAAGTGATAAATTAGCGACTTACCTTTCAGTACTTCGGCAAGAAAATCGTTTTACCAGTAGATTGACAGTATTTGAATTGGTCGGATTTGGACGTTATCCTTACACTAAAGGGCGCTTAAATGCTGATGATCATCAGCATATTAACCGAGCATTAGAATTTTTGAATCTTACTGAATTTAAAGATCGTTTTTTAGATGAATTATCTGGTGGTCAACGTCAACGCGCCTATGTTGCCATGGTACTTTGTCAAGATACTAAATATGTGTTGCTTGATGAACCACTTAATAATCTTGATATGAAACATGCCGTTGCAATGATGAAACAATTGCGTCGTGCGGCGGATGAACTGGGTAAAACTATAGTCATCGTTATTCATGATATCAATTTTGCTTCGGTGTATTCTGACTATATTCTTGCTATGAAAAAAGGTGAATTAGCTTATCAAGGCACACCAAAACAGATTATGAATACTCAAATCTTAGAAGATATATTTGATACCCCTGTAAAAATAGCCAATATTTATAATCAAAATATTGCTATTTATTATTAATCATTAATCATCAAATTGGTTACTATCTACTAAATCTGACAGTTTGCTTAAGCTCATCTGTGAAAATATCTCATATTTAACAATTTAATCTAATTATGCTTGTTATTAAACCTTAATAATTTAGTTAGAGATGATTTAAGGTTTACAACTTATTTTCTTTCATGTTAAATTTCCTAAAGTTATTTGCTGAGAAAATATTTATGAAATTGGAAGAAATTGCTTTTTTAGCAGGGGTTTCAAGAACAACTGCAAGCTATGTGGTTAATGGAAAAGCCAAAAAATATCGTGTTAGTGATAAAACTATCGAAAAAGTAATGGCGATAGTGAAAGAATATAATTATCAGCCTAATGCAGTTGCTGCAGGGCTAAGAGCAGGTAAAACACGTTCCATTGGTATTATTATACCTGACTTAGAAAATATCAGTTTTACACGTATTGCTAATTACCTAGAACAACTAGTTAGAAAACAAGGATATCAATTATTGATTTCCTGTTCAGAAGATAATCCTGAGATCGAAAAAAAGTGTGTAGCACATTTAAAACAGCGTAGAGTTGATGCATTAGTCATATCTTCATCATTTGTATCAACTAAAGATTATATTTTTTATAATGATTGGGAAAATTCTGAGACTCCTTTGTTTGCCTTGGATAGAACATTGTCAGCATCAATATTTAGAAGTATTGTTGGTGCAGATAAAGAAGATTCTAAAACATTGGCTCATGCATTTAATAAATTTGTGCAAGATTCAGTTGTTTATATTGGAGCTTTACCTAATTTATCTGTTAGTCAACTCCGCCTAAATGGTTTTAAAGATATTGCGTTAAAAAGTTGTAATAAGGTTGATTTTTTATATGCCAATAATTATAACCGTCACGATGCTGAGATAGCTTTTAGTCAATGGTTAGAGACTCATAACCTTCCAAATGGAATTTTTACTACTTCTTTCTCTTTGTTACAAGGTACAATTGATGCAATATTGAAAAAATTTGGTCAGTTACCAGAAAATCTAGTTATTGCGACATTTGGTGATAATGAATTACTCGACTTTTTACCTTGTAAAGTGATTTCACTTTCGCAAGATCACAAAGAAGTAGCGGAGGTAACGATAAAATTATTACTAAATAGTCTACATAATAAAAGTTATGCACCTGGAACAACAATAATTCCTCGTCAATTGATTTATCGAGGTAGTTTGAGTCGTGATCGTAACTGTGATGTGTAAAATCACCTTAATTGGCGAAAAGACTATTAATAATTTTTAACTAAAAAATCAGATCTAGATCACATATTAATTATTAATAGAAATAAAATATTTGATAATTCTTTTCTTTTTATTAATAATTGCTGAAACGATTCAATTATGTTCAATAAGGATCAAGAATTACTGAGTCACTTCATTCGCCCCAACATTTAACTCAGAGGTATTTATTATATGTTTCATTTAGTTAAAGAAAATATTCATTTAAATGAGCAAGCAACCAACAAAATAGAAGCAATTAAAAAAGTAGCAGCAGCCTTAACGAGTGCTGGATTTGTTGAAGAAGGATATGTTAACGGAATGCTTGAACGTGAAGCTCAAGCTGCAACCTATTTAGGTATTGGTATAGCCATTCCTCATGGTACGACTAAGACCCGTGATTTAGTAAAAAAGACTGGTGTACAAGTTTTTTGTTTTCCTAATGGTGTGGAATGGGGTGATGATGGCGAAAAAGCCTACCTTGCAATTGGTATTGCGGCAAGTTCTGATGAACATTTAGAATTACTTCGTCAATTAACTCATGTTCTTGGAGCAGACGGTGTTGAGGAAAAAATTAAAAATATTAAATCTGCTGATGAAGCCATTGCTATTTTAACAGGTAAGGTTGATAAAGCAGATAGTCACTTTATAATCAATGAAGCATCATTATTATTAGATATTCCGGCAGATAGTTTGGCAACCTTACAAGCTTTAAATGCTTCACGGTTAAAACAATTAGATGCAGTAAATGCTAGTTTTATTGCCAATGTATTAGATAATAAACCAAATTATTTGGGGCATGGCATATGGTTAAATGATAGTAAACAAGGCAATTTAAAAAATGCAATGGCGATTAGCCGAACTATTAGTAATATTAATGAAGGTAATAAACCAGTTAAATTACTAATTACCATGTCAGCAATTGATGATTCGGTTACTAATATAATAAATCATTTGGCATATTTAATCTTTAATCAAGATATTCAAAAGTTATTATCAGGTAATAGTGATAATCTTATTAATCTACTCGTTACCGATTCTGTATCAGCGGATCAAACTTCTAATCCATCATCTGAACCTACTACTGATCAAAGTAGTACTACTCTAAGTCGTGAATATGTGATCACAAATGAAAATGGTTTACACACTAGACCATCATCAGTATTAGTTAAATTAGTGAAAGAGTTTAATAGTAAAGTAACTGTTGCTAATTTAGACAGTAAAGCTGAACCTGTGAGTGCAACTAGCTTAATGAAAATTGTGGCACTTGGTGCTAAAAAAGGTAGCCGATTACTATTTACCGCTGAAGGTAATGATGCTCAACAAGCATTGGAAGCAATCGGTAAAGCAATTGAAAGTGGTTTAGGTGAGGGTAGTGAATAATGGCTTATCGTGTTGCTACTATTACTTTAAATCCGGCTTACGACTTATTAGGCTTTTGCCCAAAAGTTGAACTAGGTGATGTTAATTTAGTGCAAACTAACGCGTTACTTGCTGCCGGGAAAGGTATCAATGTAGCTAAAGTGTTGTCAGATTTAGATGTTCAATTAACTGTGGGTGGTTTTTTAGGTAAAGAAAATCGAGATGGATTTAATTTATTATTCAAAACATTAGATGTGATTGATAAATTCCAAACTATTGAAGGAAAAACACGCATTAATGTCAAATTGACCGAACAAAATAGTGAAGTGACAGATCTTAATTTTTCTGGTTTTACTATCAGTGATCAAGATTGGCAAGATTTTGTAACAAATTCACTTGAATGGTTAAAAGGGATTGATATGGTTGCTATTTGTGGCAGTCTACCGGCTGGTTTGTCACTTGATAGCTTCACAAAATGGATGGAGCAAGTTAAAAAAGTTTGCCCCAAAATTGTGTTTGATAGTAGCCGTGAAGCATTAGTTGCAGGATTAAAAGCTAAACCATGGCTGATTAAACCAAATGACAAAGAACTTGAAATGTGGGTAGGGCGAAAATTACCGACTTTGCCTGAAATAAAATCAGCAGCTAAGGAGCTCATAAATGGAGGTGTTGAAAACGTAGTGGTTTCACTCGGTAGTAAAGGTGCTTTATGGGTAACTAATAATGAAGCATGGTTGGCTAAACCACCAAAATGTAAAGTGATCAGTACTGTTGGCGCTGGCGATTCAATGGTTGGTGGTATAATGTACGGTTTGCTGACCAATCAATCAATTAAAGACACATTAGTGTTTGCTTCAAGCGTCGCAGCTTTATCGGTTGAACAAGCTGGAGTTGGTATATCTGATCGTCAGGCAGTAAGCAAAATGCTAGAAAAAATTGAAATAATTGCTGGATAGGAGTCTGCATGAATATATATATTGTTGAAAGTAATAGTATAGGTCCAGTTAATGGGCGTCTTGCTAAAGCTGAGTTAGCCTTAGCGGCTAATTCATTAAATTATAAAGTGGTTGATAACGCTACATCAGCAGATGTTATTATTGCTGTTGGTTCAGGATTAATAAGTGATAAAGCGGTTATTGGTAAAAAAGTTTATGTAGTAAAAGACTTAAATGATCTATTTGCTAATCCTAAACAAATTTTAACTGACGCACAAAGTAAAGCGGTTGTTTATGAGCAAACAGCTGATTCTGCATTATCGACAAATGATAGTGTAAAACGAATTGTTGCTGTTACCGCGTGCCCAACTGGTGTTGCCCATACTTTTATGGCGGCGGAAGCAATTGAAGAAGAAGCTAAAAAACGTGGTTGGTGGTGTAAAGTTGAAACTCGTGGTTCTGTGGGTGTGGGTAATGAATTAACCCCAGAAGAAGTGGCTAATGCCGATGTGGTTATTGTTGCTTGCGACATCGATGTCGATTTAAGTAAATTTGCCGGTAAAAAAATGTACCGAACTAAAACAGGTCCGGCACTTAAAAAGACGGCGCAAGAGTTAGATAAGGCTTTTCAAGAAGCAACAATTTACCAACCAGTAGCAGGTGGTTCTGTTGCTAAAACAACTAAAGAGAAGAAAGGTATTTATCAACATCTATTAACTGGTGTTTCCTACATGTTACCAATGGTGGTTGCAGGTGGTTTAATTATCGCACTTTCGTTTGCTTTTGGTGAATTCAAAGAAGTATTAAAAACAACAACCGAGATAGAAAATGGTGTTGAAATTGTTAAACAGGCATTAGTTCAAGAATTAGTTGGTGAACCACATTTAAAACAAATTGGTGACTTAGCCTTCTCGCTTATGGTGCCATTACTAGCAGGATATATTGCCTATTCAATAGCTGATAGGCCAGGCCTTGCCCCAGGTTTAGTTGGTGGTCTGCTTGCCGTTTCCACAGGAGCTGGTTTTTTAGGTGGTATTATTATTGGTTATTTTGCTGGTTATTTAGCACTATTAATTGCTAAATATTTACCATTGCCAAAAAGTATGGAAGCCTTAAAACCAATTTTGATTGTGCCACTTCTGGCAACACTTGTTACCGGATTAGTCATGCAATTTGTTGTTGGTACACCGATTGCTTGGTTAATGGGTGCTCTAACAGCATGGTTGAAAGCAATGGGTACAGCTAACGCCGTTATATTAGGTGCTATCCTAGGTGGTATGATGTGTACTGATATGGGTGGTCCAATTAATAAAGTAGCTTATGCTTTTGGTACTGCATTAATTTCTTCGCAAGTTTACGCACCAATGGCTGCGGTTATGGCTGGTGGTATGGTGCCGCCATTAGCAATGGGCCTAGCTACACTTATTGCTAGCAAAAAATTTGCTAAAGCCGAACAAGAAAGTGGTAAAGCTTCATTGGTATTAGGTTTATGCTTTATTTCAGAAGGTGCAATACCATTTGCCGCACGAGATCCTCTTCGTGTCCTTCCTTGTTGTATCATTGGTGGCGCGATTACTGGTGGTATGGCGCTGGCATTTGGTTCACAATTAATGACACCGCATGGTGGTTTGTTTGCCTTAGCTATTCCGGGTGTAGTAAAACCAGTAGGTGGTTATTTGCTATCAATTTTGGTTGGTTCAGCTATTGCAGGTATAGTTTATGCAATAATCAAAAAACCTGAATCAGCTACAGAAGCCGTTGCCTAAAAATAAGAATCGCCATCAAATGATGGCGATTTTTTTTATTTAGTAATAGCTATTTTTTAATCCAACGTTGTAAATCTTTAGGAATAAAGTTATCTATTTCTTGTAAAATTACATCTGCTTGGTCAGAAACAATTAATGTTTTATAAAAGCTTTCCCTTATAAAACCTTGATCAACAGCATGTTGTAAAAAAACTAACAGATGTTGCCAAAATTGAGCAGGATTAAATAAAGCTACTGGTTTTTCGTGGTAACCAATTTGCATACCAGTCCAAACTTCAAATAACTCTTCTAGGGTACCTGTTCCTCCAGGCATAGCAATAAAACCATCTGCAAGCTCAGTTAATCTTGCTTTTCGTTGATGCATATTCTCAACAACTTCTAAACGAGTAATACCATGATGAGCGGTTTCAGCTTGGACTAAACGCTCTGGGATCACCCCAATTACTTCCCCCCCTTGTGCTAAAACAGCATTAGCGATTACGCCCATTAAACCTTTATTACCACCACCATAAATTAAACGTTTATTTTGCTTTGCCAATGTTATACCTAAGTGTTCAGCTTGGGTGCGATATTCAATTAAAGTACCTTCACTCGCACCACAAAAAACACAAATATTTTTTTTCATAAATTCTTTTAACCTTTAATTTAACAAATCTAAATTATAACTATTTTAGCATAGTAATATGCTAATTTGATTACAAGCTGAGCAGTTGAATGTATTTAATGTATTTCGGATTGACATCAGCATTATAGATGGTTAATATTTTGACCGTTAAGTGTTCCTCCATAGTTCAGTCGGTAGAACGGCGGACTGTTAATCCGTATGTCACAGGTTCAAGTCCTGTTGGAGGAGCCAAATTTCAGACTTCTAAAATCTGCTCGAAGCAGATTTTTTTCTTTGATGTTATTGTTTATCTGATAGTAATAAAAAATATTGATTTTTATATTTATATTATATGTAGGTATAAGCTACGAATAGTAAACTAATGGTTGAAGTTATGTTAGGTTTTAGAAAATCTAATATTTAAAAATAGTAACTAAAATATAACAAATCAAAATAATAAATATTTTCCTCATTATATTTCAAACAATATTTTTTTATTTTATCTAAGCTAATTTCAAAAAAACAAAATAAATGATTATTTTGTTAGCATATAAATTTTTTTAATTCCCTAACATTAACATGTTATTGTTGAAACATAGCATTACATGCTTATTAAGAACTGTTAAGATTTTATATACTTCAAATATTGAATAATTTACAATCACAATGTTTTTGTGACTTGAAAGTAATTTATAAGGAAAAACAATAAAAAGATATTATTTGTATTAACAGCTATTGCATGTTTTTCAACCCTTGCTTTTGCGAAAAAACAGTAGTATTTATTTAGCTGCAAGTATTATAAAAGTAAATAATCTGAGTCCTAGCTGGAATTATAGTGATGGTAATTTTAAAACGTTTAGAGTACTAGCAGAAATCGGTATAATTAAGGACAATTGTATGTTGAATGTACTATATTTACATTATGGAAAAATAATTTTAGTTATTTTATGTATATTTCTTTTTTTCTTATCTAGCTTTTTGAAAAGCAATCCAGATAAAAATTTATTTTATTCAATAAATTGGGATAATTTAATTCATCTTGATGCAGAAGATCTTGCCGAGCAAGGAATTAAAGAAATTTATGAAAAAGAAGTCATACCTCATTTAATTAACTACGTAGCAAACCCAATTGAAATTGAAGAAATAAAAAGTATTGATAATAGTCAATATCAAGTCAAAGCCAACAATATAGTTTATTTAATTTATGATGATAATATAGAACAATATTTGTCTTGGGGTTATGCTACTTTTGCATTGTTTGATATTGTGAACCAACAGCTTAAGGATTCTGATTTTAAATTTTATGCTTTTGAAAATGGTAATGAATTATCTGGTATGTTTATGTCAAATGCTGAATATCAACACTATTGCAATCAATTAAAAATAAATAAAGAAAAATTAATTGAAATTCCCTATATACCAACATTAGAACCAGATTGGTTTGGCCAGCATCACAATTGAAAATAGCAAGGATTAATAATGACACCTACATTTAATCTATCCTTAGTTCACAATTCACATAGAAAATTACACTGAATATCTTAGTGTTTTATATTCAATCGGCGTCATATTATTTAATGCCTTAAGGGATCTTTCAGTGTTATAAATGGTTAACCACTCTTCAGTTATTTTCCTTACTTGCTTTAGGATGTTAAAAACATATAAGTCTAGTACTTTTGTCCGATAAGCACGGTTAAATCATTCAATAAAGCTATTTTGATAAGGGCTACCTGGATTGATATAATCTATAGTGATTTTATAAGCTTCTTTTTCGCTGGAAAATTCATGGCAATATCGTTTGATAATTGATAATTGATAATTGATAATTGATAATTGATAATTTGATATCTGAGATTTCCATACCTCCGTATTTTTCTCACCATTTATAAAAAGTAGAGTTTCTAATGCTATATTTTCGGCAAAGTTCCTTAACTGGTTTCCCTGCTTCTTTTAAATAGATACAATTTGATGCTATGCCATTTTTTTATATTTAAATCCTCTTTTGCTTTTATCATAGAGAACTATCTATGTGTTTGCTGGGCTATTTTATGGGATAGTTACATACAATATATTAGAAACTTAAGATCCTATTGATGATGTGACAACCATTAAAATTGGTTAGACTTTATAGAAGAAGTATTGCAAATACTAAAATCAAAAATTATTCAATGGTGTTAGCCTGCCTATACATAGGTTTATGCCCTAAAATAATCAAGATTAATGGAGAATATATATAATGAAAAAACATATAAAAATAATTTTTTTATCATTTTTTATATTACTTGGTTATGTGATTATAAATAACTTAAAACCAATTATTATCTTTGAAAACACAACAGATAAAACAGTATATTTATACCATATGCAATGGAATAGTAGCCAATCGGAACCAGAACCTGATGAAGTATCTCAACTAAAAAAACCTCTGGTTATCGCACCTCATCAAACTATCAAGCTACGCCCTAATTTTAGCATGCTTTTTTCTAATCATATGCAATGGGATATTTATTGGAAAATAGGGAGTCGCCTAGAAAGTGAAGCATATACTGGTGGAAAAATATTTAGTTTGAGTAATAAGCAAGGGAGTTGTAAATTTACTATTGAAATTTTTGATAATAATGATTCATTTAATATAACAACAAGCAATAAATGGTATTGTTATAAAAATCTTGTACCTAAATGATAACGGACTTTAAATTTGTCCTCACCCCATATTTTGGATAGCTATTTAGTTTAACTCCATAAGGTATAAAATCTAAATAAAATATTTCGGTATTCCAAAAGCATAATTTGCAAAGAACAAATATTTCCTTTAAGTGATTGCACATTTCATTCTCATTTAGAAAATGAGTTTTATTTAATACAATTTCAAGATCAACCATTCACATAATATCTTGAGTATTTTTAAAAGATGAAATTTATTAAATGATCGACATTCTTATTTAAACTATTTTTCAGTATATTGACTTTTTTATAGCATACAAATCCAACCATGTGGTTAAATATAAAGCGTAATTAACTCAATTAATATTCTATTGCCTGCAACGTTAATTTCTGCCACTAACTTTGCGATACAAAATTTGGTACTTTTACAGCATAACGGTTTCAATAAGAAAAGATTATGTTCAATGATATATAAATAATTATGCATTAATTAAAGATAAATATATACCTTTCCCATCTCTGTTTGTCATTTCACAAAGTTCGGGAGGTGAGATATGTCCTGTTTCCAAAAATAAATTTAATTTATAAATAAATAGATTAATAGTATCGATTGATATGTTTAGTTCTAATTTTGTCTTATTTAATGTTATATAATCATTATCATCAGATGATAATGAACAATAAAATGAAACCACATTTACTGCTTTCTTATCTTCTAATGAGCATAAAAGATAAAATGGCTCTTTTAAATCTAAAAGATTATTAAGTAGTGATATCAAATTTATTGCATCATTATTGTTAATAAACAATTGTATTTCAGCCAAACTTCTTTTTATTTTCATTGATGTTTTAAGTATATTAATAGCTTTATGTGTATGTTTTGTTATAAGACTGATATTCTAATTCCAACAGTTCAACTTAAGCTTGAGAAAAAGAATGTAAGTATACCCATTTAATTATTAATAAAAATATAATCCCTTTAATAAGCATTAAACTTTCCGCTGCTCAATATCAGCAGGAAAAAATGGTGGCTACAATATTTTTTTAGGTTATTCCATCTCTAAACGTTTTTTGAAATCTTGCCATTCATAAAAGCCATCACTATTCTTTGTTGCATTTTCAAGCTCAAGCTGAAAATGCTGTGGTGGATTTTGCAAATTTAATGCTTGTCCTGAATGAAGTTGTTCAAAAGATTGATATATATATTCTGCTTTAAAGAAATATTGTCCAGACAATTTATGTATAAAACGTTGCAGTACGACTTTCCCGCCTATTGGTGTTTGTTCAAATTGCTCAGGTAATGTATAGGTTTTAAATTGTAATGCGCCGAGTAGTGCTGCAACATTGCTATCATGTCCAACTAAAAAACAGAATTTATAAGATTCATTTTGCATAAGATCATTGATCATTTTAATCAGGGGCGCTGCAATATGTTTAGCTAAGGTTTTTGTGTGGCATAGTAAATTGATATATTGATTACGAATATTAACAATTTGTTGCCATTGTTCTTCACTATTGATTTTCCCCCATGCGATTTGTTCTTTAGCGAAAGCGGAGTAATATTGCAATAAAAAAGCATCTGCAACTGACGTACCAATAGCCAGTGGGCCTAGAAGAGCTGGTTCTTCATTTTTAGTCAAATGGAGTTGAGCTGGAATATCGGCTAAATCACATTGATATTGAGCATATAACTTCGATTGTTTGTAGTTTAAAATATCTGATAATAATTCATAAGCAGGAGTTAAACTCTCAAAAATAAAATTAGTTTTATCTTCTTCATCAATATCGTTGCGGATTTTTTGAATGAATTCAAATGAGTCCTCGCGCAGACTTGGATCAAAAATAGCATCCATTTTTTCAATCGGATATTTATGATTTACTTGGATATCATGCCCTGCATAAGCACCAGTAATAAAAAATTGTGCGGTAGCAACCGTTCTTTGCAAACTATTTGCATAAATGAATAATTCAGGGTTTTCTACCGATAATTTGATATTATTGTTTTCAAGCCATAACAAGAAATAGTGTCCTAAATAGGCTTCTAATGTTCCTCCGCGTGTGGTTAAATATCCAAAAGGGTGATCCCATTTTGGCCAAGTTAACGGTGTTACTTGATTAAGAAACTCAAGCGTATTATGTAGTGGTGTACGTATACCATGACGGCTTAGTATAACGACTTTATTTAATTGATAATTATTATTCATTATTTTGTGATCCAACCTTGTTTATGTAGGTAAGCCAAAATAAAATCGCGATTTTCTTGATTAATTATTTTGGCGATTTTATCACTCCAACCACCGACTTTTTGATTAGTGCTACGATGTTGATAATAATTATTTATTTGTTCATCATATTGTTTTAATAAGTTACGGTTTATTGGTTGATATTGATTTTTAAAAATGACTAATTCTTTGGGCAATCGCGGTTTGACTTCTGGATTATCTGCTGGGTCTGGGTAACCAATACAAAGCCCAAAAAGAGGTAAAACATATTTAGGTATCGCCAGAAGTTCAGTCACTTTATCAATATTATTGCGCAGTCCACCAATATACACCGCACCTAATCCAAGTGATTCTGCTGCCACTACTACATTTTGCGCCATAATAGCCGTGTCTATACAACCTAATAAAAGTTGTTCTGCTTTTTCTAATTGTAGACCTGGTTCGATCTGATAATGTCTATTAAAATCAGCACAAAACACCCAAAATTCAGGGGCTTGAGTTATATAGTTTTGATCTCCAGAATAGTGTGCTAATTTTTTACGTCTAATCATGTCCGTAATCCGGATGATCGTCGAGCATTGGAGAAAATTAGAACTTGAAACTGATTGAGCAGCTTTAAGAATCAGTTCTATTTGTTCCAGTTTTAAAGGTTGTTGCTGATATTTACGAATAGAACGATGTTTACAAAGTAAATCAATGGTTTCATTGTGCATAATGTCTCCTTGATGTAACTATTTCTTTTTAAACTGTAAATCCCAAACGCCATGACCTAAGCTTTGACCGCGTTTTTCAAATTTAGTGATCGGTCTATCGTCAGGTCTTGGAATATAATCGCCCGTAGGTGATAAATTAGTAAAACCTTCTGCTTGTCTTAATACTTCAAGCATATGTTCAGCGTAATTTTGCCAATCTGTAGCTAAATGTAATATACCGCCTTGTGCTAGTTTTTGCCAAATGAGTTCAACAAAATTAGGTTGAATAATTCGGCGTTTATTATGCCTGGCTTTATGCCAAGGATCGGGAAAGAAGATTTGTACCTTATCGAGTGAGTGATTCGGGATCATATTTTCAAGTACTTCGACTGCATCGTGGCACATTATTTTTAGATTAGATAATTTCTGCTCATCAATGGCCATTAAACAAGCACCAATCCCCGGTTTATGAACTTCAATACCTAAAAAATTACGATTAGGTGCATTTTTAGCCATTTCAACTAATGAAGCGCCCATACCAAATCCAATTTCTAATGTTAAAGGACTATTTGCTTCAAACCCGATAGGTGAATTGGCATTGTATGCAATACCATAAATAGGCCATAAAGTGGTTAAAGCTTGTTCTTGTCCTTTTGTTAAACGACCTTGGCGCAGGACAAAACTACGAATAGTTCTGTTTGATTTTGCTTCTTGATTATTGTTATTTAATTGTTCATTCATTACTTTATCTACTTATGTCATGTAATTTATTGGGTTTGGTTACTTATAATTATTAGCTATTTTACCTAGATTTTCTAGGTTCATCAAAAAACATATTATTGTTTATTTTTTTATTAAATATTGTGATATAGAAAATAATTAAGATATATTTTTATATTAATAGTTGAGGATGATCTACAAATGATTATATAATTGTTTCCCTGATTTAACCGATTACATATGAGTAATCATAATAACATGCTTGAGGATTTCTCGTGCCTGATATGAAGCTTTTTGCTGGAAACGCCACACCCGAACTAGCAAAACGTATAGCTACTCGTCTTTATACTTCTCTTGGAGATATCGTTGTTGGTCGTTTTAGTGATGGAGAAGTTAATGTCCAAATAAATGAAAATGTTCGCGGCGAAGATGTTTTTATTATCCAATCAACTTGTGCCCCAACTAATGATAATTTAATGGAATTACTGGTTATGATTGATGCAATGCGAAGAGCATCAGCCGGTCGAATTACAGCGGTAATTCCTTATTTTGGTTATGCAAGGCAAGATCGCCGAGTGCGTTCTGCTCGTGTACCTATAACCGCAAAAGTTGTAGCAGATTTTTTATCTACAGTTGGTGTAGATAGAGTATTAACAGTTGATCTCCATGCTGAGCAGATTCAAGGTTTTTTTGATGTGCCAGTTGATAATGTTTTTGGTAGCCCTGTTATTTTAGAAGATATGCTACAACGTGATTTTGAACGACCAATTGTGGTATCGCCCGATATAGGTGGGGTGGTGCGTGCACGTGCAATTGCTAAATTGCTTAATGATACCGACATGGCGATTATTGATAAACGCCGTCAACGTGCAAATGAAGCTGAAGTAATGAATATTATTGGCGATATTGCAGATAGAGATTGTATTTTGGTTGATGATATGATTGATACAGCAGGAACTTTGTGTAAAGGTGCAGATGCGTTAAAAGCTCGAGGGGCAAAACGAGTCTTTGCCTATGCAACTCATCCTATTTTTTCTGGTAACGCAGTTAGTAATATTCAAAATTCAGCAATTGATGAAGTTATTGTTTGCGATACAATTCCACTTTCAGCAGAAGTGAAAGCATTAAAAAATGTTCGTCAATTAACATTATCAGGAATGCTTGCAGAAGCAATTCGTCGAATTAGTAATGAAGAATCGATTTCTGCAATGTTTCATTATTAATTTTTCTTTCAGTTAGCTAATGCCCCTTTTTTGGGGCACTCTAATAATTATTAAATAGTTATTCACCAAACCATGACAACAATTAAACTTATCGTAGGACTTGCCAATCCCGGAAGCGAATATGCAGCAACACGTCATAATGCAGGCGCTTGGTTTGTCGATTTACTTGCCATGCGATACAATCAGTCATTAAAAAATGAACCTAAATTTTTTGGTTATAGTTCGCGAATCAATATTTCTGGTCAAAATGTTCATTTATTAGTGCCAACCACTTTTATGAATTTAAGTGGTAAAGCTGTGCAAGCAATGGCCACGTTCTATCAAATTAAACCTGAAGAGATTTTAGTTGCACATGATGAGTTAGATCTTAATCCTGGTATTGCCAAACTTAAATTTGGTGGCAGTCATGGTGGTCATAATGGTTTAAAAGATATTGCCAACAAATTAGGTAACAATCTTAATTTTTACCGATTAAGAATTGGGATTGGTCACCCTGGAGATAAAAATAAAGTTATTGGTTATGTTTTAAATAAACCTTCTAAGCCTGAACAAGAATTAATTGACAAAGCAATTGATGAATCAATTAGTTGCATGGATATCTTAATATCTCAAGGTATTGAAGCATCGATGAATCAATTACACGCTTTTAAAGCGTAGTTTATTAATTTAGTTATTGAAGTGATAAAATAAGTATAATCAATATAAAGATAAAAAATCCACCTAATAATCTGGTGGATTATATTTTACTTGATTATCTTTATTTAAGAAAAAAGATGGGTAACATTACCGCCTTTTTCTGCTATTTTTTTCATTACTTCTTTTATTAGCCAGGTATTCATTGATGCTGTATCATCGGTATTACCAGTATAATTCAATTCTTGAGCTAATTTTTTACGTGCATCTAGGCTATTGTCTATCCCTAGTAACTTTAGTAGATCGACGATAGATGTTTTCCAATTGAGCGATTCTGGATACTTTTTAGCAAGATTATCTAAAATAGACATCACATCAACTTCGGAAAGTGGTGCTTTATTTTCGCCATTCTGTTGATTCTGAGTTGGGTTATTTGTTGCTTCTTTGACATTTCCTGTTATGTTGTCAAATTTGTCTTTCATTGCACCAGCTACATTCCCTACTGCTGCTTGAGCGTTTGGGAATATTTTAGAAAAAATGTTATTTAAGATACCCATATTTACACCTCTTATGTTTAAACTGCTTATTAAAACTGCTTAACGATTTAGATGTACAAAATATCTCTATCAGTATAAATCTTAAAAGTAATTAATGTCAAAATAGTTATTATTTGATAGCACTTTTTGTATTTACAATTATTCATTTTAACATTCGGATTGAAGAATATTGTAAGTTTGCTTCGAAAAATGGAAGTAATAAATTATTTTATTGCTGATTAATGTATGAAACCATTAACGTTAAGAATAATAAATTATATGGAAATATGATATCAATCTACAGTAGTTAATAAAATTAGGCTACCAATTATTAATGATAATAATCAAAACTGTTAATAATATATAACTTCAAATATATACTATGTTTTTCAGTGTGTGTTTTTTAAAATTTAATTAATATTGGCATACTATATATATTATACCAATATTAATTTTTATGTGATCAGTATCACAAAAACTACTAAATTTGGAATACTGGAAAGTAAATTAGTTGTAGGATTTGGTTTACCAATATTAAAATTGGATCAAATAGATTTTAGAAAAATTTAACTACAACTAGAGGTTATTATGAAAGCCATATTAAAATCAGGAGGATACGTTCGTTGGTTAATGATTATTCTGTTTGCAACGGGTGTTATTCTTAATTATATCGATAGAAATGCACTAGGTATTATGTCTAAAGAAATTATTAATGATTTAGGTATAACCGCAAAAGAATATTCATACATTACAGGCGCTTTCCAATTAGCTTATACAATATTTCAGCCAATAGTAGGATGGTTTGTTGATGTAATTGGTTTACGTATTGGTTTCGCTATAATGGTCGTAATATGGTCTGTTATGTGTTTACTGCATGCAGGGGCAGGGGCATGGATTCATTTAGCTATTTTACGTTTTGTAATGGGTGGTGCAGAGTCTGTAGTGGCACCAGCAAATGCCAAAGTTATTAGTTCATGGTTTCCTAAAAAAGAACGAGCTATTGCTAATGGTTGGAGTATGGTTGGTTTCTCTTTAGGTGCGATGATTGCACCACCGTTGATTTATTCAATTCACCAAATTGGTGGTTGGCAATTAGCATTTTTAATTCCTGGTTCTTTAGGGGTTATTTGGGCTGGAATCTGGCTATTCTTTTTTAATGAACCTTCAAATAGTCGTTTCATAAGCGAAGCTGAAAAGAAATACATACTATCCGATCAAGATGAAGGTGAGGTACAACAAAATAAGAACATCTTGATAGCGATTAAAAAAGTTGTATCAAAGAAGAGATTTTATGGTATTGCAATTCCAGCATTTTTAGCGGAACCTGCTTGGGCTGCGGTAAACTTTTGGGTTCCCTATTACTTATTGACAGAACGAGGAATGCAATTAAAAGAGATGGCAATGTTTGTTTGGATCCCATTTCTTGCTGCTGATTTTGGTGGTTTATCTTCGGGTTATTTTTCTCGAATGTTAAATAAACGGTTTGGATTATCAAGAATTAATGCTGCTTGTACAACTTATTTAGGTGCTGCTTTCTTTATGTTGTCAATGGCATTTGCTAGTTTAACCGAAAGCCCTTATGCAGCGATTGCTTTAATCGCTATTGGCGCATGGGGACATCAAATGTTATCTGCTATGTTAACAATCCAAGTTATTGAAAACTTTGAAGGTAAAGAAGTTTCAACTGTCAATGGTTTACGAGGTAGCTCGGCTTGGATAGCTAGTTTCTTATTTACCATTATTGTAGGACAGTTCGTCAATTCTATTGGTTTCAAACCTTTCTTTATTACAATGGGCTTTTTGGATATTGTTGGCGCACTTATTATGTGTTCATTATTATATCAACGTAATCAAAAACGTTTTACTGATGATACTATGAAGCATTAATAAAATATGACTTAATAGAACTTAACTAGCATGGTATTAACAAAAATACCATGCTTTTTTATTATCAAGTTTTGGCAATATTAAAATGA
This sequence comes from uncultured Gilliamella sp., assembly GCA_945271295.1. GTDB lineage: Bacteria > Pseudomonadota > Gammaproteobacteria > Enterobacterales > Orbaceae > Gilliamella. The sequence continues at coordinate 134,338 of CALYPG010000002.1, read as the reverse complement.
CGAATCATTGATAAAACATCTTTTAATAGAACTGAACTAACTTGGTGTTGATAAAATATCATGTTTTTTATTATCAAGCTTTGGTAATATTAGAATAAAAAAAGCCCATTAAATGGGCATAATCTTGAAAAGACATTACTAAATTTTGATATTATTTGAAAAATGCTCGTTTTATCGCATATTCCACACCACGAATTTCGGCTAAGCCACGTAAACGACCAATTGCCGAATAGCCTGGATTGGTTCTTTTTTTCAGATCATCTAACATTTGATGCCCATGATCTGGACGAACTGGAATTGAACGTTTAATTCCTGCTTTTTTACGTCGCTCTTCTTCACTAACTAAAGCTTTAATTACTGCATACATATCAACATCACCTGCAAGATGATCACCTTCATGGAAAGATAATGGATTATCTTCTCGCACTGTTGCTCGTAAATGAATAAAATGCACACGGTCAGCAAATTTTTCTGCCATCATAGCTAGATCATTATCACTACGAACACCATAAGAACCAGTACAGAAACAAAAACCGTTATGAATACTATCAACAGTCTCTTTAATCCATTGCATATCTTCAATAGTCGAAACAATACGTGGTAAACCTAAAATTGGGCGAGGAGGATCGTCAGGATGGACTGTTAATAAGGCTCCAACCTCTTCAGCAACAGGAACAATAGCTTTTAAAAAATAAGCATAGTTTTCACGTAATTGAGCTTTATCAATACCATCGTAAGTTGCAAGGTGTGCTCTAAATTGCGCAAGTGAATAACCTTCCTCGGCGCCAGGTAAACCGGCAATGATATTTGCTATAAGCTTATCTTTATCGGCTTGTGTCATTTGTTCAAAATATTTTTTAGCAGACGTTATATCTTCGGCAGAATAATCTTTTTCAGCGTTAGGTCGTTGTAACAGATGAATATCAAAAGCGGCAAAAGCAACTTGATCAAAACGCAATGCTCTTGAACCATCAGGTAATTCATAAGCCAGATCAGTACGTGTCCAATCTAGAACCGGCATAAAATTGTAACAGATGGTATCAATGCCACAAGCTGCCAAATTACGGATGGATTGTTGATAATTTGCAATATGCTGCTCAACATTTCCTGAATGCGTTTTTATTTCTTCATGAACAGGAATGCTCTCGACAACTGACCATATTAATCCTTTCGCTTCAATCATTTTTTTTCGTTTTTGAATTTCACTAATTGTCCAAATCTCACCATTTGGAATATGATGCAAAGCGGTAACAATTCCTGTTGCTCCAGCTTGTTTTATGTCGTCTAATGATACTGGGTCACTCGGCCCAAACCAACGCATTGTTTGTTCCATCTAACTCTCCTTAACAAAATTTACTTACAGTGTTATTTGAAGCAAAATTCACAAATAATATTGATATTCCTTTTGCTATTTATTGGTTGACAATTGCAACCGGTATAGACTCGAATAAATAACCATCAAAATTCGGATCTTCACTATCTGAAACTTCCATTAATGTCTGTTTAACATTTTCTAAATGTTGCCACATGGCATGACGTGCAGTTTTTGCATCTTTAACTTGTAATGCTTGTAATATTTTTTCATGATCATATAACCACTTTTTACGATAACTATGATCAGTAATACGATTGTGTAATTGATCCCACATTTTACTAGCTGAACGTTTTTGCCATAAGTCAGCTAGTAAACCTTCGAGTACTGAATTTTTGGTCGCTCTAGCAATAGCAATATGAAACATTTCATCGGCACTATAATCATCAAGCATTCCTTGTTCTAACATTTGGCGTTCTTGTTCCAGTATTGCTCTGAGTTCAATAATGTCAGCTTTAACTATTTGTGAAGCTGCAAATGCAGCAATATTACTTTCAATTAATTGCCTTGCTTGTAATAATTCAAATGGACCCAAATCATCTTCTTCTATTTTTTTATCTTTTTCAGATAAAACTTCATCCGGTAAACCAATTACATAAACACCAGATCCTTTTTTTACTACCACTAAATTTTCCAGCTCTAACATTATCAATGCTTCACGTACCACTGTACGGCTTACATTAAATGCTTCTGCAATATCTCTTTCTGGTGGTAACCGTTCACCAATTTTATAGGTTCCACTTTTTAATAATGATTTAAGCTCATTACCAATTTCTTGATATAGCCGGTTAACGGTTAGCATTCTAAATAATCCTCTTTTTTTATAAATAATTAAGGCAATTATATGCTAATTAATACAAGTTCAAGAAGTCTATTATGAAAAATTTCATTTTTCTTCATAATTGGAATGCCAATATTAGTTAGCATTATAGATCCTTTGTTAGTTACTTATATAAAATAAACCAAAAAATGTGATATTTATCACAAAAAACAAAAAATAAAGGTGAAAAATTTATCTACAAGTGAAAACATGTTAAACCAAAAGAAATTGTTAAACACTTAACATGGTGGATGAAATGTTAAATTTAGTAAATATTCCTCATACAATTAAAAATAAACCTCTATATAACAGAGAAACAATGGTTTCGCGCATTGTACATTTAGGATTTGGTGCTTTTCATCGTGCTCATCAGGCACTACTTACTGATCGGTTACTAGCTAGTGGTAATAGTGATTGGGCTATTTGTGAAGTCAATATTGTGGGCGGTGAAGAATTAATAAAAGAATTGCGTAGACAAGATCATTTATATACCGTACTTGAAAAAGGTGCTAAGTCAAAAGAAGCATTTATTATTGGTAGTGTAAAAGAATCAATGTTAGTGCAGACAGAAGGTATTAACGCCATTTTAGAAAAAATGGCAGATCCTGTGGTTGAAATTGTTTCACTCACTGTGACAGAAAAAGGGTATTGTATGTTACCTGGCGGTATTGGGTTGGATCTCAATAATGGATTAATAAAAGCAGATCTAGCTAATCCAACTAAGCCAATGTCTGCTCCAGGTGTTATTGTTGAAGCACTAAATAGGAGAATGCAACGAGGTCTTCAATCATTTACAGCTTTATCTTGCGATAATATTCCAGAAAATGGTTTAGTTTTAAAAAAAGCCATTTTAGGGTTAGCTAAGGTTCGAGATCAAAAATTAGCCGATTGGATTGAAACTCATACCACTTTCCCCTGCACAATGGTAGATCGCATTGTACCTGCTGCCACATCAGAAACGCTTAATGAAATTCAAACTATACTAGGTGGCATGACCGATCCATGTGGTATTGCTTGTGAACCATTTATACAATGGGTTATTGAAGATAATTTTGTCACTAACCGTCCTAATTGGAATGAAGTAGGGGCTGAGTTTGTAAAAGATGTTGTGCCTTATGAAGAGATGAAACTTAGGATGCTAAACGGTAGTCATTCCTTTTTAGCTTATTTAGGGTATTTAGCCGGTTATCAGCATATTAATGATTGCATGAATGATGAGAATTATAAAAAAGCAACGCTTAAGTTGATGATGACCCAACAAGCACCAACACTTCATGTCCCCGCCCATGTAAATTTACCACAATATGCAGATAGACTTATTGAACGATTTAGTAACCCAGCCTTGCAACATAAAACATGGCAAATTGCTATGGATGGTACACAAAAATTACCACAAAGAATGTTAGATTCAATTCGTTGGCACATTAAAAATGATTCGAATTTTTCATTACTGGCACTTGGTGTTGCTGGTTGGATGCGTTACGTCGGTGGCATTGATGATAATCAGCAACCAATAGAAATTCGTGACCCTATGCATGAAAAATTGAAAGATTTGGTTAATTCAACTCAAGATGGTATCGACCGAGTCAATGCATTATTGAGTTTGGATCAGGTTTTTGGTGATGATTTGCCAAACAATGCCCAGTTTAAACAAACAATTACTGAACATTATCTTAGCTTGATGCAAAAAGGGGCTAAACAAACAATCTGTGAATTAATTAGCTTATAACGGATGAAGAAATAATGAAAAGTTTTTTAGATGATAATTTCTTATTGCAGACACAAACAGCTCAAAAACTCTATTTTGATTATGCTCAAGCTCAACCGATCTATGATTATCATTGCCACTTACCAGTAAAAGATATCGCCGATAATAAGAATTTTAGTAATTTAACTGAAATATGGTTAACTGGTGACCATTATAAATGGCGAGTACTACGAACGGCGGGGATCGATGAACATTTTATTACCGGTAAGGCGACAGATTATGAAAAATATCTTACTTGGGCGAAGGTTGTACCTTTAACACTCGGTAATCCAATTTATCATTGGACACATTTAGAATTAAGACGTCCATTTGGTATAAAAAATATCTTATTTAATGAAAAAACGGCTGAGACCATTTGGCATCAGGCGAATGAAAAATTAGCTACAGCTGAATTTTCAACTCGAGGTATTTTAAAACAAATGAATGTGAAAGCGGTTGGTACAACTGATGACCCAATTGATTCACTGGAATATCATAAACAAATCCATCTGGATGACACTTTTTTAATTAAAGTAAGGCCTAGTTGGCGACCAGATAAAGTCTTTAAAATAGAGTTATCTGGTTTTGTGAACTATATTGATCAATTAGGTAAGGTTACTGATATTGAGATCACTAGTTTTGAAAAACTACTTCATGCACTATCTAAACGTTTAGACTATTTTGCATACCATGGCTGTGAAGCATCTGATCATGGTATTGAAATATTACGCTATGCTGCCATTCCACCTGAAAAACAACTTGATAATATATTAACTAAACGTCTGAATAATCAAACTCTTTCTGAACTTGAAATTGCCCAGTTCAGTACGGCTGTGCTGGTATGGCTAGGTAAGCAATATCATAAACGTAATTGGGTTATGCAATTACATTTAGGTGCATTACGAAATAATAATCAAAGAATGTTTAAGATATTGGGTGCTGATGCTGGGTTTGATTCAATTGGTGACAGACCGATTGCAGAACCACTTTCTGCTCTACTAGGTATTTTAGATTTAACTGATCAATTACCAAAAACTATCTTATATTGTTTAAATCCAAGCGATAATGAAGTTTTAGCCACAATGGCTGGTAATTTTCAAGGTTCGGGAATAAGCGGAAAAATTCAATTTGGTTCAGGTTGGTGGTTCAATGATCAGAAAGATGGTATGGAACGGCAACTTATGCAGTTATCGCAAATGGGGTTATTAAGTCAATTTGTCGGAATGCTCACAGATTCACGTAGTTTTTTATCATTCACAAGGCATGAGTACTTTAGACGGATTTTGTGCAATATGATTGCAAATTGGATGGAAAACGGCGAAATCCCTGCGGATTTTGATATGGTGGGAAAAATGATTCAAGATATTTGTTTCAATAATGCTAGCCGTTATTTTCCAAATAAATAACGAGTGTCGGTATATATTTAAGTGACATAATAGCGTATTTAATAAAGAAATCTAATATTAGATCGATAAGTGTTTTTTATGAGGTTGTAAAATGAAAACATTAAAAAAATGGATATTTAAACAAGAACAAAATAACTGTATTGAACTGTTAGTTGATGAAAAATATAATTTTTGTGTTTATGTTCTTGAAGAAAAACTATTTCGTGTATTAATTAAACGCAATAATGCATTGTCTTTAGATCGAACTTGGAGTATCACGCCAAATAAAGATACACCATTAGAAGGAAGAGATCGGCTTAGTACCGAAGGCTTTTCATTACCAACCTATCACTTATCCAAAAGTGATGATCAAATCAGTATCAGTACACAACAGTTACGGGTGACCATTAGCCAGCCATTATCGTTAACCTGGGAATATAAAAATGAACATGGTGTTTGGGAACTTCTGGTTGAAGATAGAAAAACAAGTGCTTATTTGATTAATCCACATGGTGATGGTATTGCTCACTATCAACGTAGGTATAAAAATGAGCATTATTATGGCTTAGGTGAAAAAGCAGGTGATCTTAATCGAGCAGGTAGACGCTTTGAAATGAGAAACCTTGACGCAATGGGATATAACGCTAAAGACACCGACCCTTTATACAAACATATTCCTTTTACTATTACTCACCGTAATGCAGTTAGTTTTGGCATGTTTTACGACAATCTTTGTAGTTGTTGGATTGATCTTGGCACTGAACATGATAACTATCATCTTCCGTATCGTCGTTACCAGGCCGAAGCAGGTGATATCGATATGTATTTCTTTTTAGGACCTAAAATAATCGATGTGACTAAATCATTTATCAAACTTACAGGAAAAACCTTTTTTGGTCCTAAATGGAGTATGGGTTACAGTGGGTCCACTATGTTTTATACTGATGCTCCAAATGCTCAAGAGCAGATGCAACATTTTATTGATTTGTGTAAAGTACATGGGATTCCATGTGATTCTTTTCAACTTTCTTCAGGTTATACTTCAATTAATGGTAAACGCTATGTATTTAATTGGAACTATGATAAGTTCCCCGATCCAAAAGCCTTTACTAAATCATACCATGAAGCAGGATTAAAAATAGCCGCTAATATTAAACCCTGTTTATTACAAGATCATCCCAAATATAGTGAAGCAGTAAAAAATGGTTTGTTCATAAAAGATTCAGAAACTGATAATCCAGAACGTTCTGTGTTTTGGGACGATGAGGGATCGCATCTAGATTTAACTAATCCTGCTACTTTTAACTGGTGGAAACAAAATGTCACAAAACAACTTCTTGATATGGGCATTGATTCCACTTGGAATGATAACAATGAGTTTGAGGTATGGGACGGTGAAGCTCGTTGTCATGGTTTTGGTCGGGAGATAGCGATAAAACATATTCGTCCGGTTATGCCGTTACTAATGTGTAGAGCCTCTATGGAAGCACAACAAAGCGCTAAACCCAATATTCGCCCATATTTAATTTCTCGTTCTGGATGTGCTGGTATTCAACGTTATGTGCAAACTTGGTCTGGTGATAATCGAACTAATTGGCAAACTCTCCGTTACAATATTCGAATGGGTTTAGGAATGAGTTTATCTGGTCTTTATAATGTTGGTCATGATGTTGGTGGTTTTTCAGGTGATAAACCTGAGCCAGAATTATTTGTCCGCTGGGTGCAAAATGGCATAATGCATCCACGCTTTACAATTCATTCATGGAATGATGATCATACTGTTAATGAACCATGGATGTACCCAGAAGTCACGCCAATTATTCGTGACATGATCTGCCTTCGTTACCAATTACTACCTTATTTTTATAATCTATTATGGGATGCTCATCAAAATGATGAACCTATGTTAAGACCAACTTTTCTAGATCATGAACATGATATCAATACCTTTGCAGAAACAGATGATTTTATGATTGGTAAAGATCTCTTAGTTGCAAGTATTGTTGAACCTGAACAACGTGAACGTACTGTTTATTTACCCGATAATCAAACGGGTTGGTATTGTTTTCACTCTCATCAATGGTTTAGTGGAAAACAGTCAGTAACATTACCTGCACCGCTTGAATCATTCCCTTTATTAGTTAGAGCTGGTGCGATAATACCAATTTCTAATCGTATGGCTTTTGTTAATCACCAGCAAGATGATTATCGTGAATTCAGGGTATTCCCAGCTAAAGGGGTAGCTTCTTCAAAAGGAACTTTTTTTGAAGATGATGGTGAAAGTTATGCATATAAAGAAGGTAAAGCGTTATGGATCGATTGGCAGCTAAGTTCAAATAACCAACGAATAGATTTAATGCTACAATCAAAAGGCGAGTATAGTCCTGCATGGAATGAACTTGTTATTACGTTACCTAAAGGGGAAACAAGAACTCTTTATATTAATAACCAAATTACCAAAACGGTAAAATTAGATTCATTGAGATAATGGACTGAACAAACATCTTATTATCTATTTTTCAAGATAATGAGATGTTTTATTGTAAAAAATTTTAAGTTGAATAAGTAAAATAGAATAATAAGAATAACCTTTATTAGTCTGCATAATCTCTATTAGGGTTAAAATAACTTTATATTTTTTATAGGATTATTTTAATCATAATATTCAATATTTATTCTCTAATATAGAAAATGGTTTAACTTGAATAAAATTCAAACTAAACAATTTTTATTAAGCAACATAACTTTAATCCACTTCTTTTAAAAGTGATTGAGTAAATGAAATTTTAACAAAATGTAAATATATTTTTTTGAATGAGACATTTTATAATAAATAGAGTAAATTAGTTTATCTTTAATAACCTTATTTAGCTTAAAGACTTTTTGTTCTTTGTTTGGTAAACAACAGAAGGATAAAACTAATTCATGCGTTATAATGAACCAAGAATATTAACGTCAATTTTATTACAAGCTTCCTCATTGTCAAAAATTCAAGAAAGAACTATTGCGTTGAGTAAGTTGTCTAATGTTGTTAAGGATATATTACCTCCTCCATTAAATCAGCAATGCAGAGTTGCTAATTATCGTTGTGGTGTACTTATTATAGAGGTAAGTTCAGCTAGCTGGTTGTCGAGATTAAGATATGAACAAAGTAATTTAATACAAGGTATACGAAGAAAAACTTTACCATCTTTATCTTCAATTCAATATCAGATTAATCCAAATATTTCAGCTCAGTTATCTGAACTAAATAATCAGTCATTAAATCAAAAAAAATTATTAAGCGTTATAACACCTAAAAGTGCAATGTTTTTATATACCTTAGCTGAAAATTCGCCTGATAAATTAAAAAAACAATTGATAAAACTTGCTAACCATGCAAAATAAAGTAAGGCTAATTGTCAATTTTTACATAACTATATAACAAAAAACGAGGAGTGAAATATGGATAAAGATATAGTAACTTTTTTAATCATTGGATTGGCTACTGGTTTTGTCATTGGGCTTATTTTTATGAGCATTATTAGTCCTAATGCACGTAAATATACCAAAGCAAAAAAAGAGCTTGAACAAACTAAAAATGAGTTAAATAGGCTGAAAGAAATGATCACTAAACATTTTTCACATAGTGCCGAAATATTGGATAATATGGCTAAAGATTTTCGCAGCCTTTATCAACACATGGCTGAAAACTCAAGTCAGTTTATAGTTAATGAAGATGTACCAAATTTAAATCTTGAAGCAAATAGTGATTCAAATATCAACAACAAACTTACTTTTGATAAACAACCCAAAGACTATTCGGATAATCCTTCGGGTTTATTCAAAACAGATGAAAATAAATCTTAAGTATTATGAAATTTTTTCGCCATTTGTATCTGGTTTAACTATATTTAAATATCAAATTATTAAATAGTGAGAGTTGTAAAATGTTCCACACATTAAAGAAACACAAAAAGTTACTAAGCGTTTTAACATTAAGTTTAGGTATGAGTTTGACTTCGTTACCAAATGTTTATGCTGCTTTTCCGACAATCCCTTCTGATGATAATACAAAACAACCGAGTTTAGCGCCGATGCTTGCGACAGTGTTACCTTCGGTTGTCAGTATTAAAGTTGAAGGAACAGCTAAAATGCAAAATAATATACCTGAGGAATTTAGGCGTTTTTTTGGTTATCCCGAAAGTCAATCAAGAACGTTTACCGGACTAGGTTCGGGGGTAATTATTGATGCAGAAAAAGGATATATAGTAACCAATAACCATGTTATTGATAATGCTGATAAAATTACTATTGAACTGAATGATGGTCATGAGTATAAAGCTAAATTAATTGGTAAAGATCCACAAAGTGATATTGCATTACTTAAGATTGATGATGCTAAAAAATTGACAGCCATTAAGTTAGCTGACTCAGATAAATTACGTGTTGGTGATTATGCAATAGCAATTGGTAACCCTTTTGGTATTGGTCAAACAGTGACTTCAGGTATTATTTCCGCATTGGCTCGAAGTGGGCTGAATATGAATGGATTTGAAAATTTTATTCAAACAGATGCATCAATTAACCAAGGGAATTCTGGTGGCGCACTAGTTAATTTAAATGGTGAATTAATAGGTATTAATACAGCAATTATTGCTCCTAATGGAGGAAATGTTGGTATCGGTTTTGCTATTCCAAGTAACATGGTCAAAAATTTAACTTCACAAATTATTGAATTTGGTGAAGTTAAACGTGGGGTACTTGGTATTAAAGGCAATGAATTAACCTCCGATATTGCTGATGTATTTGAGCTTGATGTTCAAAAAGGTGCATTTGTTAGTGAAGTTCTTGATGATTCAGCGGCCAAAGATGCCGGTATAAAAGCTGGTGATATTATTATCTCAATGGATGGCAAACCCGTTGATAGTTTTGCCGAATTAAGGGCTAAGGTTGCTACAACTGGAGCAGGTAGAACTGTTCAATTAGGTTTAATTCGTGATGGAAAAGAAATATCAGTAAACGTTAAACTGAAAAATAGTGATGAGTCTACAACTGAGGCAAAATCTCTACATGAGGCACTTGATGGTGCTACGCTGAGTAATGGTAATATTAAAGGACAAAAAGGTGTCTTGATTGAAAGTATTGCTAAAAATTCACCTGCCTCTCGCTTAAGCCTACAAGAGGGTGATCTTATTACTGGTGTTAATAAACAACGAGTGAATAATATTGCTGATCTTCGTAAAATTATTGATAGTAATCCATCGGCAATTGCTTTAAATATTGTACGAGGCGATAGTCGTATTTATTTAATTTTGCGTTAATTTCTATATTTATTTAAATTCGTCGATGCTATAGCATCGACGAAAAACAATAATACTAACCTTCTTATAGATATGATAGAATCATATACACGCCATTCATCATAATTTGATAATAATGCTTAAAAAATTTTTATGGCCCATGTTAATTGGTACAGTTTTAGCGATTGTATTATTAATTATTTTTCCTTCTTTACGAAACGGAAATCAATCTAGTTTCTCAGTATCTATTTTTAATAATGATCCATTAAGTTATTCAGATGCAGTAAAAATTGCAGCTCCAGCAGTAGTTAATATTTATAGCCGTTCCATCAGTACAGTTCCCAAACAAACGCAAGATGACTCAATCACACCATTAGGTTCTGGTGTGATTATGAGCGAACACGGTTATATTATCACTAATTATCATGTTATTGATGGTGCGCAACAAATCATTGTTGCTTTACAAGATGGTCGCCTTTTTGAGGCTTTATCAATTGGCACTGATAAACTAGTAGATATTGCGGTATTAAAAATTGAAGCGAATAATATTCCGACCATTCATATTAATCCTCAGCGCGATCCTCTGATTGGTGATGTTGTTCTAGCAATAGGTAATCCTTACAATATAGGGCAAACCATTACACAGGGAATTATAAGTGCAACAGGACGTGATGGATTAAGCCCATATAGAAGACAGAACTTTATTCAAACAGATGCCTCAATTAATCACGGTAATTCAGGTGGTGCATTGGTTAATACCAAAGGAGAGTTAGTTGGTATCAATACTTTAACTTTTGCAAAAAATATGGGTAATGAAGTTCCAGAAGGTATAGGATTTGCCATTCCAACAGCATTAGCGGTCAAAATTATGAATAAATTAATCCAGGATGGTAAAGTTATTCGTGGTTATATTGGTATTGATGGTTTCGAGTTTGCTCCAACACAAAATCCTAGTGATAAACCTGTGGTTTTAGGTATTTTAGTGACTAATACTGAAGGCCCTTCATTACAGGCAGGAATAAAAGCTAATGATATTTTAATTATGGTAGATAATAAACCGGTAAAATCAATTGTTGAAACAATGGATCAAATTGCAGAGTTGAAACCAGGAATAACCGTCCCCATTATAGTGTTACGCAATGGGGAGAGAATTGAATTACAAGTTACAATAGGTCAATTACCCGTTTAGTCGCTTTTTTATACTTGATTATACGTCAATTGGGACGTATAATTGCGGCCCAAATTCTGTTTTTAACACTCGTATGGTGTATAGGTTTTGCTTAAATAGCTGTCTATATAGCGATACGAACAAATTTTAGAGGTTTATTATGAAAGAAGGTATTCACCCAGAATATACAGCAATTACTGCAACTTGTTCTTGTGGAAATGTGATTAAAACTCATTCAACTATTGGTCATGATATTCACCTTGATGTGTGTGGTGAGTGTCATCCATTTTACACAGGTAAACAACGCGATGTTGCAACTGGTGGACGTGTAGATAAATTTAAACAACGTTTTGCAATGGTTGGCGGTAAAAAATAGTATTAGCCAATTCCATTACAGATTCTTATAGTTAAAAAGGCGCTTAGTGCGCCTTTTTACTTTTAGATATTTAATTTTTATATAATAATTAACTAATTCTCTAATAATTCTGGATCAATTAATTCCGGATCAATGCCTAAATCACGCATCATTTTTTGTGCTTGTTTAGGAATACCATCATTTTGATCTTTTTGTAAGTCTTCATCACATGGTAAAGGTTGGCCTGTGTATGCATGCAAAAAAGCTTCACATAATAGTTCACTGTTAGTGGCATGGCGTAAGTTATTAACTTGACGTCGAGTTCGTTCATCGGTCAATATTTTTAATACTTTTAACGGAATTGATACAGTAATTTTTTTGACCTGCTCGCTTTTTTTACCATGCTCTGCATAAGGACTTATATATTCACCATTCCATTTCATCATATTTTTTCACCAAAATCACAACACAAATAATGTGGGTAATTTTATCTTTTTTTTTATTTTGCTGCAAACTATACACCAAGATAGTTAGACGTCTAGACATGTTGACGTCTTAATCAGATGTGCTATTCTTGTCATATTGGTTTATTCGACTTATAAGTGCTATTTAGGGATGTGACTATGACTATTCAATCTGACAATTTAAATCAAGGAACTATTGCAGTACGTGGTGGATTAAATACTGATGAACAATATGGAAGTGTTGTCCCTGTTATTACTCCTTCTACTTGCTTCCGTTATCAAGAGTTTGCAAAGCCAAGAGAGTTTGATTACGCACGAAAAACAAATCCAAGCCGACGTTTAGTTGAAGAAACGGTAGCTAAATTAGAAGGTGGTGTCGATGCAATTCTAACTAATTGTGGTATGTCTGCAATTCATTTAATTAGCATAGCACTTTTGACTCCTAATGATTTAGTTATTGCACCACATGATTGCTATGGTGGTAGCTATCGTCTTTTTAATAGCTTAAGTCAACGTGGTTATTTTAAGGCAAATTTTGTTGATCAATCAAATCAAATAGCGTTGAAAGAAGCGTTATGCTTAAAACCTAAACTAGTATTAATTGAAACACCAAGTAATCCATTATTACGTGTAGTCGATATTCAAGAAATTGCTAAACAAGCTCATGAAGTAGGGGCTTTAGTGTTGGTAGATAATACCTTTATGACTCCAATTTTACAAAAACCTTTAGAGCTTGGTGCAGATATTGTTACCCATTCGTGTACTAAATTTTTAAATGGACATTCGGATTTATTAGCGGGGATTTTAGTCTTTAAAGATCAAAAGCTAGCAACAGATGTTTTATGGTGGGCAAATAATATTGGCACATTAACCTCATCCTTTGATAGTTACTTATTATTACGTGGATTACGCACACTTGCTGCCCGTGTAACATTACAACAAATAAATGCACAAAAAGTGGTTGAATTCTTGGTTAATCATCCAAAAATTGCCAAAGTATATCATCCTTCTTTACCTTCAAACCTAGGTCATGAAATTGCTAAAAAACAGCAAAAAGGTTTTGGTTCCTTATTAAGTTTTGAATTAATAAATAAACCAGATGCTATGCCAAAATTCTTAAAAGCGCTGAATATTTTTACCTTAGCCCAATCGATGGGTGGAGTAGAAAGTCTTATTTGCCATCCTGCAACGATGACGCATTCGGGGATTACTGCTGAAGCTAGAAAAATAGCAGGTATCTCAGATCAATTATTACGTATTTCCGTTGGTCTTGAAGACATTAGCGATTTGCTCGCTGATTTGGAGCAAGCACTAACAACAATTTAAATAATCTTGATTAAATTGGATTGATAATAATGATATACAACATAATATTTAATCTCAACAGTTCTGTTTGAATTGTTGCTTTTAAATATTAGACAGGCGTATTTATTAAATAATCATTAATTTTCTTTTCCATAGCAGAAAAAATGTCATCTAATGAATGTCGCCTTGCTCGACTACATACTTTAGCCATATCCTGACAAACTAAGCATTGCCTGGCGTGATGTTCAAATTCATAACGAGAAAGACTCTGCTGGGTGATTGGATCTATAACATCAATATCCCATAAACGTCCTAATGGATGATTTTCTTCAATATTTATACAATACTGTTTTAATTTATTGACAGAGCATTTCACTGACATAATAGCTTCTGCTCCGGCTATAGAGTGATAATGTTGCTCATCAATTACTAAAAGAGCGTTTTCTGTAAAACCATCATGTAGTGCTTTGATTGCTTCTTTGAATAAGAAATTAGCACCACTGCTATTTTTAATTGGCCCAGGAATAACTATACTTAAAGAGATAAGAGGATAGTTATAACGATTAAGCATCAATTTCTGATTTTCTACTCGTTTTTCCTTCGCTAATAGCATCTGCGCTAAGTCAATGGGTTGACCATCATTAAAATTTATTAACATATTATTCAGCATAAACAAATAATAGCATAACATTACAAAATGTTATGCTATTACAATCACTATAGACGTTAATCTTTAACTTGTCGAACTACATCAATGATTGATCCATCACGGAAATGTACAATACCAACAATCTTATCATTAAATTCAATTGGACGCGGTTCACCAGTTAAGGCAACAGCTCGTTGGTATAGTTCCTCTATTGACATTACTGGTAAATTAGCTGCTTTAAGACGCTCAGCAATTTCAGGACGACCTGGATTAACAGCAATACCATGGTCAGTAACTAGAACATCAACGCTTTCACCAGGAGTTACAACAGTAGTAACTTTTTTAATTACGGTTGGTATACGGCTTCGAATTAATGGCGCCACGATAATAGTTAAGTTTGCACCTGCCGCAGTATCACAGTGACCACCAGAAGCACCACGCATAACACCATCAGAACCAGTTAATACATTAACGTTAAAGTCTAGGTCAACTTCTAAAGCACTTAGGATAACAATATCTAGTTCATCACAACTTGCTCCTTTTGATGCCGGATTTGCATAAAAGTTAGTAGAAATTTCGATATGATCTTTATTTTTTGCTAAAGATTGTCCAGCGGTACCATCAAAACTTTGGGTATCGAGTAGACGTTTAACCAAACCTTTTTCATGTAAATCAACAATACTTGCCGTAATACCACCTAATGCAAATGCAGCAGTGATGTTTTTAGCTCGCATACGATTTTCAAGGAAACGCGTAGCCGCAGTTGAAGATGCGCCAGAGCCAGTTTGGATGGAGAATCCATCTTTAAAATAACCAGAATGTTCAATTACATCAGCAGCATAACGAGCAATCATAAGTTCACGTGGATTGCTGGTAATACGGGCAGCACCTACACTTATTTTAGTTGGATCGCCAACTTCATCTACCTTAACAATGTAGTCAACTTGATCCTGACGGATACTTGCTGGATAGTTAGGGTAATCAACAATATCTTCAGTAAGTAACACGACTTTTTTGGCAAACTGAGCATCAACCATCGCATAACCTAATGCACCACATCGTGATTTACCTGACACACCATTAGCATTACCTTGTTCATCAGCAGTTGAAACAGCTAAAAAGGCGATATCGATATTAATTTCACCACTTTGGATTAATTTTACGCGTCCACCATGAGAATGAATGTGTACAGGATTATCCATTAAACCATGTGAAATTGCATCAGCTAATTTTCCTCTTAAACCTGAAGTGTAAATTTTAGTGATCACTCCAGCTTCAATATGGGGAATTAAGGCTGAGTTACAACTTAATAATGAGCTAGAAGCCAGCGTTAGATTTTTAATTCCTAATTTGCTAATGATTTCCACCACTTTATTAATGACTTTATCGCCTTCCCGAAACGCATGGTGGAAAGAGATAGTCATACCATCACGTAATTCACATTTTTCGATTGCTTGTTCGATTGATGCACATAATTTACGGGTATATTTTGATTCATCTTTTAAATAAGGTGTAGTAGCATTGGCATCAACAAATGGTGCAATATTTTTGAGCTCTGGATGCTGTTTAAGCAAGTCATCAATTTTTTTGTTTATAGAAGTAGTCATTTTTCAATCCTATCAAATTTCTTTACGGACGCCAGAATATTTGGCTAGCTCAATAACTTTTTGAGCTCTAGCAATAATCGGAGCATCAATCATTTTGCCATTTAAAGAAACAACGCCAAGCCCATTTCTTTCCCCTTCTTCTGCGGCTTCAACCACTTTTTTCGCATGTTCAACTTCTGCAGCTGTTGGTGCATAAGCATTATGCAATAGTTCTATTTGTCTAGGATTAATCAGTGATTTACCGTTATAACCTAATTTTTTGATCAAACTTACTTCTTTTAAGAAGCCTTCATCATCATTAACATTAGAGTAAACCACATCAAAGGCATCAATTTTAGCTACACGAGCTGCATGTAAAACGGCGCAGCGCGCATAAAATAATTCAGTACCGTCACCACGTTCAGTTTGCATATCTACAAGGTAGTCAAATGCAGCTAACGCAATGCCTATTAAACGAGGAGATGACTTAGCAATTGAAACGGCATTAACTACAGCTACCGCTGATTCAATCGCAGCCATTAATTTTGTGCTACCCACTTCACGGCCACATTCTTTTTCGATTCTTTCAACATGTGCTTCTAATTCATGAATATCATCAGCAGAATTAGTCATAGGCAAACGAACAACATCCACGCCAGCTCTTACAACTGCTTCAAGATCTTTTAAACCAAAAGGAGTATTTAGCGCATTGATTCTAACGACAGTTTCGATACCATGCTCTTTATAAACAGGCAAAAGCAACGTTTGAGCGACTAATAATCTAGCAGAATCTTTCTCTTTAATTGAAACCGCATCTTCAAGGTCAAACATGATTGAATCAGGTTTGTACACGAAAGATGTTGATAACATCGCAGCGTTGGCACCAGGAAGAAACAGCATACTTCGACGTAATTTTTTCATAGTAATTTACTCCAATCTAAGTTTTCTTCGTTTGCGCCACGTAAAACTGCACACTGTACTCTTGCTTTAATAGCACAATCAAGTGCACCTTTGTCATCAATAATAATTAAACCATCTGTTACATTAAGATCGTTTAATGTTTGATTTACAACTGCGCGTATTTGATCACCAAATTGCTTATTAACATCACTATTAATAACAATTTCTATTCCCGTATTGGGTATGACTTTCACTAACAAATCACTTGATTCGAGAGTTCCTGCCATGGCTTCTTTTTGTATTTTCATTTTGTTACCTTTTTAAAACGAATTAATTGGTTGATTCAACCATATGAGTAGATAAATATGCCCAAGTAGAAGGTGGAACTAATTTTTTAATCGGTTCATATTGTTTTGCTACAAGTAACTTCCTAACTAATGATGCTGATATTACTGATTTACCCTCGGCTATTCGTTGGATTTCTACTACGGTAATAGTTGGATATTGATCTAAAGTTATGTCTTGTAACCAATAATACATAGCTTCATTATAAGCCCGCGTTACTTCACTATAAGGCTCACTACCAACAAAGCGATGAGTAATATTTAGAGCAGGCGCTATATAATCTCGGAAAATTAGCAAATCAATGCCCATATAAGCATAATCAATTTTGGTCTTATCTTTTAAGAAATAAGATGGAAAAGTTGCTTTGGAGATTATATATGATGAACCGGGGTGTACAGTGACATTGTTTATTCCCTTACAACCCTCTTTGACTAATTGTAAACGCACATCAAATGGAAATAATGACACATTTTCATTAACCACAAAGACATGTAACCAATCACATTGACTTGCTGCGTATTGAATTAAATATTGATGACCTTTAGTAAAGGGATTAGCATTCATCACAATACTGCCAATTTTTGCTCCTTCTTTTCGTTGTGTGCTCAAATGTTTGCAATATTGCTTTATCCCAACCGGATTATTTTCCATCAAAACAACTAAATCAGTTATTTCAACAATTGGGAAAAAGCCACATCCTTTAAAAAAATCTTTATTTTCAGGTTTGGTGTACAAAAACAGGTGAAAATAGCCATTTTCATTAGCATATTTTATGACTTTATCGATTAAAGTAAGATTAAGTTGATTGCCTCTATAGTCTGGATGAATTGCAACACATTTAATAATATTATGATCAATACCTGCACAGGCAATGATATTATTATTCATCTTAGCCACTACAAAGATAGTCGCTTGTGAATCTAAATCAAGATTTGATATTGATAATAAATATTTAATTTCTTTTTGTGCTACTTCAGATTTAGAAATATCAACAACTAAATAATCAACTGCATCGTACATAAAACTACCTTTTTTCAGCAACAACAAAGTTAGTTAGACGTCCAATATTAGTAATTTCAACTTCTATAATATCGCCATCTTGCATAAATACTGGCGGATTACGTTTTTTACCAACTCCACCTGGTGAACCAGTAAGAATTACATCACCTGGAGATAAATGGGTGAATGTACTAATGTAGGCGATTAATTCTGGTACAGAATGAACAAGATTTTTCACTGAATCGTGTTGCATTTCCCTACCATTTAAATAAGTGGTTAAGGTTAAAGTAGTTGGATCTGGGATTTCATCACTAGTAGTTAAACAAGGACCAAATGCACCGGTACTAGGCCAATTTTTACCAGCAGTAAACCAAGTATATTGCCAGTCACGAATCGAACCATCCATATAACAACTATAGCCTGCAACATATGATAAAGCATCTTTTTCGTCAATACGAAAGCCAGCTTTACCAATAATAATCGCTAATTCACCCTCGTAATCTAATTCATTAGTAATTGCTGGTTTAATAATATTAGTTTTATGGCCTGTTTGAGAATCCGGAAAACGAACAAATAATGTTGGAGCTGAGCTCGTTTCATTAAATTCTGCACGTTTTTCTGCATAATTCATTCCGACACATAAAATTTTATTTGGGTTAGGTATAACCGGTAAATAAGTAATTTGTTGTTCATTAATATCACTAGGCTCATTTAAATAGGTCTTGGCAATAGATAACCCATCTTTATCTGCAAGAAACGATTTTAAATCTACATATTTATTGCTTAATTTTTGGCCTAAATCAACAATGCCATTGTTAGTTAATAGACCAAAACTAGCCTTTCCTGAGATAAGATAACTGACCAGCTTCATAAAAACTCCTTAAAAGTTAAAAGCTTATTGTATGAATTGCGATTGTATAAATAAAATCAACAATCTTAGTTATTAACTAAGATTGTCTTATAAAACATAACGAATTAAACTAAGAAATTACCAAGAATCAGTAACGAAACTGATACATTAATTGCACCACCAATACGTGTTGCAATTTGCGCAAATGGCATAAGTTCCATACGTTCGGCAGCAGTTAAAATTGCTACATCACCAGTTCCACCTTGACCACTTTGACAACATGAAATTACGGCTGCATCAATTGGATACATACCAAGTTTTTTAGCTACAAAAAAACCAGTTGTAACCAAGCTAACTACAGTACAAATAATTACTATTAGATTTACAATAGTAAATGCGGCAACAATTTTCTCCCAAGGGGTAATTGCTACACCTACCGCAAATAGAATTGGGTAAGTTACTGAAGTTTGGAAGAATTTGTACACAACTTGTGAACCACTTAATACTTTTGGTGAAACCGCAGAAGCCAATTTAACAATTACGGCAGCAAATAACATTCCAACAGGTGCGGGAATACCCGTTAATTTGTGTCCAATCATACCAATCATATAAAGGATAGCTGCTAACAATACACCTGAAGCAAAAGTAGTTACATCAATAACTGAATCAGCTTTAGTAGTTTTGTTATTAGTGATTTCATTTTCTTCAGAAGCGGGTAACAATCTACCATTCCCTGTCAAATGAGGATAGGCTTTACCTAAACGGTTAAGTACCCCACCACAAATAATACCCGTTAAGCCACCTAACATTACAATCGGTAAAACACGACCAAGAGCATCACCTTGCTCCATACCTAAAATAGAAGCATAACCAATTGATAACGGAATTGCGCCTTCACCAACACCACCAGCCATAATTGGTAATACTAGGAAAAAGAAAGTCTCAAATGGCGATAAACCTAAAATATAACCTATGCCAACACCAACTAACATACCAACAATTTCACCACATACCATTGGCGCAAATATTTTTAAAAACCCTTGAATAAGCGTTTTCTTATCCATGTTCATGATACTACCAACGATAATACAGCAAATATATAAATAAAGAATATGGGTATCTTTATAGAATTTTGTTGTCGCCTGTACGATTGGGGTTGGTAAAATACCATAATATACTAATGCTGACGGAATAAATGTTGCACAAATCGCCGCCGCGCCCATTTTACCTACAATAGGTAACCTTTTGCCGATTTCCCCACATAGGAAACCAAAAAAAGCACACGTTACCACCATTACTACGATTTCACTAGGTAATTTACCTGTTACTAACACTTCAGTGAAAATCATAATACCGGCTATAATAAATAGTGGTAAAGGAATCACCCCTATTTTATAATTATCCATGAGCTTCCACCATCCATAAGGCCAATGGTTACTTTTTAGATAAGTATCATCCGCCATATTCACTTTTTGGGTTTCCTGTGCCTTTGTTGTTGGGTTTAGATCAACCATATTTTATATATCTCCAAAATTGTTTGTTTGATTTGAATGGCCCATATGGTGACAAAATACAAATACAATTTTTGTGATATAAATCATAATTTAACTGTGGTTTTTATGGTTTTAAAGGCTCTATGTTTTTTAATGCTGTGATACACTCTTGCACAAATATAAAGCCAAAAAACAAGAGTAAGAATGCGAAAAAAAGTTCCGGTCTCATTTACTACTAAATTATTTTTATCTTTGTTACTTTTTTCGTTAGTAATCCTTGCGCTTTTGCAGAGCTACATTTGGAATACTACAGAAAATGAGTTATATCGAAGTTTAGGAAACAAAGCAGAGATTCAAGCTAAAGAGTTAGCCGTAATTCCAAGTTTAATCGAATATGTTGAAAAAAAAGATATTAATAAAATCGCTGAATTAGTTTCCGATATTTTTGAACAAAGTGATGCTAGTTATATTGTTATTGGTGATGATCGCGCTTATCGTTTATTTCATACAGCTAAAAGCCCTTTATATATGCCAATGATTGGTGGCGATAATCAAGAAGTACTTAGTGGTAATAGTAGCATAACAATTAGTAAAGGTTCGCTTGGTTTAGCATTACGTGGTAAGGCTCCTATACTAGAGCAAGGAAAAGTTATTGGTATTGTATCAGTCGGCTATATGATTGATGACATATATGCATTACATAAAAAACAATTTATTCCATTCATTTCTTTTTGTTCGTTATTATTTTTTGCGTTATTTATTTTTTCATTCTGGTTTGCCAAAGAAATTAAGAAACAAATGTTCAATTTGGAACCGAAAGAAATTGCCTTATTGGTAAAAAGCCAAAAATCGATTATGGAATCTATTTTCGAGGGAATTATTGCAATTGATCTTAATTATAAAATTATCAATATTAATCAATCAGCTAGGCAGATGTTAGATATCAAAATCAGTGATGATAAACTACTTAATCATAAATTATGTGATTTTATTAAATCAACTGATTTTTTATATGGTCGAGAAAATCAAACCAAAGATATACACGATCATATATGTTATTTCAACAATATCATTGTTATTGCCAACCGAATTAGAGTGATGATTGATGATCAAATTCAAGGGTGGGTTATTACCTTTCGTAATTTTAATGATATTAATTTATTAAGTATGCAATTAACACAAATTACCCAATATGTAGATAACTTACGGGCATTAAGGCACGAACATCTTAATTGGATGGCTACATTGTCGGGATTAATTTATATGAAACGTTATGATGATGCACAAGCATTTATAGCACTGCATTCTGCAGATAATCAGAAAAATTTAGATTTTATTACTGAACATTTTAAAGTCCCTGCTATTTGTGGTTTATTAATTGGTAAGTATTCGAAAGCACATGAAATCGGTTTACAACTGATATTTGACCCTGCATGTCAATTAAATAGTTTACCTGCAGCAATTACTGAAACTGAATTCATGTCAATTTTAGGTAATTTGCTGGATAATGCATTCAATGCCTGTTTAAAAAATAGTCTTGGTGATAAAACCATATTTTTATATCTTAATGATGCAACTGATGAAATTGTATTAGAAGTTAGTGATCAGGGATGTGGGGTGGATGACAGCATTCGCGATTCAATATTCGAACCTGGTGTTACATCTCAAAATGCAAAAGAACATGGCATAGGTTTACATTTAGTCTCGACCTATGTGAAAAAAGCAAATGGTTATATTACATTTGAAGATAATGAACCTTACGGCACGATTTTTTCTATTTTTATACCAAAATAATAACAAGAGGTAAAAGTATGAACGATGTAAAAGAAGATACCATTAAAGCACTTATTGTTGAAGACGAACCCATTTTAGCAGAATTAAATGCGGATTTTATTCAGAGAGATACAAAAATTGAAGTCATTGGAATTGCCTCTAATCTAACAGAAGCAAAAATAATGGTGGAAAAACTTAAACCAACTTTAGTTTTACTCGATAACTATTTGCCTGATGGTAAAGGGATAGAACTTTTTGAGGATATTATTAATAATCAACTTGATTGTTATGTAATTTTTATTACTGCTGCTAGTGACATGGACACTTGTAGTAAAGCTATTCGCTTTGGTGCCTTTGACTACTTGATTAAACCAGTATCTTATCAACGGTTAAAACATTCACTTGAACGATTTGAACTTTTTTTATATCGTCAAAGTTTACAAAAACATGTTAACCAAAGGCGAATTGATGAGCTTTTCAATTTGCAAACAAAAGATTTTGTTGATATTAATCGCCATTCAAAAGGAATTGAAGAAATCACCTTACAAAAAATTAAAGATTTGTTTATGCAAACAAATAAAGCTCAAACAGTTGATGAAATTGTTGAAAAAGCGCAAATTAGTAAAACGACAGCTAGGCGATATTTAGAATATTGTGTACAAACTAAATTATTAACAGTAGAACTTAATCATGGAAAAATTGGTCGTCCGGAAAGACTATATAAACGACTTGGTAAATAATTAAGTTAGGCTGGTATACCTAACTTAAATTATTTATGTAATATGATAAAAAAGTTATAATTTGTATAGAAACTAATCTTGTCTTAAAAAAAGATAAACATCTGTTATCATATCTTCAACCTGGACATATGGCACTAAATTGAAATTATATAATTTTAACAGTTGATATTATTTATGGTTTTCCTATACTAATTTTTAATAAACTCAGAATATCAAAAAGATAAAGGAAGATATGAAGAGTATCAACCCGGAAAGCATTTTCGTAAATGAACATATCAGGCTTAAACCGCCGGCTAAAGAATATAATAGCACCTTATATAATGTTATAAAATTTAATCAAGACTATTTTAGTCAATTTATGGCTTGGCCAAAATATGTGACTAATGAAGCAGATACAGCTAATTTTTTAGATAATTGTTTAGTTGGACATCGAAAAGACTTAACCAAGACTTATGTAATTTTACTTGATGATAATCCCATCGGCATACTTTCTTTTAATCAGATAGATAAAACCAATAAAACGGCCTATATAGGTTATTGGTTAGATAGTCGATTGCAAGGAAAAGGTATTATGACCCAAGCGATTAACGCATTAACCAGATATTATGCTGAAAAACGAATTATTAAGCGTTTTGTGATTAAATGCTCGGTTAATAATAACAAAAGTAATCAAGTTGCTAACAGATGTGGCTTTAGTTATGAAGGCACACTTAAACAAGCTGAGTATTTAAATGGAATTTATCATGATCAGAACATTTACGCTTTAATATCTTCTTATTTGTGACATGATTATTACCACAAAACGAGGGAATTAGCGAATAAAGCACTATTTGAATATATTGAAATTTATTATAATCGGGTTCGTCGTCATTCTATCAATGGTTGGATATCGCCACAGCAATATGAACAACAATATTATCAAAATACCAAGCATATAGCGGTGGGCATTGTCTAATATTTTGGCAAGGATCGGCGTGATTAATAGTTGAATAGTAATAAATATTTATTCTCTCTGAGGTATCCAGTGTTTTATCTAACAGGTGAACACTTTCTAAGATGTGCAGTAACAAAGCAATTTAAATAAGATTTTTGTCAAAAAGTTTCAGGAGTGCCATACGTTTTAGTATAAAATTTAATGCAGGTTCAAAAGCTAACTGCGAATATAATTAGTAAATGGTTTAATACGGTGTTTTATACTTGAGCTGTGTTTTTGAACGATGTTTTAGCTGTATTAGCTGTCCGTTAACATTACCGGCATGTCGTTTTACTGATAGTGTCTCTTATATAAATCAACTAAAATTTATCCAATCTTTTAATGAAATTATTATTTTTTAATATAGATATAATTTTTTTAAACATTTAATTTAAGCGCTTTTTTGTTCTTATCGGGCTGTAATTCATCAAGCTTTTTATTAATAATATTCAATATCTTATTCCTCATAAGAAATGACTGACCTTTTTTAGTGTCACTCTTATTTTCAGTTAAAATTCTGACTTAGTATTTAAACTTGAGATTTGCAATAAAAAAATAACTATATATTAATTAATAAAATCAACATGTTGAATATTTTTCTATTAAAAATATAAAAATATTTCAAATTAAATTGAACTTTTTAATATTTAGCTTGTCTATATATACAGATTACGTTTTTTCATTTTTTTGCCCTCCACTCATACTTTCTGAGTGGATTTTTTTTGCCTTAAATTTGTCTTGGTTTAAATATTAAAAGGTATTAACTCATTTTTTAATAGTTTAATTTCTTGATTGTAGCAAAAATAATTGCACAAAACTAAATGGAAAGTTAGTATTTCTCTATTTAAAATAGCGTTATTTTATCCATTATCAAGTCTGTTTAGAAATATTATTATAATTTGTTTTAAAAGATATTATTAATGTGTGTTGAGCATTAAAAAATGATTTATGCTTGGTAATATAATTTTTATGTGAGCAGAGAAAACCTTCATGTTATTATCTAAACGAACCCAAGGGCATCTTATTGCATTAATGACCGTGTTTATTTGGGGTACAACCTATATTGCCACCAAAGTATTATTGACTGATTTTAAACCAATTGAAATTTTGTTTATACGATTTACACTAGGTTATCTCACGTTGTGGATTTTATCTCCACGCTTGTTTGTTTGGCGGGGAATTAGGCAAGAGTTGTTATTTATGTGCGCAGGATTTTGTGGCGTAACTTGTTATTTTTTATGTGAAAATATAGCATTAACTTATACCACCGCCTCAAACGTGGGTGTTATTACAACGCTAGCGCCAGTGTTTACTGCGATTTTAGCCATATTCTTTTTAAAAGCTGAAAAGCCAGGCAAAAGTTTTTATTTTGGTTGCATATTTGCTATTATTGGTATCGCATTAATTACCTTCAATGGTAAATTTGTTTTGTCCGTCAATCCACTTGGCGATTTACTTGCCGTTTTCGCTTGTGTGTTTTGGGCCTGTTACTCAATTCTGACTAAAAAAAGTAGTAATTATGGTTACAACATCATTTTATTAACCCGGCGCTTCTTTTTTTATGGCTTAATGTTAATGCTGCCAGCATTGTATATTTTTAATTTTGAATTAGATTTAGTGCGTTTTACCAAACCAGTCAATGTACTTAATATTCTATTTTTAGGGGTTGGCGCTTCGGCCATCTGTTTTGCGTCTTGGAATTATGCGGTAAAACTAGTGGGTGCCGTTAAAATCAGTATTTATATCTATTTAGTTCCTATTCTTACCATTATTACCGCAGTGATTATTTTACATGAACCTTTCACTTGGATTGCTGCCATTGGCACGTTATTTACCTTATGTGGAGTTTTATTATCAGAAGGAAAAGTCCGTGTCCGCAAAAAATAGTCATTTTTGATGATGGTTTAACCGAGTATTTACCGTTTTTTATTTATTTTTTATTGGTGAATTGATTAATTGTTTATTGCTGGCGTTATCAATCATATCCAAAATAATTTACCCTAGGCGTGAGTAGTTTTATCAAAATCATGGCTTACTGATAATTTAAATGCTTAACCTTGCATTTTTAATAAAAAAATCGAAAGAAAATACCGGTACGCTACTTGAGATATATTTAGTAACCACTTAGCATAGATGTTGCCTCAATATTTCATAAATTTTATCTATAGTTGGAACCTGCAAATAAAATGAATAATAGAATAAATACTAAAATGACGACACACCAACAAAAGGTCGTATCAAATATCCAATCATTTGTTAAACAAAAATTAGCGAATGACTTTTCCGGACATGATATGGCCCATATCGAACGTGTAGTTAGATTAGCACAGTTAATTTTGGAAGATGAACCAAATGCTAATTATTTTGTTGTTATTTTAAGTGCTTATTTACACGATGTCATTGATGAAAAAGTTGTTTTTGATGTAGAGGTGGCAATAGCTCAATTACATGATTTTTTGCAACTACAAAATATAAGCGACGATGAAACTCAACATATTTTTGATATTATTGAAAATATGTCCTACCGCAAAAATCTTAACCATAAGCGAAAATTGTCTTTAGAAGGGCAAATAGTGCAAGATGCTGATCGCCTAGATGCGCTTGGCGCAATTGGCATAGGTCGTACATTTTATTATGGTGGTCATAAACATAATATCATGCATGATCCCAATACCCCTCCCCGAACTGAACTTACTGAAACTAGCTATAAACAACCTAATACCGTAATTAATCATTTTTATGAAAAACTGTTTTTACTTAAAGATATGATGAATACAACAACAGGTAAAAAAATAGCTCAACAAAGGCATGAGTTTTTAGTGCAGTTTGTAAAAAAGTTTGAAAAAGAATGGCTGGGTGAAAATTAATCTTAACCCTGATTCAATTTATTGATAATATTTATAGATAACAAATTCTATTTACATAAAATATAAGGTGCTAATCATGAATTTTTCTATAAATAATAAAGTTGTTTTAACTAATCATGTATCTATGGAACAGTTCGGTTTTGGTACTTATAAATTAACCCAAACAGAAGAGTTAACTAGAGCAATCAATGCAGCGATAAAAGTTGGTTATCGTGCTTTTGATACGGCTCAACTTTATCAAAATGAAAAGCAACTAGGACAAGCACTTAAGCAATGTGGTGTGGATCGTAAACAATTGTTCATTACTAGTAAAGTTGATAATAGTAATCAAGGTTATGCAAAAACATTAGCGAGTTTTGAGCAATCATTAAAAGATTTACAACTTGATTACCTGGACTTATTTTTAGTACATTGGCCTTTAAGTGATACTTTTTTTAATACTTGGAAAGCGTTAGAAACGCTTTATGAAGATAAACGAGTACGTGCTATTGGTGTATGTAATTTTCATATTTCACATTTGGAATTACTAGCGACTAAAGCCAATATCAAACCGATGATTAATCAAATTGAAATTCACCCTTATTTAACACAAGTTGAATTAGTAAACTATTTACGTGTGCAAAAGATTGCAATTGAGGCATGGTCACCACTAGCGCGTAATAAAGTTATTAATGATCCTTTGTTAGTTGAGATAGGCGATAATTACAATAAATCTGCCTCACAAGTAACACTACGCTGGCATCTTCAAAATGGTTATATTGTTATTCCTAAATCAAGTCATCCCGATCGCATTGCGGAAAATGCTAACATCTTCGACTTTGAACTTACAATTGAAGAGATGAAGCAAATTAATGGATTAAATAAAAACCTGCGTACTGGAAAAAACCCAGATGAGGTTTATAAAAAGAACGGTTTTTAAATTTGCCTGTATCGCTCTTTATAATGAGAATAATCTTTTAATGCTAAAATGGTATGGGTGCCCCAACTAACCATAAAACAATTGGCAACGTTATCAAACTTATTATTGTACTAATAAAGGTGGCACTAGAAACTAATTCAGGATGTGTATCAAATTGAACTGACATAAGGGTAGTATTCGCTGCCGTAGGCATAGCAGCAAGTACAATTAAAATTTGTTTGTAGATAGGCTCAATTGGCATTATAGAAACCATAGCTAGCGCCACAATAGGAGAAAGTACCATACGAGTTAATAATGCAAATGAAACTTTTGAATAATTGATCTGTTTGATTTTTATTTTAGCTAGTTGCATTCCTAAAATAATCATTATAATAACAACTGATGCATCACCTATCATAGCAATAGAAGTCATAATTGATTTGGTCAATGGTATATGACATAACTGGAAAATAATTCCTAAAAAAGCACCATAAGCAACAGGCATACGAACAACTTTCTTAATTACATCTTTTTGACCGACAATATCATTACGTGCACTGCCTTTAGCCGCATAATATATGCCGACTGTACTCATTACAAATTGCTGTAACACCATCATAATTACACCAAGATCAAATCCAACTGAGCCAAAAAATATTAACAATACTGGTGTACCATAATTACCATTATTCATAAAACAGGAACTTAAAATCATGGCACAGCGCTCTTTACTTGAATATTTCATGATAAATGACCAAATAGACACAATGATCACTAATGCAAAACACAAGCCAAAAATATAAAAAATATACAACAAATAGTCTGTAGTTAAAGTATGTGTGTAAAATGTCTTGAAAGCTAAAAATGGTGATAGCACATACAGTGACATTTTGGAGAGATTAGCGACATCAAAATTTAACACTTTTTGCGCAATAAATCCGACAATAAAAATACAAAAGATGGGGAACAAAATAATAAAAAATTGCATAAGTTTTATCTTTAGTTAATTAAATTAATTCATTGAGTCAATAGCAGTTATTATTGATTCGCGTAGTTTTTGGCAAGTATTATCATTGAGAGCTTTACTGTTTTTATCAGTTAAAATAAATAAATCTTCAATATGTTCACCAATAGTGGCAATTTTAGCACTACTTAATGATAAATCTAAATCAGCAAATACTTCACCGACGCAAGCAAGTAATCCTGGCCTATCAAGTGCAATGAGTTCCATATATGTTTGGTTATCATTAAAAGCAGATAAAAAATTGATCTGAGTTGGTACTGAAAATGAGCGTAAACGTTGCTTAGGGGGTTTTATCCTACTTCCTTTATAAATAGGATGTTGTAATGCTTTTTCAAGCGCTGTTACAATGCCATAATGACGATCTTGTTGCACAGTTCGCCCATTTGGTTCTAATACAATAAATGTATCAAGAGCAAACCCTTTTTTATTTGTAATGATGAGTGCGTCATGGATATTTAAATTATGCATGTTTAGTACATTACAGGTTGTTGCAAATAGATAAGGCTTATCCGGCGAATAAATAAAGATCTCACTTCCACCATGATAAGGATCTGAATTGACCAATACTAATGTTTGCATCAAATCATGTTGTAATAAATTTTGTGCATGCCAAACAATTTGTTCAGTTGTATAACGTAGAAAATAGTCAACTCGATAATCTTGCCAAAAATTTTTAATTTTTAACTCGTTATAACCTTGTTCTAGCAATATTGCTAGTGCCTCTTGTTTATGTTGCCGTGCAATACTTCGTTGCTCTGGAATTTGATGAATACCAGAATCAAAAGAATGTTCTACTGTCAAATAAAGTTGACGCATTAGGCTTTGCTTCCAACTATTCCATAGCGTTTCGTTGGTGGCACAAACATCGGCTACAGTCAAACAAAGTAAATACTGTAAACGACGTTTACTTTTTACCTGTTGAATAAATTCCCGAATAACATCCGGATCTTGCAAATCACGACTTTGAGCAGTTATTGACATAAGTAAATGCGATCGGACTAACCAGACAATTAAATCAATATCTTTAATATCCAATTGATGCAAATGACAAAAATCTGCAACCAAGTGAGCACCAATTTCGGAATGATCGCCATGTCGACCTTTACCTATGTCATGAAATAATCCGGTGATAATTAATAATTCAGGTTTGGATAATTTGGCAAATACTTTAGAACTACTCGGATGTTTTTGTTTGCCACTTTCTGTTTTTAAGCTGTCTAGTTCAAGTAGTAACCTGATAGTATGCTCGTCAACAGTATAGACATGGAAAAGATCAAATTGCATCATTCCTGTAATATTCTTCCAACCTGGGATGTAAGTAGCTAGAATTCCATATTGGTGCATCGGTAAAATGGCTTTTTTAATGGCATCAGGGTGTTTGATGATCAACATAAAAAGCTCTCTGGCTTTAGGATCTTCACAAAGCAATTTAGGTAATTTTGCCCTTGCTGATCGTAATTGCCTTATCGTGTTAGAATAAAGACCGATAACTTGCGGATTAAGTAAAATAGTATAGAAAAGCTGCATAATCATGACAGGATTTTTATTAAAGATATTATTATCTTTAACATCAATTAATTTTTCCCTTATTTGAAAATGCTCATCAATATCATAAGGTTTATTTTTGGGATTAAGTTCAAGTATTGATTCATCAAACAGTTGTAATAACATTTGATTAAGTTCGGTAATATTGTGCGCAATGCGATAATAATCATGCATCATCTTTTCTACGGGTGTATTACCTTCCCCACTATAACCTAACATAGTAGCAATACTAAGTTGACGATCAAATAGTAATCGGTTGTCATAACGGTTAATTACACAATGAAGAGCAAAACGGATGCGCCATAAAAATTTACGACATGTCTTAAATTCTTCGATCTCTTCAGGTAACAAAAAGTTAAAATTAGCTATTTTTTGTAAAAATTCTCGACCAAAGTGACGAATGGCAATCCATTGGATGATTTGGATATCACGTAAACCACCCAGGCTATTTTTTAAATCAGGTTCAAGATTATAACTGGTGCTATGATATTGTTTATGGCGTTCTTCCTGTTCCTTAATTTTTGCTTGATAAAAAGCCGGGGACGGCCAAATTTTATCGCTGAAAATTTGCTTACGAAGCTCATTTAATAATGACTCATTACCAGAAATGATCCTTGACTCAATTAGATTGGTCATGATAGTGATATCATTTTTAGCTTCTTGCAGACAGGTTTTTAATGTTCTTACACTGTGACCAATATCTAAATGCAGATCCCAAAGTAAACGGACTAAATTACCAATCTTTTTTTCAAGATCATTAGTCAATGGGAAATCACTTAAAATCAAAATATCAATATCAGATAAAGGATGAAGTTCTGCTCGACCATAACCGCCAACAGCAATTAAGGCGATGTGATTACGTTTAAATAGTGATGAAACATGATCAGGAATTTGATGGTAATACCATAATCGTTTTAGTAGCTGATCAATAAACGAACTTCGTAAATGTACTAATATGTCAATATCAACATCATGTTTGAATTGGGTTATTGACCATTGTTGAAACTCATCAAGTTGTTGCTTGAGATAATTAATATTTATCTGTTCATCACTGAAATCAAGGGGAGAAACAGGGTAAAACAAATGAGTTTCATTCATAGTAGTAATATTAAATTAAGTAAATTCAATAACTATATCGTTACGCGATTTTAAATAACTGTCAAGTTACAAGAAATTAATTTACATTAGTTGATGATGGGTTTAATAACACAAAAGGAACATAATGATGTTCCTTTTGTCAAAAAGTTTCAGGAGTGCCATACGTTTCAGTATAAAATTTAATTGCAGGTTCAAAAGCTAACTGCGAATCGAGTTTCCTATATTATGCGCCTTACTATGCTATGGTAGGAATAGCCTTGATGGTTTTTATTGTGTTTGAGTTTGCGATAAATAGTCGATACATACCTTGCTGGTGTTTGAGCAATGATTTTTCTTCAAACACTATGCTTAAGGTAAAAAATATGGTATCTTTCTGTACAGGTAAGTTATTTATATTTCATGATGCAATCTCAACTTTGGTCGGTGACAGATTAATTATTATAAATGACTTACCTTTTTTATTATCACCATTCTTTTATTGCACTGCGTATTTGAATTTAAGTCTATTCTTTAGATAGATTAACCATGAACAATTTTATGTTTGATAAAGGTATTTATAAAAATCTTTAAAGCTTTTTATAGACTACTGTATGGTATATCCGTTCCATCAATAAGTACATTCATGTTTTACATTTATTAATTCTTTGTAATTTTAACTAATTCTATTTTTTAGGAGATAAAGAAATGGCACAAGTAATTAATACTAACATCATGTCTTTAATGGCTCGACAAAATCTAAACAAATCTCAAAACGCTTTAAATAATTCAATTCAACGCCTTTCAACTGGTTATCGCATTAATAGTGCTAAGGATGATGCCGCAGGTCAAGGTATTGCTAACCGCTTTACTTCACAAATTCGTGGCTTAACCCAAGCAATCCGTAATGCTAATGATGGCATTTCACTAATACAAACCGTTGAAAGTGGAGTAAGTCAAATTAATGATAATTTACAACGTATACGTGAATTATCAGTACAAGCATTAAATGGAACTAACTCTATAGGTGATAAATACTCTATTTACAATGAGATGAGAGACCATAATGCAGAAATTGAACGCATTGTAAAACAAGTTACTTTTAATGGCTTAGCTGTATTATACCAACCTAGAAGGTGTGATTTTCAAGTCGGAGCATTAGATAGAGAAACAGTAACTGTTGAATTATGGGATATGTCTAATGTATGGCGTGATGTTGACATTCTTCTCTCAGATTTTTCCAATGCTAACCTCGACATAACGCTCGTTCCGGATTTTTTACGAAAAATAGATGAAAGCATAAGTACGGTTGACTCTTATCGAGGACAACTTGGCGCAAACCAAAATCGTTTTGAAGCAATAATCACCGAGCTTAATGATCGAATTAATAATCTATCAGCTTCACGTAGCCGTATTGAAGATACTGATTATGCAACCGAAATATCAAATATGATTCATGCACAAATTCTACAACAAGCAAGTACCGCAGTATTAGCTCAAGCTAACCAAGCTCCACAAACCGTGTTATCTTTATTACAACAATTAATGCAATAAAGTAATTGTGACCAGCTTTTCGCTGGTCACATTATACATGTCAAATTATCGCCTCCTTTCAACTTACAATTAATGGCTTTACTATCACGATAATTTAAATAGACGTAATTATGGGCTTTAATTTAGCTAACAAATAAATGGCTAATGATTACAGTAATGTTAATGGATTTTGACAATTTCAATTTATACTATTATCGATAAGTAAAAAATGCGTCATAATGTCAATTAAATAACGCTAATAATAAATAAAAATATTGGGAGAGGGTGTGTGCAGTAAACAAGATAACGGCCACAACAATAGTCTGGTACAAGATATTGTTGCTTATTGGAGTAAGCGTGCTCAAGGTTATAGTCAGACTAATCAAGAAGAACTAGCTACAGAAAAACGTATCATTTGGCAAAATCTGATTTTATCTCATGCACCTAAAAAAGATGTTTTAAACGTCTTGGATATTGG
Organism: uncultured Gilliamella sp.; assembly: GCA_945271295.1. GTDB lineage: Bacteria > Pseudomonadota > Gammaproteobacteria > Enterobacterales > Orbaceae > Gilliamella. The sequence continues at coordinate 100,713 of CALYPG010000002.1, read as the reverse complement.
TACCGGGCCAGGTTTTATGGCTATTACATTAGCTTTAGCTGGACATAATGTGACAGCAGTAGATGTGACACAAGCTATGTTGGAACAAGCAAATAAAAATGCTCAACATTATCAAGTGGACATTGAATTAGTGCTTTCAGATGTTCAATCGCTCCCTTTTGCTGATAATACTTTTGATTTAGTTGTCATGCGAAATGTAACTTGGGATTTAGATAAGCCATTAGATGGTTATAAAGAATGGTTACGAGTATTAAAAAAAGGGGGACGATTATTAAACTTTGATGCTAATTGGTACTTGTTTTTATATGATCCTTCTCGCTATATTGCATATCAACGTGATCGTAATAACACTCGTATCAAAAATGTGGCAGATCATTATTTGTTAACTGATACCATTGAGATGGAGCGTATTGCTAAATTATTACCATTAAGTCATGAATTAAGACCACAATGGGATGTGCAGAAACTGATTGATTTAGGATTTAGTAAGATTTATCTTGACACGGATATTTCTAAGCAGGTTTGGGATCAAGTTGAATTACTTAATTATCATTCTACACCAATGTTTATGATCAGAGCAGAGAAATAGCAAGTACAACGCTATATATCACATTAAAATTAGCTATGACTAATATATTAATTTAATTGACAATGTTGGGCTAGTCTATGCTATTATTAACAGGTTGATAGCTATGGAAGTTGATGAGATCTGGTGGTCTTCGCGGTCTTCAAAACCGTTGTCAGCCTATCGGCTGGGGTAGGTTCGATTCCTGCCTCTTCCGCCAACATAATGAGTCTAATTTGTTCTTTTTATATAATTATCGCAAAATGCTATATCTTGAATAATCTTGCATATTAATGTGTTATGATAAAAACTCTTTTATTACTTCCCGCTCGTTATCAACTCGTTTTACCCAACCATCACGCTCTAAACGGTTAAGTAGAGGAATAAGTTGCTTGCGTGATAGTCCAGTACAATCGCGTGCATCAGCTACTGAAAATCGTTGGGCTAATTTACGGCCGGACATAATTTTGTCAACAATATTTTGATAGATCTCTTGCGTAAAAAACAGATCATTTTCGGTAGGAATAATAAGTTGTTTTTCAGTTAAACTGCGTAATAATCGGCGTATTCCCACAATAGTTGTTTTTGCTGCATCATAGCCTTGCTCGCCAGCTTGAGTTATATCATCAAGTAATTGTTGTTGGTTGGCAGGTAATTGGCTCTCTTGTAACTGGCTCACTGTAGTGAAATTGCCGTCAATTTTTTGCCACTGTTTAGTTTGGCAGGCTTCTTCGGCAATAAGTTCAATTAAGGTAGTTGGAAAGCCGGTTATTCGAGCTAGTTCATCCACTGAGACCGTATGCACGACACTATTTAAGTAATTATCACATTGCTGTTTTAGTGAGATTTGGCTTTCGGCAGTGATCCACCATCCCCCTAACTTTAAAGTATCAGGCGGAGGAGTTGCGCCAGTTTTTTGTTGACTATAGCCATTGAGCGCCAGTTGTAACATAATTTGTGCATTGGGCATGTTTGCACTATTAATTGTAAGTTGTGTAAGAATCGTTTGTAATTGGTTGCGTTTTTTACTATCAATGCTTTGTAGCCAAACCACACGCCCAGCACCAATGATATGGCTACCACCATGTTGAATCAATAATAATGGCTGTCCCCAAAAAGCCGGAATAGATTCAACCAGTTGTAACCTAGCCAGTTTCCCTTCCGCATAAACATAACATTTAGCTAATACATGAGCCGTACCTAGAGCAACTTCTACAATACTTTGTTTTTTGAGTGAGGCACTAAACGTTGGGTTTAATTGCACAATCCAATCAGTGCTAATCGTAATAGCTTGTGGATTGGCAACTAAGCAACTCCCTTTGGTTACCAGCTTTCTATTAAGCTGTTTTAAACCAATTGCTGTTCTGCTATAAGGTTTAGCATTATTAAGTTGCGTATGATAACTTTGTAGAGAGCGAACTTTTACAGCATGATTACCTGGGAATAGTGTTAATACATCACCAACATTAATTTCGCCACCACGCAATGTGCCTGTAACAGTGGTACCAATACCATTGACTGAAAAAACACGGTCTACATAAAGATGTGCTTGGTCATCTAAATTTTCCCTTTGTTGTAGCTGGTTGATTTTATCAATGATCATTTGCTTTAAGCTGTCTATTCCTGTGCCGGTATAACTACTTACGTTTACTACGTCAGGAATAAGATCCATTTCGGTTAAAAAATGCTCTAATGCATCATTTTCAACTTGTTTTAAGCGTTGTTCATCGACCAAATCTGCTTTACTAATGACTAAAATACACGATTTAATTGCCATTGCCGCAATAACGCGTAAATGTTCAGTCGATAATGCCGCCCAACCATCATCGGCTGCTACCACAAATAATACTAAGTCTAAACCCCATACGGCTTTTACCATATTACGGATAAAACGTTCATGACCAGGGACATCGATAATACCAATTTTTTGCTGATCAGCTGTCGTAAAATAAGCAAAACCAAGATCAATGGTCATCGATCGCGCAATTTCCTGTGGTAAATGGGACGGATGAATACCTGTAAGTGCTTCAATTAAAGATGATTTACCATGATCAACATGACCTGCGGTTCCAATAACTGCATTCATACAATCCCCTTTACCAATATTAATTGTTAGTTATCTGTTATCAATTGATTGAAATGGTTAATTAATGGTTAACCAATACTCCACCTGTAACATTACTGTAAGCTATTTTACCTACCACAAAACCTTGATTACCTTGTGAACGTTCAATTGTTGCTTGTACTTGTGGTAAAGCATTTTCATTACAGGCAATCAATAACCCTCCCGATGTTTGTGGATCGGTCAATAAATTCCGTTGCCACAATTCAAACGAATGAGCTAAATTGATGGCATCACCATAACTTTGCCAATTTCGATTAGAAGCGCCAGTTGCTATTCCTTGTTTAGCAATATTGATGGCACTGGTTAAAAATGGTAATTGGGTAAAACTGATCTCAGCTTGACATCTGGCTGCTCGACACATTTCAAGTAAGTGACCGGCTAAACCAAAGCCGGTTACATCTGTCATGGCATGAACTCCCTCAATTGTGGCAATTTCTGCGCCGACTTTATTCAAAGTAGTTGTCCATTTTATTAACTCAGCATAGTCGTTATTAGTTAGTTGACCTTTTTTTAAAGCTGCTGATAACATGCCTATACCAAGTGGTTTAGTTAACACCAATACATCATTAGGTTGGGCGGCGGCGTTACTTTTTAGTTGTTTTGGATTAATCACACCAATTGCTACTAGTCCATAAACCGGTTCAAGAATATCAATTGAATGCCCTCCCGCAATAGGAATACCAGCCTGACGGCAGATATTGGCACCTCCAGTTAAAATATCACTTATGGCTGATTTGGGCAGTTTATCCAGCGGCATTCCCACTATTGCTAGTGCCATGATTGGTGTTCCCCCCATTGCATAAATATCAGATAGCGCATTGGTTGCAGCGATACAACCAAAATCAAAGGGATTATCAACAATTGGCGTAAAAAAATCGGTAGTAGCAATGACTGCTTGTGTATCATTTAGCTGGTACACGGCAGCATCGTCAGATGTTTCAGTTCCAATAAGTAATGCTGGTGGAATTGGCCCGACTGGAACCTTAGCTAATAATTCAGTTAGTACTGCTGGGGATATTTTACAACCACATCCCCCACCGTGTGAAAATTGAGTTAGTTTGATATCTTCCATTGTTTACTCCTTTGATTATTAGCAATAATGATTTTTTTTATCGTAATTAAAAATCGGTCTCAGCGGTTAAGGTTATTAAACAATCCTTAACTATTAATAACTCTTCATCAGATAAGGTTACTGGATAAAGTTGAACCTGATCATTTTGTATTACTCCGATAATAGGGGGATTATGCTTTCGTAAACGCTCAATTAAGGCATTAGCACTAAGGCGACTATTTAAGGAGATAGCCCAAGTATCAAATTGCGCTCGAGGTGTGCTGCCACCACCAATCATAAATTTGGTTGCGTTCAAGAGTAATTTGTCTGGTGCAATCTCGGCTAGTTGCTTGGCTCTTGCCAAATGCCATGCTATTGGTTGATTAATCAGTGACTCTACGGGATTATCTGCTTTGCCATCATGATTCAAGCGATGAATTAATATTTTTTCTAATATTGCATAAGTTTCTTTACCGGGTCTTAATACCCGCATCATAGGATGTTTGGCAAGTTTTTCGATTTTATCTTTTTGACCTAAAATAATACCGGATTGAGGACCGCCAAGAATTTTATCACCAGAAAAGCAGATCAAATCTGGCTCAATTTTGAGATAATTATTAACAGATAATTCGCTCGGTATTGCAGAAAGATGATTACCTGAACCTTGATCGACAACTAACATAATATGCTCAGGTAACCGAGCAGCAAGCTGTTTAATATCAACTTGTTGGCTAAATCCTTCAATGTAGTAGTTAGATTGATGAACAATTAGTACTATTGCAGTATTATCATTAATGGCTTCTAAGTAATCATCAATGGTAGTAATATTGGTGGTGCCGACATCGCGAAGAATTGCGCCAGAATCAGCTAGAATATCGGGTATACGAAATCCGCCACCAATTTGAATTTGTTCACCACGTGAGACGATAACTTCTTTACCTTGTGCAAAAGTTTTTAAAATAAAATGCAATGCTGCTGCATTGTTATTGACAATAATATTGGCTTCACCGCCAAAGTAAGCTTTCAATACTTGGCTTAACATCCCCATTCGATTGCCACGTTTACCGTTAAGCAGATTTAATTCAAGGTTTGAATAGTTACAAACAATGTCACCCACTTCTTGCCAAATAGCTTTAGGTAATGGTGAACGGCCAAGATTAGTATGGACTACAATACCTGTCGCGTTAATAATTGGTTGTATGCGAATTTGATTATGGTAGGCTAAACTAACTAAAATTTGTTGTAGGAGTACTTCAAAATCGACAGATTGATGAGTTTGAACAAGTTCATTGCGGTAATGATTAACTTGATTTTTTACTATCTCGGCAACTATAGTACGGCTTAAAATAGTGTGATAGCTTGCAATCTCAGGAAGATTAAGTAGTTTCTCAATTGGTGGGATTTGTGATAATTGCCTCATAAATACGTCCCTTTTATTCTTCTTGTATAACTTCTTTGGCTGAAATATTGAGTTTTTGCATTCTCGATAGCAGTGTTGTGCGCTTAAGTCCTAATCTGACGGCTGCTCCTTTGGGCCCGGCAATAATGCCATTGGTTTCTTTTAATACTTGAATAATTTTTTCTCGTTGTATTAAATCGTTATGATTAAAATGGTGGTTGCTTATGTCTGGTGGTTGCACTTTGCTGATGATGGGTACTTGCAATAGAGAGTGATCGTTAACCAGAAAAGATTGCATATTTAAATTCAAGCTAGCCCCTTTAGTTAAAATAACTGCGCGTTCTATAACATTAGCCAGTTCTCTAACATTACCAGGCCAATCGTAATCACATAATTGTTGTAATGTTGATGAAGCAATACTGTCTATATCTCTTTTCATTTGGTGAGCAAATTTTTGGGTAAAAAATTGCGCTAGCGCAGGAATATCCTCTTTGCGATGTCTTAGTGGTGGAATATGAATGGGGAAAACATTTAAGCGATAATAAAGATCAGCACGAAATGTTTTATCCGCAACCATTTTTTCAAGATCACAGTTAGTTGCAGCAATCACCCGAGCATCAACTGGAATAGTTTTATTACTTCCTAACCTTTCTATTTCTTTTTCTTGTAATACTCGTAATAGCTTAGGTTGTAACTCAAGTGGAATATCACCAATTTCATCTAATAATAAGGTACTGCCATGAGCAAGTTCAAATCGACCAATTCGTTGTGTATTAGCATTGGTAAAAGCACCACGTTCATGACCAAATAATTCGCTTTCCAGCAAGTTAGCTGGAACGGCTGAACAATTTATTTTAATCATCCTTTTATTACGTCGCGAACTACGTTGATGAATTGCTTTAGCAAATAACTCCTTACCAGTACCAGTTTCTCCTAGTAGCAAAACTGAGCTAGCACTATCGGCTACCATTTCTACTTGTTCGAGTACTTTTTGAATTGCTTTACTTTGACCAACAATTTCCCGATAAGAGTCAATTAAATGAATTTCCTCTGATAAATAACGATTTTCGTTAGTTAAGGAATGATTTAAGTTTGATACATGCTGATATGCCTCAATATTATCGACTGCAATAGTGATACGATCAGCAATACGTTTAAATAAATCTATATTGTCTGAACTAAAAATATCGGCATGACGATGAGCCAACAATAGTGCACCTTTTTGTTGGTTGGCTAAAGTTAAAGGAAGGCAATATAAACTAGTTAATCCAAAATCTAACATCGTATTAAGTATATTGTTTTTACTGTATTGTGCATGAAGTTCTTCAATAGAATAAATATCTAAAGTAGGGGAGAGGGCTAATTTTTTAATAAAAGATTGAGGTAAATTAAGTGATATACATTGCTGACTAAACTTGGTGTCTGATAGACGATAAGTGGAGTAAAGTTGCTGTTGGACTTGTTCACTAGAAGGAACAATTAATCCAATATAATCAATATGAAAAAATTCGATTATATCTTGAGCAACCCTTTTCAACATTTTGTCTAAATCGCGAATCGAGATAGCGGTATTGGTAATATTAACTAAAATATGGTCTCTTAAGTGTTCATGTTCAAAAAATGTCTTTTCACTATTAATTTGTTCAATTGTAAATAAATTCGTAATAATTTTTGCTACTAGTTCTGCCAATTGTTGCAGCTTTGTAATTTCACTCTCGGTAAAGCTGTTATCATTAGTACGTAAAAAATGTAAGGCACAGTGGCAATCATCTGTCCAATATAACGAGGAATGATAACAATTTTGCACATCCTGATAATAATTTGCTGGGATTACCTCTGCTAAAAAAAGTTGGTAAGTTGTATGATTATAGTGCATTGGTATCGATGAGAGTTCACAATGGAAGGTATTGTCATCAGTGGCGGATGTTTGCGACCATACACCTTTTTGTTCAGTTTGGCTATCAATGTGAAAAAGTGCTAATGTTGAAGGTGATAGCGTTTCAATAAAGATATTAATGCGGTCAACATGAACAAAATTTTTACATAATTTGTTAATATTATCCAGACAAGCAAAAACTGCCTGATTTAACAAAGCTAAATCAAAAAAATGATGTTCCATTTGCACTTGTCGCTAACCATGTTAATTCACTTTAAACCTTAATAGTATACAAAAAATAGGGTTATTTGGGAATAAACGTATCATGATTGAACTTGTTTATTTTATGCTCCACTTTATTGGCTGGTTAATTATTGCGCTTTTAAGTCTTGTTGGCATATATAGTATATGATTAAAAGCATAGGTATCTTGCCAAAATATCAGGATAGAGTTAATGCGTTATATGATGATTTTTGGTAATTTTTTTAAATTTTGCGTCATAATTTGTAAGCAAATAATCAATAATTCGTTTGAGGATCGTTTAACGCTGCTGCAATAATGGCTTGACCTAAAGCGATACCACCATCATTAGCAGGAAATTGGCTTGCAAATAGTAATTGATAATCAGGTAGCGCTTGTTGTATTAACTGGCGGAGCAATTGATTGTGCATCACTCCACCACTTAACACGATTGTTGAAAGCTGATGTTGTTGTGCGGCTACTTTGGCAAGTTCTGCCATACCATTGGCTAAAGCAACATGAAAAGCATAAGCACGTTTAGCTGGTGAAGCTTTAAGGCTAAGCCATTGTTGCCAAAATGTCTTGAGGTCTAATGTCATATCGTTGTTTAAAGGCATATTTACAGTAGGAGCAGGACCATGATATTGGCAAGCAAGACTTTCTAATTTACAAGCAGCTTCTCCTTCCCAACTAATTTGGGTGGGTGCAATACCAAGTGCTGCGGCTATCGCATCAAATAAGCGACCAGTTGAGGAAGCAAGCGGTGAATTGATTTTTTGCTGAATCACTTGAGTGAGCAAAGCAATATTCTCAACAGGTATATTTTTCACTTCAGGTATTTGCTGCCAGTTATCTACAAACTTGATTAAGTGAGCAAGTAGATTACGCCATGGTTGTTTAGCGGCCAAATCTCCACCCGGAAGCGGAACAGCAGGTAATCCACCAAAATATTGACAGTTTTTATAATCTGCGATTAGGCATTCACCGCCCCATAAACGATGATTTGGTCCATAGCCTAACCCATCAAGCACAATTCCAATAACTGGCTTGCCATGTAATGGATAGTGATGTTCAACCAGACAAGCGGCAATATGTGCATGATGGTGATAAATAGGTAGTAGGGGAAGATGCAAGTGTTGGCTAAGTTCTAATCCAATGCGGTGACTAATATAGTTAGGATGTGCATCCACTACAATTAAATCTAACTTTGGCTGATAAATATTCAACCAAATATTAAGTGTATCTTGAAATTGCTGCTGAATTGTAACTGCAGTAAGGTTACCAAAATATTGGCTGACAATGGCTTGTGATGATTTGAGTAGACAAAAGGTATTTTTGCGATCTGCTCCCATAGCAAGAATCGATAAAGATGATTTAAAGTCATTGGGTAAATTAACAACATCAGGTACATAACCTCTTGCTCGCCTCAGTGTTTCAAGCTTATTAGTGGTAATTCTTATTACTGAGTCATCGGCACGTTGCATAATTTCTCTGTCATGTAATAACCAATAATCTGCAATAGTTTTTAATGTGACTAAGGCTTGTTCATTAGTGAGTGCCGGAGGTTGGCCATTTAGATTGGCAGATGTCATCACTAACGGCTTTTGATAGTGCTGCAATAATAGATAATGTAATGGGTTTGATGGCAACATAATGCCTATTTCATTTAAATCTGGTGCGATATACTGACTTATCGGGCTTTTGGGATTAGTCGGAACCAGGACAATTGGTGCTGCTGGACTTTTAAGTTGTTGAATTAATCTAGGTATATCAATGTCTGAGCGAATACATTGAGTTAGCCAGCTTTCATTGGGTAACATAACGGCCAAAGGTTTATGTGGACGTTGTTTTCGTTGACGCAATTGTTGAACTGTCTGATCTTGCAACGCATCACAGGCAAGGTGAAAACCACCCATTCCTTTTATTGCAATAATATGACCATATTTCAATTTTTCTACAATAAAATCAATTGATTTAGATTTTTCTGCTAACACATTCCCATTGGCTGAGCTAACCCATACATGTGGTCCGCAAGCTGGGCAGGCGGTAGGTTGAGCATGAAACCGGCGGTCATTGGGATTGTCATATTCACGTTGACATAATGGGCATAACTTAAATTTAGCCATTGTGGTATTGGGGCGATCATAAGGAATTTGCTTAATAATGGTAAAGCGTGGCCCACAATGAGTGCAGTTAATAAAAGGATATAGGTAGCGTCGATCACTGGCTGTATTTAACTCTTGAAGGCAATTATCACAAGTTGCCGCATCTGGTACGATTAATGTGTCTATTTCTCCGTTTTGACTGGTAATAATGGTGAATTGTTCAGGTGGTTGTAGCCAATTATATGGATTAATAATAATGCTATCAATTTTAGCTAAAGGTGGGCATTGTTGCTTAAGTTGTTCAATAAAAAGGGCAATTTCACTTGGGTTGTGCCCTAAATGAATCAATACTCCTTGACTATCATTACTTACATTACCATATAAACCTAATTTGGTTGCTAATTGCCAGACAAATGGACGGAAACCAACACCTTGTACTTTGCCTTTTACCCGAATCTCACTACCATTTTGTGTCATTTTTTTCCTTAAATTCCAACAACAGTCAGTTGATTAACATATTCTTGGTAAGGGTTCTTGACTTGGTAAATCAAGTAACCGCTCTACACCATAAAGACCACATAATATGATTTGTTGCTGTGGTGTAACTACGCCAATACTGTTAGCATTAACACCTAATGGATGAGAACGTAATGCTGATAATACTGTTGGTGTAGCTGATGCAGAAGCAATAATGACTAATTTCCCTTCGTTGGCAAAATTAAGCGCATCCAGCCCTAGTAACTCACAAATACCCCGTACCACAGGACTAAGTGGTAAAGCAGCTTCTTGTATTTTCATGCCATAACCGCAGGCTTGTGAAAATTCATGGAGTACGGCATTAACTCCACCACGAGTAGCATCTCGTAGCGCATGAATACCATCAATTGACCGCAGTTGATCAATGAGCTGATTAAGTGGCGCACAGTCACTTGATAAGTTCCCCATTAAACCTAATTTTTCGCGTTCGTTAAGAATCGTGGCACCATGATCGCCTAAAGTACCACTGACGATAATATTATCGCCAGGGCAAATATTATGCATGCCCCAATCAAGATGAAAAGGAATCACACCAATACCACTAGTATTAATAAATAGCTTGTCAGCGGCTCCTTTTGGCACCACTTTGGTATCGCCAGTAACCATTTCAACATTGGCTATTTTTGCAGTAGCAGCCATACTGGTAACAATTTGTTTGAGTAATTCAATAGATAGGCCTTCTTCAATAATAAAACCACAAGATAAATAACGGGGATAAGCCCCACTAACCGCTAAATCATTAACCGTCCCACAAACGGCCAGTTTGCCGATATCCCCACCAGGAAATATTATTGGGTCAATGACATAACTATCAGTACTAAAGGCTAGCTTATCGCCTAGTTGATTAAAATCACTTAATAAAAGACGTGCTTGATCTTCTCGTTTTGCTAATTTATCGTTATTAAAAGCCTGCATAAAGATATTATCAATAAGTTGTTGGCTGGCTAAACCTCCGCTACCATGCATAATTGAAATTGTGTTTATTGTCATAATTCACCTTGTCGATATTGATAATATGCCGCGCAAGCACCTTCAGATGAAACCATTAATGCACCATATGCCGAGTCAGGCGTACACTGTTTGCCAAATAACGGACAATTTATTGGTTTACAACGCCCGGTTAATACGTCACCACAGCGAGATTGAGGATTATCTGCAACTTGTTTTCGGTGCAAACCAAATCGTCGCTCTGCATCAAACTCCAAGTAGTCTTGACTAAGTCTAACACCTGAATTAGCAATAATACCAAGCCCTCGCCACTCATCATCGCCTTGCAGAGTAAACACTTCATTAATGACGGCTTGAGCAATAGCATTACCGTTATCATGCACCACTCGGCGATATTGGTTTTCAACTTTAATATTATGGGAAATGATTTGTTCTAAAATCATAGCAATACTTTGTAAAATATCTATTGGTTCAAAACCACTCACAACTACCGGCTTATGATGATTTTGGCTAATAAAATCATAAGGCTCAATGCCAATCACCATACTAACATGACCAGGGGCTAAAAAAGCATCAATTAAAATATCTGGTTGCTGTAACAATGAGCGCAGTGTTGGCATAATAGTAATATGCTGGCAAAATAGTGAGAAATTCTTTAATTGCTGCTGTTTGGCTTGTTTTAGCGTTAATGCCATACCCGGCATAGTTGTTTCAAAACCTAACCCAAAAAGAACAACTTGTTTATCAATATTTTCTTTTGCCAGTTTTAATGCATCAAGGGGTGAATAGATAAGCCGAATGTCGGCTCCTTGCTGTCTGGCCTGCAATAATGAACCATTACGTCCGGGCACTCGGATTGCATCACCAAAAGTACAAAAGATGACTTCAGGTTTTTTAGCAATTTCAATGCAACTGTCAATCCGCCCCATTGGTAAAACGCAAACTGGGCAACCAGGGCCATGGATGAATTCAATTTGTTGCGGTAACAGTTTTTCTAGTCCAAATTTATAAATCGCATGGGTATGACCACCACATACTTCCATAATTTGTAATGGCCTTTCTACTGAGTAGTGAGTTTGATTAATTAATGTGTTAATCTTAGCTAACAGTTGTTTAACTTGCTGCGGATTACGAAATTCATCAATAAATTGCATAATTTAAAACCGGTCTTGCGATTGGAATAACACTGCAACATCGGCTTCCTCTTCTTGCATTTCATTTAACATCAAAAGTGTATTTTGTGCTTCTTCTTCATCTAATTTACTCATAGCAAAACCAGTATGAACAAGTACCCACTGACCAATTAAGCTTTCGTCATATTCCTGAGTAATAAGTGATATATCTATATTACAAATAATACCATTAACTTCTGCTTGCGCTTGATTGTGATAAATAGGATCAATTGTTTTAATGCAGCAAGGCACTCCTATACACATTGTTGGGCCTCCAGCCATTCAAACCAGTCTGATAATCCTTCACCACTAACACAAGATAAAGATATGATGGCTAAATTTGGATTAATTTTTCTGGCATTAATGATACATTGTTGTATATCAAAATTAACATAATTGATTAAATCAACTTTATTAATAATCATCAATCCTGCTGCGGCGAACATGTGAGGGTATTTAAGTGGTTTATCATCCCCTTCAGTAACTGACATTACTACCACTTTTAGTTTTTCCCCTAGATCAAAACTCGCAGGGCAAACTAAATTACCTACATTTTCAATAAACAGAAAGCCATTGTCAGGCAAAGTAAGTTGATGTGCTGCTTTATGTACCATGTCGGCATCAAGGTGGCAACCTTTACCTGTATTAACTTGAATAACCGGTACACCCGTTTGGGCAATACGTTCTGCATCATTTGAGGTTTGTTGATCGCCTTCAATAACAGCACATGGACATTTGGTTGATAGATAACCAAGCGTTTGAGTTAATAATGTAGTTTTACCTGAACCAGGACTTGAAACTAGATTAAGGGCAACAATATGACGTTCAGCAAAATGTTGTCGATTGTGCTCAGCAATATGGTCATTCTTAGCTAGGACATGTTGTTCAATTTCAACTAAACGTTGCTGGTTATCATTATGTTTATCATGATGATTTTGCACATCTGCTGGTATAAACGTTTTAGCAATAGGTTCTTGTGCTGTAATATGGTAATGGTGATGAACATCACCATTATGATAGTAATGATGATGAATGACCTGAGGTTCGTGATGAGTATGTTGCTCATGGTGATGCTCATGCTCATGATTTTGGTTTTCGCCCATAGACGAGCGATGAGATTCACATCCACAAGTAATACACATAAATTCTCCTTATTTATCATCTTAGGATTTATTTTTAATCCATTTTAGTATGCTTTGGCTATTATCTTGTTATTATGCAGGTTCTTTAGTTAGCTAACTTTTAGCAAATAACTAACAATCGGGGACTGTTGCACGTCATTATAAACAAACTTACAGATAATAGGGTATTAAAAAGCGCAACTTAAATGTGTCATGAGTATATAGCCAATTAGTTTGAAATTGCATAATTACTCCTTAATTTGAATTTTTTTAACCCAAACTTTATCATCCACATCAACATTTGATAGCGGTGAATTACACTGTGAACAAACAGCAATAAATGCATTTTTTACCAAAATAATCTTTTGGCATGAACTACACCATGCAGTAGCACTTTTTTGTTCAAGATGTAACTGACAGCCTTCGGCAATACTTCCTTGGCATACAAGATCAAAACAAAAACGCATTGCTTCTGGTTCAATACATGATAAAGCACCTATTTCTATCCAAACTGCTGTAACGCTTTTAGCTTTTTGTAATTTAGCTTCATGCATTATCAGTTCATGGGTTTGATGGCATAAAGTTAGTTCATGCATTGCTTTAGCTCTATAAATGTTGATAGTAACGGCTACAATAACAGTATCTTTATTGTTTTAGGCAGTAATTGTTTATTTAAATTATATCTATTCAATTTTATGCAATAAATATACCATTTTAGCGAGCTGCTAATTTTGTTATATAAGGGTTAATAATTACATTTATCTTGATAATTAATAAAAATTACTAATCTTATTATTAAAGGTTTTATTTAAAAGTCGTTATCATCTGCTTTCATTATTTAACTACCATTAATTCACTAACAAATTCGATTATATTACTTCGTTTCGTAATTATTTAATTAACAAATAAATGTAAATTATTTCCTCAAATCTCAATGATAGACGATCAATTTTGCGGGCATTTCGACATTTTTGTCGAAATCGACAGTTAAATGTCGAAATAATATCGACACTTTTTGTAAGGTTATTGCTAGTTATAACCACATAAAAAAAAGGGATTAAACGAATTTAATGATTTGGGTTTATAACTTATAACGCCGTTAAGTCGTTATTACTATTTAAATGGCAATATATTGATTTTATTGAAGTTAAATAAAATATGAATGACTAGGTTTATTTTGGTACGATTATTGCAAGATAAGATTTAATATTTATATTAATGATATCGTCGGGAGAATGTTCATGAACCGTTTTGTGATCGCAGAGCCCACAAAATGTATTGGATGCAATACTTGCATGGCTGCTTGTATTCAGACTCATGAAAAGGTTGGTCTAGTTGCGCATGCACGGTTAACTGTTATGCGTGATGATAATGGTACCGCTCCAGTTTTATGTCGTCATTGTGAAGATGCACCATGTGCTAAAGTATGCCCTGTTAACGCCATTGTTAAAAAAGATAATTCCGTACTACTCAATGAAAGTCTTTGCATTGGCTGCAAGTTATGTGGTTTAGCCTGCCCTTTCGGTGCTATTACTCCAGCTGCAAGCGAACCAGAAGCTCTACCTGAGTGCTATGAAAATTATGTACCAGAATCACAACTGAGTAATTTACCAACTAGTGCACCATCAATGAATCCATATTTAGCTTGGAATGCCGGTCGAAAAATGATTGCAGTGAAATGTGATCTTTGCTCTTTTGATCCAGCAGGTCCTGCTTGCATCAGAAGTTGTCCAACCGATGCTCTCTGTTTAGTTACTGATAAAACATTAAATGTCGCGTCTCGATTAAAACGTGAGGCTTTTGAAGATTCATTGATTAGTACTAGTCATGCAGGTTTACCGGAAGGAGAGTTATAATGCCACATCCCTTTAATCTGTTATTAATCTCAATTTTAATTTATGTTGCTGGTGGGGCTTTATCTCTATTACTCGCCAAGCAAGAACGTTGCGCTATCATAGTCTCAGGTATAGCTGGTATATTGGCTGGATTAATGGGGTTGATGGTTATAGTGCCAGTCTTGATTGAAGGTGGTATGCACGTTTACACCTTATGGACTCCATTCTCTTTTGCTAATTGTACATTAAGGTTGGACGGTCTTTCTGCTTTTATGATAGCTGTAATCTCAGTATTGGCGATTGCTTCATCAGGCTATTCATTTTCTTATGTTCAAGAATATCAAGGTAAAGGCGCTTATGGAATCGGCTTTTTTACTAATCTATTTATTGCAGCCATGGTCATATTGATGGTGATTGATAATGCCTTTTATTTTATTATCTTTTTTGAGATTATGTCTCTGGCTTCTTACTTTTTGGTTATTACCGAACAAGATGAAAAAGCAGTTAATGCCGGGTTACTCTACTTTTTAATTGCTCATATCGGTTCTGTGCTAATTATGGTTGGCTTTTTCTTACTATATTTACAAACAAAAAGCCTTGATTTTGAAACCTTTAGAACCAGTACTATATCACCACTAATATCATCTTTAGTGTTTTTATTGGCTTTCTTTGGCTTTGGTGCTAAAGCCGGTATGATTCCATTGCATGGTTGGTTACCAAAGGCTCATCCAGCCGCACCTTCTCATGCCTCCGCATTAATGTCAGGTGTTATGGTTAAAATCGGGGTATTTGGAATTATTAAAGTTTCAGTTGATTTGCTTGGTGCCACTCAGCTATGGTGGGGTGTTGTAGTATTAGCATTTGGTGCAATTTCAGCCGTTTTAGGTGTGTTATATGCTCTAGCTGAACATGATATCAAACGATTACTTGCCTACCATACCGTTGAGAATGTTGGCATCATTTTAATGGGTGTTGGTGCAGGAATGATAGGCATAGCTACCAATTTACCTTTATTAGTTATATTAGGTTTTGTTGGGGCACTTTATCATCTATTAAATCACGCAGTATTTAAAGGGTTACTATTTTTGGGTGCTGGTGCTGTTATCTATCGTATGCACACTAAGGATATGGATAAAATGGGTGGATTGGCTAAAGTAATGCCATTAACCGCTATCGCTTTTCTGATTGGTTGTATGGCAATTTCAGCTTTACCACCATTAAATGGTTTTATTAGTGAATGGTATACCTATCAATCTTTATTTTCCATGAGTATGAATGGCAATATTATATTGCGTTTAGCTGGACCAATAGCTATTGTTATGCTAGCCATTACTGGCGCACTAGCTGCTATGTGTTTTGTCAAAGTTTATGGTATTTGCTTTTGTGGTAAAGCGCGTAGCCCACAGGCAGAGCAAGCTAAAGATGTTCCACTATCCATGACAATACCAATGTTGGCATTAGCACTATTATGTGTTTTCCTCGGTGCCGGTGCCTTTTTAATGATCCCACTAATTTCATCTATTGCTAATCAATTAGGTAAGTTAAATTCAGCCGTTTTAGATCAAGTTACAAGTAATGGATCAATGTTAGTTGCAGGTAATGCTTATCAGGCTACGGTTTCGCCTATTCTTCTCTTTATATTGTTAATCGGCTTAATAATTTTACCTTTTTTAATTTACTTATTGACTAAACCGCAACGTTTACCATTTAGAAATAATGACGATCCTTGGGCGTGTGGTTATGAATATGAGATTGATATGGCACAAACAGCAGGTAATTTTACTCAACCTTTACGATTTATGTTTGCACCACTTTACACCTTAAGAAAAATACTAAGTATCGGAAACTATATGCAAGTTATGGTACAAAAAACAACTATATTGGCTAAGCGAATTGAGCCAGTATGGGATGATAAAATTGTGAATAATGTAGTTAAATTTATGCAAATTATAGGTCGAAATGTTCAGCGCATTCAACTAGGTGATTATCGAATTTATGCTTTATATGTGATTATCGCTTTAGTCGTTTTACTTTTCGTGACCGTAATATAGGAGGAAACATGCCAAGTATTGATGCATTATCTCCATTTTGGGTAATTCTAGGGTTATTGCAAGCGGTATTGTTGCTTGTATTATCACCATTAATGTCGGGTATTTCGCGCCAGATTCGTGCTCGTATGCAATCTCGTCGCGGTCCAGGTATTTTTCAAGATTATCGGGATATTGTTAAGCTATTTTGTCGGCAAGAGATGTCACCTATTAATGCAGGGATTATTTTTAGAATCACTCCGCTTGTATTAATTGGCACCATGTTACTCGTTGCTATGATTTTACCTATTATGACGTATGGTTCACTAATGTCTATGGTAGGTGATTTAATTGTTATTATTTACTTATTTGCATTATTCCGTTTTTTCTTTTCTCTTTCAGGTATTGATTCGGGTAGTCCTTTTGCTGGTCTTGGTGCTAGTCGTGAACTTATGTTAGGGATTTTGGTTGAACCTATTTTAATTTTAGGATTGATTGTAATCGCTCTGATTGCTGGTTCAACCAATATTAGTTTTATGGGCATAAAATTTATTACTCAATGGGGTGGAGCAACACCAACTGCTGCAGTATTAGCCATGTTAGCTTGTGCTTTTGCTGTATTTATTGAAATGGGTAAAATTCCATTTGATTATGCTGAAGCTGAACAAGAGCTACAAGAAGGTCCGCTATCTGAATATTCAGGTATTGGTTTTGCGTTAATTAAATTAAGTATAAGTCTTAAGCAAGTCGTTTTTGCTAGCTTATTTATTGCCATTTTTATTCCTTTTTCACCCGCTAACTTTTTGCTCGCCATACTGTGTTATTTGGTTAAATTAGTCATAGTATTTGTTCTAGCTAGTATCTTTGAAAACTGTTTATGTCGTGGGCGATTTTTATTGACATCTAATGTCACATGGGCTGGATTTGGTATATCGGTTTTAGCTTATGTGTTTTATTTAACAGGTTTATAAGGAGAACAGGAAAATATGATGGAATATATTGCTTTAGCGACCATCCTGATTCCATTTATTGGTGCAGTAATTATTGCTTGTTCACCTTACCCATTTGCACGTATTTTTAGTGTGATTGTGTCGTTACTAGCCTCGTTAGGAACCATGTGTCTTGGTTGGTATTTTTTTCAGGCAGGTCAAGTTACCCAAACATATGCGTTATTGAAAATAGGTGACACAGTCATCTTTGGTTTGGTAATAGATAAAGTTAGTACCCTTATTTGTTTTGCGGTGGTCTTTTTAGGTTTTCTAATTAGTTTATATTCAACTGCATACTTAAGTAAAAATAATCGCGAACACCCTCATGAAGGAACCACACGTTATTATGCTTTTTTGATGGTATTTATCGGAGCAATGGCTGGTTTGGTATTGTCTTCTACTTTATTGGGGCAATTGTTATTTTTTGAAATCACCGGTGGTTGTTCATGGGCATTAATTGGCTATTATCAAACAACTAAATCACAGCATTCAGCGATGAAAGCCTTATTAGTAACTCATGTCGCCTCTTTAGGATTATATATAGCTGCTGCTTGGTTGTTTATTGAATCAGGAACATTCTCGTTAAATGCTTTATCTGAGTTAAGTTCAGAAGCAAAAATAGTAATTTTATGTGGTGTGTTATTTGCCGCATGGGGGAAATCGGCTCAGTTACCATTACATGTCTGGTTGCCAGATGCAATGGAAGCGCCGACACCTGTTAGTGCTTATTTACATGCTGCCTCAATGGTAAAAGTTGGAGTTTATATTTTTGCTCGTTCAATTATGTCAGCTGGAAATATACCAATTATCATTGGTGAAATTGGAATGATAATGGCGGTTATTACATTGATATATGGTTTTGTTATGTATTTACCACAAACTGATTTAAAACGGTTATTGGCTTATTCAACCATTACCCAATTATCTTATATTTTCTTTGCATTATCTCTAGCTATCTATGGATTTGGTACAGTATATGGAGCAATGTCTTTTGAAGCAGGGATTGCTTATATATTCAACCACGCATTTGCCAAAAGCTTATTTTTCTTAGTAGCAGGCGCGTTAAGTTATACCTGTGGTACAAGGATGTTACCAAAACTAAAAGGAATATTAAGTACATTACCGATGTTAGGTATAGGGTTTTGCATTGCTTCTTTAGCAATTACTGGTGTACCGCCATTTAATGGTTTTTTTAGCAAATACCCTATCTTTGCCGCAGGTTTTGCATTGTCATCCGACAGTTGGTTAGTTATGACATTAGTTATTATTGTTGTGGTTGAGTCAGTGGCAAGTTTTGCTTGGTTTTTACATTGGTTTGGTAAAAGCGTATTAGGTACACCATCAGAAGATGTTGCCAATGCGGCAGCAGTACCATTGGCTATGAAAATAGTATTAGTGATTTTAATTTTGATGTCACTATGTTCCAGTGTAATAGCTGCTCTCTGGCTTAATTAATGGAGTTTACTATGACGGGATCTTTTATTATCAATAATCTTGCAGGTTTACTGGTAGTTACTTCTATTTTAACGACCATTGTGCGAGCAATACCTACCTCAATTGTGATGTATGGTTTTCAATCTTTAGTCTTAGTGATGATAATGTTTGCAATTGGTAATTATTTTGCAGCCAGTGAGCTATATAGTTGGGCAGTGACAGCAATTGTAACAAAAGTAATATTGGTACCACTGATAGTCTATCTCACATATCGTAAAATGAAGAAAGCCAAAATTGAAGGTGGTATTTTGCCGGTATCAGTTATTGTCATTTTTGCAGCGTTGATTATGTTCGCTTGTCATTTTGTCGTTCAACCAGTAAAACTGCCTTTAGTAAGTGAATTAAAGCCAGTTTTAGCTGTATCTTTAGGCCATTTTTTAATTGGGTTAATGTGTATTATTAGCCAACGTAATATTCTTAAACAAATTTTTGGCTATTGTTTAATGGAAAATGGAGCAAGTTTGACGTTAGCATTGCTAGCAAATAGAGTTCCTAAACTAGTTGAAATTGGAATTACAACTGATGCAATTTTTGCTGTTGTTGTGATGTGTTATTTTGCAAGGCGAATTTATTGTGTGCTTCATACACTTGATGCCAATAAACTTAATACACTAAAAGGATAGATCATGATGAATGATACATTAATGTTATATTTACTGTTAATTATACCGTTATGTTTTTCTGTGATCTGTTTTTTATGCAGTTTAGCAAGTAACGGTCTTGTTAAAGTTGTACATGGAATTAATTTAGTGGGTTTAATTGCCTTAGTTTCAATTTCTGCTGGTGTATTATTTAAGATATATCTTGAAGGTCAAATTTTATCAGATAATTTATGGTGGCATATTGATACGCTAGGAGCATTATTTTTAGCAATATTAGCCGTCATTGGTTTTATTACTGGTCTTTATTCAATTGGTTATATGAGTCATGAAGTTAAACATGGTGAGGTCTCACCTAAAACGCTTTGTTATTATTATGGCTTTTTCCATTTGTTTTTATTCACCATGTTAATTGCCATTACTACTAATAATTTAATCTTAATGTGGGTTGGGATAGAAGCGACAACTTTAAGTTCTACTTTTTTAGTCGGATTATATGGGCAAAAATCATCCCTTGAAGCAGCATGGAAATATATAGTAGTTTGTACAATCGGTGTTGCCTTTGGTTTATATGGCACCATACTGGTTTATTCAAATGCTGCTAGTGTTATGGCAGATCCAAGTATGGCTATCTATTGGACTGAAGTGGTTAAATATCCAAAAATTTTAGATGATACTTTGATGCATCTAGCGTTTGTATTTGTTTTACTTGGTTTTGGTACCAAAATGGGATTATTTCCTATGCATGCTTGGTTACCAGATGCACATAGTGAAGCACCTAGCCCAACAAGTGCATTATTATCAGCAGTATTATTAAATTGTGCATTATTAGTGATTTTACGTTATTACATTATTATTAGTGGTTCAATTGATGATAGCTTCCCTCGTAATTTACTATTAATATTTGGTTTTTTATCAGTAGGTGTTTCCGCATTTTTTATTATCGTGCAGCGTGACATGAAGCGTTTACTAGCTTATTCAAGTGTGGAAAATATGGGCATTGTTGCAATTGCAATTGGTATTGGTGGTCCTTTTGGCATTTTTGCCGGTTTGTTGCATACACTCAATCATAGTTTAGCCAAAACTTTATTATTCTGTGGTTCAGGTAATGTATTATTGAAGTATGGTACTCGCGATATTTTTGCCGTCCGTGGCTTATTAAAAGTCGCGCCATTAACCGCAGTGTTATTTGCTGGTGGTGCCTTAGCTTTAGGTGGAATGCCTCCATTTAATGTGTTTGTTAGTGAATTTATGTTAGTGGTTGCCACTCTTAAAACCAGTTCTATTTGGTTAGCTTTATTGTTATTGTTGCTATTAACTGTAGTGTTAGCGGGTCTAGTTAGAATGGTGGCTAAAGTTACTTTTGGTCAGGCTCCTGAACAAGTTGCAAAAGGTGAATTAGGATTATTAACGACTATGCCAATGGCTTTGTTACTTATTATGATGTTAGTCATGGGTATTTGTATCCCTAAACCGGTACAACAATTATTAAACAATGCAACGACAATCATAGTTACACATAATGTGCAATCCTCGTCAGTTAATCATAGTGATGTATTATCTGAACAACCAAATCAATCATTTCAATCAGAAATTATCACTCAAACATCTGGAATTGTTTTAGACTCATTAGAACAGGAGAGTATAAAGTGACACTTGAAACGGTATTAAATAATCAGTCTAAAAATCAGCAATTACTGGGTGATAATTATGTTACTCAGGTTAGAAATCGTTTTCCTCATGCGGTAATAGAAGAAGAACGTCAAACATATAATCAGTTAACAATAACAATTGATTTAAATAGCTTACCGCAAATTGTAGCTTATCTTTATTATGAATTAGGTGGCTGGTTACCCGTACTTTTTGGTAATGATGAACGCTCTTTAAATGGTCATTTTGCAATTTATTATGCCTTATCAATGGAAGAAGGGGAAAAATGTTGGATTGTGGTTAAAGCATTAGTCGATCCAATTAGAGCTGAATTTCCATCAGTTACACCTTTAGTACCCGCTGCGGTTTGGGGTGAGCGTGAAATTCGTGATATGTACGGCCTAACACCGGTCGGTATTCCTGATGCTCGCCGGCTTGTATTACCAGATGATTGGCCAGATGAACTTTATCCATTACGTAAAGATACCATGGATTATCGTCAACGTCCGGCACCAACTACCAATAATGACACTTATCCGTTCTTAAATGAGTTAGGCGATAAAGATAACCGTATAGTTCCTATTGGCCCAATGCATATTACCTCTGATGAACCAGGACACTTTAGATTATTTGTTGATGGTGAACAAATTATTGATGCTGATTATCGATTATTCTATGTACATAGAGGTATGGAAAAAGTAGCTGAAAATCGTATGGGTTATAATGAAGTGACCTTCCTAGCAGATAGGGTATGCGGTATTTGTGGTTATGCTCATAGTGTTGCTTATGCCAATTCAGTTGAAAATGCTTTAGGCATTGAAGTTCCTGCCCGTGGGCAGATGATACGTAGTATTTTGCTAGAAATAGAGCGCTTACATAGTCATTTATTAAATTTAGGATTAAGTTGCCACTTTACTGGTTTTGATGGTGGATTTCAGCAATTTTTTAGAGTACGAGAAAAAGCCATGATGTTGGCGGAACTCCTTACTGGGGCAAGGAAAACCTATGGCATGAATCTTATTGGTGGTATTAGGCGAGATATTCTTAAAGATGCTCGTATTAAAACAATACAAGTATTACAAGAAATGCGCAAAGAAGTGATAGAACTTGTTGAAATGTTAGTCGGCACCCCAAATTTTGAACAACGCACTAAAGGGGTAGGCATTTTAGATAAAAAAATTGCTCGAGATTTTAGCCCTGTAGGACCAATGATTCGCGCTAGTGGTTTTAAGCGAGATGTGAGATTTGATCACCCGTTTGCGGGTTATAATTTACTACCTAAAAATTTAATCAGTTATGATTCATGTGATGTAGCGGCTCGTGTAATGGTTCGTGTTGGTGAAACGCTTGACTCGATAGCCATGTGTGAATATGCACTAGATAATTTACCGAGTGGTCCTTTATTAGTTGAAGGATTTACTTACCAACCACATAAATTTGCACTTGGTTTTACCGAAGCGCCACGAGGTGAAGATGTGCATTGGAGTATGACTGGCAATAATCAGAAATTATTCCGTTGGCGTTGTAGGGCAGCTACTTATGCTAATTGGCCTGTTTTGCGATATATGTTACGAGGTAATACTGTATCAGATGCACCATTAATTATTGGTAGTTTAGATCCTTGTTACTCCTGTACAGACCGTGTGACATTAGTCGATGTTCGTAAACAAAAATCCGTTACTGTACCTTATAAAGAGATTGAACGTTATGGTATTGAGCGTGTTAACTCACCAGTAAAACCATAGAGGACAAAAAGATGTTAAAACTGTTGAAAATAATACACAAAGTTGGTGATACAACGGTTAAATATCCGTTTAAACCACTTGAGGTTCCTTTGGGTTTTCGGGGTAAACCTAATTATGATCCTGAACAGTGTATAGCTTGTGGCGCTTGTACTACGGCTTGTCCTGCTAATGCGTTAACTATGCAAACAAATACAAAAACCGGCAAGCGTGAATGGCAATTATTTGTTGGACGATGCATTTTTTGTGGACGTTGTGAAGAGGTTTGCCCAACACGAGCCATTGAATTATCGCAGGAATTCGAATTAGCAGTAATGAATAAAGCGGACTTATATGAGCAAGCAACGTTTGCATTGGCTAAATGCCATGTTTGTGAGCGTTTTTTTGCGCCACAAAAAGAAATTGATTATGTCATGGCATTATTAATCCATGCAGGGTTAGATGAACAAGAAGTGTTGTCACGACAAGAACAGTTTGAAACTTGTCCAGAATGTAAACGTCGCCAAAATATTGTGAATAAAAGTGATGTGCAATTAGATAAGTATGCACAATCAGGAGTACAGCATGAATCTGAAAAATAATATTGACGATAATAGTCATTTGCATTACACGCCAAAACCTATTGTAGTTGATGAACAGATTAATAAACTTAAAGAGACATTACTTAAAAAAATTAAGCGCTCTGCCTATGTTTATCGTGTTGATTGTGGTGGATGTAATGGTTGTGAGATAGAGATCTTTGCTGCCATTACTCCTCTTTTTGATGCTGAACGTTTCGGGATCAAAGTTGTTCCTTCTCCACGCCATGCAGATATTTTACTTTTTACTGGAGCCGTAACGCGCTCGATGCGTATGCCTGCTTTACGAGCATACCATAGTGCACCCGATCCAAAAATTTGCATCTCATATGGCGCTTGTGGTTGTGGTGGTGGCATATTCCATGATTTATATTGTGTTTGGGGAGGCAGTGATAAGATCGTACCAATTGATGTTTATATTCCTGGCTGTCCTCCTACCCCAGCAGCTACAATTTATGGTTTTGCTCTGGCACTTGGTTTATTAGAACAAAAACTAAAAGGTCAATCTTACGATCAAACCAGTAATGAACAAGTTAAAGTGTTACATCCACACATCCCTGTCGAGGCTAGAGTCGTATTAGAACGTGAAGCAAGAAAGCTAGTTGGTTATTATCAAGGTAAGCAAATTAGTGATAAAATTTTGTCATTAATTGAAGTCAATTCTCCAGCAGAATTCGAAATTAAATTAAAACAGTGGCTTGATAAAGAACAAGATCTTCGTTTAAATGAAGTAGTTAATCAATTGCAAACCGTATTTTTTAATATGCTCGAAGGAGAGTATCATGGCTGATCAGGTGTTATTTTATTCACTTAATCAGAAGTTTGTCGAGCAAGAAACTGATATTCCGCCTCAGGCAGAGCAGGTGATGTATTACTCTTTAGCGATTGGTCATCATGTTGGTGTGATTGATTGTTTGAAAAGTGTTTTAACCTGTCCGACTGATGAATATATGCATTGGGTTGATTATATATCAGTAAATCCAGAAGCTCATGCCAAACTGGCTAGATTATTAAAGTTTGGCGAAATTACTGTTGATATTACCCATGTAAATTTATTAGCTAATGCTTTCATACAACAGCGCGATAAAATGGTATCACCTTATAAACAATGGACTGAAACATTACTTGAGTTATTGCAGGCAATGACGAAAGAACCAGCAATGTATTTAATGATAAAAAGAGTGATATAGAATGAATATTGATCATCAATATACAGGTATAATCCTCACTGTTGGTAATAGTATGATGGGGGATGATGGTGCAGGGCCGTTATTAGCAGAAAAATTACAACAACAACCGATAGAACAGTGGTTTGTTATTGATGGAGGTAGTACACCAGAAAATGTGGTACATAATATTCGACAACTTAAACCGAAACAATTATTGATTGTTGATGCGACTGAAATGGGACTTGCACCTGGTGAGGTTCGTTTTGTTGATGTTGATTTAATTGCAGAGATGTTTTTGATGAATACGCATAATATGCCGTTAACTTTTTTAGTGGAGCAATTAAAAGAAGATATACCAATAATTGACTTTTTAGGTATACAACCTGATATCGTCGGTTTTTATTATCCGATGACTGAAAAGGTAAAACAAGGAATAGACAAGATTTATGATGCACTTAAATCAGATCGTTTAAAGACAGAATTTATTGCATTGAATAAGGAAAGTAATTATGAATCAATTTATCAGTGCTAATATTAATGCTTGTATTGGTTGTAAAACTTGTGAAGTGGCTTGTGTACTTTCCCACAACGAAGAATTAACCACACTAGAATCGGCGCACTTTAATGCACGGTTAAAAGTAACAATCACTAGAGAGGTAACTGTTCCTGTTATGTGCCGCCAATGTGATGATGCTGCATGTGTTGCAGCATGCCCAAATGGTGCATTAATTGAACAAGATAATTGTGTTAAAATAATACAGAATAAATGTATCGGCTGCAAAACTTGTGTTTTAGCTTGTCCTTATGGCGCAATAGAAATAAAGATGCGTGAAGTACCTGTTATCATAAACGGTTACCAATTTGGAGTAAAATATAAAGCCGAAATAATGAAGTGTGATTTATGTAGTAATAATGCTTCAGGTCCAGCATGTGTGCATGCGTGTCCTACCAAAGCATTATCGATTACTAAAACAAATAAATTGGAAGAAATACAAGAGCGTGTCAATTGACGTTAATCGACAATTATACACTCTGACATAATTTATTAGATCCTAACAGGAAGATCCATTACCGTTTTGTTAGGTCATAATAATTTTAAGGAGTCTAACATGAAAAAAGTGATAGAGGTTTGCCCATACTGCGCATCAGGTTGCAAAATTAATTTGCAAGTTCAAAATGGTCGAGTGATTGGTGCCGAAGGTGCTAAAGGGTTAACTAATGAAGGTGAATTATGTTTAAAAGGTCTATATGGTTGGGATTTTATTCATGATACTAAAATATTAACCCCACGTTTACGTAATCCAATGATTCGTCGAGAAAAAGGTGGAAAACTTGAACCGGTATCATGGCAAGAAGCGATTAGTTTCACTGCTAATAAATTAAAATCAATTAAAGAAAAATATGGACCAGATTCAATTATGTGTTCTGGTTCATCACGTAGTACTGGTAATGAAACTAATTACGTGATGCAAAAATTTGCTCGGGCGGTAATTGGTACCAATAACGTTGACTGCTGTGCTAGGGTCTGACATGGTCCTTCTGTTGCAGGTCTGCAACTTTCAGTAGGTGGCGGTGCCATGAGTAACTCAATTGTTGAGATTGAGGATACCAAATGTATTTTTATTTTTGGCTGGAATCCAGCAACGTCCCATCCAATTATTGCACGACGTATTGTCCGTGCTAAAGAGAAAGGGGCGAAAATAATAGTATGTGATCCAAGAAAGATTGAGACAGCACGTATTGCTGATCTTTTCGTACCATTAAAAAATGGTAGTAATATTGCTTTCTTAAATGCAGTTGCTCACGTACTTATAGAAGAAGATTTGATCAACCATAATTTTATTGAAAAATATACGGATGGTTTTGATGAACTTAAACAAATTGTAGCAAGTTATACACCAGAATCGGTACAAGAAATAACAGGCATAGAACCAGATGTTATTCGTCAGGTAGCAAGAATGTATGCCACTTCACCTGCTTCAGGAATATTCTGGGGAATGGGGGTTTGCCAATTCTATCAAGGCGTTGAAACAGTTCGTGCATTGGCCAGTTTAGCATTGTTAACCGGTCAAATTGGACGCCCTAATACTGGCGTAGCTCCGGTGCGTGGTCAAAATAATGTACAAGGTGCATGTGATATGGGAGCACTACCAAATCAGTTCCCAGGTTATCAAAATGTAACCGATGATGAAATAAGAGCAAAATTTGCTAAGGCTTGGGGAGTTGAGTCATTACCAAATAAAGTGGGAGCTTATTTAAGTGAAGTTGCCATGAATGCTGAAAAAGGTAAATTAAAGGCATTCTATTGTATGGGTGAAGATCCACTACAAACTGAACCTGATTTATCAGCAGTAAGGCGTGGATTTAGTGAACTTGAGTTGTTCATTGTGCAAGATGTCTTTATGACCAAAACTGCAGCTGCTGCGGATGTTATTTTCCCAGCAACAACTTGGGGTGAGCATGAAGGGGTCTATTCTGCAGCGGATCGCGGATTCCAACGCTTTTATAAAGCGGTTGAACCAGAAGGTGATGTTAAAGTCGACTGGCAAATTATTAGCTTGTTAGCTACAGAATTAGGTTATCCGATGCATTATAACAATACTCAAGAAATTTGGGATGAATTGCGTGAATTATGTCCTAAATATTATGGTGCGACTTATGAAAAACTCGATGCTAATGGTGGATTAGGTTATGTTCAATGGCCTTGCCCAACCTTAGATTCACCGGGTTCACCTTACCTCTATGATGATGGTCAGGGTGGAGCGAAATTTGATACACCAAATGGTAAAGGACAATTTTTTACCTGTGACTGGGTACCGCCGGTTGAACAAACCAGTAGTGAATTTCCTTTGGTATTGGCAACAGTTCGTGAAGTTGGTCATTATTCTTGCCGATCAATGACAGGTAACTGTCGAGCTCTGGCTGCATTAGCGGATGAACCAGGCTATATTCAGATGAACACCGCCGATGCAAGAGAGCTGAATATTGAAAATGAAGAATTGGTATGGGTTGAGTCTCATCACGGTAAAGTAATAACACGTGCTTCAGTGAGTGATAGAACCAATAAAGGGGCAGTTTATATGACCTACCAATGGTGGATAGGTGCTTGTAATGAGTTAGTTGGTGAAAATCTTAGCAAGATAACCAAAACACCAGAGTATAAATATGTTCCTGTAAGGGTTACAGCTATTGAAGATCAAATATCGGCAGAACGTTATGTAAAAGAGGAGTACAGTCAACTTAAATACCGTTTACGTCAGGAAACAGAGAATGGCACATTAAAAACAAACCTTTCTCCACTAGCAATTGCTAATACTAAATAGTTTGGAGGTAAGATTAATTTGTTATTTGTGTGATTTTAAAATTATCACTACTTTTTAAAGTATTGATAATCCTCAACTAAGTAGTAATAATAAATTTATTACTACTTAGTTTACATTCTCTTCTCTATTTTAACCATTTCCTGACTATAACAACTCAAAAATTAAAATGTAATTAATTGTCTTTAGTTGATTTATTTGTGTGATCAACGAAGTGATGTTTTGTTACTTGTTATATAAAAGTTTGGTCGGAGGCATTAGCCTGTTTTCTATGCTTAGTTTATTTTTAAGTTAAAAGTTTCGATTTTTATTATTTAATATGACGAACAAATTAACTATACATGACAAGTAATATTGAAATTTTGCATTCAATTATCATTAACAATTAGTAGGTATAGGATTATTTATATGGAAAATAAAAAAAGTTTGTTACTTTTAATAAGTACGGGTGGACTCATTGGTGTTATTGCAATTGTATTAATGAAGTTAGGCAATCCCCCAAATATGGGAATTTGTGCAGCGTGTTTTTTACGCGATACAGCAGGCGCATTAGGGTTAGATAATGCAGCAGCTGTTCAATATATTCGGCCTGAAATTATTGGATTTATACTCGGTGCTTTTATACTAACCATGGGGAAAAGAGAGTTTCAAGCTAGTGGTGGTAGTGCGCCATTATTACGTTTTGTTATCGCTTTTTTTGTTATGATTGGCGCATTAGTTTTTTTAGGTTGCCCATTACGAATGGTGTTACGTTTAGCTGCTGGAGATCTGAATGCGCTTATCGGCTTAGCTGGATTTATTGTAGGTATCGGCGTAGGTAGCCTGTTTTTGACTAAAGGATATTCATTAGGTGCATCAGTAAGTCAACCTAAAGCTAATGGCTTAGTTATGCCAGTTATTGCAGTAATGTTATTAGTTTTTTTAGTGGCTCGTCCTGCTTTTATATTATTTAGTAGTAAAGGTCCAGGATCTTTACATGCACCAATATGGATTTCGTTAGCATCAGGCTTAATAATTGGGGCATTTGTACAACAAAGTCGTTTATGTATGTCTGGTGGTATTCGTAATCTAATCTTACTAAGAAGCGGCACATTGTTTTCAGGCTATATTGCGATCTTTGTTGTTGCATTAATTGCTAACTTATTTATTGGTAACTTTAATTTAGGATTTGCAAATCAGCCAATTGCTCATACTGATTCTGTCTGGAACTTTCTAGGTATGGCTTTGGTCGGTTATGGCTCCATTTTAATTGGTGGTTGCCCTTTGCGCCAGTTAGTCATGGCTGGTGAAGGGAATTCTGATGCAGCCATTGCGGTATTAGGATTTTTAGTGGCTGGCGCAATTGCGCATAACTTTGGCATCGCCGCATCGCCAGCAGGTGTTCCGGTAAATGGCCAGATTGCTGTTGGCATAGGTTTTGTGGTATTGACACTTATCGCTGCATCTAACTGCAAGTTGTTTACCAATGTTAAAGCGATAGCATAGGTGAAATAAAAATATCACTTAATTAAAAAAACCTGTCAAAAGCAGGTTTTTTTATTTGTATTTTATTTATCCTTTTTTACCAATAAATCATTAATTAGTAATAAAAACTCATCATTATTTGTTATGGATATATATTGATAAAAAAACAGCTTTGATTATTTATTTCCATTCGGTAATCGGATGGAAATTATCATTTTTTTAATATGGTATTGAAGCTCATTATCAGAAATAATTAGTTTTACTATATTGATAATAGCTACCAATTGAAGTATGAAGTTATTATCAAAAGAAACCTATTTAATAGTTAGGTTTTTATGCAATATGTTATTAGTTATAGTTATGGGTTAGATTATGTAAAGATGTTTCAGGTTAACTATACGTTTCAGTATGTTGAATTCACCCATCTCACCTCACCTATCATAACAACGACCTTATAAAACTGATACTAATTAGTATAGCCTATCCATTTAACGATTAAAGCTGCTATAAACTGGTTTAGTTCTATCTCCCGGTATTAGTTGGTCTCGTCATCATTGCATTACTAAACTAAATTTTTTGGTCATGCCGCTTTCTCCTATGATTTTTATTTACATCATAGAAGAGAATGCTGTCTACTTTTTTGGCTAGGATCAATTAATCCGCATTATAAATTGTTGTTAACTCTGTACCGTCATCTTTTTGTTTAAAAATAAGTTCTGTTACTCCACCTGAAAATAATAATTCAACATTAAGTTCTTTAATATTAATCCAATGATAGTTTATTTCCAAATAACCTTTTTCAATAATATCTTTGTAGTTTTTCATTGGTTCAAGAATTTGCCTTAGATGCTTTTTATCTTCATCTTCTTGAGCTTTTTTCCAATATAACTCATAAGTAGCAGACAATTGTTTATTAGGGAAAAAACAAGTATTTCCAGATTTATAACTAGCATCACCGAAGTTTAAATTCTTACATATAGAGTCGTCTTTATTCGGTTCTATAGCAGAAGGAGAGATTTGATCTGAAAATAGAATTAAATAACCTTCTTTTATTGCTATTAACAGGTGATCTTGCATAATTAGCTCATCAAAAGGTTGTGGACAAATTTTATCGGTATATAAAGCGGTGATAATATTTAGTTGTTCTTTTACAGGTAAGTTCTCTTCATTAAACAGGGTATTATAAAGTTTTTCTGTTTCGAAAGAACTCCAATAAACAATAGGTTTCTGCTCTATTTTATGAACTTTTGTAGAACAAACATTAGGTATTTCGAGAGTATCACCGATTATTTTAATCTGAATATCTTTATATAAATAATATAAATCTTCTCTAGGATAACTATTATCATGTAGTACATCATTTTTCGAGATTTTACTATAAAAATAGGTAGTTTCAGGAAGATTTATTTGTTTACCAAAGCTATTGAAAGAAAAAGCCACTACACCAATTATCAAAAGAAAACCAAGTAATTTTCTATTTTTCATATTAAATCCTTTATTATGTTAGTAAGATCCATATTAAATTTATTGTTAATAAATTATTTTTAGATTTTCTTCGATTGATTAACCATTTATTTCCTCCATTAGCTTTATATTGTTGGGTATTATCTGTTTCTAATTAAATTATGTTCATGATTCACACCACTAAAATAATTAATTTGCTCCCGACTCCATTACTTTTCAAGCTTATATACAATATAACTCTACCCCGTTTCTGTGATACGAATGGCTCATTTGCCATTATTCACATTAGAATTTAAGAGATGATATTTATTTAATACCCTGTATCTACGGTTATAACTAATTTAGTATTATTCATTTTTTCTTCAAAAAGATAAGTTGTTTTTTCTGCACCTTGATCAATAATCATTTTTAATCTATTACGAGCCATCCATTGATAAGTTACTTTTATATCTTGAACAGAATAACTTGTATTTTCGTTAGGTAAGTATTTATTCATATACTGACCATCATTTATAATTTCTTTTATTCTGCCATACGTTTCTAATATTGACATATTCGGATACTGACATTCATATTTGCTACTACCATCAAATATCTGTCCTTTATTAACATCCTGACAATAGGTAGGAAAGTCATCGCTAAATTGATATTCTTTTGACGCTACTTTATTATCTTGCTCGGATTGTTTTGTGAAAAAAATTACGTGATACTTGTCGATAACAACTAAATAATCATCATTTTGAATAATTTCGCGATAAGGTGCTTCGCATTCCGATTCAGGTTTTGATGCCGTTAATATATTTATATTACTTGCTAATGGAATATTTTCTTCTTTAAATAATACCTCATATAAATTAACTGTTTTCTGTGAATAAAAATGAGACAATGGTGTCTGATTAATTTTTATATAATCTATGAAACAGATTTGAGGTTCTTCAAGTAAAAAGTTATTAACGGCTAATTTCTCATTGTCTACAGTTATTTTAACTTGGTCATATAATGTATTAAGTGACCGTAAAGTATCTTTTGAGCTATTCCCAAATAAATCTTTTTGGGAAACCTTTAAAAAATACCATGTACTATTAACTTCATGTTTTTCTTCTGAAATATTTTTAGCATAAACATTTCCGATAAAAATAAAAACTAATAACAGGAGCAAATATTTTTTTTTATTTATCATTTTTTACCTTTATTAATTAAAAATAATTTGATGCATTCTAGATATTATTAAAAAGATTATTTTCAGAATTCCATTTTGTCTAATTCTAAATTTCCTCTATTAGTTATATCTTGAAATTCAATCGTAGCATCTGATCCTCACCAATGTATTAGACAGTAATATCCCTATAATGCGGCTATCTCAATTGGTTGTGATCGATAAATCATTATAAATGACTTCTCTTTTTTAATGTCACTATTATTTTTTGGTAAGATTCGCTGTTATTGTTTGAATTTAAGCCAGAAAAGATTTTAATCAGCTTAAACTAACAATTTACACCAAAATTCTGTATGATGTAAAATATCTTGGCAGATGGATAATATAATAAATGAAAAGCAATACGTTAACCGCTATTTTTCCAGGCACCTTCGATCCTATTACTAATGGACATATCGATCTTATTACGCGAGCGTCTCTACTTTTTCCTCGCTTAATTATAGCTATTGCTGAAAATCCAAATAAACAAACATTATTTACATTAGATGAACGTGTTAATTTGGCCTCAACTTCAGTTGAACATTTACTGAATGTTGAAGTGATTGGTTTTGATAATTTAATGGCAGACTTTGCCCAAATGCATAGTGCGACAGTTATTGTGCGTGGCGTAAGAACGACTCATGATTTTGAATACGAAAGGCAACTAGCAGAAATGAATCGATCATTAAAATCTGATTTAGATACGATATTTTTAATGCCATCAATTGCTATGGGTTTTATATCATCAACTATTGTTAAAGATGTTGCTTATCATGGTGGCGATATTTCAAATTTAGTACCTATACATGTCAAAACAGAACTACTAAAGCGATTAACTTGAATTTAATAAACTAATATGGTTAATTTTTACACACCAACAAAAAAAAAGTTCATTCCTCAGCAATTGACTTTGACTGTCTCAAGTATAGATGCTTTTGGGCAAGGTGTTGCTAATCATAAAGGTAAAACAATTTTTGTTAAATCAGCTTTACCTGGTGAA
Source organism: uncultured Gilliamella sp. (assembly GCA_945271295.1). Taxonomy (GTDB): domain Bacteria; phylum Pseudomonadota; class Gammaproteobacteria; order Enterobacterales; family Orbaceae; genus Gilliamella. Next base: position 67,048 of record CALYPG010000002.1, on the reverse strand, counting down.
ACGGTTGATATTCAATTAACTGAAGACAAAAAAAATTACGCTAAAGCTAAAGTAATAAAATACCATAACCTAAGCACAAATCGAGTTACACCACAGTGTGATTATTATCAAAAATGTGGTGGCTGTGAATTGCAACATATTTCATCACATTTGCAGCAACAAGCCAAATATAATTCACTTATTAAACTGTTACAAAAAGAAAGTGGTACATCTTTGCTGCATATCGCTGAGCACTCACCACAGATCATAGCAGATCAACCCTATCATTACAGAAGGCGTGCCCGGCTTGCAATTAATATTATTAAAGGCGAATTATATATTGGTTTTCGTCAAGCTGAATCAAATCAAATAATTAACATTACCCATTGTCCTGTTTTAGTCAAACAATTGGATATATTACTGTCACCACTACAACATTGCTTACGTAAAATTAAACAGAAACAAGCACTCGGACACATCGAATTAATGTGTGTTGATAGTGGGATTGTTTTAGTTTTAAGACACACAATGCCTCTCTCTGAAACTGATACTAACTTATTAAAACAGTTTGCTGAAAATAACAACTTATCCCTTTATTTACATGGTACAGATTTAGTGCATATTATTGGTAATACTGAACATTATTATCTAATTAACCAATTAAAATTGACTTTTAGCCCCCTTGATTTTATACAAGTAAATAGCAACGTTAATCAAAAGATGATCGCACAAGCATTAGAATGGTTGAACTTAAAGTCAACGGATAAAGTGTTAGATTTGTTTTGTGGAATGGGTAATTTTTCATTACCTATGGCAAGGTTATGTAAATCAGTTACTGGTATAGAAGGAGTTAAAGCACTAGTTGAAAAAGCAAAATTTAACACCATATTAAATAGTAATAACCTTTGTGCTAAAACTAATTTTTTGACTAGTAACTTAGAAGATCGCGAGCAATTTTCACAATGGAATCAACCAACATTTAATAAAGTATTGCTAGATCCAGCAAGAGCTGGAGCTTTAAATGTAACAGCAGAAATTGTAAAAATGGAACCATCAAAAATTGTTTATATATCGTGTAATCCAGCTACGTTAGCAAGAGACAGTAAACTACTTGTTAAAGCGGGCTATCACATCGCAAAAGTTGCTATTTTAGATATGTTTCCACAAACTAAGCATATTGAATCTATGCTGTTGTTAACAAAATCAGGATAACAAATTATGGTATCAATTAGAGGCGCTCACCAACATAGTGAAGAACACTACTCACTAGCACAGTTTGATGTTGAACAATGGGCAAAAGAAGAGCTATTGCTAACTAATCCTGATTGTTATCAAAAATTTAAAAATATATGGGATTTTTGTTTCGAAAATAGCGCAGGCGCAATGGAACAAGCACATTGCTTTGAAAATGCAGTTGAAATGGTTGAGATTTTATCTACTCTCAATATGGATGTAAATAGTCTATGTGCTGCATTGTTATTCCCGTTTCTAGATGCCAAAATTATTCGCCGTGAAGATATTCAAGAAGATTTTGATCGCGAAATTATCCATATCATTTCCAGTATTATTAGGATGAAAGAGATTCGCCAACTTCGAGCGATTCGTAATGGTCATGCAACAACAGAGCAAATTGATAGTATCCGCAGAATGCTTCTGGCAATGGTAAATGATTTTCGAAGTGTAGTAATTAAACTAGCTGAACGAATTACTTACTTACGTAGTTTAATGAATGCCCCCAAAGAGGAACAAGTGCTGGCAGCTAAAGAGTGTTTCAATATTTATGCACCTCTAGCTAATCGTTTGGGAATTGGTCAACTCAAATGGGAATTAGAAGATTTTTGCTTCCGTTATTTACATCCAGATGAATATCGATTTATCGCCAAAAAACTACATGAAAAACGACTTGATCGTGAATTATATATCAATCAGTTTGTTGAAAATCTACAAAATATGATGAATACCGATCATATCCGTGCCGAAGTTTATGGTCGCCCCAAACACATCTACAGTATATGGCGAAAAATGGAACGAAAGCATTTGGAATTTGAAGATCTATATGATATTCGGGCTGTACGTATAATCTGTGACCGTATTGAAGATTGTTATAATGCATTAGGTATTGTTCATAGTCATTACAAACACATTGCCAAAGAGTTTGATGATTATGTAGCTAATCCTAAACCCAATGGTTATCAATCTATCCATACAGTGGTTTATGGACCACAACATAAAACGATTGAAATCCAAATTCGTACTGAACAGATGCATAACGATGCAGAATTAGGTATTGCTGCACATTGGAAATACAAAGAAGGCAGTACCGATAAAATGACAGCTTATGATCAGCGAATTTCATGGTTACGCAAATTATTAACTTGGCAACAAGAGATGTCAGAAAGTGGTGAAATTCAAGAAACAGTACGTAGCCAAATTTTTGATGATCGTGTCTATGTATTCACGCCCAAAGGTGATGTGGTTGACTTACCAGCAGGCTCTACTCCGCTTGACTTTGCTTACCATATTCACAGTGATGTGGGGCACCGCTGTATTGGGGCAAAAGTGGGGGGGCGCATTGTTCCTTTTACTTATATTTTAAAAACTGGTGATCAAGTTGAAGTTATTACCCAAAAACAACCTAATCCTAGTCGAGATTGGTTAAACCCTAATACTGGATTTATTAATAGTAGCCGTGCTCGAGCCAAAATCCAAGCCTGGTTCAAAAAACAAGATCGAGATAAAAATATTGCCGCTGGTGAGCAAATTTTAATCGGAGAACTTGAGCCACTAAATATTAGTTTAAAAAGCGTCGAGAAAATTTTAATCAATAAATATAACGCACATTCATTTGATGAAGTTTTGGCTGGCATTGGTAGTGGCGATGTTAGGATAAATCAATTGGTTAACTTCATAAATGCTCAATTTAATAAACCAACAGCAGAAGAAGAAGATGAAGCCGCGTTAAAACAAATTGCACAAAAATCAAATAGCCAAACTAAAAATGCCCCTAAAAATAACAATAAGAAAAGTGGTGAAATTATTATTGAGGGTGTGGGTAATTTAATGCACACTATAGCAAACTGTTGTCGCCCAATTCCGGGTGATCCCATTATAGGGTTTATTACTCAAGGTCGTGGGATCTCAATCCATAGAGCAGATTGTGAACAGTTACAAGAACTCAAAAACCATGCTCCCGAACGTATCATTGAAGCAATTTGGAGTGGTAATCGTCAATCAAGTTACACGATGGTAACTCGGGTTGTAGCAAACGATCGAAGTGGTTTATTGCGCGATATTACTACCATTTTAGCTAATGAAAAAGTTAATGTACTTAGTTTATCAAGCCGCAGTGATATAAAACAACAATTAGCAACCATTGATATGGATATGGAAATTTTCGATCAGGATTCTTTGAATCGTGTACTAAATAAAATTAAACAATTGCCTGATGTTATTGAAGCAAAACGCTTGGGGTAACTAGCTAATTAAAATGCCACTTATTACACTGGCGTAAACTGTTATGTCACGTTATATTCTTTCTAAAATCTGAAACTGATAGGGATAGGGATTTTTATCATCCGCTTTATGATCTTCTTGATAAATCAGTTGCCATTGCTCTGGCAAATAATCTGGGAAATAGGTATCACCTTGTAAATATGCATCAATATGCGTTAAATAAAGGCGATTTACCAATGGTAAAACTTGATTATAAATATTGCCTCCGCCGATAATAAAAACTTCATTAGCGTTTAGCTTTTTGGTTAACTGTATTGCTTCATCAATCGATTTTACCCAACTAATATTGGGATTTGAATTAACAGCAGATTGTCTACTAATAACAATATTATGTCTGTTTGGCAAAGGCTTGCCTATAGATTCAAAAGTTTTTCGTCCCATAATCACTGGCTTATTAAGTGTATTTCTTTTAAACCAGGCCAAATCAGCGGGTAAATGCCATGGCATCTGGTTATTTAAACCAATTACTTGAGAATGTGCCATGGCTACAATAATACTTAATATCATTTGACTCCCTTACACATAACCTAAAGATTTAATTCGTTGTTCCACCTGCTGTGGAAATACTGTTTGTTTCCAAAGCCTTTCACTCAAAGAAAGTAATGGTTCCTTTTGCCCAGATACGATCCATTTAGCCAATTCAGTCGCTACATCGGGATAAATGATCGGTTTTGGAGAAGGCAAATCAAGCCAATTTTTAAGCTTAATTTTATTTAAATTCTCCATAACAGTTGCCATATCAAGTGATTGCAAACACTGAGCATTATAAATTTGTTCAAACTGCCCAGCGACAGGTTTAGTTAGGATCTTTTTACCTAACACTAAAGCCTCTGAAATAAGTGCAAAACCAGTGTTGGAAATGATACCAGAACAATTAATTAAGGCCTGCGTAAAATTATCACGACTAAGTGGGTGCAAAAGTATATTTTTTTGCTGTGAAATTTGTTTAATTTCAGGATGAAAACAGATAAATTGATGATCTTGAAAAGATTTTAGCAGAGTAATAACTTCATCTATCCCTTCAAAAGGTAAATACACAACAATACTACCATCTTCTTTAGGGGACAATTGGAATGAATCGATCATTGGTGGTACTAATTTATGTCCGAAATGAAACCAATGTAGTCCAACTGGTTTTGTGACAGGAGCATAATATTTCATAATGACATTAGCGATCAAACCATACTCTTTCGGTTTTAGGTATTGACAAATCATCTGATTACTTATACCTAAACATTCACGATGCTGATAATGCGCAGCCCAAGCACTTACTGGTTCAAAATCACTAATGATGCAATCATATTCAGACAGATCAAGTTCTCGAACATCCTTAATTAATCGAAAAGCTCGAATTCGTTGGACTGTTTTACGAAAATTAATTTTACCATTTACTATTGCAAAAGTGACTCCACGGAAAGTTTTATAATCTCCGAAAGCTTCCATACCAAAATAGTTTTTGGGGTCACGTCCGCTAAAAATATAATCAACATTAGCGCCTTCCTTTTTTAGAGCCTTGGCTAAAGTTCTGCAACGACTGACATGACCATTTCCTGTGCCTTGTACACCAAAAAGAATTTTCATATCGTTATTATTCGCAAATTTATGTTAGAAAATATAATAACAGAACATATCATAATTATCTCAATTATTTATTGTCGATAAAGTAAATAATTACATTGCTTTTTACTAGTTTAAACATTTTATTATTACAAATATCAACCACCGATTATTCAATGCTATTATTATTTTTGATCTAAAACTACTTATAAAATATAAATTATTAAAATTCAAGTGATTATCTAATTCTCTCGATAAAAAATTAAAAAACGATTGCCTTGTTATATAAACACGCGTATTTTTATACATAGCTTTGATTATCATCATGGCTTAAAATAAACAAGGAAAAAGGAATAGTGTATGGATTCGATACAATCAATAGTTAATAGTGTTTCTTCATTAGTTAACAATAAGATGCTTAATCACTTTTCACTTTCGATTGATGGATTTAGCTTAGTATCTGAACTTTCAGTTTTATCTGTTGAAGGGAAAGAGGTTTTAAATCAGCCTTGGCAGTATTGTATTAATTTTACTACTCAAGATAAGCAAATCGATATTAACACGATTTTAAGCCACCCTGCCTCACTCACATTTCATCCGCAAACTTTACCCAAACAACTCATGCAACTTAGCTCATTAACACTAACAGAAAAAGCTAAGACACTTTATGGTGTAATTACTGAGTTTAGTTTGTTATCAATGAATAAAGATGAAGCACGATATCAGGTAATACTTGAACCGCGTTTAGCATTACTTGCGAATCATCATCAAAGTGCTATTTTTCAAAATCAAAGTGTGGTTACTGTAGTAGAAGAAGTATTACGTAATCATGGTTTTACCGGCATTGACTATCGGTTAGAACTAAAACAAACCTATCCCATTCGCGAATTTATCACGCAGTGGCAAGAAAGTGACCTGACTTTTATTCAAAGATTATTGGCTGATGTAGGCATTTGGTTCCGTTTTGAAACTCATCCTAAGCATAATTGTGATGTTATGGTTATAAGTGATTATGAGCGAGGATATGAAAATACAGGTAACATTATTCTTAAACCACCAAGTGGTATGAGTGATGGTCAACAAAATAGTGTTTGGGATTTACAATTTAGTAGTAAAACTAAACCAAAACAAGTCAGTGTCAATGATTATAATTACCGTAGTGCTAGTAGCAATCTTCATTCTACCGTTAATAGTCAAAGTAATGATAGTACAACCCAAGGGGATGATTATCATTATGCTGAACATTATAAAATGTCAGGAGATAAAGAGCAGGTTGAAAGTGGCAATTGGTACGCCAATATCCGTCACCAACAACACATTTCAGACCAACTGATTATCTCAGGTGAAAGTAATGACTACCGACTTGCACCCGGACAACATATTTTGATTGAAGGGTGTCCAATTAATAATATTAATGACGGAATTATCATCCTTTCAACACAAAACCATGCAGACCGAACTCAATCCTACCAAACTCATTTTACCGCTATACCTTTCGAGGTTCTCAAACCATATCGTCCTGAGCCGCTATCATGGCCACAAATCAGCGGTACACTCCCAGGGAAAATAACTAGCCCGGATAATGATACTTATGGTTATATTGATACTAAAGGGCGATATCGTGTTAAGTTAAATTTCGACTTAAAAAGTTGGAAGCCGGGTGAAGAGAGCTTATGGATGAGGCTAGCTAAACCTTATGCCGGTGATACTTATGGTTTCCATTTTCCACTCATTGACGGCACTGAGATTGCAGTTGGTTTTACTAATGGAAATCCAGATCGACCATATATTGCCCATGCCATGCATAATAGTGACAAACCAGATCTTGTTTCGACAGCAAATAAGCACCGCAATGTAATAAGGACGCCAGCTAATAACAAATTACGCATGGATGATAAACGAGGAAAAGAGCATATTAAACTCGCCACTGAATATGGTAAAACTCAGCTTAATATAGGTCACTTAGTTAACAGTGAAAAAGTACAAAGAGGAGAAGGATTTGAACTGCGCACTGATAAATGGGGTGCAATACGTGCTGGTAAAGGGCTTTTTATAACTGCAGATGAACAATATAAAGCCCAAGATATTCAATTGGATATGAAACAAGCAAAAGAGCAACTTGATAAAGCCTTTAATTTAGTATCTGCATTACAAGATGCAGCAAAACAAGCTGAGGCGGAGTTAGCTGATATAGAACGACAAAAATGTTTATTAATGGATTCACTTGAAGAATTAAAAGAAGCATCAATCCTGCTTTCATCGCCCAAAGGTATTGCTCAAGTAACACCTAAAAGTATTCAATTAGCTGCTGGGGAAAATTTAATGTTAGCCAGTCATCAGCACACTGACATTAATGTTTTAAGGAAATTTACGGTAGCAGCAGGTGAAATAATCAGTTTATTTGCTCAAAAATTGGGAATTAAATTATTTGCTTCACATGGCAAAGTCGATATTCAAGCACAAAGTGACGAAATGTCATTAAGTGCACAAAAGGATATGTCAATAGCAAGTCAACAAGGGCGCACGGTTATTTCGGCTAAACAAGAGCTAATTTTAACTTGTGGTGGGGCTTATATTCGTCTTGCCGGTGGATCTGTAGAAATAGGTGCGCCAGATAATATTCTTAACAAATGTGCTACCTGGCAAAAATTAGGGGCTGATAGTTTAAGTCAAATGACAAATAAACTAAAAAGTAGCAACTATAAATTTAATTCTCAATTACGTTGGCAACATGATGATTCAGTTGTGAAAAATAGAAAAGTTAAAATTATCCGTACTGATAATAGCGAAATAGAAACAATGACCGACGAAAATGGAATGTTGCCAGAACAGTATAGCCAATTTATTGAACCGATAACCATTGTTATTGAACCAAAACAGGAAAGCTAAAAAGATAAATTATGCTGTTTTAAATATTATTATGTAATTAGTAAATTAATGATAAGGATAAACATAATGGGATGGCCTGTTCCGCAGTTGTTAAGTTTGCAACCAATAAAAAAACCGTCTTATTTATTATGGGCTATTAGCTTAGTACTGTTAATTTTAAGCGGTTTTATATTAACGGTTTTTATCTACCCAGATGCAGATCAACTGTTATTTTGGTTTTTTGCTATTGTATTGCCATTGTTTTTATGGCTTTTTGCTATTGCCTACAGTTTGGTCAAAAATATTTCTGACAATGCCGGTAACGATGAAATAACCAAAGTAAATCAAGAATCGATACATTTCTGGCAAGAATGGAGTAAACAACAAATACCTATTTTTGGTAGTTATGTCATTAGTGCAGAACAAAATGGTATAAAAGCGTTAACCAGCAATGATGAAAATATTCCGCTTTATCCAGAAAAAGCAAGGCCCTTATTTAATGTAACTTCATCTACACAACCTTACTGGTTTTTAGATGAAGTGATGCAAAATTTAGAACAACAGTGCCCTCAATACCGCAAATATTTAACCCATATTTATTTACCAAAAGAGTTTATGGATGACGATGAACTTCTTGATGCAATATTTAAACATTGGGATTTACGTGCTGAGCCAATAATGGACTATGCTACTTGGATATCGATGTTATATGAAACGCCTGATAACATTGAATTATCACTAATATTAGTTTGCCAATATAGTGACATAATTTATCATAAACATAGCAAATTTATTAGTGCTATGTTAATCGGAACTGATTCATTAATTAACACAAGAAAATTGAAGGCAAAATCTTGGCTAGGGCGCTTAATGGTTTCGGATAATGATTTAGCTGCTGATTTAAATCAACTTTTTTCCTATACCCAAATTCCCGTTCAAAGCGTTAATGATATTTGGATTTCAGGATTAGATAAAAAAAATCGAGTTGCATTAGCAATAGAAATAGATAAATTAAGTCTAAGGAAAGACAATGAACAATTGCTACATGATATAGATTTAACCTTCGCTAAACCAACCAAATTCACCCATTATTTTGCCTTAGGCATGGCCACTGCTTGTATAAATACATATTTTCGAGATCAACTAATCATTATCCAATATGAAAATAATGTTTATTTACAGTTAGTTACTTTTCAACAATTGACTTGAGGATAAATAGAATGACAGATTACAATAATAAACAACAATTTTCATATAATACCGTACCAACTTCACAAAATAATGTGCAAACTCTTCATATTGAAAAAGAGCGTTTGGTCGTTCCTATCATTTTTATCCCTGGGGTAATGGGAAGTAATTTAAAAGTTAAACCTGAGGAAGGTAAAGATGAAAATACTGACAAAGTTTGGCGTTTAGATTCTGAAACTAGTGTTTTACGTTGGCTTGTATGGCCAACTGGTGGCGCTGAAGCAAGGAAAAAAAAACTCGACCCAAATAAAACCGAAGTGGATAGTAGAGGAATGTATATTGACGCAGCAACAAAAGACATCGCAATAATTGAACAAGAATATAACGATAACATTAGTATATATGAGGACAGATCATTCGACGATTATGAAGAACAAATTAATGTCATGCTGCAAGGAATTGATAATGCGAAAAAAAATCATCCTGAAAATATACTTTTTGGTCTCAGGGGTGAGCGAGGCTGGGGGGCAGTTAGCTATATAAGTTATGGCGAGTTTTTAGATACTTTACAAACCAGTTTATTTGATCCTTCAGGTCATTTATCTACTGTATTAAATGATTTAACCAAAGATAAATCGTTTATTTTAGAAGAAAAGTCAAAAGCGATGTTAACTTTTACTATTGAAGAGATTAAGCATTGTGAATCCTTCTATTTACCGGTTCATGCTATGGGTTATAACTGGTTAGAATCTAATGAAATGAGTGCTATTAGATTAAAGACTTTAGTTGAACAGACTTTACCGGCTTATTATAAAAAACGCGGCAAAATTTGCGATAAAGTAATTTTAGTTACTCACTCAATGGGAGGGTTAGTTGCCCGGTATTATACGCAAGCCTTGGGTGGAAAAGACAAAGTCTTAGGGGTAATTAATGGTGTACAACCATCCACAGGGGCAGTTGCTGCTTATACTCGCATGAAGCGGGGTACAGAAGTAAATAGTACTTTTATTGGGAAAACAAAGGATTATGTAACGGAACAGGTGCTGGGTAAAGATGCCGCCGAAATGACGGCGGTGTGTGCGCAAGCTCCGGGAACTTTACAATTATTACCTACGCCAGAATATGGTGGTAATTGGTTAACAATTACCGAGCCAGACGGCACCGAAAGTCATTTCGGGATAGATCCTTACACAGATATCTATTTAGCAAAAGATAAGTGGTGGTGCGCTTGTGAACCACATCTAATCAATCCGTTAAATAGTGAACGTGATCTGACACAAATGGAAATTGATTGGAATGATTATGAAAAATTAATAAAAAATCAAGTGATACCTTTTAATCAAGCGATAGCTAATCAATATCACCCTAATACCTATGTTTTTTTTGGTATCGAAGATGATAAAAAGCATATTAAACAAAAATATTTAACCTATAACACTGCACATTGGATAGGGCAGTTTAATAAAGATAATAAGATATATATGAGAAACCCACTAACTGACCATATAGGAGCAATGAATCGACTAAATTTAGGAGAATTAAAAGAGATTAGAACTCTGTCGACTGAACGGCATAATTGGGAGGAGGATAAAATACCATCTCCTTATTATAGGGATAAATTAAAGGGTAATATTGAAGAAATTTACACTTTACAACTAGCCGATGGTAATGGTGATGGTACCGTGCCACAATGTTCCGGTGAAATCCCAATTGACAAAATAAAAGCGCGGATGCATTTACCAGTCGCGCATGAACCTGCTTATCAAAACGGAATTACTCAAGAATTTACATTACGAGCCATTGTTGACATTCTACAACAGGTAAAAATTGATGACTAATTTACTTAAATTTAAAAAAAAATATTATTTTTTCTTAGTCTTTATATTAGTAATGTTATTTTTTGCTTACCGTTATTTTTACAAGGATATTCGTATGATAACTTTATCAACCGAGCAGCAGCAACAAGTCAATCAACTTTTAGGTCACTCCGCCACTCGGTGTATTGGTGTGTATTTAATTGATTTACCAGTTGATTTTAGAGTGAATCGAAAAGGGCATTTATATTATAAAGATAATAATATTCTTATTTCAACACAACAGCAATATTTACCACCGTTTAAGCAAATGGTGGCATTAAGGAAACAAGAGTTAGAAAACACCACACCAGTCAACGCTATTGATGGTGAATTTTTAAAAGCCATTTACCCTGTATCTACTGACAATCCCGATAAAATGCAAGGTATTATTTTTGAACGTATGGAAAGAGAAGGTATGCCAGATGTAGCCAGAATCTTAGAAGCTTATCGTTGGCAGGATGAAGTAACATTAAAAATAGAAATGAAAGCTAATAATGGTTTAGCACAAAGGTATGATGAGGATAGAGCAACATCTTCCCCTGGATTATATGATAATAATGTCCCGGACAAATTAAATGAGTTATATAAATTATTTGAACGAATTTCCGTTCGTGATGATTTAACTATTCCAACTGAACCAGGTTTTTGTTTTTTGCATAGTTTTATGAAAGGTGAAAATCGCGAGCATAAAGATATGACTTTTATCTATCGATATAATAATAAAGAGGATTTCTATTTTAGAATTAAGTCAGAGGATCAGTCCTACAATGTGGCATTACTAGACATACCTGCTACGTTTATTATGCCTGAGTTTGGAAAAACCATCTATAAAGGTACTCGAAAAAATAAGCATTTATCATTAGAGGAATGGATAACCAAAGGCAAATATTTTGAAGATGATATAGTGGGGCGAGATTTTATGCATGAAGGATACATTTTTACCTTAGGTATTCATATGGTTAATTCAAATTATCGAACACCAAAATTAGTGGTTAAAATGTTCTATAAAATACCAATTGATAAAAGAAAGGCCTATACCGAGGAACAATTAATGGTGATATGGCAAAGAATAACCGACAGTATTCGGATAAGGGAAAGCTCGTTTGAAAATTAACCAAAAGTATAGCGTTATCATTATTATTACCGTGGCAATAGTTTTATTTTTTGCTTGCTACCTGTTTTACAAAAATAATCATAAGATAACTTTATCAACTGAGCAGCAACAACAAGTCAACCAACTTTTGGGTAACTCCGCCACGCGTTGTGTTGGTGTGTATTTAATTGATTTACCCATTGACTTTAAAACAGATCAAGTAGGACAACTCTATTACCAAGATAACGATGTTATTATTTCAACACAACAACAGTATTTACCCCCATTTAAGCAAATGGTGGCATTAAGGGAACAAGAGTTAAAAAACACTAAACCTATCGATTCTATAGATGGTGATTTTTTAAAAGCCATCTACCCTGTATCTACTGATAATCCCGATAAAATGCAAGGTATTATTTTTGAACGTATGGAAGATATAACTATTCCAGATGTAGCCAGAATCTTGGAAGGCTATCGTTGGCAGGATGAAGTCACATTAAAAATAGAAATGAAAGCTAATAATGGTTTAGCACAAAGGTATGATGAGGATAGAGCAACATCTTCTCCCGGATTATATGATAATAACGTCCCAAAAAAATTAAATGAAATCAATAAATTATTTGAACGGATTTCCGTTCTTGATGATTTAACTATTCCGACTGAGCCGGGTTTCTGTTTTACTAATGTATTTATGAAAGGTGAAAATCGCGAGCACAAAGATATGAATTTTATCTATCAATATGATGGTAACGAGGATTTTTATTTTAGTATCGACTCAGAGGATCAGTCCTACAATGTGGCATTACTGGATATACCTGCTGCGTTTATTATGCCTGAGTTTGGAAAAACCATCTATAAAGGTACTCGAAAAAGTAAGCATTTATCATTAGAGGAATGGATAACTAAAGGCAAATATTTTGAAGATAATATAGTTGGGCGAGATTTTATGCATGAAGGATACATTTTTACCTTAGGTATTCATATGGTTAATTCAAATTATCGAACACCAAAATTAGTGGTTAAAATGTTCTATAAAATACCAATTGATAAAAGAAAGGCCTATACCGAGGAACAATTAATGGTGATATGGCAAAGAATAACCGACAGTATTCGGATAAGGGAAAGCTCGTTTGAAAATTAACCAAAAGTATAGCGTTATCATTATTATTACCGTGGCAATAGTTTTATTTTTTGCTTATCGCTTGCTTTTGTCAGGATAAATTGTTGATTAATACTGTGCTAAGAACCAAGTAATGGCAATTAAATCAGCTGACCCGCCGGGGCTTAGATTACGTTTGATTAGTTCGTTATCAAGTTCATACAAGTCTTGGCAACCATTTGGATGAGTAATGCCACCTTGTTTAATTTGTTTTTGTGCTTGTTGTTGTACAAAATTCAAACCTTCAAGTCCGCCTCTTGACACTAAATTAGTATCTTGATTATGCGCAAGCAGGTGTAACATTGCTTGTAATAAGCTCAATTCCTCATCATAGCCGTGCTGTTGCATTTGATTAAAAATAGGTAAGGATATGGTTCTAACAGTTAAATAGCCAGATTCAGCTTCCCCTCTTGCACCAGCTAGATTATGCAGTTTAAATAGTTTTTCACCTTTAGAATGGCTGGAGTTATGTTGTTTCAATTCATTATTAACGATACCTTGGCAAATTGCAGATACTTCAGTACAAATCGTTTGGACATTAACAGATAAAGCTGATTGCTCTAATTTGCCAATGACACCGAGTAACAAGCCAAAGGCAAAAATTCCACCTTTATGCGTATTGATATGATTAGTGGCTGTGAACATAGCTTGTTCACATTGTAGACCGATTGGTCTTATATTTGTTAAAAAAGCATGATTGTTTTGGAACGCTGCTTGTTTACCATATTGATAAAATTGCTCAAGCCCGTTTGCAATAGCTTTTATACTTCGAATAAACGTTTGGAAATTCATATCTTGATGAGATCCATTATTATTCATATCCACTAAACCTGGTTTAGGTGATAAGCATATTTCTCTAATCAAGGCTTTTATTGCTAATTGTGCAGGTAAACTTCGGTTCTTATTATCATTTAGTTTTGATTCTAACAGTGTTACTTGTTTGGTATAATCACTCATTATTTATTTCTATATATTTATATTTCATCATTTTTAATCGAAATAAGTTATATTACAATAAGATTAATAATCACTATGCGAAGCTTGTGCAAGCACTTCCCGATTGCCATTATGGCTAGGAGCGCTGATAATTCCTTCAACTTCCATTTGCTCAACAATACGAGCAGCACGATTATAACCAATCCTAAATTTACGTTGGACACTTGAAATTGATGCTCGTCTTGTTTCTACTACAAAGGCAACAACTTGATCAAACAAGGGATCAAGTTCTTCATCAATGGTATCTGAATTGTTACTGTTGTTATCATCAGTTGCAACAGTTACATTTTCAATATATTTTGGTGTGCCACGTGCTTTCCAATCTTGTACTACAGCATGTACTTCTTCATCTCTTACAAAGGCACCATGTACACGTATTGGAATAGAACTATTTGGCGCCAAATAAAGCATGTCACCCATACCGAGTAATGATTCAGCTCCCATTTGATCTAAAATAGTTCTAGAATCAATTTTACTTGATACGGTAAAGGCAATACGGGTTGGAATATTGGCTTTAATTAAACCAGTTATCACATCAACTGATGGACGTTGAGTGGCTAAAACTAAATGAATCCCTGCCGCCCGTGCTTTTTGCGCAAGTCTAGCAATAAGCTCTTCTACTTTTTTACCTACAGCCATAATGAGATCAGCAAACTCATCGACCATGACCACAATATAAGGTAGTTTTTCAAGCATAGGCATATCTAGATCCATACTATCAGTTGGCTTCCAAAGTGGATCGGGTATTGGTCTGTTCATGTCGTCGGCGAGTCTTATTTTTTCGTTATAGCCAGCAATATTACGCACGCCTAAGGCTGACATTAAACGGTAGCGTTTCTCCATCTCATTAACGCACCAATTTAGTGCATTGGCCGCATCTTTCATATCAGTGACAACTTGTGTTAATAGATGTGGAATCCCTTCATAAATAGACAGTTCAAGCATTTTAGGATCAATCATAATAAAGCGTACATCTTCGGGTTGTGATTTATATAAAATACTCAAAATCATGGCATTTACACCAACAGATTTACCGGAACCAGTGGTCCCGGCAACTAATAAGTGTGGCATTTTGGCTAAATCAGCAACAACGGATTGCCCTGCAATATCTTTCCCTAATACTACGGTGAGAGGAGATTGAGCATCACGAAATTGATGACTATCAAGCACTTCTCTAAAATAAACCGTTTGGCGATTTTTATTAGGTAATTCAATGCCTACGTAAGGCTTACCAGGAATTACTTCAACTACTCGTACTGATGGCATAGATAAGGAGCGAGCTAAATCACGATCCAACGTTGAAATTCGTGCTGCTTTAATACCTGGAGCAAGTTCAATTTCGAAACGAGTAATGACTGGCCCTGGCATATAATCGACTACCTTTGCTTTTACTCTATAGTCTGCTAAGCTTTTCTCAATTAATTGTGACATGGCATTTAATGCTACATGATCGACTTCAATTCTTGTTGTAGGTGGCGCAGTTAATAAATCTAATGATGGTAATGGTGTTGTTGGTTTCGGCAGTGGTTTATCATTACGTCTCAATAGTGGGTGAATCAGACTATCTTCATTATCAATAGTTTGATTGTCGCTGTTGTCATTTGCAAGAGAGTTATCTTGATGAATGATAGCAACTGGTTGATTTAGCGGTTCATAAATTTCTGTAGATGAAGTTTCAATAATGGGTTCAAATGAAGTTTGCTTATCATTATGATTTATTGTTATTTCATCCTCATCATTTATCATCGTAAACATCGGTTTACTTGGTGTATCAGAAATTGTAAATTCCTCTAATTCAACTGGTTGTTCAATCGTTGATTTATTTAATTGGAAAGGGATGGCTATGTTTTCGTTTTGCGTAAATGGTTGCTCTTGAGTAGTGGCTATGTTCTGCTCATTCAAAGTTTTAAAAACGGGATCCATTCGCGGCAAAATGTTGTTAGGAGCAACCTCGTCTTGCGTTGTCTTATCCAGCGTTTCGTTGACAATATTCGGTTGCTGTACTTTGTTATCTTCAATGGTTTGGAGTAATTCATCAGTTGTTTTTATTAATACTGGTTCGTTCACAAGAGAAATTGTCGCAGTTGATGGTTCTGGTGTAGCTGCAATTGGCTGTATTAGAATTTCATCAGCATAATAAGTGCTTTGTTCTAAGGGAGATTGTTCTTTTATTGTTATTGGTGAGGATTCCCCATTAGGTATTGCCGTATTGCTATTAGCTACCGGGAAAGTGAATTGGCTTTCATCTTGTTGATTAACTAATGGCATTTGTTTAATTTGTTTATCTTGTTTGATGGCTTGCTCATTTATTTGCTTTGTTTTACGTAGTGCAGCAAATAACCATTTAAAAGGTGTAAGTAAAATCATGACCAAAGCACCTAATCTTTCAATTAGATTTAGCCATGTAAGACCAGTTAATAAGGTTATGCATGCCAAACAAGTAACAAATAATACTAAAGAAATAATAAAACTATCCATAACTGGCAAAAGGCTTTCAATCACAATTGATCCAAGATAACCACCAGCGTCAAATGGTTCTGGGTCACGAATATTCAACGCAAAAAAACCGGTAGTACTAAAAATGAAGCCTAAAATGCCAATAATACGGAAAGATAAAGTGAAATAATTAGTTGATTCCTGAGCATGGCGATAAAAAAAGAGCATCAGCTGTAGGCAAATTAAAATAATGATAAAGGGGATGGTATAAGCTATCAATCCCAAAAATTGTAATAAGATATCTGAAGCATAAGCACCAATATAACCACCAAAATTAGTTATTGAGTAGTGCCAACCAGTCCTAGACCAGCCCGGATCAAATGGGTCGTAAGAGAACAGTGATAAAAATAAGCAAGCAGATAAACCAATTAAAGTCAATAAAAGAAGTTGAACGATTATCTGCTGTCGAGTAATTTTTGACTTTTTCAAACAAATACCTAGAAAATATCACTATTAATGTTGCTGTTATTTTAGCATAAATTACTCCTCTATACAGTGTGAATACTGTATAAAATAAAATTATTGGGAGGATTATTCAGCAATGGCAATAAGTGTCTGGTTAAATCTTATTCCGTTTTGAGTATACCTTTCGGCATTAGCAATATTAGCTGCTATTTCAATATCTGTTAATTTACGAATGATTTTAGCTGGTGATCCCATAATCAAACATCCTTCTTCGTAGGGAATACTGTGCGTAACAAGTGAGTTAGCGCCAACTAAACAGTTTTTGGCTATTTTAGCATTGTTTAAAATAGTACTACCCATGCCAATTAATACATTGTCTTCGATAGTACAACTATGAATAATAACATTGTGGCCGATAGTGACATTTTTGCCAACCAGGCAAGGAATATCAGTATCAATATGCACAGTTGAATTATCTTGGACATTACTGTTTTTGCCAATGCGAATAGGTGCAATATCGCCTCTTAATACGGCATTAAACCAGATTGATACACCTTCTTCTAATTCAACATCACCAATGATTTCCGCTGATTTTGCAATAAAACAAGTTTGGTGAATTTTAGGTTGTAAATTGCCTAATTGATATATCATTTTTATTTCCTTTTTATTTTTCTAACATTTAAAAATAAGCCAACAGCCAAAAAATTGCATAGCACCATTGAATCAACCATTAACCATTCAGTCTTATTATCAGTAACGGCTGTAATTGTATGGGATGATGCAAACATCGATAGTAATATACCAATTATACCAGCAATAGCGAATCGAATTGTTCCTGCTAATGAAGAGGCAGTACCAGCAATATGTGGATAAAAATCTAACACAACAGCCATACCATTTCCACCAATGATAGACATACAACCAATATAACCAGCAATACAAGCAACTAAATACACAAAGCCAAGTTTAAATAATGTTACCAACATTAATCCAATGGCCATAACAAATTGAATGCCAAGTCCAAATTGCATCATATTAATCGAACCAACCCGTTTAACAAAACGACTATTAAGTGTATTGATGAACACCGTCACAACAATGTTAAGGGCGAAATAATAACCGAAATTAATCGATGCCACACCATGCAGGTTCATATACACAAAAGGCCCTAAGCTGAGAAATGAAAATAATCCTGCTCCCGAAAACGCACCTATCAGCATGTAAGTTAATACTTGCTTGTGTCTAAATAACGTTATGAAATTACTTAATATTCGTACTAAACTAAATTTTGCTCGCTTAATTTTAGGTAATGTTTCAGGAATGAAAGCAATAACCAGCCCCATACATAATAGCGCCACACAACCAAGAGTGTAAAAATTTGCTTCCCAATTAAACCAGTTTAAAATCAATCCACCAATAATTGGTGCTAATAGCGGTGCTACATTTGAGATCAACATAACAAAAGACATCATTTTAGAAAATTCATCCCGGTCTTGATAGATATCTTTCATTAACGCATTAATAACAATGGTGGTTGCAGCAGCCGCGATACCATGAAAAAACCGTGCAGTAATTAATTGATTAATGTTGAAGGCAATACCACAACTTAAAGCTGCACAAGTGAAAATAATTAAACCAATAATTAACACATTGCGTCGACCATAGCTATCAGTAATTGGACCAAATAATAGTTGACCAAACGAGAAGCCTAATAAGTAACAACTAATAGTGAGTTGGACAGTTGCATCAGTAACATTAAAATTATGGGCAATAGTTGGCATGCTTGGTAGGTACATATCTATTGATAGTGGCATTAACATAGATATAAAGCCAAGAACAACAATAAGTGCATGTTTAGAAATTTTAATTTTTAGTTGGGTATCCCGTGTTGGCAAGGTAGTACTTCC
Organism: uncultured Gilliamella sp.; assembly: GCA_945271295.1. Lineage (GTDB taxonomy): Bacteria > Pseudomonadota > Gammaproteobacteria > Enterobacterales > Orbaceae > Gilliamella. The sequence continues at coordinate 48,031 of CALYPG010000002.1, read as the reverse complement.
TCTTCAATTTTATTCAAAAGGTTAATAAAAATGCAGTATTTTAAACATATAGCGTAAAAAATATTGAGCAGCAAATATTTGTTTTGCTGTTCAACTGAGCTGCATCTGAAATATTTATCGGAATGTTAGGCGATATTAACTAAATGAGTTGATTTCATCTTGAGTAAGCGGACGGTATTCTCCTTCAGGGATATCAAGAATAACCGTACCGATTTGTTTGCGATGTAATTCAACTACATGATTATTCACTGCCGCAAACATCCGTTTAACTTGATGATAACGTCCTTCACTGATGGTTAATTCAGCATGATAATCATCAATAATATTCAATAAAGCTGGTTTGGTAAGTGATTTTTCATTATGCAATTGAATACCATGTTCAAAAGTATGAATCAGATCAACAGTCAACGGCTGTTCAACCGTTACCACATAGACTTTTTGACAATGATGCTTTGGAGAAGTGATGCGGTGTGACCACTTACCATCATCAGTTAATAAAACTAGCCCTGTGGTATCTAAATCAAGGCGTCCGGCAGCATGTAGCTTTTCTGACATAGGTTCATCAATAAAATAAAGAATGGTTGGATAGTCAGGATCATCAGTTGAGCAAACATAACCTTGAGGTTTGTTCAACATAAAATAACGATTATTGGTTATAGGCGTTATTTCGTAACCATCATATTCAACAGTTTGTTGTGGAGTTAATTGATAAGCGCCTGATTTTATGATTACACCATCAACGGTTACTTTTTTGGCTTTTAATTCTTTAGTGACAATTGTACGGCTGACACCAAGATGATGAGCAAGAAATTTATCTAATCGCATAATTAAACAATTTTCCTATATTACTGTAATGGGAGTATAAATATCAAAACGATGATTTTTCGTTTTGATGTTGGCAATTGGTTTTTGCTCAGCTAAAAAAGGCGCATAATCAGGCCTTTTCACCACTACGCGTTTTTTAGCTAGTTGCCTTGCTGGTTCAAGTAAACTAGCTGCATCAATATCACTGCCCACCAATTGTTGAAAAATTCGCATCTCTTTTTTAACTAAGGCACTTTTAGGACGATGTGGAAACATGGGATCTAAGTAAACGACATCTGGCTTTTCATTATATGAACTAAGCCCAGATATACTTGAATTATAGATCAAATGTAAATGCTGTTGTAGCAAACTTCCAATCGTGGGATCTTGGTAGGCACGTTGCAGGCCGTCTTCTAATAGAGCCGCAACTACCGGATGCCTTTCAAACATAGTTACCTTACACCCTAATGATGCTAATATAAATGCATCGCGACCAAGTCCAGCTGTGGCATCAATAACTGTGGGTAAATAATCCCCCTTGATGCCAACGGCCTTGGCAATTGCTTCGCCACGGCCACCACCAAATTGACGACGATGAGCCATAGCCCCGGACACAAAATTAACATAAATCGAGCCTAGCTTAGGCTCATCTAGCTTTTGTAATTCAAGTTGGTTATTTTGTGATACTAATGCAAATGGCAGATGCGCATGTTCTGTTAGCCATAGCTCAGCTAATAATGTTAGCTGAGCTATGTTGTTAGAACTAGTGGATACCATAATGACGAAGTAATGCCTCTAATTGTGGTTCACGGCCACGGAAATTTTTAAATAACGTCATTGGTTCATCACTACCACCTTGTGACAATATGTTGTCAAGGAATGAATTACCTGTTTTGGCATTAAAGATCCCTTCTTCTTCAAAACGAGAAAAGGCATCAGCTGATAATACTTCGGCCCATAAATAGCTGTAATAACCAGCAGCATAGCCACCAGCAAAAATGTGACTAAAGGCATGAGGGAATCGTCCCCATTCAACCGTTGGGACAACCGCAACTTGTTGCCTAATTTGCTTTAATGTCTCTAATATGTCGGCATCTTTTTGAGTATGCAGTTTAAAGTCAAATAGACCAAATTCTAATTGACGTAAAATAAATAACGCCGCTTGATAGTTTTTAGCGTCTAACATTTTTTCTAACATTTCTTGTGGTAGTGGTTCACCAGTTTGATAATGTCCTGAAATAAAGGCTAAGGCTTTAGGTTCCCAACACCAGTTTTCTAAGAATTGGCTTGGTAATTCAACCGCATCCCAAGGCACACCATTAATACCTGCTACTGATGAAGCTTCAATTTCAGTTAACATATGGTGTAATCCATGGCCAAACTCATGAAACAATGTGGTGACTTCGTTATGAGTAAACAACGCTGGCTTATCGCCAACTGGACGATTAAAATTACAGGTCAAATAGGCAACGGGTTTTTGTAAATGACCATTGGCAAAGCGCATACGACCAATGCAGTCATCCATCCAAGCTCCACCTCGTTTATGTTCACGTGCATATAGATCTAAGTAAAAACTCCCTTTTAATTCACCATTAGCTGCGTATAGATCAAAAAACCTGACGTCTGGATCCCAAACTTCTACATCATGTCGCTCTTTGGCAGTAATGCCAAAAATTCGCTGTACTACTTCGAATAATCCATTAATTACTCTTGATTCAGGGAAGTATGGACGTAATTCCTCATCATTAATGGTATAAAGATACTGCTTTTGTTTTTCACTATAATATGCAATATCCCATGGTTTTAATTCACTGGCACCAAAAAACTCATAAGCATAACGTTTTAACTCAGCTAACTCTTTTTCGCCTTGAGGTTTGGCTTTGGCCGCTAAGTCGGTTAAAAAATCAATAACTTGTTGAGTAGATTGAGCCATTTTGGTAGCAAGAGATTTATCGGCATAGGTATCAAACCCTAATAACTGAGCTAGTTCATCACGTAGTGCTAAAATCTGCTTAATGATTTCAGTATTATCCCATTTTCCGGCGTTGGGGCCTTGATCTGATGCTCGGGTATTATAAGCTTGATAAAGTTCAAAACGTAGATCCCGATTATCACAGTAGGTCATAACCGGTAAATAGCTTGGCATATCAAGAGTTAGTAGCCAGCCTTCTAGATTTTTAATCTTGGCTTGTTCTTGTGCTGCAGCCAGTGCACTTTCTGGCATGCCAGATAATTGTTCCACATTAGTGATTAATTTTGACCAACCCATAGTTGCATCAAGCACGTTATTGCTGAATTTAGAAGATAATTCCGATAATTTTGCCACAATTTCGCCATAGCGTTTTTGCTTGTCATTTGGCAATCCGATACCCGATAACTCAAAATCACGTAAGGCATTATCAATAACTTTTTTTTGTGCTTTAGTGAGTTTGGTATATTCTTCACTTTGTTTGAGATGTTTGTAAGCTTGGTATAAAGGTTTATGTTGCCCAACCCAAGTACTATATTCCGAAAGTAACGGTAGACAAGCTTCATAAGCAGCACGTAATTCAGGACTATTTTTTACGGCATTAAGGTGGCTAACTGGCGACCAAGCTCGACCAAATTTTTCATCCATTTCATCAATGGGTTGGATTAAATTATTCCAAGTATACTCACTGTTTTGTTTAAGTACAGTTTCAATGGTATGGCGACAATTTTTCAATGTCTCTTGTATTGCTGGTAGGACATGTTCTGGTTTTATCTGCGAAAACAGTGGTAATGGTGCTGGAGTTAATAATGGATTAGTCATGTTGTGTTACCTTTATACAATGATTTTGCCTACTGATAAATTCATATGTGGAGGCAAAAGCCGATAATTCAAGTGTTTTATGAGGTAAGGATATTATAATCCCATTAGTTTTCGTTCACGTTGCCATTCTGTAGGTGTATAGGTTTTAATTGATAGCGCATGAATCCGATTATCATTAATAAACTCAGCGAGTGGTGCGTAGATAACCTGCTGTTTTTTGACCCGACTTAAATCTGCAAATAATTCACCAACAGCAATAACTTGAAAATGACTACCATCATCGGTCATAACATGTATATCTTCAAGGTCAAGTGAACTTTTTAATTTATCTATGATTTCTTGTTTATCCATTAGTTAAACTCATTATTAATATTCAATATTGTGGTATTTTTTGTCAAAATGTTTCAGGTTAAGTATACGTTTTAGTATAAAACGAAAAATAAATTACTTACTTAATACAGGTTGTAAGTCATAAAGCGTAATCAAGGTTTGTAACTGGGGATTAATACCGGTCAGTTGTACCTGATATTTAATGCAAAAGTAGACTAATGTAGCGAGCCCGACTGAATCAACCCGAGTAAGCTGTGCGACATCAATTGATTTTACATTATTTAATAGTGAGCTTTGTGTTGCCCAAATTTCATTTAATGAGTGAGCATCAAGCTCACCCTTTAAATATAATATATTTTGTTGATTTTCTGCTTTAATGCACGACATTATAGTCTAACCTTTTTGTTTAGCACTAGGGTCAATATTGCGATTGGCCAGATCAGTCAATTGCTTGGTTAGCGCATCAATACCATCTTTACGTAAGGTAGTTGACCATTCATTTTGTTTAGTGGAGATCATGCTCACGCCCTCAGCAATTAAATCATAGGCTTTCCATTCACCAGTAACAGTGTTTTTACGCCATTGGAAATCAATGCGTAATGGTTGTTGATTTTTATCTGGTTGAATCAGTAATACCCGAATAGAAACCATTGATTTACCTGTTAAATCCTTTGCGGTTTCAATCTGATAATTTTGTCCATTGTACATAGAAATAGCTTGGGCAAATGCTTGTACTAAATATTCTTCAAAAGCTGTGAAATAAGCATTTCGTTGAGCTTCAGTAGCGGTTTTGTAGTAGTTACCGAGAATTAATGCGCCAGCATATTTTACTTGAACATAAGGAAGCAGATCTGATCTAACAATTTTTTTAAGTATATTAGGATTGGATTTGATCGCCGATGATTGTGCATTTATTGTTGAAAATATCTTATCAGCTGCTACTTGCATCTCTTTATAGGGGTTGTTTTCTGCATATGCTAAAGTACTTACCATTAAAGCGAGCACTATAAAAATGGTTTGTTTTAATTTGCTTAACATTATTAGCTCCTTATTTTTCGCTAGTATTTTCTTTTTTATCTTTATCCGATGAACCACCTATACTATAAAGGAATTTACCAATTAAATCCTCAAGTACCATAGCTGGTTTAGTATTATTGATAACAAAACCTTCTTGAAAATAGGCGGGCTTATCGTTGTGATTTGTTGAGGTATTGGTAGCACCTTTTGGAGCTTCTGATGCATCAAGCTCCAATTCAGTACTTAGGTCTGGACCCAAATTAATATCAATAAATTGTTCACCTAATAATCCAGAAGTTTTTATTGAAAGAGAACTGGAACTTGGGATTTTATTATATTGAGAATCTAAATCCATTGTTACATAAGGTTCGTAAATATCATTATCTGACAATTTTAAAGTAATATCACTAACGCGACCAATCACCACACCACCAATTTTGATAGGTGAGCGCACTTTAAGTCCACCAATATTATCAAATACTGCATAAACACGGAAGGAATTATGACTAACAAATGATGTTGGATCGGTGACTCTAAAGCATAAAAATAGTACTGAACAGATAACAAGTACCATAAATAATCCAACAGTAATTTCAACTTTACGATTCATGTTTAATGACCTCAATGACTAAACATTAATGCGGTTAATATAAAATCTAACCCCAAAATAACTAATGATGAATAAACAACTGTATTTGTTGTCGCCCGACTAATTCCTTCTGATGTTGGCACACAATCATAACCATTAAATAGTGCAATCCAAGTACTGGCTATAGCAAAAGCAAAACTTTTTACAAAACAATTACCCAAATCATGCCACCAATCAACGTTACTTTGAATGGATGACCAGAAGAATCCAGCATCAATTCCTTTCCAATCAACGCCAACTAACACGCCACCTAAAATTCCCACCGCTACAAAAATAGCCGTTAAAAAAGGTAAACAGAAAAAACCAGCCCAAAAGCGCGGAGCAACAATGCGCCTCAAAGGATCAATAGCCATCATTTCCATACTTGATAATTGTTCAGTGGCTTTCATTAGGCCAATTTCTGCGGTTAAAGCAGAGCCTGCCCGTCCTGCAAAGAGTAATCCGGCAACAACTGGTCCTAATTCTCGTAGTAATGCCAAAGCAACCAACATACCTAAACTGGCTTCGGCACCAAATGTGGTAAGAATAAAGTAACCTTGTAGCCCAAGCACCATACCAATAAATAGGCCGGAAACAATAATAATCGAAAGTGATTGTACGCCAACAAAATAAAATTGTTTAACCAGTAATGGCAATTGTTTGCCAAATTGCGGGGTACCAATTAAGGCACCAAATAACATCATCCCAGAACGACCTATCAAAGCAATGAGACTTGTCAACCATTGTCCCATTTTTGCGAGTAAATTGAACATTATTTAGTACCTCTGCTTAGGTCTAACTTATAATCATCAGCAGGATAATGGAAAGGAACAGGACCATCTGCCAGTCCTTCAAGAAACTGTTTTACACGTAGATCATCATTATCACGTAGTTGTTCTGATGTCCCACCAGCAATAATATGTTGTTCAGCTACAATATAAGCATGATCAGCAATACTCATAACTTCTTTCACATCGTGACTGACCACTATACAGGTTAAGCCGAGAGATTGATTGATTTCAGCAATAAGCTTAACAATTACCCCCATGGAAATAGGATCTTGCCCAGCAAAAGGTTCATCAAACATAATTAAATCAGGGTCAAGCGCGATGGCACGTGCTAAAGCCGCGCGCCTTGCCATGCCACCCGATAATTCTGATGGCATCATATAAGCGGCACCACGTAGCCCAACTGCTTGTAATTTCATTAATACTAAATTGTATAATATTGATTCCGGTAAATTAAGATGTTCACGTAGAGGATAAGCAACATTATCAAAGACGCTTAAATCAGTAAATAATGCACCAGATTGGAATAACATACTCATGCGTTTGCGTACTTCATAAAGTCGAGAACGCGTCATGGTTGGAATATTTTCACCATCAAATAAAATTTGCCCAGATCGCGGTTTTAATTGACCGCCTATTAAGCGTAATAATGTAGTTTTACCAATTCCCGATGGTCCCATAATAGCGGTTATTTTACCTTTGGGAACATTTAGGCTCATATTTTTATAAATTGGCCTTGTACCACGATAAAATGACATATCATGGATTTCTACCAAATTTTGCAATGCATTTGCCACTATGATTTCCTACACTGATGGTTTTAAAATAGGGGTTATTTTACTTGATAATCGAAAATAAAGAAATTAAAAGTAGGAATTACATAAAATGTCTATAATTTAGTTAGCTGTTTTGATAGCTTGTAAAACAAACTGTGAACCAGAGAATAATCTTTTTAAATAGAATATCTCCTGTCAGCTGTCAGATTTCACTAAAGGTGAAAAACTGACAGGTAATATTAGTTACTTTCTAGGTATAAATACTTCACTATTAATTATCTAATTGTAAATTAGTATTTTCAATCACAGGTTGTAATGGCAATGATTTGACTTTTTTTATATGAGTGATTTCTTCTTCATTATCAAATGGAATATTTGAAAAAAGATCATATTTTTGTTTAATATTTGTAGTTTCGATTCCAAGCCAAGTCGCTACACCATTAGTAAAGAACAAGCCTGTTTTGTTGATTTTTATTACCTCTCTAGAAGTATCGTCACTGGACATTTTAATTAATGGAATATGATAGCCTTCTTGTTCATCAGAATGCATTAATTCTGAATTTTTATTTTTAAAATTTCGTGCTTTTATTCCATGATCAGAAAAATATATTATGCTAAAACTTTCATTAGTTTCTTTTAATTTGTTATAAATATCTCGAATCAATTTATCCTCAAAATTAATAATTTGGTTATAACAGTTTATATTTCTATAATCTTTAGTGTATTTTGTCGGGAAATTGAATCGCTCATATCTTTCTAGTACATCACAAACTTCATATGGATGAGGGTCGAGCAGATGAACAACAAAAAAGTTGCGATCATTTTTACGAGATAATTGTAAATATTCTTTAAACTTTCCTAATAAATCATAATCAGTTGTTGTTTCTGCATCTATCATTTTTTGGAAAAAAGAATAATTACTTTTTAATCCTATGCTTGTAATTGGAGTAGCATGCTTGCCAACATAATTTTGGTTAGAAATCCAATAAGATGTAAATCCAGCATCATTAATTAAATCGACTAAATTTAGATTATATTTTGGTTTAAAGTTTTCTTGTAAAGTTAAAAATCTGATTAATGAAGGTACAGTACGAGTAGCAGGGGAGAACATGCCATCAATCACAGTTCCATTAACGTGACTTAAAAAAGGCGTGGTATCTGGTTTATAATTATACATTCCATGGTAAAATTTAGAACCACTTTCACCAATTATCAGAACATAATTTTTATATTGATTTTTAACACTAACGATATTCCAATCATTTTTATTGATATTTTCTCTAAAATCATTTAATTCAATAATTGCATTTTTCGTAGCAAAATATAGTTCTTTAAAAAATACTAAATTAGGTATAAATAAAGCACTACCAATAAAACAAACAACTAAAATTAATTTGTTGTTAATTTTTAGATTATTTTTGTTAACAAATACTTTCCCCCAAAATCCAAAATAGAATAATAGATATAAACTGTATAAAAAATATTTAATTGATATTTTGGATAAAAAACCAGTTGATTCGGCTGTATTGGTTGAATATAACGTGATGAGATAATCGGATGTGATAAAGCCAAATTTTAAACCAATGGGTAAATATAAGGATAAAAATATTATAATTGGAAAGAACAAAAACCAATACAATTTTTTAAATTGTGAAATAAACAATAACAGACAGATAAATGTAACAATATTAATTATACTATATTTTATATCAATGCTCCGAAATAATAGCCATAATGCAAAGCATAATAAGCAGATGTTAATTACATTTATAAATATTTTTTTGTTCAATGTCATTTTTTCTTTTTCCATAAAGATGCTGTAATTACAAGTGCTATCCATATGATAAAACCAATGAAGAAATTATTATTGTCTTTTATCTTTATTAAAATGTCTATAGAAATGGAATATAAAATCAATCCAGATTTCTTTTATTTAATCATGAATTTGGATTTTGAACAATAACAAACGCTTGATTTGGAATGCAAGTGTATTAGAAAGAAATGATACATTCATCATAAAATTGATGTTTATATTGATTGGTTTAGGTATAATCAGTGTATAAACTGTATGTTATGCATCATTTTATGTCGGTTACCTTATTCTAAAATCAGATAATTTATTCATGTCTTGCTTTACGCGCCAAGTAGTTGCCCATACTTTGTACAAATTGAACTGTGATAATAAGTATAATGACGGTGACAATTACTGCGGTGGTATCAAAGCGTTGGTAACCATAGGAAATTGCTAAATCACCAATACCCCCAGCGCCGACAGCACCTGCCATGGCAGTTGCATTGATTAGACCAATGGTAGCAGTGGTTAAAGTAAGGATTAAAGAACTAAACGCTTCAGGTAACATAAAATGCCAAATAATTTGTAGCGGAGTAGCCCCCATTGATTCGGCAGCTTCTATGATGCCTTCATCCACATCCAGCAAAGAATTTTCAACTAACCGAGCAATATAAGGCGCAACATAGATTGTTAAAGGTACGATAGCTGCGGCTAAGCCAATTGAGGCACCTACAATTAGTTTAGTAAACGGCAGAATAGCGACTAATAAAATAATAAAGGGTAACGATCTCACCATATTAATAATCGGATTAAGAATACGGTATATTTTGTGGTTTTCTAGTAAGCCCGAAGGTCTGGTGGTAACTAAGCAGATACCGAGCGGGATGCCGAGTGAGGAGCCAATGATCAAAGCGAAAAATACCATAATCAGTGTTTCATAAGACGCTTCGACAAATTGGATTGCGGTCAAATTTGTTGAAAAAGAAGATGCTAAATAATTAATAATATTATTGAATATTTCCATTTTAGTTAATCTCCCAATCATGAATTTCAGATACTTGCACGCCATTTTGGCGCAAATAATGTACTGCATCATTGATATCACTATCAGTCCCTTGTAATTGCACAAACATGCTACCAATAACGGTTTTTTGGATTTCTGACATATGGGCAAATAAAATATTGACTACCACTTTTTGTTGTAAAATAAGAGAATTAACTACAGGTTCAGAGGCTGATAGCCCGAGGAATTCAAGTTTAAACAATTTGAAATTATGTTTAATTTCTTCGGTTGCTAGTAAATTTTCGACCACACCGGAAGGAATTTGGTCATTTATGACAGAACTAACAAAATTTTGCGTTGTTGGTTGCTGAGGGTGACCAAACACCTCAAGCACATTACCATGTTCAATAATTCTACCTTTTTCCATAACAGCTACTTTATGGCAAATTTGCTGGATAACATGCATTTCATGGGTGATTAATACCACGGTGATTTTATACTGTTCATTAATTTTTTGGATTAAATCTAAAATTGCTTGGGTTGTTTGTGGATCAAGCGCTGAAGTAGCTTCATCACAAAGTAAAATGTCCGGATTATTGGCGAGTGCCCGAGCAATGCCAATGCGTTGCTTTTGCCCACCAGATAATTCTTTGGGATAGCTATTAGCTTTATCTTTTAAACCCACAAATTCAAGTAACTCCCCCACTTTTTGTTCAATGTTATGTTTGCTTTCTTTAAGTAAAATTAATGGGATAGCAACATTTTCAAATACTGTTTTCGATTCAAGTAGATTAAAGTGCTGAAAAATCATACCAATTTTTCGCCTTACTTTACGCAATTCGTTATTAGATAAATCGTTAAGGGTTTGATTTTGTATTATCACTCTGCCTTGCGTCGGTTTTTCTAAAAAATTGATTAAGCGAACTAAGGTACTTTTGCCGGCGCCACTATAACCAATAATGCCAAAAATATCGCCTTTATTAATGGTTAAATTAATGTTTTGTAGTGCTTGGGTCGTAACCCCATTACGCTCATATTGCTTGGATATATTTTCAAATCTGATCATTATATTGCCTATTTATTATTATGTTTTAAATCGATAAGTGCTTGTTTAGCCAGTTCATATAGATAATTAATTGCTGGGTTTATCATATCCGGATTGATTTGAAATTTTGGATGGTGCAGGGCATGTGGACTTTGCGAACCAAGATTTATAAAAGCTCCGGGTACTAGGTGTAAGTAATTAGCAAAGTCTTCACCGCCTAATCCTGGTTTAAAATCGACCACTTCATAACCTGTTTGTTTGGCTACATGCTTCGCCAATGTAACCCATTTAGCCACATTCATAACTGAAGGCGGACCATCAAACCATCTAAGTTCAGCTTTGGCCCCCATGCTAATAGCCACATTTTCAACAATACTGATTAATTGCTGTTTTACTTTCGATCTGACTTCAGGAGTTAAAGTTCGAACAGTACCCTCCATCTCGACTTTTTCTGGGATGACATTCCAGGTATTACCACCTAAAAATTTAGTAATACTGACAACCACAGGATCTAAACCACTAATAGTACGACTGGAAATGGTTTGAATGGCACTAACAATTTGGGCGCCAATGACAATAGGATCGATCCCCGATTCGGGTCTGGCAGCATGTGCACCGACGCCGGTTATTGTAATTTCTATGCGATCAACATTGGCTGAAAATGGACCGGCACATGAAGCCATTTGCTTAACAGCTAAGTTAGGATTATTGTGTAACCCAAGTATTGCATCCACACCATTAAGTGCACCGATATCTATAAAATGTAAAGCGCCACTAAAATTCTCTTCAGCTGGTTGAAACAGTAAGCGCACTGTACCTTGTAAATTAGTTTCTTGAGCTTTAAGTAGATAGGCGGCCCCCATCAAAACTGATGCATGTAAATCATGACCACAAGCGTGCATAACTTCGCGATTTTGGGAGCGATAATCTAATTCGGTTTGTTCATCAATTGGTAACGCATCAATATCTGCCCGCAAAGCTAAAACGGGTGATCCTGAGCCGATTTCAGCAATAACCCCAGTTTTTGCGCCCAATTCTAATATGCGGATATTAGCTTGTTGTAAATAAGATCGTAATCGTTTGGTAGTTTCAAATTCCTGATTAGAAAGTTCAGGATGTTGATGTAATTCCTTAAAAAGTTTATGGATGGTGTTTGCAACAGAATTAGTCATAGTCTTTTCAACGCTTAATCATTAATCATGAGTTAAACGGTAGCACATGTTAAATTGTTGCTCTAATAATCGTTTTTTATATCTTATTCCTTTTAGTTATAAGTTAGAATAACTTGGAATAAATGAAGTGTTTTTTCTGTGCTAGAGTGTGTAACATCACTAGCTTATAAGGATCATCAACATGAAAAATTACTTTAGCAAACCGAATTTATTTAAATATATTGCCGTAACATTATTAGCCAGTTCAGCATTAGTGATTAATGCTTGTGATAACTCAGCCAAGTCAGCCAATAATCAAACTAAAAAAGAAATTAGTATGGGGGTTTCGCCAGGACCGTATAATGACCTTTTTAGAGATGCGGTTAAACCGATTCTTGAATCAGAAGGCTATAAAGTGAAGTTAGTGAATTTTCCGCATTTACTTGAGTCAGATGTGGCATTAAGTGAAGGGAGTATTGATTTGACGGTGGCGCAACATACCGCTTATATGGATGTATTTAATCAGCAACGTAAAGCTAATTTGAAACCAGTTGTCCATGTGCCATCAGTACCGGCCGCGATTTTTTCTAATAAGTATACATCGTTAAAACAAGTGTTTAGTGGTGCGAAAGTGGCTATTCCGCAAGATGCGTCCAACGCTGCACGCTCATATAATTTATTAGAAAAAGCGGGTTGGATTAAATTAAAAGCGAATACTAACCCAATTATTGTGAATAAAAATGATATTGCACAAAATATTGCAGGCATTGACATTATTGAAATGGATTCGGCTAATATTCCGCGAGTACTTAATGATTTAGATTTTGCCGTGATCCCGGGGAGTATTGTTTATTCTGCCAAGATTGACTCAAACAAGGCACTATTGTCGGAAACTATTGTTCCTGATTTAGAAATCATGGTGGTGGTTAATGGTGGTAATGAAAATAGTCAATGGGCACAAGATGTTAAGCGTATTTACCAATCGCAGCAGTTTAAAGATTATATGCAAGCGCATAACCAAAATGGTTATTGGGTGATGCCACAACAATAAAAGTAGATTAAGCCTGTTTAATAACAGGCTGTTTAATATTTTGCCATGTGCTGATCTACAGTTAAAGCCCAAGCATCAATACCACCGGTGAGATTATAAATATCATCAGCTTCAAAGCCATTTTCAACTAAATAATTGGCAACATTAAGGCTGCGATTACCATGATGGCAATAAATTACAATAGCCACATCGTCAGGAATTTGATCTAAATACAATGGGATCAGCTTCATCGGAATGTGAGTGGCACAAGCAATGGCACAAATTGCAACTTCGTCATCTTCGCGTACATCTAATAAAAAAAGCTGTTCATGTTGATGTATTTTTTGCGCTAACTCTGTTGGCGTTATTTCTTTAATTGTTGTCATAATAAAAACTCATTAACAATAGTTGTCAAAATGTTTCAGGTCCACTATACGTTTGCGTATTAATCATGAACTTTAACTTCATTAATCTCATCCTATTTTTAACATAGGATGAGATTGGTTTGATTATGCGGCCAATGCTTTACTAATTTTTTCATAGAGATCTTTAGATAAATGTTCTATTTTCAATAAAGACTCTAAAGCATGGCGCATTTGCTGCTGACGTTTTTCACCATAACGTTTTAAACGAATAAGTGGATCAATTAATCGCGCGGCAACTTGCGGATTTTTCTGATTTAACTCAGTAAGAATCTCAACTAAAAACTGATAGCCACTGCCATCCTCAGCATGGAAAGCCACCGGATTATTATTCACAAAAGCGCCAATAAGCCCGCGGATTCGGTTTGGGTTGCTAAGGGTAAATGAACGGTGAGTTAATAATTTTTTCACAGTTGTCAGCACTTGTTTATCCGGACTAGTAGCATTTAAGGCTAACCATTTATCCATAACCAGTCCATCTTGATACCATTTATTATCAAAATCAGCCAATAATTCAGCACGACAATCAAGCTCCGCTTTGACTGCAGTGGTTAAAGCAGCTAAACAATCAGTCATATTGTTAGCATGATAATATTGTTGGCTAACTAACGTATTGGCTTGAGTTTTATTGTCAGCATAGGCGAGTAAGGCTAAACAACAGTTTTTTAAGGAACGTTTAGCAATATCGGCATGATTAATATGATACTCAGCAGTTTTATTATGCTGATAAACCGCATTAAGTTCGTCATAGAGTTCATTAGCAAAACGTGTTGATAAATAATGACGCACTTGGTAAATCGCAATTGGATCAACTACTGTAAATAAATTAGCTAACTCATTTTCTGAAGGCAAGGTTAAAATTTGCGCAATCAGTGCAGGGTTAGTTGTGTCTGAAAGTAATACCGCTCTGAAAGTATCTATTACCGATTCAGGTAAGACTTGCGGCATATTTTGTTTATAATTATTGACATTTAAACGGACATATTTTGCCAAGAGCATCTGCGCAGCATCATAACGGCTAAAGGCATTGCTGGCATGTTGCATAAGGAAAATCAAATCACTATCTTGATAATCATAGCTTAATTTAACTGGTGTAGAAAAATCGCGTAACAACGAAATAATCGGTTGTTCTGGCACATTATCAAATATAAATTGCTGTTTAGCTTGCGTTAAATTTAGTACATGATGGACCATTTCGCCGTGAGATTGCAATGCAATCACTTCGCCATTGTGTTGATATAATTCAATATCAAGTGGAATATGTAGCGCATGTTTTTGTTGTTGGTCTTGGGTGGCTGGCGTATATTGTTCAACTGTTAAGGTATATTGTTTAGCTTGAGCATCATAACTATCAGTGACGGTTAGTTCTGGTGTACCTGATTGGCTATACCATAATTTAAATTGGGTTAAGTCAATGTCTGAGGCATCTTGCATGGCGGCAACAAAATCATCACAAGTGGCAGCGCTACCATCGTGGCGTTTGATATAGAGCTTCATTCCAGCTTGAAATTTTTCTTCACCTAACAGGGTATGCAGCATGCGAATCACTTCGGCACCTTTTTCGTACACGGTTACGGTATAGAAATTATTCATCTCGATGACTTGTTCAGGGCGAATAGGGTGTGACATTGGGCTGGCGTCTTCCGCAAATTGTACGGTGCGCATTAATTTGACATCATTGATACGTTTTACGGCTCTTAATCCGCAGTCAGAAGTAAATTCTTGATCACGAAATACGGTTAAACCTTCTTTTAAACTGAGTTGGAACCAGTCACGACAAGTCACTCGATCGCCAGTCCAATTATGAAAATACTCATGACCAATAACTGATTCAATGCCTAAATAATCGTCGTCAGTTGCAGTTTCTGGCTTGGCAAGCACATATTTGGAGTTAAAGATATTAAGGCCTTTATTCTCCATAGCCCCCATATTAAAGAAATCCACCGCCACAATCATAAAAATATCTAAATCATATTCTAGACCAAAACGCGTTTCATCCCAGCGCATAGCATTTTTTAAGCTGGTCATAGCCCAATGAGAACGATCTAAGTTACCTTTGTCGACATAGATTTCTAAATCCACTTTACGTTTTGATTGAGTGATGAAATGATCTTTTAAAATATCAAAATCACCAGCCACTAAGGCAAATAGGTAACATGGTTTTGGAAACGGATCTTGCCATTGCACCCAATGACGACCATCAGCAAGTTCGCCTTGAGCAATACGGTTACCATTAGAAAGTAGGTAAGGGTAGTTCTGTTTGTTAGCGGTAATCCGTGTTGAAAATCTGGCTAACACATCGGGTCGATCCAAATAATAGGTAATATGACGAAAGCCTTCCGCTTCACATTGGGTGCATAGTGCTTCGCCAGAGACATATAAGCCTTCAAGTGCAGTGTTATCAATCGGTTTGATTTCGTTAACGATAGTCATGGTAAATTCAGCAGGAACATTACGGACAATTAAGCCTGTATCTGTGATTTGGTAATCATGCCAAGGTTGTTCGTCTATATTGATGGAGATTAATTTAAGATCTTCGCCATCTAACATTAACTCATTGACGGTATTATTTTTCTGAATAACATGGCTGCGAGCGGTGACCGTAGTAAGTTCAGGGGCTAAATCAAAATCGAGATCGATATCAGTAATGGTAAAATCGGGTGCCTTATAATCAAGGCGATATTTGGCAATCGGTTTAGTTTCTGTGGTATTTTTACTCATTGTTTGCGTGCCTTTAATGTAGATACTTAATTAACGAATTAGAACATTATAATAAATTAATATGTTAAAAAGGCGATTACTATTCTCATTGCAACCTAATTAGTTGAAAGATCTTATTAACAAAATTAATGTATAAGTGGGTTAAATCATTTAAACAACTTTAATAACTCATTATAGCTGATTAAAAATAATCTGATTATATAATTAAGCTATATCTTCATTATTATTCTGCTATAATCAGCAGTATTTTTTAAAGCACTGATAATTAATTCATTATGTTACCTGCTATCATTACATCAATATTAGATACTGATGCTTATAAGTTGCATATGCAACAAGCTGTTTATCATCATTATCCCGATGCAACTGTAGTTGCCGAATTCCGTTGCCGTAGTGATGATTTATTAGGGCAATATGTTGATGAAATCAAACATCAAGTTAAATTGATGGAATCATTGGCTCTTTCTGAAGATGAATTTAACTATTTATCACAAATGTCTTTTTTTAAGTCGGATTATTTAAATTGGCTAAAAAATTGGCGTTTCAATAGCGAGTTACTTACCATTGAAAATCAAGAAGGTCTGCTTGTTATTCGCATAGCTGGGCTTTGGTTAGATGTGATTTTATGGGAAGTGCCATTATTGGCGGTGATTAGTGAAATTGTGCATAAAGATCGTTCGCCTAATATTGGTGTTCCTGAGGCTTTAGCACACCTTAAAGATAAATTAGCAACATTCAATCAAAAAACAGCTGATTTAGATATGTCTGGCTTTAATCTGATGGATTTTGGTACCCGTCGGCGTTATTCTTTTGCAGTGCAAGAAGCGGTAGTGAGTTATTTACAAACTAATTTTAAAAATTTCCATAGTACCAGTAACTATTTGCTGGCTTATCGTTTGGGATTAACACCTGTTGGCACTCAAGCACATGAATGGTTCCAAGCTCATCAGCGTTTAAGTCCTAACTTAGAAGATTGCCAAAAAAATGCATTGCAAGTTTGGTTAGATGAATACCCACATGATTTGGGTGTGGCTTTAACAGATTGTATAACTATGGATGCATTTTTACGTGATTTTGATGTGTATTTTGCGTCACATTATCAAGGTTTACGTCATGATTCCGGTGATCCTATTGAATGGGGTGAAAAAGCGATTAACCATTATCAGCAGTTAGATATTGATCCTAAAACCAAATTATTGGTATTTTCTGATAGTTTAAATTTTGATAAGGCTATTAGAATATATAGACACTTTAATCATCGAGTGCAATTATCATTTGGTGTGGGGGGATTTTTAGCTTGTGATATTCCATCAACAAATGTCAATACTAAAGCGCTTAACATTGTACTGAAATTGACCGAATGTAATAATCAATCTGTTGCTAAATTATCGGATAGCCCAGGTAAAACCATATCTCAGGATTTGGACTTTATTGATGAATTAAAACGTACATTTAGTGTTAAACATTAACACAAATATTTTTTTAAAATATACCTGTATTACTATTAAATATAACTTATAGACCTAAATTAATAATATAGAGATGGATAATTAACATGAATTCAGTTGCACCTATTGTCGATGTGTTACAAGGAAAAATTGCTATTGGTAGCACAATTTCAGTTCAAGGTTGGGTAAGAACTCGCCGTGATTCTAAAGCCGGTATTTCATTTCTGGCTGTATACGATGGTTCTTGTTTTGATCCTATTCAAGCGGTAATTGAAAAATCTTTACTAAATTATGAACAAGATGTATTACGGTTAACCACGGGTTGTTCGGTTAAGGTTACAGGTAAAGTAGTTGAATCGCCAGGGCAAGGTCAAAAATATGAATTACAAGCGACTGCTGTCGAAGTCTATGGCTTTGTTGAAGATCCTGATACTTATCCAATGGCAGCAAAACGTCATTCCATTGAATATTTACGTGAAGTCGCCCACTTACGTGCAAGAACCAATATTGTTGGAGCAATAACACGAGTACGCCATACGCTTGCCCAAGCTATTCATCAATTTTTTGATGAACGTGGCTTTTTTTGGCTTTCTACGCCAATTATTACCGCATCGGATACTGAAGGTGCGGGTGAAATGTTTCGGGTATCTACTCTCGATTTGTTAAATCTACCTAAAACAGATAAAGCACACATAGATTTTGATAAGGATTTTTTTGGTAAAGAGGCATTTTTAACCGTTTCTGGTCAGTTAAATGCCGAAACTTATGCTTGTGCTTTATCTAAAGTCTATACTTTTGGTCCAACGTTTAGAGCGGAAAATTCCAATACTACTCGCCATTTAGCGGAGTTTTGGATGATGGAACCAGAAGTCGCTTTTGCAGATCTTAACGATAATGCCAAATTAGCTGAAGACATGTTGAAATATGTGTTTAAGGCAGTGCTTGAAAAGCGTGCCGATGATATGCAGTTTTTTGCGCAGCATGTTGATAAAGATGCGATTAATCGCCTTGAAAATTTCATCCAAGCTGACTTCGCCCAAGTGGATTACACCGATGCGATTACTATTTTGCAAAATTGTGATGCCAAATTTGAAAATCCAGTTAGTTGGGGAATTGATTTAGCCTCTGAGCATGAACGTTATTTAGCTGAACAACATTTTAAAGCGCCAGTGGTTGTTAAAAACTATCCTAAAGACATAAAAGCCTTTTATATGCGTATGAATGATGATGGAAAGACAGTTGCCGCTATGGATGTGTTAGCCCCAGGAATTGGTGAAATTATTGGTGGTTCTCAGCGTGAAGAACGTATAGATATGTTAGATAAACGCATGGATGAAATGGGACTCAAAAAAGAGGATTACTGGTGGTATCGTGATTTACGTCGTTATGGTACCGTACCTCACTCAGGGTTTGGTTTAGGATTTGAACGTTTAATTGTGTATGTAACGGGAGTACAAAACGTTCGTGATGTCATTCCATTCCCAAGAACGCCGCGTAATGCCACTTTTTAATTAGATAAAAACCACAAACCGATACATTTCTCGGTTTGTGGTAAAAAGAAATGAAATCAACTTTTAAAAGCTCAAAAAACAAGCAATCGAACCTTTTGACAGCACTTTTTTCAAAAAGTTCACTTGCTTTTAAAAAAAATTTATACATAATTTACACTACTGTAAAAAGTAAATAAAAAGTAATAGATAAAAATATTATTTTTGGATGAATGAACATTGTGTAAAAAAAGACATTAATTTATGGATAGTGTCTTTTTACAATAATAACCATGAGGGTAAGAAATGAAACGAAATCTATTAGCAATCGCTATTCCTGCGCTTTTAGTAGCTGGAGCAGCAAACGCTTCTATTGAAGTATGGAACAAAGATGGTAATAAAGTTGACTTTTATGGTCGAGTAAAAGCTGTTAACCATATTACTGATCGTGCACAAAAAGATGAAGGTGATGGCACATCAGCTCGTTTAGGTATGTCTGGTCAAACCCAAATTACTGATAGCATCACAGGTTATGGTCGTTGGGAATATGAAACCAAAACTGGTAAAGGTTCTTGGGATGAAACTCGTTATGCATTTGCTGGTTTAAATTTTGGTGATGCTGGTTCATTTGACTATGGTCGTAACGATGGTGTATTAAAAGCAATTACTGCCTATACTGATGTATTACCAGAATTTGGTGGTGATGCGTCTAACAATAACTGGTATGTATTATCTAAACGTACAAAAGCTGTTGCAACTTATCGTAATAATAATTTCTTCGGTTTAACTGATGATATTAGTTTTGCATTACAGTATGCCGATAATGGTGATAATTCTGATTCTAGAGATCGCTTCAAAGGAAGTTCAAAAGAAGCGTGGGGTGCTAATGTACAGTGGCGTATTTTTGATACAGGCTTAACTGCTGGTGCTGGTTATGCGCAAACAGCAGGTAGTTCTGATCGTAATAGCACATGGTCAACTGGTCTTAAATATGATAATTATAATCTATATTTAGCAGCTAACTACTTCCAAAGTAAGTTTAAAAATTATTATACAGCAGTATGGAGAGATGGAGTTACTAAAGATCTTGATAAAAAAATGAGAGGTTTTGAATTAGTTGCTCAATATGGAATCGATTTAGAAGTTGGTCGTTTGACTCCGTCTATAGCTTATGTTCAACATAAAATAAAAAGAGATTCTGCTAATTTTGTAAGAGGCAACTATCGTTATATTTCTCGCGGATTCAATTCACCAATGGAGAAATATGTTTCAGTTGGTGCTACTTATGATTTAAATAAAAACTTCAGTACTTTCATAGAATATCAATTCAATCTACTTGATAACGACGACGAGGGTGCAAAGAACAGAACTACGAACCAACGTTATAAGAAACAAAATAAACCAGGTACAAAAGATGTGTTAGGCATTGGTATGATTTACCAATTCTAATAACTTAATATCTGATCTAAAAAAGGCACTTTAGTGCCTTTTTTATTTTTTTTACATTTCATTTTCATAAAAACCACATTCCGTGCTTAAAATAATTTTTTTTATGTATTAAAATAAAATGAATTTCGCAGAATTTATCTAATCGTTATTGTTAATCCACAATATAAGCAATAACATCTTGTATATTGTTAATAATAGATATCAAAGTAATAATATAATTACTAACAATTAGTAATTATTTATTAAATCAAGAACAAATTGTTCGCATCTTATATAAAAAAATACCTATGAGGGTAACAAAATGAAACGTAATCTATTAGCAATCGCTATTCCTGCTCTTTTAATTGCAGGAGCAGCAAACGCTTCTATTGAAGTGTGGAATAAAGATGGTAATAAAGTTGACTTTTATGGTCGAGTTTATGCTTTAAATTATCTCACTGATCGTAATAATCAAGCAGGTGAAGGAGATAAAACCACTGCCCGTCTTGGTATGTCAGGCCAAACCCAAATTACTGATGCCATTACCGGCTATGGTCGTTGGGAATATGAAACTAACACTGGGAAAAAATCAGACAACGAAACTCGTTATGCCTTTGCTGGTTTAAATTTTGGCGACTTTGGTTCATTTGATTATGGTCGTAATGACGGAGTGTTAAAAACCTTAACCTCTTATACTGATGTGTTACCAGAATTTGGTGGCGATGCTTCTAATAATGATCTTTATGCATTAACAGATCGAACTAAAGCTGTTGCAACTTACCGTAATTCAGATTTCTTTGGTTTAGTAAACGGATTACGTTTTGCTGTACAATATGCTGATAATGGTGATAATAGTTCAACACAGAACCTAAATAAATCTGATCGAAGTAATGGTCATGACAGTGCTGAAGCTTGGGGTACAGTAGTAGATTGGGATGTATTGGATACTGGTTTATCTGTAGGTGCTGGTTATGCCCAAACTGGTGGTCATAAAGATGCAAAAGCATGGTCTGTAGGTATCAAATACGATAATGACAATCTTTATTTAGCAGCCTTATATATGCAAGGTAAACAAAAATACGGTTGGGACAATGCATCAACTACTAAAAGTGCCGATGACTTAAAAACTAAAGGTTTTGAACTTGTTGCGCAATATGGCATTGATTTTGAAATTGGTCGCTTAACCCCTTCGGTTGCTTATATTCAACATAAAGTTCAAGATGCTTCAAGCTTTTCAAGAAGTGGAGACGCCGGACTTAAAGGCAATGATTTAGCTAAATATGTTGATGTCGGTTTAACTTATGACTTTAATAAAAATCTACAAGCAATTATTGACTATAAAATCAACTTGTTAGATAAAGATGATATTGGTGCCCGTCGTGCTCTATATGATGGTGAAAGATTTAGTACATCTCAAATTAAAGCAACCACTAAAGATACAGTGGCACTTGGTTTAATTTATCAATTCTAGTCAAATTTATTTTTAGATTATTAAAGGCACTTAGGTGCCTTTTTTATTATCTATTAATTTTTAAATATCACTTGCACTTTTATAGATAGTCTGCTAAAAAACTAAAACAATAATAATGGATTAGGATAACAACAATGCTATATACTACTCGTAAATTGTTAGCAAGGAAAAATATTGCCTTAGTAGCGCATGATCATTTAAAAGATGCATTGTTAAATTGGTGCAAAAAAAATCGCGAAGAACTTTCTCATCATAATTTATGTGCTACGGGAACGACCGGTACTTTAATTAAAAAAGAAATAGGACTTAATATAACGCCAATGCTAAGTGGCCCAATGGGTGGAGATCAACAAATTGGTGCATTAATTGCAGAAGGGAAAATTGATATTCTTATTTTTTTTTGGGATCCTCTTAATGCAGTGCCTCACGATCCTGATGTGAAAGCATTACTACGTTTATCAACTGTATGGAATATTCCTGTTGCAACCAATCAAGCAACCGCCAATGCGTTAATCCAATCATCAATTTTTACCAACGAAGTTGAAGTTGACATTCCTGATTACCAAGGTTATTTAGCAGAACGGATAAAATAAATGCCAATCCCTTCACAAATTCGTAAAACAGGTAAACGAATATTATTATTAGATAATTTATTTATTGTTCTAGGATTTTATGTCGTTTTTCCACTAGTTTCGACTCATTTTGTCAGTCAAGTGGGTTGGAGTGCATTATTTGTTGGTTTTGCCTTAGGCTTTCGTCAATTTGTCCAGCAAGGTTTTGGGATTATAGGAGGGGCAATAGCGGACCGCTTTGGCGCAAAACCAATGATTGTTTGGGGCATGTTTTTACGTTGTATTGGCTTTGTATCGATGGCCATTGCTAGTGAGTCATGGTTGTTGCTTCTTTCTTGTCTACTTTCGGCGCTGGGAGGATTATTATTTGATCCACCAAGAATGGGCTTGACGATCAAATTCACCCGCCCTCACGAACGTGGTAAATTTATTTCATTGTTAATGATTCAAGATAATGCCGGGGCAGTTATTGGTGCTCTTATTGGTGGCATTCTTATTGATTATGATTTTCAATTAGTGTGTTGGTGTGGTGCTGCTATTTTCTTCTTATGTGGTCTGTTTAATATATTCTTTTTACCCGCTTATCATATTGCTATAGGCAAAGCGCCTATAATCAATGGTATGAAAATGGTTTTGCAAGATAAAAAATTCACACGTTATGTGCTAACTTTAACTGGTTACTATGTATTGTGGGTGCAAATTATGTTAATGCTGCCTTTAACCATTACAAATGTGTCTGGTAGTCCAAGTTATGTGAAGTGGATGTACGCTATTCAAGCTGGCATTTCATTGCTATTACTCTATCCGTTAGCGCGTTTAAGCGAAAAATTTTTCCGACTAGATCAACGACTCAAATTTGGTTTATTTTTGATGTCATTTGGTTTTATCATCATCGGTTTTACCAACGAACTATCAATTTTATTATCATTAATTGCATTGTTTTATTTAGGTGCGATTATTGCTGAACCGGCACGGGAAACACTATCTACTGTACTGACTAATCCTAGAGCGAAAGGCAGTTATATGGGTTTTAGTCGATTAGGGCTTGCGCTAGGCGGTTTTATTGGTTATACCGGCGCTGGTTGGTTGTATGATATAGCTATGCGGATAAATTTCCCACATCTGCCTTGGATTGTACTTACTGCAATTGGTTTATTGACACTTGGTTATTTACAATATCTATTTAAAGATGAGCCACCAATGGTACGAGTTAAAACAAGGAAGATTGGGTAACTTCACCATTTTTAAATAAAATTACCTCACTAGTTTGCAGTTTATGCCAAACTTCGTTTGAAGTAAGTGGTAACGTTGAAATAATAGTAACTACATCATCTGGGGTAGTGTGTTTTTGGAAATCAATTTCTACATCTTCATCAATTAACTTAGCTTTACCAAAAGGCGCTCTTCTAGTGATCCAATGTAAATTAGTTGAACAATATGCAAAAACGTATTGACCATCAGAAAGCAGCATATTAAATACTCCAAGCTGACTTAATTCATCCGCACATTGCTGAATATAATTAAATAATTGTAGATCATCATCTGGTTTGTGCGGATATTTTTGGTGTAATTGATTAATTAGGTGACAAAAAGCATATTCACTATCAGTTGAACCAACGGGTTGGAACAATCCCATTGCTAGTTGTTCATAATCAGTTAATTGTCCATTGTGGGCAAAAGTCCAGTTTTTACCCCATAACTCACGAGTGAATGGATGAGTATTTTCAAGTGCCACTCCGCCACGATTAGCTTGTCGAATATGAGCTATAACAGCCTTAGATTTAATTGGGTATTCTTGTACCATTTTAGCAATAGGCGAATAGCTACAAGGCTCAGGATCTTTAAAGGTACGACAACCTTTGCCTTCATAAAACGTAATTCCCCAACCATCTTTATGAGGACCTTTGTCTCCACCACGCTTAACCAAACTTGTAAAGCTAAAGCAAATATCGGTTGGTACATTAGCACTCATGCCCAATAATTCACACATTTACGCTGGCCATCTCTTTTTCAATTAACATTATTAAAATATGGATAACTTTGATATGGATTTCTTGCACACGATCTGCATAGCCAAAATGTGGAACACGAATATCGACATCAGCAAGCCCATTCATTTTTCCACCATCTTTACCCGTAAGGGTAATTATTTTCATTCCTTTCTGTTTTGCAGCATGGATTGCTTTAATAACATTAGTTGAGTTCCCTGATGTAGAAATACCTAACAAAACATCACCTTGTTGACCTACACCTTCCACATAACGGGAAAAAATTGAATCAAAGCCATAATCATTGCCGACACAAGAAATATGGCTAACATCAGATATAGCAATAGCTGGGTAAGCAGGGCGATTGTCGCGGTAGCGACCAGTTAACTC
Organism: uncultured Gilliamella sp.; assembly: GCA_945271295.1. Classification (GTDB taxonomy): domain Bacteria; phylum Pseudomonadota; class Gammaproteobacteria; order Enterobacterales; family Orbaceae; genus Gilliamella. Next base: position 22,949 of record CALYPG010000002.1, on the reverse strand, counting down.
TTCAGCAAAATGCATGGCATCACAGTGGGAACCACCATTGCCACATGACAAAACTTTACCACCGTGTTTAAATGAATTAGCAATTAATAACGCTGCTTTTTGAATTTGTTTAAGATTATTTCCATCTGAAACAAAATTGACCAAAACATCGAGGGCTTGATTTAACTCATCCCGAATATTATCAATATACATCAATACTACTCCATCAACAAAAATTTTATTAACCATTGTAGTTTGTTAAAAAACACTTGCAAGTGATAAAAGAATTTTTTTCGATTACGCTAATAAATTACTATCTATTATATTGTTAGTTTAGAAATTATAGTGAATTAAATATGACTTATTGAAAAATCAACATACAGAAAGGTTTTAAATAGATTGACAATACTAAATATATTTAGCAATAGTCAAATTTTCCTATTTTATTTCTATGCCTAATAGATCATTGTTATAGCGTTATTTGCTAATAGGATAAGCCTGTAAGTTATGATACAATTATCGCAATTTTTTCATATATACACATACAGAGATAAACAAACTGCATTTAAAATCAAATGACAAGGAATTAATATGCAAACAGTTGAAGGGCTAGTTGCTGCGCCAAAGGCTAAAGTGGCAATTATCGTGGCTCGTTTTAATCATTTTATTAATGATAGCTTGGTAAATGGGGCTATTGATGCATTAACTCGCATTGGTCAGGTAGACAACAAAAACATTAGCGTGATTTGGGTGCCTGGTGCTTATGAAATTCCACTAGCAACAAAAGTTGCAGCACAATCTAAAAAATATGATGCAATTGTTGCATTAGGTACAGTAATTCGTGGTAGTACTGCTCATTTTGATTTTGTCGCGGGAGAATCAAGTTCGGGTTTATTAAATGCAAGTTTAGAATTTTCGATACCTGTCGGATTTGGTATTTTAACTACTGAAAGTATAGAACAAGCTATTGAACGTGCAGGAACCAAAGCGGGTAATAAAGGTGCTGAAGCCGCTTTAACAGCACTTGAAATGCTAAATATTATTAAAGCAATTAAGGAGTAATTTAGTGGCATCAGTTAATCCTCGTCGTCGAGCAAGAGAATGTGCGGTACAAGCAATCTATTCTTGGCAGATTTCAAAAAATGATCTTGTTGATGTTGAAGCAAGTTTTATCGCAGAACAAGATATGAAAGGCGTTGATGCTAAATATTTTAAAGAGTTACTTAATGGTGTAGTAAAGAACACTATTGATTTAGATAATAAAATGGCCCCTTACCTTACTGAACGTTCAGTTGATGAATTGGGTCAAATTGAGTTAGCTATACTTAGAATTGCACTTTATGAATTAACGAAACGTCAAGATGTACCTTATAAAGTGGTAATTAACGAAGCAATTGATTTGACTAAAACGTTTGGTGCTGAAGATAGCCATAAATTTGTAAACGGTGTATTAGATAAAATTGCTCCAACAATTCGTACCCGATAACAGAGTAATAGCGAGAGTTCTATGAGCGAGAATCACCCAAAAAACAGTCCGACTATTTTCTATACTAAAAGTAGCGAATCAAAGAAATCTTTCTATTCAAAAGAAAATAAAACTAAAAAAGGTAAGAAAGATCGTGATAACCGAAATTTCAAGTTTAAGCCAAAAATAAACAGTAAAAATGATGATCGTATTGAAACGTTTAAGCCTGAGATAGACAAAGTTAATTATTCTAAAACAAATGTTGAATCTAAAAATGAAAAATCTCACTATAGTACATCAGTAAAAAATGCCTCGCCATGGCAAAAAAAAGTACGAGACAATGAACAAATGCCAACATTTGGTTACGATGAACATCGTCAACGAAAAGAAGAAACATTAGTTTATAGTGAAAATAGTTGTAAATCTGTCTTTAAACATCGGCGTTCTGCAATTATAAAAATGTTTATAACGCAAGAAATGACTTATCAGTTTAAAGATGTAATTGAATGGCTAATAAAACAGCATTTAGGTTATGACGTAGTTACTAGTGAGCAAATTACTAAACTAACTCAAACTCCTCACCATGGTGGTGTGTGTTTAATTATTAAAAAACGAATCCCTTTATTATTAGTAGATTATTTAGAGAAATATGGCAATAAAAAGGATTGTGTTTTAGCTATTGACGATGTAAGTAATCCACATAATCTAGGTGGGATAATTAGAAGCGCTGCTTTTTATAAGGTTAATGGCGTAATGTTACGTCAAACTAGCCTGCTTGACACTGGTGCGGCTATGCGGGTTGCAGAAGGTGGTATTGAAGCTCTTGAATCGATTAAAAGTGATGATTTTGTTGCTTCATTAGATCTATTTAAACAATATGGTTATCAAGTCGTGGTTTTATTGCCTTGTCCCGTAAAGTCAATTGACTCGCGGGAATTGCATCAAATTCAATTTCAGAAAAAAATTGTATTAGTTATTTGTCAGCAAATTAATTTGAAACTGACTAATTGTGCTGATGTAGTTGTTCATTTAAAAGGTAACGACAATATGCCAGCACTAAATATCTCAGTTGCAACGGGTATTTTATTATCGGCTTTACAATTGTAAAAATCTGTTTTGCCTTTTATCGATAACCAATTTAAATACTTTAAATTATTTTTTGATATTAAGTATAACAAATAGCATCATTTGATTAGAAAATGGATTTTTTTTCTGTACATTGATACCAAATTCTTAAGAGTAGTGGTAATAGTTATGGCAACAAACAATAAAGTTGGTTTAATTTTTGGTAAGTTTTATCCTTTACATTGTGGACATATTTACTTAATTGAAAAAGCGTTGTGTCAAGTAGATGAACTGCATATCCTTCTCGGTTGTGAAATAGTACGTGATAAACGACTTTTTGATAAAAGTCGCTTACCAAAACAACCCCAAGTTAGTGACCGTTTTGCGTGGTTAAAAGAAACATTCAAAGATCGTTACAATATTCATCTTCATGTTTTGGATGAAACAGGTATTAAAGATTATCCAAACGGTTGGCAAGAATGGAGTGAACGAGTTAAATGCATTTTATCTGAACATAAAATCAATCCAACCGTTATTTTTACAAGTGAATCGCAAGATGTAAAAAATCATCAGCTATATTTTAATTGTCCAGTCGTGACTGTTGATGCTGACAGAGAATTTATGCCAATCAGTGCCACTGAAATCCGTGAAAATCCTTATAAAAATTGGTCTTTTATAGCTCAAGCAGCAAAACCTTTTTTTGTCAAAAAAGTTGCCATTATTAGCAAATATAAATTAAATGATCTACCTATTCAATTTGCTAACATTTATAATACGCAATATGTACCTAACGGCTATATCAATTACATACAGCGTGAAATATCAACAAGCCATAATCAACGTTATTTAAGTGAATCAGATTATATCAAAATAGCTATGCTACAAGTAGAACGCATAGCTAGTGCAGAACGGGTTGCCAATAAATTATTATTTACTTCAATCGATTTTGCTACGCTGGCACAATGTTATCGCAAGATCTTTCAAAAAGAACATGATGTTTTAAAAGCATTAACTGAGAATTATCATTTTGATTTAGTTATTAATGAAACGGATTTAAACCCACACCATTCGTCATTACAACATTTTGAGACAATATCCAAGATGGTGGAAGCATTATTGATTTAGTTCATCACATTTATTATTGCTTATGCTAGAATAATCTAATTATTGGTGATCGGTAATTTTTTATGTCTCAATCTTCAGATAAACAAAATAATTCTAGTCAAGAAAAAATTGATTTTGGTTACACTCAAGTCCTAAAACAAGAAAAAGTTAAACGTGTTGCCGACGTCTTTCATTCTGTAGCCAGTAAGTATGATGTAATGAATGATTTAATGTCATTTGGAATTCACCGTATCTGGAAAAAAATCACCATTGAATACAGTAGTGTACGTAAAGGTCAAAAAGTCCTAGACCTTGCTGGGGGTACTGGTGATTTAACCGCCAAATTTTCCCAACTTGTCGGTGACGATGGCTTAGTGGTGCTGGCCGATATTAATGAATCAATGTTAAAGGTTGGCCGTGATAAACTGCGTGATAAAGGGCTGTTTAAAAATATCGAATATGTTCAAGCCAATGCTGAAGAATTGCCTTTTGCTGATAATTATTTTGACTGCATCACTATCTCATTTGGTTTACGTAATGTGACAGATAAAGATAAAGCGCTGTGCTCGATGTGGCGAGTATTAAAACCAGGTGGACGTTTATTAATTTTAGAATTTTCTAAACCACAATATCAAATTTTAAATAAGGCCTATGATCTGTATTCTTTTACCATGTTACCGTTAATGGGTAAAATAGTAGCCAATGATGCTGATAGTTACCGTTATTTAGCTGAATCAATCCGTATGCATCCAGATCAAAAAACATTAAAAAAAATGATGGAAAATGCAGGTTTTGTTGATGTTAAATATCACAACATGACTGGTGGTATTGTTGCATTGCATACCGGTTTTAAATTTTGATGTGATAATAACTAATGACATTTTTTCGACTATATACCATATTATCGGTAATTAAAGCTTATCGATTGCAAGAATTGTTGCCAGCTCATCGAGCTTCCAGATGGCTACAATTTTTGTTGATCTGTTTATTTTGGGTTAAACCTAAAGGTAAACAACTTGAAATTGGTGAGAGACTGCGCCATGCACTCCAGGATCTGGGACCTGTCTGGATAAAATTTGGGCAGATGATCTCAACCCGGCGCGATGTATTACCACAGCATATTGCTAATGCTTTAGCTAAATTACAAGACCATGTAAAACCGTTTGATGGTCAAACAGCTAGACAAATTATTGAGTCAGCACTTGGTCAACCTATTGACTATTATTTTTCCAATTTTGATGAAATTCCTTTAGCATCAGCATCCATTGCTCAAGTTCACACCGCTATATTAAAACGCAGTCAAGCCGAAATTGTTATCAAAGTTATACGTCCCAATATTTTACCAATTATACAATCTGACATAGATCTTATGTTTTGGGTAGCCAAACAATGCACCAAACGCATTAAATCGGGTGAAAAATTAAGGGCTGTAGAAATTGTTAATGACTATCAAATGACTCTATTAAAAGAATTAGACTTGCAACAAGAAGCTTATAATACTGCAAAATTACGCGCTAATTTTATAAATAGCGATATTTTGTATATACCTTATGTTTATCAAGATTTATGTCGAAAAAATGTGTTAGTTGAAGAACGCATTAAAGGGGTACCGATTGCCGATATTGCGCAACTTAAACAACATAATGTCAATATGAAACTGCTTGCAGAACGAGGAGTTCAAGCCTTTTTCACACAAGTGTTTCGCGACAACTTTTTTCATGCAGATATGCACCCGGGTAATATTTTTGTCGATATTAGTGAACCCCAAAATCCACGTTATATAGGTATTGATTGTGCAATTGTTGGGATTTTAAGTGATGATGATCAACGTTATTTGGCAGAAAATTTTTTAGCATTTTTTAATCGAGATTATCGCAAAATAGCTGAAACTTATGTTTTATCAGGCTGGGTACCTGAAACTACCGATATCACTGCGCTAGAAATGGCAATGCGCAATGTGTGTGAACCAGCTTTTGCTAAACCATTAGTTGAAATTTCTTTTTCTCAGATTTTATTTGAATTATTTCAAGTAGCTCGTCAATTTGATATGGATATTCAGCCACAATTAACCTTACTCGAAAAAACCTTATTTTATATTGAAGGCATAGGACGGCAACTTTATCCGGAACTTGATTTATGGCAAACAGCTAAACCATTTCTAGAAAAGTGGTATGAAGATAAATACAGTGCTAAAAAATTAGTACAACAAGTTTGGGCGTCATTACCACAATGGCGGACTATGTTGCCAGAATTACCTGCAAAATTAAATGATTATGAAAGAATAGCTAAACGAATGACAAATCAACTAAAACAAATAAATGAACAATTACAACATAGTCGCCAACGGCAACGGCATTTAATCGTTATTATTTGTATAGTTAGTTTGATTTATATTATTACACTGGTTACTCATTAGTAAGCCTATTTAGGATCGAGTAATTTGCGTGTATAATTTAATTACTTAACCAGTTGGAGATAGTTATCATGATGCCAAGTTTACCCCAGCTATTAATACTAATTGCCGTGGTCGTATTGTTATTTGGAACTAAAAAATTACGTTCATTGGGATCAGATCTTGGCGCCTCCATTAAAGGTTTCAAAAAAGCCATGAATGATGACGAAGATAAAAAAGAGCAGGATATTGCTAATAAAGTTGAAAATCATGTATCAGCAAGTGATAATGATGATAATAACAAAAAAGAGTAGCCTGTGTTTGACATTAGCTTTGGTCAATTACTTTTAGTATTAATTATCGGACTAGTTGTATTAGGCCCAGAGCGCTTACCTATTGCTATTAAAACGGTAGCTCGTTGGATAAAAGTGCTACGCCGCATGTCGGCAACCGTTCAATTAGAGTTGAATAAAGAACTTAAATTACAAGAGTTACAAGATAGTCTCAAAAAAGCCGAGCAAAGTGGTTTAAAAACTCTAACACCAGAACTCCAAGAATCTATTGATGATTTAAAGCGAGTAACCGAATCAATACAAAAAGAAATCGATTCAGTAACTTCAACTGATACTAATATTAATGCAAATAAAGATAAATCATGACAGAAGACGCTACTCAACCTTTAGTTGGACATCTTGTTGAACTCCGAACTCGGCTGTTACGTTGCATTATTTGTATTTTGCTAGTGCTGGCTTGTTTGCTCTATTTTTCTAATGATATCTATCACATTGTTGCCAATCCCCTTATTCGCCAACTCCCTAAAGGGAGTAATATGATTGCTACCGATATTGCCGCGCCTTTTTTCACACCGATCAAACTGACCGCCGTCGTAGCCATTTTTATTTCGATTCCTTATGTGCTTTACCAAATATGGGGATTTATTGCACCGGCGCTATATCAGCACGAAAAACGTTTAGTTATGCCGCTAATTATTTCCAGTACTATCTTGTTTTATATTGGGATTGCGTTTACTTATTTTGTGGTATTCCCTTTGGCTTTTTATTTCTTCATTCATACGGCGCCAATTGATGTGGCAATCAATACCGACATTACTAAATATCTAGATTTTGTAATGACATTGTTTGTGGTATTTGGCTTCGCTTTTGAAGTGCCGGTGGCCATTATTTTACTCTGCTGGACTGGAGTCACGACTCCTAAAAGTTTACGCAAGAAGCGTCCTTATATTATTGTTGGCGTATTTGCTGTAGCTATGTTCGTTACTCCGCCAGATGTATTTTCGCAAATATTGTTAGCTGTACCTATTTGTTTATTGTTTGAAATTGGTACCTTTTTCGCAAGGTTTTATCAACCTCGTAGTAATGAGCGATCTGAAGTCGAATCAGATCATCAAACTGGAGATCAGCAATAAATAGATAAAGGTAAACATAATTATAAATAAGGATAATTATTGATAATGAAAGTTTCGTTACCAGATTTTAGTCAAGCCAATGTTTTAGTTGTTGGTGACATTATGTTAGATCGTTATTGGTATGGGGGGACTAATCGAATTTCGCCAGAAGCCCCAGTACCAATAGTGAAAATCGATGCTCTGGAAGAGCGCCCAGGTGGTGCTGCGAACGTTGCCATGAATATAACTGCACTCAGTGGTAACGTTCGTCTGATTGGTCTAACTGGTATTGATGAACCAGCTAAAATACTCAATGAACAACTAAATGCACACCATGTGCAATGTGATTTTGTTGCCATTACCTCGCATCCAACCATTACTAAATTACGGGTATTATCGCGTAATCAACAATTGATACGCATTGATTTTGAGGAAAAATTCGACAATGTTGACCCATCACCTATGCTTGATCGCATTCAAACAGCCTTAACTAGTCACAAGGTTTTAGTATTATCTGATTATGCCAAAGGGGCTTTATCTGCGGTGCAGTCGATAATTCAATTCGCTAATCAAGCCAATGTGCCAATTTTGATCGACCCGAAAGGCACTGATTTTGAACGTTATCGTGGGGCAACCATATTAACACCTAATATGTCGGAATTTGAAGCCGTGGTTGGGCCTTGTAAGACTGAAGATGAGATTGCCAAAAAAGGTTATGAACTAATAAAACATTGCGATCTTAAAGCATTATTGGTTACGCGTAGTGAAAAAGGCATGACTTTATTGCAGCTAAATAAACCAATTTACCATTTGCCGACACAAGCTAAAGAAGTATTTGATGTTACCGGAGCAGGCGATACCGTTATCGCTACTTTAGCGACTGCTTTAGCTGCAGGTCAATCTTTAGAAGATAGCTGTTTTCTGGCCAATGCCGCCGCGGGTGTTGTTGTTGGTAAGTTAGGTACTTCGACCGTTTCTCAAGTAGAACTTGGTAATGCCATCCGCGCTCGAACAGATGACAGTTTTGGTGTGATGACCGAGGAAGAATTAAGAGCAGAAGTAGGCAAAGCACGCATGCGTGGTGAAAAAATTGTCATGACTAATGGTTGTTTCGATATTTTACATGCAGGCCATGTTTCATACCTTGCTAATGCCAGAAAATTAGGCGATCGCCTTATTGTTGCAGTTAATAGTGATGCATCGGTGAAAAAGCTAAAAGGCGAATCAAGACCGATTAATCCATTAATGCAACGTATGATTGTGCTAGGTGCACTAGATTCAGTAGATTGGGTTGTCCCATTTACCGAAGAAACGCCTCAACGTTTAATTGCGAGTATCTTACCGGATGTATTAGTCAAAGGTGGCGATTACAAAATTGAGGATATCGCTGGTGGTAAAGAAGTCATCCAAGCTGGTGGTGAAGTTAGAGTTCTTAACTTTGAAGATGGTTGTTCAACCACAAACATAATTAATACCATTAAAAACCAATAAATAGGTTGGCTATTTATACATATTATAAATAGCCTTTAATTTCTTAAATCATCCTTAGCTTATCTATTTTTTTATCGTTAATCCGATCAATCGTTAATAACTATTATTAAATTTTCTATTTATGACTTTTTTTATTGTCTGCTTTGTGCCAAGCTAACTAGCAAAATTAAGACAAAAAGAGTACCGAGGAAATTTTATGACTAAACATTATGATTATATTGCTATTGGTGGCGGTAGTGGTGGCATTGCTTCTGCGAACCGCGCGGCATCATATGGAAAAAAATGTGCCATTATTGAAGCTAAATTACTAGGTGGTACCTGTGTTAATGTTGGCTGTGTACCTAAAAAGATTATGTGGTATGGGGCGCAAATTGCTGAAGCGATAAAAAATTACGGACCTGACTATGGTTTTGATACTACTATAAATCAGTTTAGTTGGGACAAACTGATTGCTAGTCGAAACGCTTATATTGATGATGTACATCAATCTTATGATTGGGTTCTAAATAAAAATAAAGTAGATGTTATTCATGGTTATGCCAAATTTATAGATCAACATACCGTTGAAGTTAATGGTGAGCAATATAGTGCTGATCATATCTTAATTGCAGTAGGTGGTAAGCCAATTATACCAAATATACCTGGGGCTGAATATGGTATTACCTCGGATGGTTTTTTTGCTTTAACAGCATTACCAAAACGTGTTTCTGTGGTTGGTGCCGGATATATTGCCTGTGAGATTGCAAGCGTCTTACATTCTTTAGGCGCACAAACCCATCAATTTGTACGTAAACAATCACCGTTAAGGTCTTTTGACCCACTAATTGTTGAAACATTAATGGAAGTTATTGCTGCGGACGGTCAACAATTACATACTTTTGCTATTCCACAATCAGTAACCAAAAATAAAGATGATTCATTAACATTAACCCTAGAAAATGGTGAAAGTTATACTGTTGATTGTGTGATTTGGGCCATAGGACGCGAACCAGCTACTAAAACCATGAATTTAGAAGCTGCTGGCATAGCAGTTAATGACAAAGGGTTTGTGATTGTCGATAAATACCAAAACACTAATGTTCCGGGGATCTATTCAGTTGGTGATGACACTGAAGCCACAGCATTAACTCCAGTCGCGGTTGCGGCAGGGCGCCGGTTATCTGAAAGGCTATTTAATAATAAACCGGATGAACATTTAGATTATAACAATATTCCAACAGTCGTTTTTACGCATCCAGCTATAGGTACGGTTGGATTAACAGAACCGCAAGCTATAAAGCAATTTGGGCAAGGCAACGTTAAAATTTATACTTCCACATTTACGGCTATGTATACTGCGGTAACGCAGCATAATCAACCGTGCCGAATGAAATTAGTTTGTGTCGGTAAAGAAGAAAAAATTGTTGGGATTCATGGTATTGGTTATGGTATGGACGAGATGCTACAAGGCTTTGCAGTAGCACTTAAAATGGGCGCCACTAAAAAAGATTTTGATAATACGGTGGCTATTCATCCAACCGCAGCTGAAGAATTTGTTACTATGCGCTAAAGTATCAATAACTATAAAGCAAAACAAAAAGCCGGTATTTCACCCGGCTTTTTGTTTATTAGTAGCAATTAATTGCTAATTACTGGGTTCACTGCGCCAACCTTGTTTAGCTAATGGGTAAAAGCCAACAGCTATGGCAATTAACGAAACAAACGCAATGTAAATTCCTGCCCCAAGATAACTATATTCACCTAATAAATGTTCCGGACTCAATAGATAAAGCGTTAAGGTAGGCGTGATGGCACTGAATAAGGCATAAGCTAAGTTATAAGAAAAGGATAAACCAGAATAACGAATCGATGGTGGAAACGCTCGGGTACCAATTATTGGTGTAATAACAATTGCCCCAATAAATAAACCAAATAGCGCCCATATCCAATACAATTTAGTTAATGATATGTCCGGACTTAATGAACTATAAAAATAAATACTCGTAATTACCAGCCCACCCCAAGCTATAACTACATTGGTAGTAGTGCCAAGTTTATCTTCTAACCAACCAAAAATAACACACCCTAATGTCAAAGTTAAAGCGGCAATGCAGCCACCGATGCGCCAATCAAGATTAGCAAAATGATACATACCACCAACAATGCGGCCGGGAGTAATTAAGATCCCAACCATGATAGCTGTAGATAAAGACCAAGTTAATAAAGCGACAATCACACAAGCAGTTTTATGTTTTTTAATTACCGTCACCACTGGAATGCTTTTTTCTAAGGCTTTACGGGCAGCGAGTTCTTTGAAGATTGGTGTTTCAGATAAAAAACGACGTAGATAAACGGAAATAACCCCAAACACCCCACCGGCAATAAATGGAATACGCCAAGCATAATCTAAGATGGTTTCAGTGGTAAAACTTAGGTCAATAAAAATTGTCATGATAAAACCAAGTAAGATGCCACCAGTAATTCCTGATGTTAAAGTCCCAACACCTAAACCATAACGTTGCTGGGGCACGTGTTCGGCAATAAATACCCAAGCACCCGGCATTTCACCACCGATGGCCGCACCTTGTAACATTCGCATAATCAGGAGCAAAAATGGCGCAAAAATACCAATCGACATATAAGTAGGTAAAATACCAATAATAAACGTTGGCAGGGCCATCATTGCCACACTTAACGTGAACATTCGTTTACGCCCAACTTTATCGCCAAAGTGAGCCATAATGATGCCACCAATCGGGCGCACTAAATAACCGGCAGCAAAAATACCCCAAGCAAACAGATCCAGCGTTAATGGTGATAACGTGTGCGGTAAAAATAGTGGTTTAACGATGGTATCAATATATAGAGCATAGATAACAAAATCATAAAATTCTAAGGTACCCCCTAAAGAGGATAAGAATAATGTTTTTAAATCCTTTCCATTTAATGGCCGAGCAACTGGCTGCCATTGTGAACAAATCTCTACTTGGTTCATGTAATATAACCTTAATATTAATGTGATAAAGAAAAGAAAGAAATCAGATCTTTTTTGACTAAATCGTGATAAGTAGTCGATATTCTGCCATAAAAAATAGTTTTTTTTTTCATCATAAAAAAATTTAATGTATATGATAAAACTCACTATTTGATTTATAATTCAGCGATATTTATTTTTTTATACAATAATTATCATTATAAGTCATAATAAATAATTAAATATTAAGATAATACTACTAATGAATACAGAAAAATCAATACGTTGCAGTTGGGTTAACAATGATCCTTTATATATAGCTTACCATGACAATGAATGGGGTATCCCTCAACATAATAGCTTAAAATTATTTGAAAAAATCTGTTTAGAAGGTCAACAAGCAGGGCTATCGTGGATCACGGTTCTCAAAAAACGTGATCAATATCGTCGTTGTTTTTTTAATTTTGTACCTGAAAAAATTATACAACTCACAACCGCAGATATTGAGATATTACTGCAAAATCCGGGATTAATTCGTAATCGTTTAAAGCTAAATAGTATTGTAAAAAATGCTAAGGCTTATTTAGCTATGCAAAGTAACGGTGAGGATTTTTCTGAATTTATTTGGTCGTTTGTTAATGGAAAGCCCATTATCAATCACTATAATGATTTGAGTGAAGTGCCTATTAGTACCGAAATTTCCGATAACATGTCCAAGGCGTTAAAAAAGAGGGGATTTTCTTTTGTAGGTTCGACAATTTGTTATGCATTTATGCAATCAATGGGGCTGGTTAACGACCACTTTGTAAACTGTTTTAAAAAAGGTGATTAGTTTGATGCAATTTGAGCGATTAATTAAATATGGTTTGGTGCTAGTTTTATTATATTTTGTTATTTGTAATATTGTTATTTATTATTATGCTCAACAAAAACCAGCTGCAAATGCTGATACTGTCGTTGTTTTAGGATCGATGGTGATTGGTTCTCCTGCTACGCCTCATCCAACATTAAAAGATCGTTTAGATGTGGCAGTAACTTATTTACAAACCAATCCACAGACCAAAGTAGTTGTTTGTGGTGGTCAGGGTAAAGATGAATCAGCGACCGAAGCTAGCGTTATGGCTGATTACTTAGCTCAAAAAGGTATTGCAACTTCCAGAATTTATATTGAAGATAAATCAACGCGAACCGCGCAACAATTTGTATATGCAAATAATGTGTTACCATTAGGTAAAACAGTTGTGGTAACCAGTGATTTTCACTTATTACGTTCTATAATGTTAGCCAAACGTTCTGGTATAAAAGATGTTTCCGGATTACCAGCTAGTTTGAGTTTTACTAATTTAGATAAATATTATGCTTTAATTCGTGAACCATTGGCGTTAGTAAATTCTTGGTTGTTTGATCATCCAACAAACTCTAGTGTCGTTAATCAATCACCCGAAAATCATAATCATTGAGTTAAGTAGTTTAGATGTACAACAACAAGGTTATTGATTCCTCAATAACCGGCACTAGCCTAGAAGTTATAAGATCTTTGCTGCGTAGTTGTTAACGGCTGTTTTTGCTTGACGTACATGATATGATAAATCATCGAGATTAAATTTATACATAAATTAATATGAATTCAGATACTATTGTTGCCCAAGCAACACCTCCCGGACGTGGTGGTGTAGGTATTTTGCGAATTTCAGGACCAAAGGCTCAAGCCGTTGCCCATGCAGTATTAGGCAAATTACCTAAACCTCGTTATGCTGAGTATCTCCCTTTTTTGGCTGCCGATGGTTCAATATTGGATGAAGGTATTGCGTTATTTTTTCCTAATCCTCATTCATTTACTGGTGAAGATGTACTTGAATTACAAGGACATGGTGGGCCAGTTATATTAGATTTATTATTAAAGCGTGTATTAGAGATACCTAATATCCGCATCGCTAGGCCAGGGGAATTTTCCGAGCGTGCATTTTTAAATGATAAACTCGATTTAGCCCAAGCAGAGGCCATTGCAGACTTGATTGATGCTAGCTCTGAGCAAGCGGCAAAATCAGCAATATCTTCATTACAAGGCGTATTTTCTAAAAAAGTTAATGCACTAGTTGAATCATTGATACACCTAAGGATTTTTACCGAAGCGGCAATTGATTTCCCGGAAGAAGAGATCGACTTTTTATCTGATGGTAAAATAGAATCCCAACTCAATGAGGTAATAGCTCGGTTGGACGAAGTCCGTCAAGAAGCTAAACAAGGTTCTTTATTGCGTGAAGGTATGAAAGTGGTAATTGCAGGTCGCCCTAATGCGGGAAAATCTAGTTTACTTAATGCGCTTGCCGGGCGTGAGGCGGCGATTGTTACTGATATAGCCGGTACTACTCGTGATGTACTACGTGAACATATTCATATTGATGGTATGCCACTACATATTATTGATACCGCTGGATTGCGCGAAGCCAGTGATGAAGTTGAACGCATTGGTATTGAACGTGCATGGCACGAGATTGAACAAGCAGACCGGGTATTATTGATGGTAGATAGTACCACTACCACGCAAACTAATCCGGAAAAACTGTGGCCTGAATTTATTGAACGCTTGCCGCAACATATGCCAGTTACAGTTATTCGCAATAAGGCCGATTTAACCGGAGAAGCGTTGGGTTATAGTGAAGTAAATGGTTACTCGCTGATTAAGCTATCGGCTAGAACTGGAGAGGGTATAGAATTATTGCGCGAACACCTAAAACAAGCAATGGGTTTTACTAGTAGTACTGAAGGTGGATTTTTAGCGCGGCGGCGACATTTACAGGCACTAGCAAAAGCTGCAGAGCACTTAAACAATGGTAAATACCAACTAACCACATTCCATGCTGGTGAATTACTGGCTGAAGAGTTAAGATTAGCTCAAGAAGCATTGAGTGAAATAACTGGAGCATTTACCTCCGATGATTTATTAGGCCGAATTTTCACTTCATTTTGTATTGGAAAATAAATTATTTTACTAGGGTCTATTGATCTTTCATGTTAATCAACCCATCAGGTAATAAAATATAGCAACATGCGAGTGCTAATGTACTCGCGTAGTTTCGAAATAGCTTAACATATCTTGTTGCAATAATTCGAAAATACTTTGATCTCGTAAACGCATTTTCAACTAAATGACGATAACGATAAAGTGTTCAATCAATATCCGCATTCCTTGTTTCTGCTTGGCTAGTTAATAAAAAAACGATTAGTAAGTCCATAACCGCTGCTTGCTTTAAGATATCATTCTTTTAACAAGCACTTATTTTCTTTGCGTAGCGCTATCAGCACGTTTACGTTTTTCTCTTCGAAGTAAATTGATGGCCATTGTTGTTACCTTATTTTTGTTCATCATAACAATGACCTTATAAAACTAATACTTATAGTGTAACCTATCAAAAAGTATACTGAGTATTAGTGAGGGTTGTACTAATTTTATCAAAATTGTTTTATTGTTTAAGAGAAGAATTAGCCGCCTTTTTAAAAAAAACTAAATAAAAGTTATCGATAACAATCAAACGTTCATTATTTTCAATAAGCTCTTCATAAGGTCGCATGCAATTGTCATTTAAACCTGTTTTAATAATTTTTATTTGATTAGCAAATACTTCATTTTGTTTGGCCAAAATAGCATTGTATAAATCAACAGTTGCTTCTGAATAAAAGTAATCTAAAGGAGTATTTAGCCTAACTGAATAAGGTTTATTACAAACAACCTGATTTTGTGAGATATTATTTTGAATGATAATTGTATCATGATCAGTAAAGGATATATTGATATGTTCATTAGTCGACCTTAATACTTTTCGAGTATCTTCATTATTTTTGCCATATGCATCAATTTTTGAGACATTATCAAAAATCCAATTGGTATTAGCAAAATTATTAATTTCTTTCGCATAATTGTTATAGCTAAAAAATAATAACAATAAAATTAATAAGTTATAATTTTTCATTTGAATTTCCAAGTTTTACTGTAAAAAATTCTATTTGTTAATTCAGAAATAAGTTATTCTTTTTAAAAGCGTCACTAAAAACTAATCAACTTTAGCTTATTTAAGTATAAGCTTTGACGAGGATCAAACTACCGCTGATCATCTATTGTCACTCCTTTTGGCGGCGTAAATTTAAATTTATCGAGTGCTATTTTGCCAAGTTTTTGGTGTGATAGATCATAAAAACTACGCTGTCCATCTTCTTCAATAATGGTGAAGTTTGAGATCATTCCAGTAGGTAGTACAGAAATAACAAAATTTTGATTAGAACCATCAGTTGCTTTTAGCGTAAATGAATCTTGTTTACGCGTCACATTATAGGCATTCCAAATCGAATTATGGCTATCAGTAATGAGTAACATTAAACGATTATCCACAACTTTTTCTAAACTCATTACACTTACTTGTTCAACTGCTGGTGTATAAACCCACATATTTTTGCCATCAGAAATGATTGAAGTTTTGTCGGGTTCATTCATTGTCCAGTTAAAATAATAAGGTCTGGTAACCCAAAAATCCCCTTTACCTTCTTGTACTAATTGGTTATCCGCTGTTTTCACTTCTTGTGAGAAACGTGCATAAAAACCATCAATTTTATCTAAACGCTGTTGTAAAACTTCTTTATCGCTAGCCCATACTGACATGCAAGTAAAGAGTGATAAAAATAATAAAAACTTTTTCATGATAAAACCTTATATATTCTTCTCTATTAAATGATTATATTTTAATAGATTAATGATATCTAAATAAAATGATATTACCGTTTTTCGGTTAGAGGGAAAAGATATTTCTTTTATTTTTCACTTATCAGTTAACCAGTATATAATATCTTTATTTTTAGAATTCTGGATATTATGTAGTATGCCTAGTATGTCTTTTGAATTTACGACAGATGAATTTAAACCTTTAGCTGCGAGAATGCGTCCTCGTACTTTATCAGAATATATTGGTCAAACTCAGTTATTGGGTAAAGGTAAGCCATTACCTAAAGCAATTGAAGCAGGTAATCTACACTCCATGATTCTTTGGGGACCACCCGGTACAGGTAAAACAACATTAGCCGAAATTATAGCTCATCACGCTAATGCTAAAGTTGAGCGATTATCAGCAGTCACATCAGGCATAAAAGATATTCGTGAAGCTATTGAGCGAGCAAAAATCAATCAACAAGCTGGTATTCGGACTATTTTATTTGTGGATGAAGTCCATCGATTTAACAAAAGTCAACAAGATGCTTTTTTACCTTATGTAGAAAATGGCACAGTAACATTTATTGGAGCAACTACTGAAAATCCTTCTTTTGAATTAAACTCAGCGCTACTATCAAGGGCTAGAGTGTATTTACTTAAATCCTTATCTAATCAAGATATTGAGAGTATTTTACAACAAGCAATGGACGATCCAGAGCGTGGTTATGGTAATAAACAGATCGTGTTATTGGAAAAAACTAAACAGCAAATTGCTGAGTTTGTCGGTGGTGATGCAAGAAGAGCTCTTAATACTCTCGAACTTTTAGTTGATATGTCTGATGGCAACCAACTTACTCCTGAATTATTAAAAGAAGTGATGGGTGAGCGAAGTGCGAGATTTGATAATCAGGGTGATCGTTTTTATGATTTGATTTCAGCAGTACATAAATCAATTCGTGGTTCGGCACCTGATGCAGCGCTTTATTGGTACGCAAGAATTATCTCAGCAGGTGGTGATCCTTTATATGTAGCTCGTCGATTATTAGCTATCGCATCCGAAGATGTTGGCAATGCAGATCCTAGAGCAATGCAAGTGGCATTAGCTGCATGGGATTGTTTTACGCGCGTTGGCCCTGCTGAAGGGGAAAGGGCTATTGCGCAAGCTATTATTTATCTTGCCTGTGCCCCAAAAAGTAATGCTGTTTATCTGGCTTTTAAACAAGCGATGATTGATGCACAATCGAAACCTGATTATGATGTTCCTGAACATTTACGCAATGCACCAACCAATTTGATGAAAGACTTGGGTTATGGTGCTGAATATCGTTATGCTCATGATGAACCGAATGCTTTTGCTGCTGGCGAAAATTACTTCCCACCAGAGCTTGCTGATACCAAATATTATCATCCATCTACCCGTGGCGCTGAAAAAGTTTATGTAGATAAACTTCAATGGCTAGAAGAACAAAATCGTAACAGTAATATTCAGCGCTACAAATCAAAATAAGAGTAATCAGTTGTTACAATAATATCTAGTTATTGATAGGTAGATCTTTATATTTATTACTACCAATATTACATTTTTCTCTTTCTATTTTCATTAAATATAACTATATACCTATAGTATTGGTATATAAATTAATTCAAGTTTTGTAATTCACCTCAATAATATTAGTTTATAAAAACACCATATATTGTATTAAATTGATTAATAGGCACTATATATTGTATATTTTGATAAATATCAATTATTATGAATTACACAAAAAAGAAAAATATTGGATAAAAAATGAATAAATCAATGCTAGTAACAAAACGTGATGGCAAGAAGGAAGCTATTAATTTGGATAAAATCCATCGGGTCATTAATTGGGCCGCTGAAGGGTTAGAAAACGTTTCCGTTTCGCAAGTAGAGTTACGTTCACATATTCAATTTTATGATGGAATTAGAACATCAGATATTCATGAAACCATTATACGTGCCGCGGCTGACCTTATCTCACAAGATGCACCTGATTACCAATATTTAGCTGCTCGTTTAGCGATTTTTCATTTACGTAAAAAAGCCTATAACCAATTCACTCCACCGCCGCTTTATGAACATGTCAAAAAGCTAGTAGCAAATAAACGTTATGACAAACACTTACTGGAAGATTATACCCCGGAAGAGTTTGAGCAAATGGACCAAATCATCGACCATTGGCGCGATATGACCTTTTCCTATGCCGCAGTTAAACAACTTGAAGGGAAATATTTAGTGCAAAACCGCGTAACCGGTGAGATTTATGAAAGTGCACAATTTTTATATATTTTAGTTGCCGCTTGTTTATTCGCTAATTATCCAAAAACAACGCGCATGAGTTACATTAAACGTTTTTATGATGCCGTTTCAACATTCAAAATCTCACTACCAACCCCAATTATGGCAGGGGTGCGTACACCAACTCGTCAATTTAGTTCATGTGTGTTAATTGAATGTGATGATAGTTTAGATTCAATCAATGCTACTGCTAGTGCTATAGTTAAGTATGTATCACAACGGGCCGGAATAGGAGTAAACGCGGGACGAATTCGAGCTCTGGGCAGTTCAATTCGTGGTGGTGAAGCATTTCATACCGGCTGTATTCCGTTTTATAAATATTTCCAAACTGCAGTGAAATCATGTTCACAAGGTGGCGTTCGTGGTGGTGCGGCAACCGTTTTTTATCCACTTTGGCATTTAGAAGTCGAAAGTCTACTGGTCTTACGTAACAATCGTGGAGTTGAAGAAAATCGTGTTCGCCATTTAGATTACGGGGTGCAAATCAATAAATTAATGTATCAACGGTTAATTAAAAATGAAAATATTACCTTATTTAGTCCATCTGATGTTCCCGGACTCTATGATGCCTTTTTTGCTGATCAGGATAAATTTGAACAGATCTATCAACAATATGAACAAGATGAAAATATCCGCAAACGCGAAGTTAAAGCGGTGGAACTCTTTGCATTATTAATGCAAGAACGCGCATCGACAGGGCGTATTTATATTCAAAATGTTGATCATTGTAATACGCACAGCCCATTTAATGCGCAACTAGCACCCGTTCATCAATCCAATTTATGTATGGAAATTGCCTTACCAACCAAACCGCTTAATAATATTAATGACAAAAATGGTGAAATTGCCCTTTGTACTTTATCTGCGTTCAACCTTGGTAAAATTGAATCACTCGATGATTTTGAAGAAATTGCTGATTTAGCGGTTCGCGCGCTCGATTCACTGCTTGATTATCAAGATTACCCTGTTCCAGCAGCGCAAAACTCGTCATTAAATCGCCGCACATTAGGTATTGGTGTGATTAATTATGCCTACTATTTAGCTAAACATGGCGTTAAGTATTCTGATGGCAGTGCCAATAATTTAACTCATCGTACCTTTGAAGCGATGCAATATTATTTATTAAAAGCCTCAAATAATTTAGCGAAAGAAAAAGGCGCCTGCCCATTATTTAATCAAACCACCTATTCTCAAGGTATTTTACCAATCGATACTTATAAAAAGGATTTAGATAGTATTACTAAAGAACCTTTACATTATGATTGGGAATCACTGCGCGAATCGATAAAAATTCATGGATTACGTAATTCAACATTATCGGCACTAATGCCATCTGAAACTTCTTCACAAATTTCAAATGCCACTAATGGTATTGAACCACCGCGTGGGTTTGTGAGTGTTAAAGCCTCTAAGGATGGTATCTTACGTCAAGTGGTACCGGATTTTCAAAACTTGCAAAATTTCTATGAACTACTATGGCAAATTCCTAATAACACGGGTTATTTACACCTAGTAGGTATTATGCAGAAATTCATTGATCAATCGATTTCTGCCAATACCAACTATGATCCAACCAAATTCCCAAATGATAAAGTACCAATGAAACAATTATTAGCGGATTTATTGACAGCTTATAAATTTGGCGTAAAAACCCTTTATTATCATAACACTCGCGATGGTGCTGAAGATATTCAAGGTGATATCGCACATACTAATCATGATGATGGCTGTGAAGGCGGTGCTTGCAAAATCTAATTATTTTTAAATACAAAAAAATAAGTATTACTCTAAAAATGAGTTTGACGGAGATGAAATAACTCTCCTACCATTCCTCCCTTTTTGCACTGTCGAAAGGTGATGGTAAAAATAACTAAAAATCCGTTAGGAGTTATATTATGAGTATGAATTACAGTACCTTTTCACATGTGCATAATGACCAACTTAAAGAACCAATGTTTCTTGGCCAATCCGTAAATGTTGCCCGTTATGATCAACAAAAGTATGAAATGTTTGAAAAATTAATCGAAAAACAACTCTCTTTCTTCTGGCGTCCGGAAGAAGTTGATATTTCACAAGATCGTATTGATTATGCCAGCCTTCCGGAACATGAAAAACATATCTTTATCAGCAATTTGAAATATCAAACTTTACTTGATTCAATTCAAGGCCGCAGTCCCAATGTTGCCTTATTACCTTTAATTTCAATTCCGGAGCTAGAAACTTGGGTTGAAACTTGGTCATTCTCCGAAACCATCCATTCACGTTCTTATACGCATATAATTCGTAATATTGTTAATGATCCCTCCATTGTTTTTGACGACATTGTAACCAACAAAGAGATCCAAAAACGTGCTGGTGATATTGCTGGCTATTATGATGATCTTATTAGCTACTCTAGTTATTATAATTTACTTGGTGAAGGCAAACACACCATCAATAATAAAACAATTACCATTGATTTACGTGAATTAAAAAAGAAACTCTACCTGTGTTTAATGAGTGTTAATGCCCTTGAAGCTATTCGTTTTTATGTCAGTTTCGCTTGTTCATTTGCTTTTGCTGAGCGTGAACTAATGGAAGGTAATGCTAAAATTATCAAACTTATTGCCCGTGATGAAGCCTTACATTTAACTGGCACCCAATTTATGATCAACACTCTACGCAGCGGTGAAGACGATCCCGAAATGCTTGAAATTGCCAAAGAATGTGAACAAGAGTGTTATGATCTGTTTTTACAAGCTGCCAACCAGGAAAAAGAGTGGGCCGAATATTTATTTGCAGGTGGCTCCATGATTGGTCTAAACAAAGATATCTTATGCCAATATGTGGAGTATATAACTAATATCCGTATGCAAGCAGTTGGGCTAACATTACCATACGACGTTAAATCCAATCCCATCCCTTGGATTAATAACTGGTTAGTTTCAGATAATGTCCAAGTCGCACCACAAGAAGCGGAAATGAGTTCTTATTTAGTTGGACAAATTGACGCTGAAATTAATGAAGATGATTTAAGTGATTTCAAATTATAAATTTATACTAGAACGTATGCTTCTCCTGAAACATCTTTACAAAAGGAACTCTCTTGCGTTCCTTTTTTAATTGTTAATACCACTTTAGTTAAATCTATTAATTTATTATAAGTAAGCTTACAAACTACCATTATATATAGATTATTATTTTATTTATCATTATAAATTCATTATAAATGATAAAATTTTGTCTTGACCTATAGCCAAAATCACTTAATCTCTCATAAGATATTTGTTATATAAGGAAACAAAATGAAAAAGTTATTAATTGCAACATTATCGTTTGTTTTGCTTGGTTGTGTCAGTGACATTAAATATAACTATATGCCTCAAGTGACACCAAAAAGTTATCCTGAGCTTAATGCCATCACCACAACCTATATTGGTGATAACATGCTAAACCAAGGCGAAGTCAAATTAATGGACGCAATCTCTTTTCCTACCACGACTGAGATTACAAGACCTTTTCATGCATATATTATAGAGCCAGGTGACTATCTTAAACTTGGTGAAAACAAGAATCATTTATTTTTTTCAGCTAGTAGTGAAGATGGAAATGCTATTGTAAAAACCTTCACTTCATCACCACCACCTATCGGTATTAGAGTGAGAAAAGACAATGCTGAAAATGAAGTATGTATTTCCTTTAGTGCTGGAACTGATTTTTGTAACTATAATAAGCAATATACTTTTAAAAAAGTTAATATAACAAGTCAGCGCAAATTTCAGCAGACATTAATTTATAATGGTAAAGTTGGTAATAAAATTAACATAGGATACCAAGAATTTAATAATGATTTAACTCATCCTACTTTTTCGAATAATGCGGAATATGATTTATCTAGCTCAAAAGTAATTAGATATAAAGGTGCAGTAATTGAAGTGCTAGAGGCTACCAATCAGTATATTAAATACAAATTAATTAGTAATTTTAATACACCTCAAAAATCAATGCATTTAAATAGTTTCAAACGGGGTAAATTCAAATACTAAGTGCGAATCTTAACAGAAAGAAAAAGTGGTAAGATGTTTATGGTGAAACAT
>CALYPG010000001.1 GCA_945271295.1 uncultured Gilliamella sp. | reverse complement strand
CACCTTATGAAGCCTTTTACTGACTGGATTCGCACTTAGATGTTGAATGTAGGGTCTATTTTATACTGAAACATATGGCTAACCTGAAACATCTTGTCATGATTTTTATTGGTCTTATTTTAGTTTAGTGAAAAAATACCGCCAGTTATTACTGACGGTATGACTTGGTAAAATAATATGATCAACTTAGATTATTTTTTCTTGGCTTTGGCATTGGGTAAATCAGTGACTGTACCTTCAAATATTTCAGCAGCTAAGCCTATTGATTCATGCAAAGTTGGATGGGCGTGAATGGTTAGTGCGATATCTTCCGCATCACAGCCCATTTCAACAGCTAACGTAATTTCGCCAAGTAATTCACCCCCATTGGCTCCAACAATCGCGCCACCTAACAAGCGATTGTCAGCTTTATTGAAAATCAATTTAGTCATCCCTTCAGAACAATCCGAAGCAATGGCTCGGCCTGAGGCTGCCCATGGGAAAATAGCGACTTCATAATCTAACCCTTTAGCTTTAGCTTCTTTTTCAGTTAAACCCACCCAAGCCACTTCTGGATCAGTATAGGCAATAGAAGGAATGGTTTTAGGATCGAAAAAGTGTTTTTTGCCAGCAATGACTTCTGCAACTACATGCCCTTCATGCACACCTTTATGCGCAAGCATCGGCTGACCGACAATATCACCAATCGCATAAATGTGCGGGACATTAGTTCGCATCTGCTTATCAACTTCAATAAAGCCACGATCAGTCACGTTAACGCCAGCCTTATCAGCACTAATGAGTTTACCATTTGGCACACGGCCAATGGCAACTAATACTGCATCATAAGTAAGCGTTTGCCTAGTGCCATCTTTCTTTTCCATGGTGACATAAATAGCATCAGGTTTAGCTTCAACTGTTGTGACTTTCGTTTCTAAATGCAAAGTGAATTTATTTTGGATTTGCTTAGTAAATACTTTAACCACATCTTTATCAGCAGCAGGAATTACTTGATCTAACATTTCGACCACGTCCACATCTGAACCCAATGCGTGATAAACGGTGCCCATTTCCAGACCAATAATCCCACCCCCCATTAGCAGTAACTTTTTAGGAATAGCGGTTAATGCCAAAGCATCAGTTGAATCCCAAATTCGTGGATCGTCATGGGGAATAAATGGCAGTGTAATTGGGCGAGAACCTGCGGCAATAATGGCATTATCGAATGTGATTTTAATGATCTCTTTTGCTGTTTTCACCTCCATACTGTGACTACCCGTAAATTGGGCTTCACCTTGAATGACATTAACTTTGCGCATTTTTGCCATACCGGCAAGACCATTGGTCAGTTGGTTTATGACCTTATTTTTCCATTCTCGCACCTTGTCTAATTCAAGTTTAGGTGTACCAAAATCAATACCATGATTAGTCAGTGATTTAGCTTCTGTCATTACTTTGGCAACATGAAGTAGTGCTTTGGATGGAATACAACCCACATTTAAACATACTCCCCCTAGCGTTGAATAACGTTCAACTAAAGTCACATCTAATCCCAAATCCGCAGCACGAAAGGCAGCTGAATAACCGGCAGGCCCTGCGCCTAACACCACTAATTGTGTTTTAACATCTTGACTCATAGTATATTCCCCTCTACTACATCACTAAACGACGTAAGTCGGATAAGACGTTAACAATATGGCTTAAGAAGCGTGCACCATCAGCACCATCAATGACTCGGTGATCAAATGAAAGTGACAAAGGTAACATTAAACGTGGTGTAAACTCGCTACCATTCCAAACTGGTTTCATGCTGGAGCGCGAAACACCTAAAATACCAACTTCTGGCGCATTAACAATTGGTGTAAACGCCGTAGTACCAATGCCACCAAGACTTGAAATAGTGAAACAACCGCCTTGCATATCAGCACCAGTTAATTTGCCTTCACGCGCTTTTTTCGATATTTCAGCTAGTTCATGTGAAAGCTGTACAATGCCCTTTTTATTAACATCTTTAAATACCGGCACCACTAAACCATTTGGCGTATCAACAGCTACACCAATATTGATGTACTTTTTAATAATGAGTGTTTGCGCATCTTCCGATAAAGAACTATTAAAGCGTGGATAAGCAGTGAGGGCGCTCGCTACCGCTTTCATAATAAACACTAGTGGGGTGATCTTAAGATCCAGCTTTTTCTTAGTCGCTTCGGCATTTTGTTGCTTACGGAAGGCTTCTAGATCGGTAATATCAGTTTCGTCAAATTCGGTAACATGTGGAATCATTACCCAGTTACGGTGTAAGTTAGCACCCGAAACTTTTTGAATTTTAGTTAATGGTAGTGTTTCCACTTCACCAAATTTACTAAAATCGACTTTTGGCCAAGGCAATAAACCAGGTAATGCGCCACCAGATGTACCAGTTTCAACCTGCTTGACAGCATTTTTAACGTAGGTTTGGATATCTTCACGTAAAATACGATGTTTAGGACCTGTTGCTGGAACTTTTGCCAAATTCACACCAAATTCACGCGCTAAACGACGGACTGATGGCGTTGCATGCGCATAAGCGTCATTTTCAACAAAATCATTACCAGCCGTAGGATTAACTGTGGAAGTAGTTGTAACTGTTGATGTTGATGTAGTTGTAACCGCGGTTTGAGCTGGAGTACCAGGCGAACTAGTTACCGACACAGGAGCAGGCGTTTTTTCAGTTGCTGCTGCTGATTGAGCGTTAACCGGTGCATCACTAGCACTGGTCGTAAATTCCATGATTTTGGAACCGGTCTTGACTTTATCACCTATTTTCACGGTGATGCTTTTCACTACCCCAGCAATGGTGGCAGGTACTTCCATTGATGCTTTATCGCCTTCAACCGTTATCAAGGAATCATCTACCGCTATAGTGTCGCCTACTTTGACAAGAATTTCGGTAACTTCAACTTCATCGCCACCAATATCGGGGACATTAACATCAACAACTTGACTAGTTGCTGCGGTTGGTGTTGCTGTTGTTGGGGTAGCGGTCGCTGCCGAGGTTGCAACTGGCGCTTCTGTTTTAGCGGCTGGTGTACTAGCACCTGCTTCATCAAACACCATGATGCTAACACCCGTGGTTACCTTGTCGCCAACATGAACAATAATGGATTTAACAATTCCTGCTTGAGGTGCGGGAATTTCCATCGAGGCTTTATCACCTTCAACCGTTAATAATGATTGATCGACATCAACCTTATCACCCACTTTAACTAAAACCTCAGTGACTTCAACTTCATCATTGCCAATATCGGGTAATTTAATTTCAATACTCATTATTGTCACCTCTTATGCTATACGTGGGTTGAGTTTATCTGGATTAATATCAAACTTTTTAATGGCTTTATCGACTACGCTTGTTGCAATATCACCACGTTTAGCAAGTTCACCTAATGCTGCAACCACGACATAAGAGGCATCAACTTCAAAATGATGACGTAAATTTTCACGGCTGTCACTACGACCAAAACCATCAGTTCCAAGTACACGATAGCTTTCAGCCGGTACAAAAGCACGAATTTGTTCAGCAAATAATTTCATATAATCGGTTGCAACTACTGCTGGATTGTTGTTCATCACTTGAGTTACATATGGGATTTTTGGCGTTTCACTTGGGTGTAGCATATTATAACGCTCACAATCTTGACCTTCACGCGCAAGTTCCGTGAAAGATGTCACACTGTATATTTCTGAGCTAATACCGTAGTTTTTAGCCAAAATATCGGCAGCTTCACGCACATGACGTAAAATCGCCCCAGAGCCTAGCAGTTGAACTGACGGTTTACCTTTTTGACCTTTGACCGTATCAAGTTTATAAATACCACGACGAATGCCTTCTTCAGCCCCTTCTGGCATTGCTGGTTGAGCATAGTTTTCATTTAATGTGGTGATATAGTAATAAACGTTTTCTTGATCGCCATACATACGGCGTAAACCATCTTGCATAATCACAGCCACTTCATAAGCATAAGCGGGATCGTAAGAAATACAATTTGGAATGGTTAAGGCTTGAATATGGCTATGACCATCTTGGTGTTGTAAACCCTCACCATTTAAAGTAGTACGTCCAGAAGTGCCACCAATCATAAAACCACGTGCTTGTTGATCCCCTGCCGCCCACATTAAATCACCTACCCGTTGTAAACCAAACATGGAGTAATAAATGTAGAAAGGAATCATCGGGAAGTCATTAGTACTATAAGACGTTGCCGCAGCTAACCATGAGGCGGTTGCTCCACATTCATTAATACCCTCTTGCAAAATTTGACCTTTTTCATCTTCACGATAATAAGCCACTTGCTCTTTATCTTGTGGCGTATATTGTTGCCCGTGCGGATTATAGATACCAATTTGACGGAATAACCCCTCCATACCAAAGGTTCTGGCTTCATCAGCTAAAATTGGTACTAAGTGAGGTGCCAATGCTTTATCTTTCAGCATGATATTCAGTGCTCGCACAAATGCAATAGTCGTTGAAATCTCTTTTGTTTGCGCTTCAAGTAATGGTGCAAATTCACTTAATGCAGGGATTGAAACTGTACCTGAAAATTTAGTTAATCTGGAGGGAACATAACCATGTAAAGCATTGCGACGTTCATGAATATATTTATATTCAGGTGTATGTGCTTCAAATTTAATATAAGGTAATTTTTCGAGCGCTTCATCGGTTACTGGAATATTGAAAAAGTCTCGAACATGGCGGACACCATCCATATTTATTTTTTTCACTTGGTGGGCAATATTTTTAGCTTCTGCGGCTTCACCCATGCCATAACCTTTAATGGTATGCGCTAAAATAACTGTCGGTCGGTCTTTATTTGCTTTCGCGCGACTGAATGCTGCGAACATTTTAGCTGGATCTTGACCACCACGATTGAGTCTAAAGATCTCTTCGTCTGACATATCTTTAACTAATTCTGCTGTTTCCGGATATTTGCCGAAGAAATGCTCACGCACATAAGCACCATCTTTAGACTTGAAAGTTTGATAATCGCCATCCACTGTTTCATTCATAAGGCGGATTAACTTACCGGATTTATCTTTTTGTAGAAGTTTATCCCAACGATCACCCCAAATTACTTTAATCACATTCCAACCAGCACCAGCAAATACCCCTTCAAGTTCATTGATAATTTTACCATTGCCTGTTACCGGTCCATCCAAGCGCTGTAAATTACAGTTTATAACAAATACCAAATTATCTAATTTTTCCCGCGTGGCAACCGTAATGGCCCCTTTTGATTCTGGTTCATCCATTTCACCATCACCTAAAAACGCATAGACAGTTTGTTCAGATGTATCTTTAAGGCCACGATGATTTAGATATTTTAAAAAGCGTGCTTGATAAATTGCACTAATAGGCCCTAATCCCATAGAAACGGTTGGAAATTGCCAAAATTCAGATAGTAATTTCGGGTGAGGATAAGATGGTAAACCTTTGCCATGAACTTCTTGGCGGAAATTATCTAATTGTTCTTCAGTCAAACGACCTTCAACAAAAGCTCGGGAATAAATACCCGGTGAAATGTGCCCTTGGAAGTATACCAAATCACCACCATCTTTTTCATTACGTGCTCTAAAAAAGTGGTTAAAACAGACTTCATAAAAAGTAGCAGCAGACTGAAACGATGCCATATGTCCACCCAATTCTAAATCCTTTTTTGACGCTCTTAATACCATCATAATGGCATTCCAACGGACAATTGAACGAATGCGCCTTTCAATTTCCCAATCACCAGGATAAGTAGGTTGTTCTTCTACTGGAATGGTATTTATGTAATTACTGGTTGAGGAGCCAAATAGTAGCGGAACACCACCATCCTTAGCTTTATTGACAATTTGTTCAATAATATATTGTGCACGTTCGATTCCTTCTTCACGAATGATAGACTCAACGCTTTTGAGCCAATCTTGTGTTTCGATGGGATCGATATCATTCATTTGCATGTCCGACATATTAAAACCTCTTTTTTGTTATAAAAAACGCAGTCTTTACTACTATCATTAGCTGCAACTAACGCTCTAACTAACAATAATATTTTAATTCTGCATTACGGAGCTTTATTCATATCAGTCTGCCATCTCCAAAGAAAAAGTAAAGCAAACCACCGTGTAGAAAAGAATGTTAATTCCTATTAAATTAATCAACTATTTCAATAAGACTATAATGTAAAAGAGTAATTATTTGATATAAATCAAATTTTTTAAAGCTGAAGAATATAAAGATTGTGAGTTTTGTTATACCGCCATAGGCAATGAGTTGTCAAGTGATAGTAAAATCTGTTATATAAGAATAAATATAGTGTTAATTATGATTTGACAAATGCCATGACGAGAAATGATGTTATCATTAAAAATTTGGGTATAAAACCATATATGCAAACTTATCAAGCGATGCATCATTTTACTCAAAATCGTGATGCTAATACCCTTGATGAGATTTGGTTAGTTGAGCACCCACCGGTATTTACACAAGGGAAAGTAGGTAAAGCTGAACATTTATTAACTAAAACAATTATTCCTGTGGTGCATACTGATCGTGGTGGTCAAATTACTTATCATGCGCCGGGCCAACAAATCATGTATATTTTGTTGGATTTAAAGCGAGGTAAAATAACTATTCGCCAAGTTGTTAGCTATTTAGAAAATTGTGTTATTCAAACATTAGATTATTACAATATTAGGGCTTATGCCAAAATGGATGCGCCAGGAGTTTATGTCGATCATAAAAAAATTTGTTCGCTTGGTTTGCATATAAAGCATGGTTGTACTTTACATGGGCTAGCATTAAACATCGATATGGATCTTACTCCTTTTAACTATATTAATCCTTGCGGCTATGCTGGGCTACAAATGACCCAATTAAAACAATACGTTTCACATATTAATACTCATGAGATACAACAATTACTAACAGATAACTTTATTAAACAGTTACCTAACCAATAAGACATAAATTATGCTGAATGAACAAACACAAATCAGAAGTTCAAAATACCGTGATGCCGACAAAACACGATTAATTCCAACGGTAACTTTAGAAGATAGTACTCCACTAAAAAAACCAGAATGGATGAGAATCAAATTGTCCGCTCATTCCGATAATATTGCCCATATTAAAAATACTATGCGCAAACATGGATTACATTCAGTTTGTGAAGAAGCTTCTTGCCCTAACTTAGCTGAGTGTTTTAATCATGGTACTGCTACTTTTATGATATTAGGTGATATTTGTACTCGTCGTTGTCCATTTTGTGATGTTGCTCATGGTCGCCCGCTTCCCCCTGACCGTGAAGAGCCAAATAAACTCGCGCAAACTATTCAAGAAATGAAATTACGTTACGTGGTGATTACTTCGGTAGACCGTGATGATCTCAAAGATGGTGGCGCGAGCCATTTTGCGGCTTGTACGTCGGAAATACGAGCTTTGAGCCCGAATATTAAAGTGGAAACGTTAACGCCTGATTTTCGTGGTTGTATTGATGAAGCAGTTGCAGTATTGAGTGATAATCCTCCTGATGTTTTTAATCACAATTTAGAAAATATTCCGCGCTTGTATAAAAAGATCCGTCCGGGCGCTAACTATGCAGGTTCGCTTAAATTACTGGCATCTTTTAAAGAAAAACACCCCGAAATTCCAACCAAATCTGGATTAATGGTTGGCCTTGGTGAAACCAATCAAGAACTAATTCAAGTATTAAAAGATTTACGTACCCATGGGGTGACAATGTTAACTTTAGGTCAATACTTGCAGCCAAGTAAATATCACTTACCCGTTGAACGCTATGTCACACCACAAGAATTTGATGAACTTAAAAGTATCGCTTTAGATATAGGCTTTACTCATGCAGCTTGTGGACCTTTTGTTCGTTCTTCCTATCATGCAGATTTACAAGCGTTAGGTAAAGAGGTGAAGTAAAGTTCACCTTATTTATCACAACTGTTGGTGTCAAAATTTATACTTAAACGTATGCCAGACCTGAAACATCTTTACACAATTACTGCTTTCATCACTTTGCGTATAAATAACCCGTAATGATGGTCAACGTTAATTATCAACCACCATAAACCGTCGATTTTCAGTTACAATCTGTAAAAAAGTTGGCAGACTAATTGTTTCATGTTTTTGTAATTTACCTTCCGGATTATAAATTTTTGACCGTCCATAAGCATCAAGCACAATCGTTTTATCATCATAAAGCGCAGCTATTTGATTTTCATTGCCTGCCACTAACCACTGTCGAGAATTATTATTGAATAAATTATAACCCTGACTGTATTGTTGTGCTGGAGTGGTAACATTAAAGACATCTTGCATTAACGTCTGCATAATATCTGTTTGTGAAGTTACTCGTGTTATTTGCTCACTTGCTTTATTTGGCCATGCCATAATCAATGGCACCTTAAGCGAATCACGATTAAAGTTATTATCATTATTATGTATCACTACTTTGTTTACTTCATCAATCTTAATATCATTTGAGCCGGTAATGATAATAACTGTATTTTCATAATTATTAGATAATTTTAAATACGCAATCAACGATTCGAGATGTTGATCTAATTTTTTCGCATCCGATTCAAGGTCGGCTAAGGACATTTTTTTGTTTTTATTGTCTAAACTATATTGAATAATTGAAAATAACGGTGCATGGTTTGCCAATTTATTTTGCTCATCATGCCATGCCATCCAATAATCGGTAATTTGTTTATTCGATTGTTTTTTTGGCTCTGGCATACTAAAGTTTGAAAGTAGCGCATAGCGATAAAGAGGTTTAGCAAAACCATTGGTCGAAAATAGCCCTAAATTATAGTGTTGTTTGGCAACAACATCGAGCAATACCGAAGGTTTATGACCAACTAAAATACTATTGTAATAATTAGGCGCTAGACCATAAAAAAGTGAAAAATCATTCAAATGCGCCTGCTGGCTTGTGCCATAATGATTAGTAAACAAAATATTTTGTTGCGCAAAATTATTTAACCACAGCATATTATTTGTTAATAATTTATCATTCCAGCCCTCAATTACAATTATCAGGACATTTTTAGGGTTTTCTGGTTGTTCGAACTTAATTCGACCAAGTGGATATTCAATCGCAATCGCAAAGGGGTTACCTTCTTGGACCACACGATCGCGATAATTATTTTCGGCAATAAATCCATATTTTTCTAAAAAATGACGAGCGGTCAAAGGGTAAGAAAGCGGCAAACTCGATCGCTGCATAGTAATCGGCCGATAAAAATTAGCATCGGCCCAAATATGAATTAAATGCGATGAAACAAAACTGATAATAAATAAAATGACAACCGGTTTAGCATAACGCCGACGTTTACTCAAACTACGTAGTTTTTTCCAACTCCAAACCGCAAACAAAACTTCCAGCAATAAAATAGATGGAATAAAAATAAATATAGAATTAAAAAAAGAGGCTTTTTCTGTAGTAAATAATTGCCAAATGGAAAAGTTAAGATGCATTCTAAAATGCGAAAACACTTCAATGTCAATTAATAGTAAGGAAATACCCAATGTAGCTATCACCGTTGCAATTATCCGTTGCCAACGCGATGAATGGATAAAAAAACTAAATGGAAAAAGTAATATCAGATAAGTAACAAATGTCAAAAAACTAAAATGTCCAATCACACTGATAATAGCATAAAATCGTCCCATAAAAGTATGAGGCCAATCAGCGATCAATAAATATTGACTACCAAACAAGATCACAACAAAAATATTGAATAATGTAAACCAATGCCCCCAGCTGACAATTTGCGAGGCTTGGTCATCTTTGGAATGATTATTTTTGAGTTTGAGCATATTTAATTGTTGATAATGATGATAAAGATGGTAAATAAACTGTAATTTGGTAATTAGTTTACCTGATTTTCAAAAATCTTTCTGTAAAATTTTCATTTGTTGCTATAAAGATTCTGGTAATCAGTTGGCGTTGAAAGCTATACTTGCTATAATTTACTAATTGATTAGCTAACAAAAAAGATAATAACTTTGGCGATAACACAACTCACAACACAACATATTCAACCTAATTTAGATCAAATCTTAGAACTTGTTAATAACGCTAACACCAATACAACACTAG
The DNA here is from genome assembly GCA_945271295.1 of uncultured Gilliamella sp. GTDB lineage: Bacteria > Pseudomonadota > Gammaproteobacteria > Enterobacterales > Orbaceae > Gilliamella. The sequence goes on along the minus strand of CALYPG010000001.1, from coordinate 304,439 downwards.
CCACCGATGAGCAAGGTAATTTACTTGTCTGGCAGCCTCGTATTGCCTCTGCATTATCAATGTTATGTCCAAATAAAAGAGCAGCTTATCACCCACGCTTTATGTTACTTAAAGCAACTGAAAGTGAATTATTTTTTGATTTACTCAGGCAATCTATTAAGTCAAATTTGCCGCTTACCAATCTAGGTTATAGCTATTATTTCAGTGACAATAAAATCACTTTAACTGAGGCTAAAAGTAGGCAAGATAATTTTGCCACACTTGATAATTGTATAGCCGCAACTGCGGTTGACAGTGAAAAACTATTCGGTTGTGTTAGACAACCAGAAAATAACCCCATTAAACTGCAAGCTGGTTTAGTTCATCATGCTAATGGTGGCGTTTTAATTTTAGGTTTACGTTCACTACTTAGTCAACCTATGTTATGGACAAGATTAAAACAAATGGTAATTAAACAAGAGTTTGAATGGTTTTCAACCGATGAATCTCACCCTTTACCATTAACTATTCCGACTATGCCACTTGATTTACGCATCATTTTAGTTGGCGATAGGTTAAGTCTAGCAGAATTACAAGAATTTGAACCTGAGTTCTATTCAACTTCAATATATGCTGAGTTTGAAAACGAGCTACAAATTCAATCAGCAGAACAAGTTGAAAAGTGGTTTTGTTATTTACAATTTATTGCTAATAATCAACAGTTACCTACTATTGATAAATCTGCTTTTGCTAAAATTTATAAAGAGGCCACTCGTTATACAGGTGATCAATACTATTTACCACTTGCTATTGAATGGATTGAGTCACTACTTGTGAATGCGACCTATTTTATGCAACACAACGCAATTGATGATGCATCATTAAGCAAATCTATTGAACAAAAATCATGGCGTGAAAGTTACTTAATTGAGCGATTCCATGACGAAATATTCAGTAACCAAATAATGATTAATACCAAAGATCAAGTGGTTGGACAGGTTAATGGTTTATCTGTAATCGAATATCCCGGTTATCCAAAAATGATTGGTGAGCCGACACGCTTAAGTTGTCTGGTTCACTTTGGCGATGGTGAATTAATCGATATTGAACGTAAAACAGACCTTGCTGGCAATATTCACTCCAAAGGCATGATGATTATGCAAGCATTTATTATGTCTGAATTTGCACTCAATCATCAATTACCCTTTTCAACATCTTTGGTTTTTGAGCAATCCTATAGTGAAATCGACGGAGATAGTGCTTCACTCGCTGGACTTTGTGCCTTAATCAGTGCTCTTTCTCAGCAACCAATAGATCAACAATTAGCCGTAACCGGTTCAGTTGATCAGTTTGGCCATGTTCAATCAATTGGCGGGGTTAACGAGAAAATTGAAGGCTTTTTTGCAGTATGTCAGCATCAGGGATTAACTGGTCAACAAGGTGTTATTATACCGGCTAGTAATCAACGTCATTTAAGTTTAAATGATAATGTGATAGCAGCAATTGAACAAGAGCAATTTTCGATTTGGACTGTTGAGCATATAGCCGAAGCACTTTATTTATTAACGGGTATTCCTTATAAAGACGAAGCCAGCATTAGTCTTTATAAACTCATTCATGCACGCATGCAAGCAATGCTGTTACAAGACAAAAAGCAAGACAGCTGGTTGAGTAAGTGGCAAAAATATTGCAAAAAATAGCAATTGCCAATAAACTTTAACTCAAAATCCCATTAACATAATAATGGGAAGCATTTTAGTATTATCACTATTAATTTTTCATAATATGATTATTAATGACTTTATTTTCATAATCATGTTTGTAATAACATCAAGGAAAAGGTTTTTTTATGACATTTGAACGTAAATCTTCATACGATAAAGCAGATCTGATTAAATCAGGTAATAATGAATTATTTGGCCATGACGGTCCGCCTTTACCGTCTGATTTAATGTTAATGATGGATCGGGTTATCGAAATGAATGAAGATGGCGGTAATTATGGTAAAGGTTATGTCGAAGCTGAACTTGATATTAATCCCGATTTATGGTTCTTTAAATGTCATTTTAAAAATGACCCAGTTATGCCTGGTTGCCTTGGTCTTGATGCCTTATGGCAATTAGTTGGTTTCTACTTAGGTTGGCTTGGTGGTAAAGGTAAAGGTCGAGCTTTGGGAGTAGGTGAACTTAAACTAAAAGGGCAAATATTACCAAACAATAAAAAAGTGACTTATAAAATCCATTTTAAACGGGTTATTAATCGTAAATTAATTATGGGGATTGGTGATGGTGAAGTGTTGGTTGACGGCAAACTAATTTACGAAGCCACCGATCTCAAAGTCGGTCTATTTAAAGACCCTAGCAGTTTTTAACTATAATCAAAAAGTTGAACCTTACTACTAAATTGCCAGTAAGGTTTGATTTAATTCATATTGCTTTATCCTAAGTGAATGAACACAGCTAAAATAACCCACCTTTTGATCAAATCAATTTAACGGTAAATATAGGCAGCATCATTTTTTATTTGCTCATAATATTGATAAGAGTACAATTATTCATATTTAATTATTGAAATAGCTATACTTCATTGGTACCCTAATCGTTTCGGGTCAAAATAAATCCTTCGGGCTTTTTCACAGCTAACTTAATCACGAAATAGTATGGATGAAAAATAAGTATATTTATTTGTGAAGATCAAAAATATTATGGATAATCAAACACAAACAAAATTGTGGAGTGTTGACTTTGTTGTCGTTTCTGCAATTAATCTCTTTGTTCTCATAAACTATTACATGTTACTTGTCACCATTGGTAATTACGTTGTCGATACGTTTGCTGCAAGCAAAAGTATCGCTGGATTAGTTACCGGAATGATGGTTATTGGTTGCTTGGTCGGAAGATTCATCACTGGATTTTTCCTAGAAATGATCGGTTGTAAAAAAGCGCTTTTTGTTGGCATTATTGGCTTTATCATCACTATGGCGTTATATCTCACTGCTTTTAATCTACCATTATTAATTTTAATTCGTTTTATAAGTGGCATTTTTGTTGGTGTAATTGGTACAGTAACCGGAACTATTGTAGTGTATGTGGTCCCACCTAATCGACGTGGCGAAGGGATTAGTTATTTTAGTTTAAGCACTATTTTAGCTACTGCATTAGGTCCTTTTGCCGGAATATTATTAGTTCAATATGTTCATTTCAATATCCTGTTTTACTTTGGTATTGTTATTGGTGCCATTTGCTTATTCATTGCTTATCAACTTAAAGCTAATAAATTGGTGATCAGTAAACCGCAAACTCAAGCTAATAACCAAAGGGCCTCATGGTTACAACTATCGAGTTATATTGAACCTAGTGTATTACGTATTTCATTTATTGTAATGTTAGTTTCTATTGGTTACGCAACCATACAAGCTTATCTTTCATTTTATGCTCAAGAACTTGACTTAATGGAAGCGGCTAGTTTCTTTTTTGCTATCTATGCCATATTTATTTTAATTTCACGACCTTTTAGTGGCAGGCTGTTCGATCTAAAAGGTGAAAATGTGATTATCTATCCTACTTTGTTATTATTAACTATTGGTTTTATTGTATTAAGTGTTGCCTATAATACTTGGCTGTTACTGCTTTCAAGTGCCCTGATAGGACTCGGCTTTGGCAATTTTCAATCTACAGCGCAAGCTATTGCCGTAAAAGTTGCACCCCATCATAAAGTGGGACAAGCTACTTCAACCTATTTTATATTATTTGATTTTGGTATTGGGCTCGGACCTTATTTTATGGGCCTGCTTATCCCTTACATTCGTTATCATGGTTTATATTTAGTTTGCGCATTAATAAGTTTGTTAGCTATCGTTCTTTACTTTTTTTTACATGGAAACCATAAACCAACCATTACAATTTTAGAAGAAAGCTAATCGAGTTGTTAATATTTAAACGCTCTAAATATACTGTATATTTAAGAGTAAATAACTTCATAATCAATTAACACCAATATGCTTTTGTTTGTTTTAAGTTCGCAAACGTTATTGTAAAGAAAATTAATAATTTTAATCGGCGTCTGAGTATCAATTGTGTATTTATTTATATTCAGTATATAATATTCAAGATTTTTCATTTATTAGTTATTTGTTATTATGCTTTTGTTAAAACGTTTTTTCATATTTTCCGTTCTTTTTATTTCTTTAATACTCCCAGTTCATGCTGATATTAGAGGTAAAGTCGTTAAAGTTATTGATGGTGATACTATCGACATATTAACCTCCCAAAAGCAAAAAATTCGCATTCGATTACTAGATATTGATGCCCCTGAAAGCCGTCAAGCATATGGCAATGCCTCAAAAAAATACCTTGCGTCATTGATTGCAGGTAACACTGTTACGGTTAAAGAAAAAGGAAAAGATGTTTACAAAAGAACACTAGCCACTATTTTTTATAATAGTGTTAATATTAATGCCAAAATGGTGGAAAACGGTTATGCATGGGCTTATCGATACAAAGGAAAGGCTAATAGTAAAAAAATGGTCGAATTAGAATCAATTGCTAAACAAAACCGTAGAGGTCTATGGAAAGACAAAAAACCGATCGCGCCATGGGATTTTCGATATCAAAATCGTCACTAATTTATTGCAGTTTCATAGCATAATTTTGCATATAATTCGTGTAAATTAACTGAGTATATCAGACTAATTTAATTAACTAAATTTTACTTATGCTATTAGACGATTTAAATTATTTGATTTACTAATTGATTTAAAATATTAATAAGACAGAACTTGAAGTGTAAAATTGATTTTCTTATATCAGCAAGGACTTATCCTGCTGATATAAAATGTCAGATTAGATTAAAGCAACATCTGCAGCAGCTGGTCCACGTGGGCTATCTTGGATAGAAAATTCCACTTGTTGACCTTCAGCTAGGGTTTTAAATCCATCACCAGAAATTGCAGAAAAGTGTACAAATACATCTTTGCTACCATCAGCTGGAGAGATAAAACCAAAACCTTTACTTTCATTAAACCATTTAACTTGACCTGTTTTCTTAGACATAATAATCTTCCTATTAAAAATAATCTCAGCCATATAAGGCTATATTCAAAAAACATAAAACTTAGACTACTTATAAACACTGAGAGGTGGAGTTGAAGAGAACTAATGCTTATCTAAGATAGAAAGTAAACCACAAACTGCTTGTACCAAAATGTTACTAAATAAATCTGCACGTCATATGCTAGACGCTATTAACTCATATATTCGATACTAATGCAAGGAATGTTTTAAATTATTTTATTGATTGCTATAAAAATGATAATTATCAGGCAATTATCCGCCGCTATAAAACTAAGGCGGATAAAAGTAATTAGGTTATTTTTCAGCTAGTGCTTGTGATTTTATAATAGTTGCCTCAACAGCTTCCATTAACGCTGCTCTAAAACCATGTTGTTCGAGCTTTTGAACACCTTCAATTGTCGTCCCAGCAGGAGAACAAACCATATCTTTAAGTTCACCTGGATGCTTGCCTGATTCAAGAAGCAATTTTGCCGACCCCATAACCGCTTGAGCGGCAAATTTATAAGCTTGCTTTCTTGATAAACCACCTTTTACCGCACCATCTGCTAGCGCTTCAATAAACATAAATACAAATGCCGGAGATGAACCACTTGCACCGACTACCGCATCAATTAAGTACTCAGGCACAATTTCCGTTTCACCAATACAATTTAATAATGTTTGGATAATAGCAAGTTCATCATCAGTAACTTCTGTATTTGGTGTGATTGAACACATCGCAGCATTAACTAGTGCTGGTGTATTTGGCATGACGCGAACAATTTTTTGTTCATATCCAACATTTTTAGCAATCGTTTTAATAGTAACACCAGCTGCAATTGATACAATAATAGTATTCTTTTTCAGTTCTTTTTGGATATCAGTTAACACATCAATAATAACATTCGGTTTAACTGCAACAAAAACAATATCAGATTCTCGAGCTACATCTCTGGCTGATTCAAGATTATTGATAAAATGGGACTGATTTAAAGCTATGCCTTTTTCTGGATGAGTATCATAAATATATAACTGATTCCCAGGTACAATTTTACTTGCTAAAATGCCTTGCAATATTGCATTGCCCATATTACCTAAACCAATAAAACCAATTCGTTGTTCCATCTAATAATACCCCTCTGTATTAATTATGTATTAAATAATTATAGAGTATTTTTAACATAAAACTAAAAATTTTATCTTTCAATATATTAATTAGCCAAATTGCATTTTTATATCTAATTAATATCAGTTTTAATCTATTATTATATCTTTGCAAAAAGTTAAACGATAATAGCTATATAGCAAATTACTAACCAATAATGTTAACCACATTTAATTACCAGGCATTATTTGCATGCCGTATTGTTGTCCTGTTTGCATTAGTGAATAAATCTGCTTAATTTTACCTTCATTAATCAAATTACTTACCGCCGGAGTATTAATGAGTATTTCAAATAACGCTCTGCGTCCATTATTAGTAGCAACTAATTTTTGGCTAATAATTGCTTTTAAACTACTGGATAACTGAGCACGAATAAAGTCACGTTCAGTTTCACTAAATACATTAATAATTCGATTGATACTTTCAATGGCTGAGCTAGTATGTAATGTAGCAAGGACCAAATGCCCTGTTTCTGCAGTAGTTAACGCTGCTTGAATCGTGGTTTTATTTCTCAGTTCACCAAATAAAATAATATCAGGATCTTGCCTTAAAAGGCTATCAATAGCTATTGTGAAGTGAGGAACCTCACGTTGCTCAATTAATGATTGTACATTTTGATAAATAAATTCGATTGGGTCTTCCAGCGTGATAATATGTTTAGATTCAGTCAAATTGATATGTTGAATGAGTGATGCTAAGGTTGTTGATTTACCACTCCCAGTAGCACCTGTAACTAAAATAATACCATGAGTATTTTTTACGAGTGCTGGCAACACATCAGGAATACTCAATTGTGACAAACTTGGAATATCGTGATTAATCACTCTAAAAACACCTGAAATACCACGATACTGATAAAAAATATTGACTCTAAAACGACCTATTTCGCTAACGTGATAAGCTAAATCAACATATCCATTTTGTTGTAATTGTATTTTTTGGGATGCGTTAAGTAAATTAAGCAGTTCACTTTCCAACCTTGAAGGGGGTATTTTTTCGTCGGTTAGCAATTGTAATTGACCATTTAGACGAATACGTGGTGCTTCCCCGCTGGAAAGATGCAAATCCGAAGCTTTTTGAGTTACACTAACTGATAACAGAGAGTTTAACATTAAATCTGACATATTAATTATCAATTGGGAACTAAAATGAATAACGTACATGACAATTTACTTGTAATAAAAAATAAAATTCAAAAAATTGCCTTAGAATGTGAAAGAGATCCCAACACGATTGAGCTTATTGCTGTTAGTAAAACCAAACCTGTAACTCAAATCACAGAAGCAATTAATGCTGGTCAGTTTTCTTTTGGTGAAAATTATGTTCAAGAAGGTGTGGAAAAGATCCACTATTTCAAGCAAATGATGCCTGACACACCACTAATTTGGCACTTTATAGGTCCATTGCAATCCAATAAAAGCAAATTAGTAGCAGAAAATTTTGATTGGATGCATACCATTGATCGTTTTAAAATTGCCCAGCGATTAAATGATCAACGCCCTGCTGATAAAGCTAAATTAAATATACTTATTCAGGTTAATATTAGTCAAGAATCGAGTAAGTCTGGTGTCGCTGCGCAAGAAGTACCTGATTTAGTCAAACAAATTATCACATTACCTAATTTAAATTTACGTGGATTAATGGCCATCCCTGAAATTGACAATAATTTTGACAATCAATTATATGTATTTAATAAAATGCAACAACTTTTACAATCGTTACAAACTAATTATCCATTTATGGATACACTTTCAATGGGTATGACTGGAGATATGCAGGCAGCAATTGTTGCCGGTAGCACTATGGTTCGGATAGGTACTGCAATCTTTGGTGCGCGGCAGTATTTATGATATATTGCTTGGTAATAATATTCTGAGGAGTCTTAAATGACATCGCTTTTCTTTTTAGGGAAAACAATTTTAACCGTTTGTCTGTACATTATTATTTTACGATTATGGATGCAATTTGTACGCGTTAACTTTTATAATCCATTTACTCAATTCATTGTCCGCATAACCCAACCTATCATTGGGCCATTACGCCGACTTATTCCGTCAATTGGACGGTTTGATACTGCCTCTTGGATCCTTTTATATCTAGTTGCTTTAATTAAAGTCATTTTTGTTTTATATTATGGAACAATTAATGCGCCTATTTGGAATATTGATTATCTGTTTTTTGCCTTTGCAGCTATAGCTCACGCGCTAGGATATTTACTATTTTGGTTGTTACTATTTAGGGCTATTTTAAGTTGGGTAAGTCGAGGGCAATCAACAGCAGATGAGCTACTTACTCAGTTAACAGAGCCTTTAGTTGCGCCTATTCGCCGCATCGTGCCACCGATTGGGGTTATTGATATTTCGTTTATGATTGTGGTATTTATCCTTATTTTTTTAAATATGCTTGCAATTGATATTTTTGGTATTTTATGGATTTTAATTTAAATGACCCATAAAAATAAGGGAGCACTTGCTCCCTTTAAATAATATGATCTTCCCAACAAATTACATCTTTTTCATAGACAATACGATTTTTAACAGAAATTTTTAACTGATGCATCTGCTTTTTATTGCCTACAATTAATGGATGCCACTCAGGCAGATGACCATGTTTAGAAAAAAAACGATAGCTACAACTTAATGGTAACCATTCAATGGTAAATAGATTGTTACGAGTTAATTTGATACAGTCAGGTTCATAATCAAATCGATTATGATAATGTCGGCATTGACAAGTATGCGAATCTAGCAAATTACAAGCGACGTTAGTATATAAAATCTCATTGGTATCTTCATCCATCAGCTTATTTAAGCAACACTGACCACAACCATCACACAATAATTCCCATTCATGGTCAGTCATTTGATCCAATGTTTTGTATTCCCAAAATGGATCCATCATACTTTAAAATCATCTTCATGTAACATTTGTAAAAAAAATCCATCTTTTCTTATTTTTTCTTCAAGTTCCGCTGAAGTGCCCACAGCTAAACGTCTTTTGCCATCAAGTAATACTTTCATAACATACACAGGAGTACCGAAAATTGAAAGTATAGTTGTTGGGATCGATGAAAAATCACCTTCCATTTCCGTATATAAATAGCAGTTTTCTTTTTTAGTACTACGATAAACATGACACCACATCATAAAATAACATCCTTCTTCAACAACATTATTTAAGACTATTTTGCAAATAAACACCTGCACCAAATAAACCTGGATCTTTGTGGATAATGACATAGACAGGAATTTTTTTGACTAGATATGACATGCGCCCCTTAGTTTCAAATGCGCTTCTAAATGGTGATAATTTAAAAAATTCAATGAATCGTGGCACAATTCCACCAGCAATATACACTCCGCCTTGCGTATTGAGTGTTAACGCCAAATTACCGCCAAATCGCCCCATAAAAGTACAAAAATGGGTTAATGCTTGTAAACAAATTGGGCAACTGTTGGTTAATGCTTTTTGCACTATAATATCTGGCGTAATATCTTCAACTGATTGGTTATTGATTTGTAATAATGCCTGATAGATATTAACAATACCATTGCCAGATAAAAATCGCTCAGAAGAAACACGTCCGAATTTTTTACGCAGTTGCGCTAAGATAAGATCTTCTTCTGCGGTTGTCATGGGTAATTCGGTATGACCACCTTCACCCGATAAACTGATCCACTGTTGATTTACGTTAATTAAATGCGAAACTCCAAGTCCGGTTCCGGCGCCATAAATGGCAATTGGATAATTTAAATCGGGTTTTTCTCCACCTATTTGAACTAAATCTTGTTTTGGTAATTTAGGAATAGAATAGGAAACTGCGGTAAAATCGTTAATAACTTCAAGCTTAGTTAAATTAAGCTGTTTAATCAACTCCGAACGGGAAAATGACAAATCATTATTAGTCATAATAACAGTATCTTCATCACCAATCGGACACGCTATTGCAATGCAGGCCATATCAATTTTTACTGACTGAGCAATTAAATAGTCTTTAATTAATGTTAATAAGACATCATTCTTTGCCAGAACAACTTTCGTAATTGCTGATAATTCATTAGTTACTAAATTATAAAGCGCAAAGCGGGCATTGGTGCCACCGATATCGGTTACTAATGCATATTGATTCATATTATTCCCTTTTCTAACAAATCGACCTTTTTATGCAAGCAACAAGCTGTTACCTTATCAATTACAAAAAATAAAATAAACAGTACGATAAATTATTTATATAAATTCAATTAATTTAACTCAATTAAATATTAAAGTGATTCTTCCTGATTATAATCAATAACAGAATTTCTAATGATTTAAAAACCGTTAAAAGTTACAACCACTTTTTAAGTTTAAAATAGATATATGGGGCGATGCCAGCAAGTAACATTAATATTAAAGAAAATGGATAACCATATTCCCATTTTAGTTCGGGCATAAACTCAAAATTCATTCCATATGCAGAGGCAACCACTGTTGGCGGTAAAAATACCACTGACACCACTGAGAATATTTTGATAATGCGACTTTGTTCAATATTTATAAAACTAGTAGCAGCTTGCATCAAAAAATTCACTTTTTGAAATAATGATTCATTATGTGGCACTAGCGACTCAATATCCCGAATAACTTCGCGTGCTTGTTCTAATTGATCTACTGGCATTTTTGCTCGACGTACTAGATAGTTAACCGCTCGCTGACTATCCATTAAACAAAGTCGTACTTTCCACGCGGTATCTTCAAGTTCAGCAAGAGAAGTTATAGCTTCGTCATAATGTTCCTGAGCTGAACGATCCATAATAATTAAGCTCAGTTCTTCAAGTTTACTGTAAATATTTTCAATTTGATCGGCTAATTGTTCAACTTTAACTTCAAATAAATCGAGTAATACTTCATAAGGATTGCCATCGTTCATTCCTTGGTAGCGAGAACGCATGCGATATAAACGAAATGCCGGTAAATCACGCTCACGTAGCGTAAATAAACGTCCATTATGCACTGTAAAAGCTACAGTTGAATTGCCCGCGCGATCTTCGGCATCTTCATAAAAAAAGAATGAGTGAACATGCAATCCTTCGTTATCTTCAAAAAAACGAGCTGATGCTTCGATATCATCCAGTTCTATACTCGTTGCTAAGTTTTGTCCTAAATGAGTTAAAACAAACTCGCGATCGGCTTCTTCTGGTTCAATTAAATCAATCCAGGTCGCATTATTTATATCGCCTTCATTAATTTTTACTAATTGTTTGTTTTTTAAACCAAACGCATTAATCATAAGGCCTCCTTTGAGGAATATTATTTAGCACATTGCATCAACAAATGTGTGGCATTATACTCGTTATAGTAATAAATTCCTACGACTAAGCTAATCTTTCTATATCTTTACAAATTGAGGACTATCTTCCAATATTAAATTAAAATCGATGATGTTACTCCTGTCTCATGATACAATATGCCACTTAAATATATATGCAATTTTTAGGAGTTTATAATGGCAAACCGAGGAATAAATAAAGTCATCTTAGTAGGTAATTTAGGACAAGATCCGGAAGTCCGTTACATGCCAAATGGTAATGCGGTAGCTAATTTTAGCATTGCGACATCAGAATCATGGAAGGACAAACAAACTGGTGAAAATCGTGATCGTACTGAATGGCATCGTGTTGTTGTTTTTGGTAAATTAGCTGAAATTGCTGGCGAATATATAAAAAAAGGCACTCAAGTTTATCTTGAAGGTCAATTACAAACCCGAAAATGGCAAGATCAATCTGGCCAAGATCGCTATACTACAGAAGTAGTCATTAATCCAATTGGTGGCACCTTACAAATTTTAGGTTCGCGTAATAGTGAAAACGTTGATGATAGTTCACAACATTGGGGACAAAGTGCTAATAATATTTCATCAGCACCAGTTTCACCAGCGCGCCCTACAACACAAGCTACACCGACAACGCAACCAAAATCGCCTGAACCACCAATGGATTTCGATGATGATATTCCATTCTAACTTTTTAGATCCATATTATACATTATTGGGCGTCACATCGCCCATATATCTTATTTTGCATATTTCAATTATAATCTGCCTCATCTTTTTGTTATTACGTCCTGAAATAAATCTATGTTAGAACTTATTCAAACTGTTGGCTTTGGGTTGATTTTATTCATACCATTAACTAATCCGTTAACGACTGTAGTGTTGTTACTTGGTCTGTCTGGAGATATGACCAACGAAGAGAGAAACTACCAGTCAAAAATGGCTTGTATTTATGTGTTTATTATTATGGTTGCTTCATTTTATTGTGGGCAACTCATCATGAGCACATTTGGCATTTCCATTCCAGGGTTACGCATTGCCGGTGGTTTAATTGTTGGGGTGATTGGTTTTAGAATGCTCTTTCCCCAGCAACCATCGCATAAAACATTAGAAGCTGATGCTAAAAAGAAAGAACCGTCAAATAACATTGCTTTTGTACCTTTAGCTATGCCAAGTACAGCTGGACCAGGAACTATCGCTATGATTATTAGTATGGCCTCTACAGTAAATAATGGTGGCTATGATGTTTCAACATGGGTAGTTTATACGGCTTCCATTTTGGTACCTTTGCTATTATGCATCATTTTATGGTTTTGTATGCGTAGCGCTGGTAGTATCATGCGCTTTATGGGTAAAAGTGGTATTGAAGCCACATCACGAATTATGGGCTTTTTACTGGTATGTGTTGGTACGCAATTCATTATTAACGGTATCAAAGAGTTAATTTTGAATTTCCCCAATATTTAAGCTTTGCCACTACCGTTAATTTCAACAATCGAATAGGGATAGCAACATAATTCAATAATAAATTTATAATGGAAAACAATTATAGTTTAGGGATATTTTTTATTATTTCCACCCGCATAAAATAATCATAAAGCGGCATTAACTGCTTAAAGCCTTTGGCTAATTTGTTAGGCAAATCACCATTAAGCACATCATCAATTTGCTGGCTACTTACCATAACCGCCAGATTTTTACGATTATACCATGTGGCAATCTTTTCATCTTGCTGTTTAATTAATGGCCGTTTATAACTTTCGCCAACCAACGTAAATGGCTTTTTTACACAACGGATAACATCTAAAAATTTAGCGGTATCATTTAGTATTTCTTCACGGAAAATATCCATAGTTTGCTTAGATGGACAGTAATAGCCAAGTCCATATTGATAACTATCCGGACTGATCTCAAAAAAGTAAGCCGGCGCTTCTTTCCAGTCACGATTAGGACGTTTAAAAGTAAGCCATAAACGACTTCGGTACAGGGATTTATCGTGTGAAAAACGAGTGTCACGATGAATACGAGATATGGTTTTGCCAATAGCTGGGCGCGTTTCAAACCATTCATCAATTTTTAGCATTGCAGGGGTTAACTGTTCAACAAGTAATCGAAAAGGCTTAACCAAATCATTATCATAAATCGCACGATGTTCTTCAAACCATGCGCGGCTATTATTAATCCAAGCATCTTGGAGAAAATTCAGTCCTGCTTGGGTAAATCCGGTAAACTGTGCCATTATTGCTCCTTAAATAATGCTCTTACTTTTTCTAAGTCTGCTTGCGTATCCACACCAATTGCCGGTGCTTGCTTAGCTACTTCAACATGAATTTTTTCACCATACCAAAGCACTCTAAGTTGTTCTAACATTTCGATCTGTTCAAGCGTTGAAGGTGCCCAATTAACATATTGACGGATAAAACCAGCACGATAGGCATAAATACCAATATGGCGCAAATAAAAATTGCCTATACTGGTTTGTTTATATAAATCAGCTGTTTTAGCAAAACGATCACGATCCCACGGAATAGTCGCGCGCGAAAAATACAATGCATAACCATCTTTATCAGTCACAACTTTAACCGCTCCAGGGTTAAAGGCTTCCTCAACTGCAGTAATCGGCACTGCTAGCGTGGCCATCCCCGTTTTATATTGCACTAAATTTGCTGCTACTTGATCAATAATAATAGGTGGAATTAAAGGCTCATCGCCTTGAACATTGACAATAATTTCATCGTCAGCCAATTGGTAAGCATTAATTACTTCGGCTAAACGTTCGGTACCGGAATTGTGTTTATCACTAGTAAGGATAACTTCACCACCATAATTTTTGACGACTTCAAAGACTTGCTGGTGATCAGTCGCCACAATCACACGGTTAGCCGATGATTTTTGGGCTTGTTCCATTACTCGCACAATCATAGGTTTGCCATGAATATCGGCTAAAGGTTTAGCTGGTAAGCGACTTGATGCATATCGAGCTGGGATAATAACTGAAAATTTCATAACTAAGACCTTACTATTCTATTCTTGAGTGATCGGAGGTTGAACTAACGGTTGAGCTTCACTTTCGAGTAATACAGGTATACCCTCTTTCACTGCATAAACCAACATATCTGATTGGCAAATTAACTGCTGATGTTCTTCATCATATTGCAGCCCACCATGACATTTAGGACAAGCAATAGCACTAAGGAGTATTGGTTTCATATTTTATTCTCTTGATGATTTCATATTAGCTAATAATGAACAAATCTGATCTACTGCCGCAATTGGTAGTACCGCATCTATCGGCAAATACCACCAATTCGGTAATGCAAATTGCCAACATTTTACTGCATCTTTTTCGGTCATTAGCAGTGTTTGTTCATTAGTAACAAGATTAGCCAATAATGCTGGGGTAAATTTTTGATGATCAGCAAAAGATGTTGTTTTAATCACATCTGCTTTAAGTGTGGTTAACATAGTAAAAAAACGTTGTGGATTACTAATTCCGGCGATGGCACAGATATTATGCAGATTAACTAATTCTCTTTTTTCTTGGGTCAACAAATTCACCGCATACAGGGGTGCTAGTTGCATAGTATAGGTCTTACTAGGATACAGCTCAGCTATATTATTAACACTGTCGCCATTGATTATAATTAAATCGACCGATTTCAATCGATTAGCTCGCTCCCGCATCGGCCCAGCCGGCATCCACCAACCATTACCAAACAGGCGTTTACCATCGACCACCACCACTTCTATATCACGTGCTAAAGCATAGTGCTGCAAGCCATCATCCGTCAAAATTACATCTAGTTTATGCTGCTTTAAAAGTAATTGTACTGCTTGGCTACGATTAGGTGCAACCGCAACAGGGACTTTAGTTCTCTGATAAATCAAAACAGGTTCATCACCCGCTTGTTCAGTGGTAGTATTATCGTTTAACAGTAGTGGATAATTATCGGCTTTGCCACCATAACCTCGTGAGACAATACCAACTTGTAGTCCTTTGCTAGTCAACGCTTCAATTAAAGCAATAACTAAAGGTGTTTTACCATTACCACCTACCGATAAATTACCAATAATTACGATTGGTACTGGTGACCGCCAGGATTTTAAAATCCTCATTTGATATAATCTATGCCGAACACAAGCAATTAATCCATATATCCAAGAAAATGGCAACAGTAACCAATATAACCGATTTTTACCATACCATAATTTTTCTATCATAACTTGATTTTCACTCATTTGTGTTGGGAATAACTAGCAATCTAACCAGAGTATTAATATTTGCTCTTTACAGAGATGGTCTATTTTACTCATAAATTGGTAAACTACCAAACCAATCATGATACCATCTTGGGTTAATTTCTGTGCGCATGGTTTTTAACGTCCAAAATTGTTTATTAAAAAATAAACTAATTTGCCCTGATTTAGCTGTAACATGGTATGGTAAATGCAACTCATGATAACGAGCAATAACTTTATGCGATGGTAACTTCCACGGGTTATAACGAGAGGTACTAGCAAAAGAAAAATCGGGTGCCACAGAATTTAAAAAAGCATAACTAGATGAAGTTGCACTACCATGATGAGGTATTTGCAAAAAAGTTGACGCTAGCTTTTGTTGGTACTTAGATATTAATTGATATTCCTGATGACGTTCCAAATCTCCAGTGAGTAATATTTTAAAGTTACCATCACTAACCTGTATTACACAAGAATCATGATTCTGCGCATAATCGACTAATTTATCAGGCCATAACACTTGCAAAGTCAGATTATTCCAGGTGATACTATTACCAGCTATACAGTGATAAGTATTGTTAAGGTTGGTAGATGAACTTAACAACCATGCCTTGGGATAAAGCTGCTGTAGCTTAGCCAACCCACCGATATGATCATTATGTTGATGGCTAATGATTATGCCTTGTACCTCTAAATTATGCCACTGCAAAAACGGAATAATAACTCGCTGCGCCGCTGAACTTTTTTCCCACTTTGCACCAGTGTCATACAAAATAGCTGACTTGCCATTATGCATAACCACCGCTAGTCCATGCCCAACATCTAAAATATCCAATCGCCACAAATAGTCTTGTTGTTTATAAAATGGGGTAATTAAAATTATCAATATAACTAACAAAGTGCCAAAGAAGCGACGCCAACATTCAGTTCGTAAAACAACAATCACCAACCAGCCAATAGCGCTCAATAAATAACCATCATTAGAAATATTAAGCCAGCCAAAATTAAACTGATTTAAACAATAAAATAACCATTCAAGCGATTGTTCGGCAACAAACCAACAACCTAAAGCCATATCAAAGCAATTAATTAAACTAAATAATAGAGCGAATAAAATAGCAGGAAAAGTTAACGCCGAAATCATGGGAATGGCGAGTAAATTGGTGAATAATGACACCAAACTTATACCATGAAAAACCAAAAGCTGGAGTGGTAATAAAAGTAATATTAAACCAAATTGTAAATGCAATAATCTAACGGGGTACCAACGTTTTCGTTGTCGCATATATTTAGGCAATGGTAACCATTCAAATAAGAACAGCAAGCTCACCACTGCATAACATGATAACCAAAAACTCTCCGATAAAATCATTAAAGGATCAAACAACAATAAAATAGCGATGATACGATTAATCTTCTGCCACGAGCTAATTTGATAATTGCGAAAACGTAAATAAATCCACACAGACAGCGCTAAAATTGCACGTAATGCAGGCGGATTAAGGCCAGTTAACCAAGCATAAAAAAAGGCACATAACCATCCTAACCCAATTGGTATACCATAATAAATAAAGCGTTGCGGAACAATAAACAATATAATTTTAGCAAGGCTAGAGCTAATCATAAAAACCAGTAAAATATGCATTCCTGATATCGCCATTAAATGCGCAACACCAGTTTGTAACATAATCTGCCGATTATCCTCTTTCAATTGAGAGCGATCACCAAACGCCAGTGCGAGTAATATGTCCCGATAAAAAAATAAATTAATATATTGCAGAGTGTGATTAACCACTGCCTGCTTGAAATTGCATTTATCACTTAATAAATTAGCTTTAACTACTTTTGCCGTTAACAAACTACGATTGGCTATTGCATAACGCTGGCTATCAAATCCACCTTGATTCAGATAGCTATGTACCGCTTTAGTTTTTAACTTTAACTGCCAAATTTGGCCGGCCATAGGATTATCAGATTTGTCCCAGTAAACTGAAATAGGGATCTGTGAATCTAATGAATGATTATCTATTTCATAAATAGCAAATTTTATATAGTAAGGTGATGATGGAATGAATTGCTCGTGAGTATTAACACTCATGACTTTAGCTTTTACCAATACGGTTTTATCAATATAAGGAACAATATTAGCTAAATATTGCTTTGAATAAGCCGTCGACCATAAGTAACTTAATGTAAATACCGCAATAACTATTAAATAGTTACGGTATTTGAGTGGTACAATTAATACAATAATAACTAACATACCTGCGGTAATATACCACTGTTTATCAGAAGGTAATGCCGATAACCACATTAATGGCAAACAACCTAATGAAAAAATAAGTGCTAGCAAATCAAATGAATAAAATTGACGCATTAATAACTACAACATTTCAAATAAATGATAATTAAGCCTATCATGTTGTTATTACAAAAAAATAAAACAATGTAATAATTTGAAGTTAGCTTCCAGTTTTATCACTGTTAAGCTTGAGTCTGTTATTATTTGATTGTAATTGGTTGGTTTTTTAATGGGTAGACAGCTTTATTCAGTCATCAATTTAGCCATTGACCTGCTTTAGGGTTAAATAACCTCTCTTTATACTTATTTGTAGCGATACTATGTGATTAGCCATCCGATTAAAAGCTTCGCTCCAGTAATAATGGATTTAGCTTAATAAGCAATTCAGCCTACACGCTTAGTAATTGAAGCCTCACCTTAAAAACCCGACATCAATTCTATGATTCAATTTCCATAAAGGGGTCAATACAATGTCGGTTTTCATATGGGTTAATAACGCCGATTCAATTAAACTATGATTAAAGATATTAAAATTAAATTACTCTATAAACCTAGCATCTTGATTAACTAACAGCATTCATCGGGATACAATTCAATATGGCCTTCTTTACAAGGAGTGTTAGGGTTAACTTTGCTCTGTATAAATTCAATCATGGTTTGATAACTATCAGGGTAACAAAAAATATGAATTACCTTCTTATTTGAGTATTTATCTAAGCGTTTATTACGTTCTTTTACATCAATAAACAGGGTTAAAATATGTCGCTTTTTATACAGTAAAATTTCAGTAAATAAATCCCAGTCAAAATATTTTTGGGAATAGTCCTTTTGTTGTTCCCATACTTGTTTATTAGTAGTTTGGGTAAGCATAGTTAAGATCATTCCACCAGGTCCAATAAATAATAGAAAAAACGCTTGAGGCACCAATATTACAATGAACAACACGATAACAGAACATATAATCGCCACGCTAATAAATATTTTTTTCACCCCTTCTGCATGACTATCCCATGCTGCCACTTCAAAGCCGTCATGAGTAAAACGATAAACTACAAACTTTTTAGAAAAGCAAACTGAATATATTAGCCAATGAAGAAGCAAAAAACCAATACCAAAGCCAATAATAAAAACTATGTACTCCGGGGGTTTTGCAACCGCTAAAGTGATTGATCCAAAAAGTAACAGAATAAAAAGATTTCCTATAACATAAATCCAATTAGATGACTTAGTATCATAGTCTCTAATTTCAATCGCCCAGCTTTTTGAAACTGGCTGTTCAGGATATTGCCATTTAATCTGTTGTTGATAGCTTTGTTGTTGAGATTCTGTAGGTTGTTTTAACCACCATAGCATATAAACTTACTCCTTAATGGGGACTATTAACGTAATTATTTGGTCTTTATCAGGATAACGACTCAACCGCATTGAATCATCGACCATATTTTTTCCATAATTGTTTTAATTTCTAGCGACTGAGTATCGGTATTGTGGGTTGTCATTAATTTATGTAAAATTATTTCATTCATTTAATACTGTTGCAAAACTGCCAATTTAATAATTATAAACGAATTATTGAGAATTTTGCTTTGATTATTTTGAATAATGTGAGTCAAAATGATTGGTGAGGGTTAACTTATAAAGCAATAAAGCCTTTGATATATATCAAAGGCTTGTACTGAATGATATTT
The DNA here is from genome assembly GCA_945271295.1 of uncultured Gilliamella sp. Lineage (GTDB taxonomy): Bacteria > Pseudomonadota > Gammaproteobacteria > Enterobacterales > Orbaceae > Gilliamella. The sequence goes on along the minus strand of CALYPG010000001.1, from coordinate 284,704 downwards.
AGCTACTATGCTTTTGCAGCATTATTAACTCTTTCACGTAATTCTTTACCTGGTTTAAAATGAGGAATATATTTATGTTTAACCTCTACATTCCCCCCGGTTCTCGGATTTCTTGCTTTACGTGGAGCTCGGTAATTTAAACTAAAACTACCAAAACCTCGAATTTCTACGCGGTCATTATTTTCCATGGCTAACGCGATCTGTTCTATAATATCTCTTACAGCATCATCAACTAGTTGTACAGGAAGGTGTACCCGCCAGTTAACTATCTTTTCTGCTAAATCCGATCTGTTCATGGTCACTCCTAAGTTATTAATGTGGCAATCATTCTACCTATTCTATACTACAAAAGAAAAAGAGGGCAAGCCCTCTTTTTCTTTTAGAATAAATAATTTTATTCAGTTTTTGATGCAGCTTTAAATGCTTCTGCCATTGCATTAGTAAATGATGCGTCTTCTTGAGTAGTCGTATTATTTACCGCAGCAAGCGCTTCTTTTTCGTCAGCTTCATCTTTAGCACGCACAGATAATGAAATTGCACGTGTTTTACGATCAATATTAACAATTTTTGCTTCTACTTCATCGCCAACTTTCAGTGCCGCAGTCGCATCTTCGATACGTTCACGGGCAATGTCTTGTGCTTTTAAGTAACCTTCAATACCATTAGCGATTTCAACATTTGCGCCTTTAGCATCAATAGCAGTCACTTTACCTTTAACAATAGCACCTTTTTTGTAGTTAGCTGCAAAGCTATTAAAAGGATCGTCTTCTAGTTGTTTCACACCTAGTGAAATACGTTCACGTTCAGCATCAACTTGTAACACAACTGCTTCGATGTCATCACCTTTTTTATAAGCTTTAACCGCTTCTTCACCTGGTATATTCCAAGAGATATCTGAAAGATGAACTAGACCGTCAATACCGCCTTCCAAGCCAATAAAGATACCGAAATCAGTGATTGATTTGATCTTACCACTAACTTTATCACCTTTGTTATGTGATTCAGCAAATTGTAACCATGGATTTGGTTTACATTGTTTAAGACCAAGAGAAATACGACGACGTTCTTCATCAATTTCAAGTACAATAACTTCAACTACATCACCTAAACTAACCACTTTAGATGGATGAATATTTTTGTTAGTCCAATCCATTTCAGAAACGTGAACTAAACCTTCAACACCTGTTTCGATTTCAACAAAACAACCGTAATCAGTTAAGTTAGTGACTTTACCTGTTACTTTAGTACCTTCTGGGTAACGTTTAGCGATTGAAACCCAAGGATCTTCACCTAATTGTTTCAAGCCAAGTGAAACGCGTGAACGATCTTTGTCAAATTTAAGTACTTTAACTAATAGTTCTTGACCTACTTCAACCACTTCACTTGGGTGTTTAACACGTTTCCAAGCCATATCAGTGATATGTAGTAAACCATCAACCCCACCAAGATCAACGAATGCACCGTAATCAGTAAGATTTTTGATAATACCTTTAACTTCAGAACCTTCTTGTAGATTTTCAAGAAGTTGTTCTCTTTCTGCACTATTTTCAGATTCGATAACCGCACGACGTGAAACCACAACGTTGTTACGTTTTTGATCTAATTTAATAACTTTTAATTCGATTTCTCGGTTTTCAATATGAGAAGTATCGCGTAATGGACGAACATCGACTAGCGAACCTGGTAGGAACGCACGAACGCCATTAAGATCAACCGTAAAGCCACCTTTAACTTTACCATTGATTACACCTAAAACTGTTGCAGCATCATCTACTGCTTTTTCTAGTGTTAGCCACGCTTCATGACGTTTAGCTTTCTCACGAGATAAAATAGTTTCACCAAAGCCATCTTCAATTGAGTCAAGTACGACATCGACTTCGTCGCCAACTTGTACTTCTAATTCGCCTTGGGCATTTTTAAACTGCTCTACTGGAATTGCCGATTCAGATTTTAAACCAGCATCAACTAACACCACATCTTTGTCGATTGCAACGACAGTACCACGGATCATATTACCAGAACGAGTGTCTAGTTGATTTAAAGACTCTTCAAAGAGTTGAGCAAAAGATTCAGTCATATTAAATTTACTTAAGTTAATTATTAACGTCCACATTACATCATGTCTTGTGGGGTTGTTTACGATACTCCACTCATCCTTATAATGGAGCTTGGTTCGCCAAGTAAGACTTCTTACAATGCGAGTTTTTCTGTTATATATGTAATAGATTGATTAAAAACATCTTGAATAGAAAGTGATGTGGTATCAATTATTAACGCATCGTTTGCAGGTTTTAACGGTGCTACAGAACGATTACGATCACGTTCATCACGCGCTGTTATCTCTTGCAAAATTTCGGCGAATTTAGCATGATTTTGTTTTTGTTGCAACTGTTTCATGCGTCTTTGTGCTCGAGATTGAGCACTAGCATCAAGAAATATCTTCACAGGCGCATCTGTAAACACCACTGTGCCCATATCACGACCATCAGCAATCAGCCCTGGCGCTTGCCTAAAATCACGTTGACGTTGTAATAATGCACTTCTCACTTGATTAAGTGACGCCACTTTAGAGGCCGCTCCACCGGTTTGTTCAGTACGAATGTTTCGCGAAACATCAATACCATTTAATATAACTTTTACCTCTGAACCGCTTGAATCAAACATTAAAGGCAAATTTTGCGCTAACTTAGCGAGTTGATGCTCATCATCTAACGCAATTTGATGTTGGAGTGCTGATAGCGCTAGCACCCGATATATAGCACCAGAATCTAATAGGTGCCAATTAAAATGATTAGCCAATGCTTGGCACAAAGTGCCCTTACCCACGCCACTTGGTCCATCAACTGTAATGACCGGAACAGTTTTATGCATTTTATTCTTCACTTAGTAGTTTAAATTGTTCAAAATAATCAGGAAAAGTCTTCATGGTACATTTAGGATCTAATATGGTTACTGGGGTATCAGATAATGCAACCAAAGAAAAACACATTGCCATACGGTGATCGTTATAGGTTTCGATTTCGGCATGATTTAATTTTGTAGGTGGCTCGATAGTAATATAATCCTGCCCTTCATCAACCGTCGCTCCAACTTTACGTAGCTCAGTTGCCATTGCCGATAAACGATCGGTTTCTTTAACTCGCCAATTATAAATATTGCGAATAGTAGTAGGTCCTTTAGCAAATAAGGCGGTAGTGGCAATAGTCATTGCTGCATCTGGAATATGATTCATATCCATATCAATCCCATTTAATTCACCTTTTGTACATTCAATATAATCATCAGCCCAGGTTATTTTAGCACCCATTTTTTCCAATACATGGGCAAACTGGGTATCGCCTTGCAGGCTATTTTTACCAACGCCGGTCACTCTAACAGTGCCACCTCTAATCGCTGCTGCCGCTAAAAAATAAGAGGCGGACGAAGCATCACCTTCTACTAAATAGTTACCTGGTGATTGATAGTATTGTTGCCCTTTAATTGCAAAATTTTGATAATTATTGTTAACAACCGTCACACCAAATGTTGCCATCATGTTAATGGTAATATCAATATAAGGTTTAGATACCAAATCGCCTATAATGCGGATCTCAGTATCTTTAGATGCTAACGGTGCCGCCATCAATAATGCCGTTAAAAATTGACTGGAAACCGAGCCATTGACTTGAATCTTACCTCCGCCAAAGCCTCCTTGAATATGCAAAGGTGGAAAACCGTGAGTTTCAAGATAATCAATTTTGGCTCCACCTTGACGAAGCGAATCAACCAAATGACCAATTGGCCGCTCTTTCATGCGTGGTTCACCAGTTAAAATCACATTATTGCGCCCCAGACACAAAGCTGCAGTTAATGGACGCATAGCTGTACCAGCATTACCCAAAAACAATTCTAAAGGAAATGGAGTCTGTAATATTCCCCCTTTCCCTTCAATATCACAAATGGTGCGATTATGAGATAATTGGTAGGACACGCCGAGAGCAGATAAGGCGAAAAGCATATAACGCACATCATCACTATTAAGCAAATTAGTTAAACAGGTAGAGCCTTTACTTAAAGCCGATAATAACAGTGCACGATTTGAAACACTTTTGGAACCAGGTAAATTAATCGTACCATTAAATCTTTTGATTGGTTGTAATGTTAAGGATAACATGATGACTCTCTTTAAAATTTTTCAAGTGTTGCTTTTAACAAATCAATTGCTTGATGATCTTTAGCACTATTTTGCCATGCCTTATCAAACAAATGACGATAGCGCTTGATTGCATCATTAGATGAAGTAATAGATGCAATACCAGTGGTTACATTTGGCAATTCGCCTAATCGAAACGGACTCATTGCCAGTGAGATTGGGTCTTTATCACGATAAAAAATTTGGAAGGTAATTGACGGAATAGCTTCCTTAGTAATAGCAATAGTTGGTGCAAAAGTTTGTTGCTCTAATAATTCAATTAGATGATAAATTTCTTTACGTGCTAATAATATTCGTTCAGATTTTTTACCTGGTGGAATATTCAAATTACCAACTAATCCAATATGTAAAAAACGTTCTACATTGCGTAAACTAATCAAATTCATAATTTTTGGAACTGACTGATAAAACTGTTTTTTACGTTCTTTTAAAATAGATAAGGTAATAGCATAATCAGGTTTATTTTGCAATTCACTTGATTCATCTAACATTAAAGCTAAATGATTCAAGTAATCGGGTGAAGTTAATAAAAAAGAAAATGGATCAAAATGCGAATAGATATGAGTCGATTGCTGTTCCAACTGACGCATTCGTTCAAAAAAGCCCTCACCACTTGAATAATATTCAGTATCAATACCAAGTAAGCTAGCCAACGAAGTATCTAATAAAATTGCTAACCGTTCTAAGGTTTCAATTTTGACAATCTCACCTTTTTCCAACCGATAAACCGCAGCCCTTGAAATTTTAAGACTTTCAGCTACATCTTCTGCTCGTAAAGAAGCAGCAATACGATAAGCACGTAACCGTTGCCCAATAGCACAATAATCAATCGAACCTGTAATCATAATCAACTCAATTAAAACGGTTTTTGGCAGTGTATCATAAGGTGATAACAATGCCAATTTCTGTCAAAATGTTTCAGGTCAGCTATACGTTTTAGTATGTCATTTTAATAAAACATCTTGCAAGGCTGACGCATTTTTGAATTCTGTAAACTCTGTAATAGCTTGTGGCTGTTTAGCACCATCTGAAGATTTACCTAATACTTGTGAAGCCAACACTAATCCTTTTGATTCCATTACTGAATGTTTATAAAAATCGATCAAATCTTGCTGAGTGATTTTTTTGAGTTGAGCGATTTTTTTATTCCGAGAATCAAAAGTAAAGCGGGAATTTTGATAGTCTGGCATATAACGACTAAACTCTTCGTCTAATGTTTGCGGTGGCATATTTAATTCATCAAGTACGGCTTTTTTGTATTGCTCAATATCTTGTTTAGACAATGCTTGTAACTTACTTAGCATAACCGGATAAAATTCTTGATAACGTTTAAACAAATATGCTGGATCATACTGATTACTTTGCACAATAAAACTCATCCCGGCAAAATCACCTACAGTCACAGGACCAGCAAATACAGCATAACCGAGTTGCTCATTAGTACGTAATTGATCAAAAAACCATGGTGATATCATTTTAGACAAAGTATAACTTAACATACCGCTACTGATTCTATCGTAGTCGGTTGGAATATAACTCATCATCAAAGCATGATCCGTGCTTTTAGCTTGCTGAGTAATTTTAGCATCTAACGAATTTTTAATTTTAACATTATCAATCGGTGTAAATTCAACATCTCGCACTAAGTTTTTTTGAATAGAATGATAAAGATCTAAAGAATCCTCGTTAGACAAGTTACCCAAACTAATCATATAAGGTACTGAGCGAGTAAGTAAATTATCACGGTAAGCTACAATATCTTCAATGCTAATATTAGCGGTAATTTGGCGTTTTTCATCCCGTTCATAATAACGCGGTAATACTGACAACACATTAACCGGCTGAACCGCTAACCAGTAACTTTTAGCATGTTCTGCTTTATCAAGTTCTTGCAGATACCAAGATTTAGCCAAAGCTAAAGTTTGTTCATCAATAGTAACATTACGATAACTATCAAGTACTGCGGTAACCATTTTTGGTAAATGTTGACTAAAACCACTTGCTGAAATCATCAAGCCACTATCGCTGCCAGTAGATAATGAAATTCCCGCAACCCCTGCTTGAAATTGTAAATTATCTAAATTTCGGCTAACAATATAATCAAGTAATTTAAAAGCGACATCTGATTTGGCCGATGCAAAAGCTTGATTATTACGTAACGAAACCACAATAGCGGCTTTAGGTTCATTTTTAAAATACTGGCTAACAAAATGGATATGATTACCACGTTTACTAAATTCAGCCGGTTGAGCCTGATTACTATTTTGCTTAGTAATTGAAAAATCATCAGGAATAAACGGATTTAACTCAGGTAGTGAAAATGAATAAGATTTACCTAACTTTAGCCAATTCGCTTTTTGTTCAGCAGTAATATTATCGATTTTATAAGGAGCTTCGACAAAATAAGCCATTTTGTTAGTGGTTTGATCTGGCGAAATCACCCAGATTCTGACATTATCTGGAGTTAAGCTTTTTAGGCGAGCAATGATTGCTGTTTTATCTAAATTAGTAGCAATATAATCAGAATTTAACACATTTTGAACCGGATATAACAACATTTGATCTGATAACCATTCTACATACGACATATCACGGTTAATATCTTCATATTTAAATTCTAATGCTAAAACTTTCTTTAGCTCCTCATAATAAGCATCAGCAATGCCTTGTTTTTGAATTAATTGTAAATAATTGAAAATAGCAGCAATTACTTTATCTTTTTGAGCTAGTCCGTCATCAGTTAAACTCACATTAATACTGAACATACCACTGTTACCATAACGGATTGGATCATTAGTTGCACTAATACTCTCAATCAAACCTTGTTTTTGTAACAAATCAAACACTGTATTTTGACTACGGTTACTCAGCAAATAAGCAATATATTCATCACTCTTACTTGCAAATTTGGTTAAATTATTTTCCATAGGGAATTGTAACAACAGCAATTTTTTCGGTTGTGCTGGTACCATAGCAATCTGTTTACCTAGGCAATTAGGTGTGAGTGCCGGTTTATCAATTTGAGGAGCTTGAATATTTTTATTCGAAATTTGACCAAAGGTAGTTGCTGCTAATTTAGCTAATTTACTCATGGCTTGATTACTATAAATCACACCCACCATGATATTGGCAGAATAATAGTCGTTATGAAAATTAACTAATGCATCTTGTAATTTACTGCTTGGTTTGTTACTTAACGTTTGTAAATTACCACCCGAAAATTGGGCTGCTGGATGCGCTTGATTAATAGTTTCAGCATTGACCTGCTCTATTCGAAAACCATCATTAGATCTTGCCATAGTCATTTCGGCATTTACTGCATTACGCTCTTTATCAGCAAAATTAGGATCTAATTTAGGCTCAGCAATCGCATCAGCTAAATAATCAAGTGCAGTATCTAATGCACTATTTTCAACTTCAAAATAAAAAGCAGTTCGATGAGGGGCAGTACTAGCATTGTAACTACCAGAATGACGGTTCAAAAACTGTGAAAAACTCGCTGGCTCTGGATACTTTTTAGACCCCATTAGTACCATATGTTCAGTATAATGGGCTAAACCTTGCTGATCACTTGGATCTTGCAATGAGCCTACTGGCAAAGCCAGTGCTGCAAGAGATTTTACCGCTTTAGGATCAGAAACCAATAAAACTCGCATCTTATTTGCCAATTCAATGACTTCATATTGGCGATTATCACGATCACTTTGTTGAACTTTCTCGAGCAAAACCGGATGGGTAAGCTTGTTTTCACTAGCGAAAGTAAAAGAAGAAGCAGTAATCAACAAAGATAAACAAAAACTACTTATCAAATTAACAAGTTTACTGGTTTTATAGATCATAATAAGCACTCTCTTAATGGGATCAGCAGAAATTTTTAAGGCACCAGGTTAATTTAACACTATTTTTTTATAACAATATGATTTAAGTGCCCGATTATAAAATTAATGTTCGCGAGTTTTTCTAAACTCAACATCAGGATAACGTTCTTGTGTTAAATTAAGATTAACCATACTTGGGGCAATATAAGATAAGTTATCTCCGCCATCCAATGCCAAGTTCTGCTCACATTTACGTTTAAACTCTTCCATTTTTTTCGTATCGCTACACTCAACCCATCGGGCAGTAGTTACATTAACTGGTTCATAAATCGCTTCGACATTATATTCTGATTTTAAGCGAGCGACCACTACATCAAACTGAAGTACCCCAACCGCACCCACAATTAAATCATTATTAATTATTGGTCGGAATACCTGCACTGCACCTTCTTCGGATAACTGCACCAAACCTTTTAATAATTGCTTCTGTTTGAGAGGATCTTTTAAACGAATACGGCGGAACAATTCGGGCGCAAAGTTAGGAATACCTGTGAACTTAAGATCTTCGCCTTGAGTAAAAGTATCACCAATTTGAATAGTACCATGATTGTGCAAACCAATGATATCTCCAGCATAAGCCTGTTCAACTTGCTCACGATCACCCGCCATAAAGGTCAACGCATCAGAAATGTTCACATCTTTGGCAATTCTTACATGACGTAATTTCATGCCTTTTTCATATTTACCCGATACGATCCGCAAAAAGGCTACCCGGTCGCGGTGTTTTGGATCCATATTGGCTTGAATTTTGAAAACAAAGCCAGTGAATTTATCTTCGCTTGCCGCCACTTCACGTTTATCGGTCTGTCGTGGTTGTGGGGTTGGTGCCCAAGCGGTTAATCCGTCCAACATATGATCAACGCCAAAATTACCGAGGGCCGTACCGAAAAATACTGGCGTCAAATCACCCGATAAAAACGCCTCTAAATCAAACTCATTAGATGCCCCTTGTACCAATTCAAGTTCATCACGCAATTGCTGAGCTAAATCCTCACCGACAGCGGCATCGAGTTGCGGATTGGTTAAGCCTTTAATAATGCGCACTTCTTGAATGGTATGCCCTTGACCTGACTGGTACAAATAAGTCTCATCTTTAGCTAAATGGTAAACACCTTTAAATAACTTACCACAACCGATTGGCCAAGTAATCGGGGCACACATAATATTAAGTTCATTCTCGACTTCATCCAATAGTTCCATTGGATCGCGAATATCACGATCGAGTTTATTCATGAAAGTTAAAATTGGCGTATTACGTAAACGTGTCACTTCCATTAGTTTACGGGTACGATCTTCGACCCCCTTAGCAGCATCAATCACCATCAAGCAACTATCAACGGCAGTAAGTGTGCGGTAAGTATCTTCAGAAAAGTCCTCATGTCCTGGCGTATCTAACAAATTAACTAAACAGTCGTTATAAGGAAATTGCATTACAGAAGTCGTAATTGAGATCCCTCGCTGTTTTTCCATTTCCATCCAGTCAGATTTGGCATGCTGCGCATTGGCACCACGTCCTTTTACCGTACCGGCGGTTTGAATAGCTTGTCCAAATAATAATACCTTTTCGGTAATAGTGGTTTTACCGGCATCAGGATGAGAAATTATCGCAAACGTGCGACGAGCATTAACTTCATCTAAATAAGCTTGTTCAGTCATAGAAATAATTGTATTTATCATTTAAAAATAATCGCATATTCTAGCAGGTATCATTTTATATTGCCATGCATGTTACAACTCAGGCTATTTACCTTAGCTAATTATCTATGCATAATACTTAGCTAACATTGAACAATGATGGTTATAGCCTGACAAAAAGTTTCAGGTTAACCTAACGTTTGAGTATAAAACGGCACCGACAATGAATTTACGTGATTTAAAATTATTTTTACATTTGTGTGAAACCTGCCATTTTGGTATGACCGCCGATGCCATGCATGTAAGTCCATCAACTTTGTCGCGGCAGATTCAGCGCATGGAAGAACATTTTGGCCATCCGCTCTTTATTCGCGATAATCGGCAAGTACAAATTACCCAGGCTGGTGAAAAAGTTAAACGTTTTGCCCGTAACGTTATCAATCAACATTTACAATTACGGCAAGATATTGATCAGTCAGATCAACAATTAATAGGCGAACTTAAACTCTTTTGTTCAGTTACCGCCGCCTACAGTCACTTACCGGATATATTAGATCGATATCGAATTAGTTTTCCCTTAGTTGAAATTAAATTATCAACAGGTGATGCGGCCGATGCCGTTGAAAAAATCCAATCGAGTGAAGCAGATCTCGCTATTGCTGGTCGGCCAAAACAATTACCGGCAGGCGTCGAATTTTTAAAATTAGGCGAAATTGAAATGGTATTACTTATACCAAAACTAAATAGCTCATTTAGTGACAAATTACATCAAAAAAAGCCAGACTGGCACAATATACCATTCATTTTACCGGAACATGGACCAAGCCGGCATCGAATTGATTTATGGTTTAAACAACAAAAAATCACCAGCCCCAAAATTTATGCCACCGTTGCTGGTCATGAAGCAATTGTATCTATGGTGGCTTTAGGTTGTGGTGTTGCGCTACTGCCTAAAGTGGTTATGGAAAACAGTCCCGAAAGAGTTAGAGAACGTATTACCGAATGGTCAACCAATTTGATGCAACCTTTCGATGTAGGAATATGTGTACAAAAAAGGCGTTTATCCGAAAAAATTATTGCAGCCTTTTGGACACTTGCTAGTCTAAATTAAGCAAACAACTACTCGTTAAGCAAACAACTACACGATTAAAATATTAATGTATAATTAAATTATAACAACACATATCTAACATAAAATATATAATTTACTCATAAATGTTTACAACTTATTTGAAATCATTTAGTTGTTGCCGGAAGAAAGAATAGGAAATAATTACAATGAATACGCCAAAAACAACAATAACAACCTTAATATCTATACTGCTTTTCTCTGCTATTATTACGCCATTAACTTTACTCGCTACACCAAGCAAACGCCTAACATTAACTGGTGTTAATCCTCAATTAATTAAATCACCCGAACATTTAACCATTATCAGTTCAACTTACTATGATGGCGATAGTGATGATTTAGTCACAGCTGGTTTAGGCTTTACTCGTTTATCTAATAACGCATTTAAAACAACTTTTACTAATCCTAAGCAACCTACCTTGCAAGAACTGAGGCAAGCGAAACTAAATCGCTTTATCAATAGCAAAACTGGGGAAGGTTCGTTGTTTGGCTTTAGACAGCAAGAATTAACGCCTTTATTTGATGGTAAAATAGCCGGCACTGAAATATTAGCGACCATCGAGAGTAATAATGAAAAAGTGGGTTTATTATTACAAATCCCACTTGATTTTGATAAAAATAAACCCTGCATTATTGCGGTTCCTTCAACAGATTTAGATGGATTATTTAACGCCAAAGATCTGCAAATCCGTGGTTTATGGGGACTACGGCATAACTGTGCGGTGGTGTATAATGACAAAGGCTTAGCAAACAGTATTTATGATATTACTCAACAACGTGGATATAGTTTAGCGGGGATGACCCAAACCACCAATTTGTTATTTCATCCAACCATTGATGATCACAACAGCTTCATCCAAGAATATCCCAACCGTTTTGCAATAAAACAATTACATTCTAAAGCGAATTTAGAACAATATTGGGCAGAATATATCCTAAAATCGATTGAATTTGCGTTTTATCAACTCAATTTAAAATTCTCTACAACGCAAACTATTATTTTTAACAAAGATAACACCCTTGTTTTAGTTTATGGTGCTAGTGATGGAGCTGGGGCGGCACTAAAAGCAGGCGAATTGGATAAAGATAACATTATCAAAGGAATTGTTGCCGTTAATCCACAAATTTATTCTATTTTACCTAAAACCCCTATTACCATTAAGTATGGTAAAAATTCCGCAAAAAAAATAGCATCAAAATCTATTGCTGATTACAGCACTTATGCAGCATTGTATATTCCTTGCGCAGTGCCAGCAATTGTTGCCAAAAATACTAAAAGCTATATACCATATGCTGATAGATTTCTTTATGCCAAAAATCGCTGTAATGCACTGAAAAAAGCAAAATTATTAAAAAAAGCAACGCCGCAAGAAGCATTGAAAAAATTACGTCAATATGGTTGGACAGCCAATATGGATATTCAACTTCCTTATTTTTACTTCAAAGAGTCCATTGGCTTGCCATACCAGTATATTAGTGCATATGGTCGCTTTGATGTAAATGACAATATGTGTAATTATTCAGTGGCCAGCACCCAACAAAATCCAATTTACTATAAAGGCGATGTAGAGCCCCTAAAAGAAGTTAGTTTTGAACAACTTTGGGGACTTGCTAATGGTCATTTACCATTATGGCTTAACGATGATGCTACTGTATTGGATCTAGTTAATAATAAAGATCTTGACTCACCAAAACGCGATTTCTATTCAAGTTCACAACAGAAAGGTAAAATTGATTACAATACGAATGGGGCAATTTGTTTGCGTAATAAATTAAAAGATCCACGCGTTCAAGAAGGACTCAATCAAGTAACAATGACAGGTAATTTAAATGAAATTAAGACGTTTATTGTACATGCCCGTAATAATGTCAAACAGTTACCCGATACCGCGCGTGCTTATGTAGCCTTGAATAGCCTAGTTGAAAATAAAACATCACAATTACGTTATATCGAAGTTGAAAATACCAGTTATTTAAGTGGAGAGGTGCCATTTGATAACACTTTACTCCCGATTGATTATTATGGGGAAGATGCCATGGAATGGCTATGGGCAAACCTAACCACCAATGCTACCCTACCAGAAAGTCAAATAGTACGAGCCAAAGCTCAGGGGGGCAAAAGCGGCTATGCACCAGGCGTAACAACTAAACAATTAATCCCAATATCACAATTGCCTAATCGTAAAAATCTGATCATAAAACAAAATGGCAAAATTATTCTACCAAATTAAGCCATTTTAAAATCTTATTGCAATAGTTATCGGGTAATTTGTTATAGTTTACCCGATAATTCCAGTCTACTAGTTAGCATCGTTAACCGACTCTATCGCTAAACACATCTTAGGATAAAGCATAAAAAACAAAGATTCTAATTGAGCATAGTGTTGTTTGATATCATCAATGGTCTGTTTCAATAAATACAGTTTTGGTCGCCTTGTCGCCATGCCAGCTAACACCTTACCAACAAAGTCAATTGCGGCATAATTTTCTAACCATTTACCTTGCCACATCGCTTGCATAAAATGCTGATAATCTAATGGATAAACATCAATATATGGTAGGATTTGTTGCTGTGTTGCTTGATTAAATTCACTGACATTACTGGTTACACCATAATCTTGCCAATATTTAGACAAAAAATGATCCCAAACAATATCTAAACTAATAGCAGCAACGCGTTGATGCGTTTTTCGAAATAATGATTTGGCTTGTTTAACTTCGGGCAAACTATCGGTCATCATATCGATTTTACGGTGCAACATAATACCATCGGCAATAATATCGGGATAAATGGCATAAGGATCACCTTTCACAAAATCAGCCAGCGTATTACCAATTAAGGAACTATTGGCTAACGTGGCCAAATGTAGATGAGCAAGAATATTCATGAGTCAGTTGATTGATTAATCACGACGGCAGAACTCACCTTCGGCAAATCCTTCACGCCAATAACTGATAATTTGCACCGCATCAGCCTTAAGATCGGGATACTTATCTTTTATAGCATGGCGTAGCTGCTGAGCTAATGAACTTTCCATACCACCCCAAAATAATAGTTGCGGATGATAAGCAAAATCAGCTTTCAATATCGCTTCAATCAATTGGTTGGGTTGCTGACTATTTGCTATTAACCAGTTAATTTCAACGTTATCATTTTTGGGTAATGGCATTACGTCAGATTGATGATTAACCTCAATAAAAGCACTTGCTTTTTGGTTGTCAGGTAAATGTTCTAAGCTATAACAAATAGCAGGAACTGCTGCCATATCACCGATTAAAACCAAATAACTATTGTCAAATACTGTTTTCGATCCCATACCAATCAGACCAATTTGATCGCCATCTTTAGCACACTGAGCCCAAAGCGTAGCAACACCATTAGCATGGATAGCAAAATCTACAACTAATTGATTAGTGATTTTATCATATTGGCGAATACTATAAGTGCGAGCGAGTTTACGTACATTGTCGGTTAATAGTACTTTACCTTTTTCATCAAATTCAGGGAAAGTAATTGCTTTAGTGATAGGATCAGCGAAAAGTAGTTTTAAATGAGGCCCCACCCAGAGTGGATTTATTTGTAACGATTTATCACAACTAAAATAGATGCGAATAAAATTGTGTGATAAGCGCACAACCTTACTTACAGTTAGTAGCCCATTGACTATTATTCTTGATGATTTCTCTGCCATGATGTAACTCCGCATTCTTCATGATGAATATGCGAAATATCATACACTAAAATTGCTAAAACTAGCCTATCTTTTTAGCAAATAAACAACTAACCCAATCCTATTAATAGTGTTGGGTTAGTAACTTTAAATATGATGATTTAATTTATTAATACTTTAATGAGCCAAATGCGGCACACCAGTCTTGATCAAACTTAGTGATCGCCGCATCCACAGCGGGATCACCAATAAATAACTCAGCCACATCAACCGGTAATGTAATGGCTTTACAGCCTGCCAACATACAATCTAACGCTTGTCTTGGGGTTCTAAAACTCGCCGCTAACACCATAGATTCCGGGCAATGTAATTCCAATAATTTTTGTAATTCTTGCACGGTATCTTTACTATTACCACCTTGAGCATCAATGCGATTAACATAAGGCGCAATATATTTGGCACCAGCTAGTGCACCTAAAAATCCTTGTCCAGCCCCATAAACAGCTGTTCCTAATGTTGGTACCCCTTGTTTGGTCAACTCTTTAATGGCAATTAACCCTTCTGCATTAACCGGAATTTTAGTCACTAAATTAGGGACGACTTTTCTTAATTGCTCTGATTCTTTGATCATCTGTTTAGCATCACCAGCAAGGACTTGAGCAAATAATAATTTATCAGCACCTAAAATATCTTGTAGCTCAGCAAGTAACGAAAAGATAGCCTTTCCAGATTTAGCCACAATACTTGGATTAGTGGTTACGCCACTGATGGGCAAAACTGCGGCTAATCGTTTAATGGCTGCAATATCAGCGGTATCTAAATATAATTCCATGATTAACTCCTATTAAAATATGATAACTTATTACATTCATTGTTCATTGTACCTGTTCAAAAACCATTTTATCCACCTTTAACAACTTGGTATCCATAACTTTCGATAAGTTGTTTAATATTATTAATTTGTTCTGCTGTTGGTACCTTTATCTCTTTCAATTGGTAAGGTTGATGAATAAGTTCATATTTCGGTTCACCAAATTTATGAAAAGGTAGAATATGAACTTCTTTAATGCGTTCAAATCCCGTCAAGAAAGATAATACTTTTAAGACATTTTCTTCTGATAAAGTATACCCAGGAATCAATGGTAATCTTGGGATTAAATTAATATTATGAAAATACAATTGCCTAAAATTATCCAATACCCGTGTTAAATGAATATTAAGTATTTGCTGCGCTTTTAAAGGCTCCATAATTTTAAAATCAAATAACACTTCATCACACTGACTAGCTAGCGCTAAAAAATCCGCAAATCGACCATCACCTGCGGTTTCAATCGCAGTATTCACATCTAATTGTTTTAGTTTTCGAAGTAATTGAGTGGCAAATTTTGCCTGTAAAAGCACTTCACCACCCGATAATGTTACTCCACCACCAGAAGAACGGAAAAAGATCTCATCTTTTAAAATTTGTTTAATCAATTCATCTAAATGAATATCGTAACCAATTTTTTCTAATGCTCCACTTGGGCATTCATCATAATCATTAGCACAAACATGACATTTAATACATTTGGATTTTCGTCTAACAATTTGAATTTTGCGGGAAATGGATTCAGGATTTGCACACCATGGGCAACGATGTGGACAACCTTTAAAAAAAACGACGGTACGAATACCACTACCGTCGTTTAAAGAATAACGTTGAATATTAAAAATTCGAGCAATATTGTTGTGACTCACCTGAGTAATTTCAGGTGAGCAATTTAATTGAACATGCGAATTACTGCTCAAATCCTTAGACATATCATTACAATTGATGAGCAGTTCGGCGGATGATATCATCCTGAATCTCCTTAGATAGCTCAACAAAGAAAGCACTGTAACCTGCAACTCGCACCACTAAACCTGCATAATCTTGTGGTCTTTGTTGCGCTGCTTTTAAGGTATCAGCATTAACTACATTAAACTGCACATGTTGCAATTTTAATTTGCTAAAGGCATGTAAAAAGTTAGCCAATTTATGTAAACCATTTTCACCTTCTAAAGTACTTGGGGTAAATTTAACATTAAGTAAAGTACCATTGGATAAAAGATAATTATCTAATTTACTCACCGATTTTAATACCGCTGTTGGGCCATTCATATCTTGTCCTAACATTGGCGATAAACCACCATCAGCAAGCTGCTCACCAGCATAGCGACCATCAGGAGTAGCCCCAACAACCGCACCAAGAGGAACATGAGCCGAAACAGTATACGATCCCGGAGTAAATTTACCTCCTCGTGGATTACCATATTTTTCAACTTCTTTACAGTAAACTCGCAGTAACTCGGCACTAATATTATCGACTTCTTCAATATCATTACCATATTTGCCAAAACGATTAATTAAGCGGGTTCTAATTTTTTCGCCCTCTGCCCCGCTAAAATTATCTTTCAATACGGCTAATAATTGTTTGAAAGAGATCCTTTTTTCGTCAAATACCATGCCTTTAAGGGCAAATAAAGAATCACTTAAATTGGCGATACCAATACCTTGAACACCAGAAAAATTATAGCGTGCGCCACCTTCGGTAATATCTTTACCTTTTTCAATACAATCCAAAATAAAAGAGGACAACAATGGCACCGGAGCCCAGTCTCGATGACCAATATCACAAATATTACTGCCTTCAGCCATCAATTTGACATAGTAGCGAATATTTTCTTTAATCTGCTCCAAGAGACTCTCATAAGTCACATTAGGATTATTTTCATTTTCAAAT
This sequence comes from uncultured Gilliamella sp., assembly GCA_945271295.1. Classification (GTDB taxonomy): domain Bacteria; phylum Pseudomonadota; class Gammaproteobacteria; order Enterobacterales; family Orbaceae; genus Gilliamella. The sequence continues at coordinate 267,434 of CALYPG010000001.1, read as the reverse complement.
AAAGTAATTTCCATTACTTTAAGTAAATTAAACATCGCAATATCATGTAAGCCATATGTTCTACCCGGAATAGACAACTCCACACAACCAACCACTGAATAATCGCGAGCATCTTCTAAAGAAACACCACGATTTAAAAAAGCAGGAATAATTACTTCATCATTAAAAATTTGTGGAATTCCGGTTCCTAAACGAACGGTTTCAGCGGTTTTAATTAAAAACTGACGATCGATTAGCTCATTAATTCTTACGCCTAAATTAGGTTGCGGTAAGCGAATTTCTTGATAAGCATCTAAACATAATGTTGATAGATCATTTACTGCACTATGTCCTATTTCATTCAAGCCTCCTAATAAAATAGTATAGCCAGAAGGGAATCCAGCAAAATATCTAGCACTAGAAGTAGAACGCAATAACACAATATCATTACATTTAACCCACAATGATGCGAGTAACTCTTTTAAAAAAGCAGGATCTTCACTCTTGGCTAACGAAGCCTGATAAAATGGCCACATATACTGATCAAAGCGACCTAATGAAATTGAGCTGGCATTAGATTCATATTGTAAAATAATATTCATATACCAAAATAACTGGCAAGCTTCATAAAAATCAGTTGGCTTATCATGAGCAATTCGTTTAGATATAACCGCAATCTTTTCTAGCTCTTGCTGACGCTGACGATCTTGACAACTTGCTGCCATTTTTTGAGCGAGTTCTGCATAACGTAAAATGTGTAACTGCGCGGCATCTAACACAATTTTTGCCGCTTGGTAAAAATGATTATCAGGGTGATTATTGCACAGTTCACTCAATTCTTCGCTTAAACGATGTAAACCATTTTCAAGCAATCTTGGGTAATCAATAATAATATGGCCTTGGCCTTTGTCGGTTTGATTAATACTAAAAATGGCTTTATGTTCAGCATCTTTTACATTTTCGGGAATTTGCTGATTAATAAAGTCTTTCATCGAACGATTTTCCCAATATAGGTAAAGTTGGTTGCGATAAATTTGCTTATCTTGTGGTGAAATATTAAAACGATCTTGAGGGCGAGTTGGAAAGCCATCTAATTCTTTCAATAACCAATAAGGATCCATCTCTGGTGAAATAATACCAGAGCGTGGTTTTATGGTTCTATTACCAGCAATAAGTTCATTATCACGAATAGATATTGCAACTTTAGCTAAAATATTGGCTGTAGCTTTAGCCCGCCGTATAATAGTCGGCTCACCTTCCGTCTGTTTATGGCTCTCGGTATAAAGGAGTGCTCTTTCTAATGAAATTTCTCTTGTTTGTCTAAACAAATCTGCCTTTAATTGTTCAATGCGAGTGACCATAACCTTACCTCTTGATAAATAGGTTATAGCATTGAATCTATAACCTTTATTACTTTAAATTAAAAAAATAGATAATCAAACCGACCAGTACTATTTATTTAAATTTTCTTCGATTTTATTGAGTATTAAATCTGCCTTTTTTACTGCATCACTAATAGCGATACGGGCAATGGGTTTATTTTTAAACCGATCTTCATTTTTAATACCAATATCTTTGGTCAATATAATAAAATCAGCATTTGCAATATCTTCATTAGTGAGTTCATTTTCAATACCGATTGAACCTTGAGTTTCAACTTTGCAAGACCAACCCTTTTCTTTAGCAGCTTTTTCTAAAGATTCTGCCGCCATATAAGTATGTGCAACTCCAGATGGGCAAGCGGTTACCGCGATAATATTTACCATATCTTTCTCCTTTTCAAACAAAAACATTATTAACCGATGTCAAATGTAATATCTAAATCATCATCATTGGATTGATTGCTAACTGATTTATTTTTGCTACTAGTAAAGCGCTTTAAAAGTACAATAGATAAAGCGCATGTAATTGCACCAACTGCAAGTGCTAAAATAAAACCTAATTTTCCTGTTACCACAGGTAAAACAATTAATCCCCCCCAACCGGCATAGCATTCTGCACCTAACAATGCCGCAACAGCGCCACCCACAGCCGAGCCCAACATAGTAGAAGGAATAACTCTCAACGGATCGGATGCGGCAAACGGAATCGAACCTTCAGTAACACCAACCAGTCCCATTACAATCGATGCTTTGCCGGCCTCTTTTTCTTCAGTATCAAATAGTTTTCTATCAATTAATGTAGCCAAACCAGTACCTAACGAAGGCGATGCAATACCAACAGCGGCAATAGCAACAATCGTGTAAATCCCCTCACCTACGCAAATTAACATAAAGGCATAGGCCACCTTATTAACTGGTCCACCTAAATCAAAGCCCAACATTGCTCCCATAATTAACGCTAACACCACAATACTGCCATCTTGCATACCGCGTAACCATGTGGTTAAAGAGGTAGTTAACATACCAATTGGCTCACCAAGGGCCCACATCATTGTTCCGGCGGTTAGGAAAGTACCAATTATAGGAATAATAAAAATGGGCATAACTGAACGAAAAATGGGTGGCACTTTGATTTTTTTAAGGTAAAACACCACAATACCACCTAATAACCCGGCAATTAAAGCACCAAAAAAACCAGCGCCAAAAGATGCACCAACCCAAGCACCGATAGCACAAGGCGCTAATGCTGCTCTTTCTGAGATAGAATAACCAATATAAGCCGCCAAAAAAGGAATCATTAGTGTTAAACCAGCTCCACCAATTTGGAATAACTTATTTAAAAAAGGATCATTAACTGGATCCGGTACACCACCTTGCCCCAATAACATCACTGATACCGCTAGCAAAATACCACCAGAAACCACAAATGGAATCATATGCGAAACACCAGTCATTAAATGTTGTCGGGTATTTTTTAATATTAAAACTAAATCTTTCATACTTTTTATACCTCCTGCTGCACTTTTTAATTTTTATTATTAATTGGCTATCATAGTAGAAAATGTTTACCATCAACCACAGAGGAGAAACATGCTATTTACTGGATTTTTGTACTCATCCTAAAAAAATGAGATCTACATCAAATTTTATAGTTTTTACCATATTAACAAGGTTAAATAAAATGTGACAAAGATCACAAATCAATTTTTACATTACTTTTGTCCAGTTATTGTCAATTTTTTCACATAGTTTTATTTAGCTAGTCATTTATGCTCTTAATTAATTATTAATTTGATTCGTGCAATTAGGAGCACTGTAATTAATTAGCCGTAATTAATTAGGAGAATAGATATGGTGAAAAAAATTACCTTTGCCTGTGTGTTACCAAATGGTATACATGCGCGCCCGGCTAGCAATATTGAAAAAATCTGTAAACAATTCGTCAGTGCAATTGAGTGGCATAATCTACGTACTAACGTAACAGCAGATGCTAAAAGTGTTCTGTCATTAATTAGTTCCAATACCTTACTTAATGATAACTGTCATTTATTAATTGATGGAATAGATGAAGAGCAAGCCTATCAACGATTGAGCACTTTTATTGAAAATGAATTTCCATTTTGTGATGAAGCATTAACATCCACTACTGATGATGAAATTACCCCCTTACCACGCTCACTGAGTAATTTAAATCCACACATTATCCGAGCAAAAGCGGTTTGCGGTGGGGTTGCAACTGGAGTTTTGAAACAAGTTGCTAATATAGATCTTAATAAAATTGGTGACTTCCCGGCAGCTGAATCAATCGAGAAAGAACAAAACAAGGTCAAAAATGCACTAACAAAATTAACCAAAGTCATTGCGTTACAAATTGAGTGTGCAGCTGAAACCTCAAAAGATATTTTATCTGCTCATCAAGCAATTTTAGAAGATCCCTCATTTTATGAACTAATCGAACTAAACCTCAGCTCCAATTTAACGGCTGGTGCGGCAATTATCAACACCGCAAAATTCTTTAGTGATCAACTGATTAATTCCGGTAGTGAGTATTTAAAAGAACGAGTATTAGATATCCGTGACGTCTGTTTTCAACTACTACAACAAATTTATGGTGAAAATCAATTTTCTGCTCACCAAAAACTCACCGCCCCAACCATTTGCATCGCTGAAGAACTAACGCCAAGTCAATTTTTAGAATTAGATAAAAAATACCTCAAAGGACTTTTGTTAGTACAAGGTGGCACCACTTCACATACTGTGATATTAGCCCGATCATTCAATATTCCAACTTTGGTTGGTGTGGATATTGAAATATTAAAAAACCATATGGATAAGCAAGTTCAAATTGATGGTGATTTAGGATTTATCGCTTATAATCTATCACCTCAAGTGATGCGTTATTATCAATTAGAATCTAATTTGAACGCTAAATTAGCTGAAAAACAAAAAGTCTTTATTGATGTTGCAGGCACAACTGCTGATGGCACTAAAGTTGAGATTGCCGCCAATATTGCTCACTCAATCGAAGCTCAAGCTGCATTTAATAGTGGCGCCGAATCAATTGGATTATTTCGTACCGAAATGCTGTATATGGATCGCCATAATGAACCATCAGAAGATGAACTATATAATACCTTTTGCCAAGCAATTGAAGTTGCGAAGCAACGAACAATTATTATAAGAACATTTGATATTGGCGGAGACAAACCAGTAAATTACCTGAATATTCCGAGTGAAAATAATCCATTTTTAGGTTACCGAGCGGTACGTATTTATCAAGAATATTTAACCTTATTTAGAACCCAATTACGGGCAATTTTAAAAGCCTCAGCGCATGGCAAATTAAAAATTATGATCCCAATGATATCTTCAATGGAAGAAATATTATGGATCAAAGAAGAGTTAGCCAACATCAAACAATCACTACGTAATCAAAAAATCCCCTTTGATGAAAAAATTCCTCTCGGTATTATGTTAGAAGTTCCTTCGGTAATGTTCATCATTGACCAATGTTGTGAAGAGATTGATTTTTTCAGTATTGGCAGTAATGATTTAACCCAATATTTATTAGCCGTGGATCGTGATAATGCCAAAGTCACTAAACACTATAATAGCTTAAATCCGGCATTTTTACGCGGATTAGACCATATAGTAAAAACCGTTCACCACTATGGTAAATGGGTTGGAATATGCGGTGAATTAGCTAGCAAAGGTTCAGTATTACCGCTACTTGTTGGCTTAGGATTAGATGAACTGAGTATGAATTCGCCCAATATTCTTGCCACTAAAGCCCGTCTAGCAAAATTAAATCGTTCAGATTGCCGGCTATTATTAAATAAAGCCATGGATTGTCGAACTTCGCTAGAAGTGGAACATTTACTGGCACAATTTCGTATGGAACAAGCAGAAATCCCCCTTATCACTACCCAAACTATTACCATTGCCCCTGACTGGTTAAGTAAAGAAGAAGTGATTAAAGGTATGACTGATAATCTATTAGTTGCAGGAAGGTGCCGTTATCCCCAAAAATTAGCCGAAGATATTTGGTTACGTGAAGATGTATTTTCAACAGCATTAGGCTTTGGTTTTGCAATTCCTCATACCAAATCAGAACATATTGAACAATCAACAATTAGTGTCACTAAGTTAGCTACGCCGATAATTTGGGGAGAGGAAGAGGTAAACTTTGTAATCATGTTGACCTTAAATAAACATACTGCAGGCGATCAACATATGCGCATCTTTTCAAAATTAGCTAGACGCATTATGCATGAACAATTCCGTACTTTATTAACGACCAGCACGAGTGCACAGGAAATTGAAAATATTTTAATCAAAGAGTTAGAAATTTAGCATTTTCCAGTCTAAACAATCTCAATTCCGTCAGTATAGCTTGCTGACGGAATAATAGCTAAACTGTTTCTACCATCAATATATCAAAGCTGAACACAAGTGCCATAAGGTGCTTTTGCAACTCGTTTGACGATATTTAGCAGATCACTACTATCCAATAAAAAACGACTAATATCCATAGCAATACACCTTGCACAGTCAAACCGCTCTCTATTTTTTATATTAACATTACTAATAATAATAATCAGATCTGCTGATTGGATATCCTCAGGCGTGATCACATTATCAATACCTAAAGCCCCTTGCGTTTCAATTTTTATGGTCCAATTTTCTTGCTTAGCGAGTTTTGCCAAACGTTCCGCAGCCATGTAAGTATGGGCAACACCACTAATACATGCACTAACAGCTAATACGTTTAATTTAGTCATTCACTAAAACCTTTTATTGAACTTTAAATCTAACTATTATTGTGGATTAGATAATCTAATGCAATATCTGATCCTAATTTAAAGCCTACCCTTTAACCAATAAGCCTGATTATGCTCCTGACAGCAAGTAACTATATGTATATAATGAAGCAAAAATTGGCAATCACTAGAATAAAATATGGAAATATCAATTGAACAAACACTTCAACAATTTGTCAATAATAGCCGAGATATTAATAATATCTACTTTGCCAATAATTCCTCAACAGCACCGTTGCTTGCTTATCAAGTTAATTTTCCTCGTCTGGAAATCATCTTATATGGTGAGCAAGAAATGTTATGGGCTAACGATAAAGGTGAACAGATCAGCAAAACGTTTTATCCTAACGACATGCTTTACATTGTTGCTAACAGTTGGAATAAACCTATCTGGCAACAGCCGGTGACCACATTAAGTATCTTATTTGGTAAGCAGCAAATTGGTTTGAGCTTATTACATTGGGATGGCAAGCAATTGATTCCTTATGGGCAAATCAATACACCACGACGCGGCCCTAGAATTGGTACTTTTATTATTCAAGCCATATCCGAACTGACTTGGCAAAACCAACCAGCTAAGCAAAGCCAAACGGCACACTTTTTGATTCAAGGCTTACTAAGTAATACCCTTGATTTACTTAATGTTAAAGTTGAAACCGCATCAAAAACAACCAGCCTATTTGAGGCCATTCGCCAGTATATTGATACCCATTTTCGGGAAGATGTGACTCGCGATTTTTTGGCCAATATGTTCTACATTTCCCCTAATTATTTATCGCACCTGTTCCAGCGTGAAGGTAATATAGGTTTGAATGAATATTTAAATCAAATTCGCCTAGAATATGCTAAATCGTTACTGAAAAATTATGATTTAAATGTGAAAGAGATCGCTCTCGCCTCTGGTTTTAAAGACAGCAATTACTTTTGTCGCGTTTTTCGCAAACAAACCGAACGTACGCCAACCGAATATCGCCGCCAATATCACAGTAAATTGTCCTAATCATAGTAATAAGTCACTTTAAAACTGGTTTAAGTAACTAACTGATTTTATGTCGATAATGATAATAATCAAGGTTATAACGGTTATCATCGACCGTTTTATAATTATTACCCACCAAAAACAACGGTAATAAAGCAATGCCCTGACTTTGTTCTACTAAATTTAATAACATACTTAGCGAATCAACCGTAATGAGGTTAGCAAAATCACCATATAATCTTAAAGTTAAAGCTCTTAAAGGGCAATCTTCATCATGATTAATCAATATTGGCAATTGCTTCGGCGTTGTTACTGATTGACTTTGTAACAATGAGACAGGTAACAATTGCGTTTGCATCAAATAATAATCAGGATGATTAAGTTGTGTAAAACAGATTACGTCATCATAACTCTGTTGATTAATAATATTATTCATTTCACAGGTTTTTTTGATAGTAATATCCGTGCTTTCAATTGTATATTTTGCACTCTCAATAACCACAAATTGGAATAGTAGTTCAGAAATCAGTAAAGTTGGACGCATAGATTTAAATGATTGTTGTAGTTTAGCCAATTTATTTAAAGTTTGACTGGCAAAAATGTAAAATTGCTCACCTGCTTCTGTTGGTTTAATTCCAATAAAGCTACGAATAACCAGCGTAGTTTTCAATTCCTGTTCCATTTTTTTTAAGTGCGCCGTCACATTAGATTGCGTATACCCTAAAATGTTGGCGGCTTTATTCAAACTTTTAACTTCATAAATCGTTTTAAAAATTTTTAATCCTTTAAAATCCATTATCAATTGCTCCTTATCATTATTTTTGATATCCCAATCATAAATTAGAATTATTCAAACCTCAATTAACTGCCTAAAATAAATCAACTTAATCAATGAGGAACACCTTATGCAAGCAATGCAATATAAAATTAACTTACCTGCCGATTATGATATGCAGATCATAAAAAATCGGGTTAAACAACATGGTTACCAAATGGATGGTTTTGCAGATTTATTATTTAAAGCCTATCTAATCTCAGAAAAAGGTAACGATAATTTAGCTAATAGTTATTGCCCACTTTATGTTTGGCAACAAACTACTGGAATGACTAAATTTATCTTTGATGGTTATTTTGACAATATTATTGATTCGTTTGGCTGGCAAAATATTAATATTGGACTGGCAGCTACAATTGAACTCAGTCAGTCATTTTCGCAATGCCGATATGTTTTGGAGCAGGTAGCAAATATTCCTAAACAAGCACAATTAAAAGATTTTCGTTTTAAAAATATGCAATATCCAGATGAGCTAGCAAAAGTCGTAATCTATAATCCAGACAAATGGCAATATGTTACTTTTACTTTCTTTAAACAAAGGCCAATTACTACCAATCATAATTTGTATACGGTACTGCACCTTTCTTTAGGATAAGTCATTACCCTAAAAGTTATTACTAATAAACAGTTACAGTGACTTAGAACCAAACAATATTACATAAAAAAATAAGGAGCCAGCAAATCCAAAACATAACCTTACTTTAAATCAAGCAAAAAATTTAATTGCCAAAATAGTTTCATTTGATATAGTTACAAATGAAACTATTTTATAAGGTGCTGATTATGGCTATTGAAATTACTACGGTAGAAAAGATCATTCATAAATTTCAATCTAAAGGGTTTTCTGCCAAATACGATGAAATCTATTTAACCCGTTTATTACAGTTCAGCACTGAGGCTTTACTCGAAAATCTTAATGAAATCTACAAAAAGCACCAACTGGACGACAAATTATTTGCCGTGCTTTTAGTGGTTCAATGGCACCACCCTGAAGGGGTTAAACCTTCACAAATTAGTGAACTGACTAACTTTTCCCGAGTACAAATCACCCGCTTTGTCGATGCTCTAGTTGCTAACGATTTAGTTGCTCGTAAACAAGTTCCTAACGATCGCCGTTCGCATTGGTTGATCCTAACTGATAAGGGCAGTCACTTTTTTCAAAAACAAATGCCACCAATCGAGAAAAAAATTGTTGCTGCCTGGCAAGTTATTACGGCAGAAGAACGCCAACAATTACGCACTATTTTACACAAACTATTAAAACACATTGCCCAATAATCTAAGCGAGAATAACCAATGAAGAAAAAACGCAGCATAATAATCGCATTAGTGGTAATTGCAGCACTGGGGTATGGTGTGTGGCTGGTTTGCAAAAGCACTCCGCCACTAGTATTGTATGGTAATGTCGACATTCGCACCGTTAATAGTAGTTTTCGGGTGACCGGGCGCTTACTGCACTTAGCCAATGAAGAAGGCGACCATATTAAACAAGGCGATCTGCTAGCCAAACTCGATGCCGAACCTTACCAAATTGCTTTGGCGCAAGCTAAGGCCAATTTAATGGTGCAACAAGCCCAGCTTGATTTAGTCACCACCGGCTACCGTAAAGAAGAAGTCGCCCAAGCCGCGGCACAAGTATTACAATATCAAGCTACTTATGATTATGCCGAAAGCAATTATCAGCGTATGGCAAAATTAATTAAATCCGCCTCGATATCCAAAGATCAGCTTGATAACAGTTTAACCTTACGCAACCAAGCCCAAGCAAACTTACAAACGGCCAAACAAAAACTTGACCAATTAACTAATGGTTACCGCAAAGAAGAGATTGAAGCAGCCCAGGCCTCCGTCGCTGCGGCTAAAGCGCAGTTAGATCAAGCAGAGCTTAATTTGGCTGATACTGAACTTTATGCCCCGTCCAATGGCACCATTTTAACCCGCGCAGTGGAACCGGGCACCATGTTAACCGCTGGCACGCCTGTTTATGCCATATCCTTAGATCAACCCGTTTGGGTACGGGCTTATATTGACGAAGTCAACTTAGCGCAAGCCATTGCCGGCCGTGAAGTTTATATTTATACCGATGGCCGACCCGATCAGGCCTATATTGGCAAAATTGGCTTTGTGTCGCCTACCGCTGAATTTACGCCTAAAACCGTTGAAACACCAGTATTACGCACCGATCTGGTCTATCGCTTACGCATTCAGATTAATGCTACCGGCAGCGGTCAAGCCGATGATCTGTTGCGGCAAGGCATGCCGGTAACCATTAAATTTACTCAGTGACGGTCATTTTATGCACCCAGCTAAGCAAATTGTGTTACAAAATGTTACTAAGCAATTTACCCGCAAAAAGCAACCACCAATGGTTGCCCTGCAACCATTATCAATAACCATTGCCAGTCAAGGGGTAACTGGCTTAGTTGGGCCTGACGGTGCCGGTAAAACCACCTTACTGCGTATGCTAGCTGGTTTACTTTCGCCTACGCAAGGGCAAATCACTGTAGCCGGATTAAGCCCTACCCAAGACAGATCACAATTACGTGCCATTTTAGGTTATATGCCGCAAAAATTCGGTTTGTATGAAGATCTCACCGTATTAGAAAATCTCAATTTATTTGCTGATTTGCGTAGTATCGGGGCTGCTGATCGGCAACCATTGTTTGCCAAGTTACTTAAATTTACCGATTTGGGTCGCTTTACCGATCGCCTCGCCGGCAAGTTATCTGGTGGCATGAAACAAAAATTAGGCTTGGCGTGTACCTTACTTGGTGAGCCGCAAATCTTGTTACTAGATGAACCCGGCGTTGGCGTTGATCCTATTTCCCGCCAAGAATTGTGGCAAATGGCGCACCAACTGGCTAATCAAGGTATGCTGATTATCTGGAGTACTTCTTACCTTGACGAGGCCGAACAGTGCCAAAATATTTTGCTCCTCAATCAGGGGCAACTAATTTATCAAGGCGATCCAAACCAACTCAACCAACGAGTAACCAATCGGGTGTATTTGCTGGCAGCCACTTACCCCCATCGGCAACTATTACAAGCGGCACTTAAATTACCGCAAGTTAGTGATGGTGTGATTGAGGGCGATAACATTCGTTTGATTCTTAAACCGGAGCAAACCATTGAGCAAGTGATCGCCAAATTGCCAACTACCACTATTACTACCACTGCCACCCAAGGGCGCTTTGAAGATGCCTTTATCGATCTACTTGGTGGCATTGAAAGTAAACAGTCAATCTTAACTAAAATCATGCCTAAAGTGACTGGTGCAGCTAGTGATATAGTGATTGAAGCCAAAGATCTGACTCGCACTTTTGGGGCGTTTGTTGCGACCGATCATGTTAATTTTGCCATTAAACGCGGTGAGATTTTTGGTCTGCTTGGCCCTAATGGCGCTGGCAAATCGACCACCTTTAAAATGATGTGCGGTTTGTTGCCAATTAGTCATGGGCAAGCACTGGTACTAGGCTTGGATCTCAAACATAGTGCTACTCAAGTTAGGCAACGAATTGGTTACATGGCGCAGCGTTTTTCACTGTACGACAAATTAACCGTGCAGCAAAACTTGAGCTTCTTTTCCGGAATTTATGGCTTAATGGGGCATCAACAAACCGAACGTATCTACGAGATGATAACCGCTTTTAATTTTGCACCAATTTTAGAACAAACTCCGGAATCCTTGCCATTAGGGTTTAAACAGCGCTTAGCCCTTGCCTGTGCACTAATGCATAAACCAGAAATTGTGTTTCTCGATGAACCCACTTCTGGGGTCGATCCAATTACGCGGCGAGAATTTTGGATCCACATAAACAGCTTAGTTGACAAAGGTGTTACCGTAATGGTCACCACCCACTTTATGGATGAAGCCGAATATTGTGATCGCATTGCCTTAATTAATCACGGCAAAGTGATTGCCCTAGGTTCGCCAAATCAACTAAAACAACAAGTCGCAACCAATGCCACCATGGAGCAAACCTTTGTTAAGTTAGTCCTAGATTCACAGCCGGAGGTAACTTGATGATATTTTCATTACCGCGCACGCTTACCCTGTGTAAAAAAGAGCTCAAACAAATCATCCGTGACCCTAGCAGTTGGCTGATTGCGGTGATTATCCCCTTATTACTGCTGTTCCTGTTTGGTTATGGTATTAGTTTGGATTCCAACAAAGTCCGCCTTGGAGTGTTAATCGAACAACCGAGCCAAGCGGCTCATGACTTTGTACAAGTATTAAAGGGTTCCGCTTATATCGAACCCATTTTTGATAATAACCGCCATAGCTTGTCAGCAAAATTAAGTCGTGGTGATATTCGTGGCATGGTCATTATTCCGGTGAACTTTGCCCAGCAAATGCATAATCAACAAGCCAATATTCAACTGATCACCGATGGTAGCGAGCCCAACACCGCTAATTTTGTGCAAGGTTATTTGTCCGGTATTTGGCAAATTTGGTTACAACAGCAAAACCAAAATCAACTCACCACTCCAGCGCCAACTATTGCCATAACTTCACATGCTTGGTTTAACTCAGCGGCAATTAGTAAAAACTTCATTTTACCTGGGGCGATAACGATCATTATGACGGTTATTGGCGCTATCTTAACCTCGCTAGTGGTTGCCCGCGAATGGGAACGTGGCACTATGGAAGCCTTACTTTCCACCCCGATGACTAAACTCGAATTTATTGTGTCCAAATTAATCCCCTACTACTTATTGGGTTTAGTGGCGTTAGTTATCTGCTTTGTGGTAACGGTATTCATCTTAGCAGTGCCTTTTCGTGGTTCGATCACGCTATTATTTATGTTAAGCAGCTTGTTTTTATTTGTGATTCTGGGTTTGGGTTTACTCATTTCCACCATTGCTCGCAATCAATTTAATGCCGCCATGATCGCCTTAAATGTCGCTTTTTTACCAACAGTCATGCTTTCTGGGTTTATTTTTGAAATCAGTAGTATGCCAGCTGTAATACGGATTTTTACCTATATTATCCCCGCCCGTTATTATGTAAACATCTTGCAAACCTTGTTTTTAGCGGGAGATATTGTTTCAGTATTAGTGGTCAATGTTGGTTTTTTATTGATGTTTATGTTGCTGTTATTTATCGCCATCCTCAAAAAAACCCGCTTACAATTAGATTAAGGCACAAGGACTCACACCATGCTAAACTTCATCAACAATGCCACTTGTTACCGCATCATAACCTTAATCAAAAAGGAACTGGCCCTATTATGGCAAGATAAACAAACCCGAATTATTCTAATTATGCCGGTGTTAATGCAAATTATAATCTTCCCTTTTGCCGCCACCTTGGACGTGACCAACGCCACCATTGCAGTGTATCGCCCCAATATAGATGAACCCAGTACCGAGCTGATTAATCGGCTATCACATGCCAACAGTTTTTCTAAAGTACTGGTGTTAGATTCGCAAGCAGCCATTTGTGACACCATTAATCATCAAAAAGCCCTAGTGGTAGTGCAATTTCCGGATGATTTTGCCCGAAAATTACTCAATGACGAATCACCACAATTGCAGATTATTTTAGATGGTCGCAAATCCAATAGCGCGCAAATTGCTGCCAATTATATTCAACAAATCATCATGCAGTATCAGCAACAACGCTCAGGGCAAACCCATAATGGTTTGATTGTTCGCCACCGTTTTAACAGTAATTTGGACTATAAATATTTTATTTTGCCATCATTAGTGGCACTCATCACCACCATTGGTGTGATGATTGTCACCTCATTATCCGTGGCACGTGAGCGTGAACAAGGCACGCTTGACCAGTTACGCATTTCGCCATTAGCCACTTGGCAAATTTTTATTGGCAAAGCCATGCCGGCAATAATCGTTGCCACCTTACAAGGTAGCGCCATACTTATTGCCAGTGTCTACATTTATCAAATTCCGTTTCAAGGTAGTTGCTTATTGTTCTACCTGTGCATGATGAGTTATGGCTTATCGTTAGTGGGATTTGGCTTATTCATCTCGTCACTGTGTTCAACCCAACAACAGGCATTTATTGGTATTATCACCTTTATGGTGCCCGCCATTTTACTGTCAGGTTTTATTGCCCCGATTGAAAACATGCCATTATGCTTACGCTACCTAACCGAACTCAATCCGGTGCGCCACTTTATTGAACTGAGCAAACAGATTTATTTAAAGGACGTCAGCTTTAACGTTATTTGGTCAAGTTTAATAAAACTCTATGCCATTACTATTTTAATGGGAGGATTGAGTTATTATCTATTTAAAAAATATGTGTGATGAATTGTGGTATTTCATACGCAAACGTATAGCTTTCCTGAAACATCTTGGCAAGCATAAAAATGCCAGCGCATTGGCTGGCATTGATTGGCATAGTGTTGGTGTTGTCGGTCATAAGCGATTATCGCTAAGGCAACTGGCACCGCCGATTTAATAATTTAAATTAAGAACCAGCACGATAGTTAGGTGGTTCTTTGGTGATGAGTACGTCATGGACATGGCTTTCTTTCATACCAGCACCAGTAATGCGATAGAATTGCGATTTGGTGCGTAATTCTTCAATGGTTGCACAACCAGTAAGCCCCATGCAAGAGCGTAAACCACCCATTTGTTGGTGAACAATTTCTTTTAATAGCCCTTTATAGGCAATGCGCCCTTCTATCCCTTCTGGAACTAATTTGTCAGCAGCATTATCGGTTTGGAAATAGCGATCGGAAGATCCTTTTGCCATGGCACCCAATGATCCCATACCACGATAAGATTTATAAGCACGACCTTGGAATAGCTCAATTTCACCTGGTGCTTCTTCTGTGCCAGCAAACATTGAACCAACCATAACGCTAGATGCGCCAGCAGCTATCGCTTTGGCAATATCCCCAGAAAAACGAATACCACCATCTGCAATCACAGGAATATTATATTTTTGTGCCATTTCCACCGCATCCATAATGGCACTAATTTGTGGTACACCAACACCTGTTACAATACGAGTTGTACAAATTGAACCAGGACCAATGCCTACTTTAACGGCACTTACACCGGCATCAATTAGTGCTTTAGCCCCTTGTGCTGTGGCAATATTACCACCAATGATTTGCAAATCTGGATACAGTTGTCTAGCTTGACGAATACGTTGTAATACGCCTTCGGAATGACCATGAGATGAATCAATTAATAACACATCTACACCGGCTTCAACTAACGCTGCTATACGCTGTTCATTACCCGCACCAGCACCAACAGCGGCTCCCACCCGCAAACGACCTTGTTCGTCTTTACAAGCATTAGGTTTTTGTTCAGCTTTGTTGTAATCTTTAACAGTGATCATGCCTTTTAGATGAAATCCGGAATCAACCACTAACACTTTTTCAACTCGGTGTTCATGCATTTTTTTAAGTACAATGTCACGTTGTTCACCTTCCCTGACAGTAACTAAACGTTCTTTGGGAGTCATTACAGCTGTTACTGGTAATGATAAATCTGTCGCAAAGCGCACATCGCGAGCAGTAATAATACCCACTAATTCTTGCGATTGCGTCACTACCGGGAAGCCAGCAAATCCATATTCTTTTGCCAGTTTAATCACTTCGCTAATAGTTGCCGTTGGCAGGACGGTGACTGGATCTTGAACGATGCCACTTTCGTGTTTTTTGACCCGTTTTACATGGTAAGCTTGGTTGTCAATTGACATATTTTTATGGATAAATCCAATACCGCCTTCTTGTGCCAGAGCAATAGCTAGCTCAGATTCGGTTACAGTGTCCATTGCTGCTGACAGCATAGGAATGTTTAATTTGATTGTTTGGGTAAGTTGTGTACTAATATCGGCAGAGTTAGGTAATACAGTGGAATGAGCTGGAACTAGTAACACATCGTCAAATGTGAGGGCTTCTTTAACTATACGAGACATGACAATATTCACCATTGAGTAGAATTGTTGATAAAATATTGCCGAAACATTTTACCTACTTATCAGGTAAAAAACCAGTGAAATTTAATTTTTTATTTATTGCAACCCTGTTAAGTTCGACCTTTAATGATGGATTTAAACATAATAGTCTGCTGGATTTAAGCATTTATTTTATACCTCATCGAAAAAATTCGATGAAGTATATATGCAAATATAATTATTAAATAAACATATTAATAACCAAACAACCTAACAATCCACAAACTGATATAATGGTCTCTAGTAATGACCATGATTTCATGGTTTCAGTTATACTCAAATTGAAATACTCTTTAAATAACCAGAATCCCGGATCGTTAACATGCGAAAAAACCACACTGCCTGAGCCGGTGGCAATTACCATCAATTCAGGGCTTACACCGGTTGTGGCAATTAATGGAAATACAATACCACCAGCAGTTAATGCTGCAACTGTTGCTGAGCCTAATGCCAATCGCAATAATGCTGCAATTAACCATGCCATAATAATTGGTGAAACATTTGATGCATGCATCATTTCTTCAATGTATACCTTAACACCACTATCAACTAACACTTGTTTAAATGCGCCACCTCCGCCAATAATTAATAACATCATGGCAATAATTTTGATTGAATCACCAAGTGTACTATTAATTTCGGCCATTGAACGTCCTCGCCAAATACCAAAAGTAAATACCGCAATGAGTACTGAAATCAGGGTTGCAATTACTGGATCGCCAAAAAACTCAACATACGGTAATACCAGGTGACCTTTGTCTAATGTCATCTCACATACCGCACGGATAGACATTAAAATGACAGGAATTAATGCCGTGAAAACACTAACAGCAAAGCTTGGCATTTGTTCATCAGTAAATTTTTTTGAATTATATAATCCATCTTCAATAGGACGATTAATAGCACGAATAAATGGTAATTTAGCTAACATTGGTCCCGCTAAAATAACCGTTGGGATACCAATAATAGTGCCATAAAGTAAAGTTCGCCCCATATCAGCTTTGAAAATCTCAGCAATGGCTGTTGGACCAGGATGAGGAGGTAAAAATCCATGTGTTACCGACAAAGCGGCAGCCATTGGAATACCAATATAAAGAGGCGAAATACGTAAGGTTGCGGCAATCGTCAATACTAATGGTAGCAATAAAACAAAGCCTACTTCATAAAAAAGAGCAAAACCTACGATAAAACCAGTTAAAGTAACTGCCCATTGGATTTTTTTGTCACCAAATGTGGTAATGAGTGTAGTTGCAATACGCTGTGCACCACCACAATCAGCAAGCAGCTTACCTAACATGGCACCAAAGCCCATGATTAAGGCTAAACTACCTAATGTACCACCTACTCCGTTTTTTATTGATGTAACTACGTTCATCACTGGCATACCTTCCATTACACCAACACTTAGGGCCACCAGAATCAAAGCAATAAATCCATTGACTCTTAGTGGTAACATCAAAATAAGTAATAACGCTACACCAATAGCGATTATAATTAACGGCATAAATAATTCCTCTTAATAAAACAATAAATGTTTCCGGTAACAAGAGATAATAGAGGTATTGAAACAAGTTCATAAATAGCCAAAAGCATTAATCCTTACTTCACCATTTTGGTTATATTGGATTTACTTTTAAACTAAAATTATTGCTCCATGTTATCGGTAACGCGGGGATTATAGAGAAATCTAAAAATAATATTCAAAAATTTATCTAAAATGAGAATTAGATCACGTTTTTACAATTGAATTCGTGTTTTTGTGCTAACAAAATATAATTTACATCTATATTAGTACTTAACTTAAACTTATTTCTAAGTAAATGATATTCCATACCAATCACATCCTTTACTTCTAATCCTGACCGCTCAACCCACGTCATTAATTCTGAAGGACGAATAAAGCGATTAAAATCGTGTGTGCCTTTAGGTACTAGTTTTGCTATATATTCGGCACCGAGAATCAGGAGTAACCTTGCTTTGTGATTACGATTTATAGTAGACAAAAACAGTTTTCCATTTGGTTTAAGTAGTTTTACACAGGCACTAATAATTGAGGCTGGATCTGGGACATGTTCTAATAATTCCATACAGGTTATTACATCATATTGTGCTGGAGTTTGATTAGCAAGATCTTCAACGGTCTGTTTTTTGTAGGTTATCGTTAAGCTGTTTTGCTCAGCATGAAGTTTAGCAACGGCTAATGATTGGTCTGCAAGATCGATGCCGGTAACATTTGCACCTAATTTAGCCAAACTTTCGGATAATATACCGCCACCACAACCAACATCTAATATTTCTTTATGCTGTAATGAACCACATTGCTGTTGAATATAATCAACCCGTAAGGGATTAATAATATGTAATGGTTTACATTGACCATTAGGATCCCACCATTGGCTTGCAAGTTGTGAAAATTTGTTTATTTCATTAACGTCAATATTTTTTGACATAAATTCTCTTTATTTACTCTAGTGATTTTAACCTAATTGTTTAAATATAATCTATGCAATCACTATTATCAATCAATGTCCTAATTATTATTCATGAAAACAGATAGCTGTTATGCTTAATAAAATTTTTGACTTATTTGATTATGTTATCTTAATAGCAAAAAACAATTTAATTGTTATTCAATATCAAAAAACATTGCTTGTTTCTAGCATAATTTCATGGCATGATTAAAGATCTCGTTTTATAAATAAACACATTTAAACTAGAATTAACCAATTAAGATTCAAGGGATAATATTCATGACGACAAGTACGATGAAAAAAAGTCATTCACAATGGAGCTCACGCATGGGATTTATGCTTGCGGCGGCAGGTTCTGCTGTGGGGTTGGGTAACATCTGGAAATTCCCCTATATGGCAGGTGAAATGGGCGGCTCTGCATTTGTTCTCACTTATTTGATTTTTATGTTTGTTATTGGCTTACCAATTCTAGTGATGGAATGGTTAATTGGTCGACGTGGTCAAAAAAATCCAATTCATACCATGGAAGATGTGGCTGCCTCAGAAGGTCGTTCTCGATCTTGGCGCTGGGTTGGTATTATCGGCGTACTTGGTTCGTTTTTAATTCTATCATTCTATAGTGTAATTGGTGGTTGGGCCACAGATTACATTTTCTTGGCAGGGAAAGGCGTTTTCCTTAATGCTAATGGCGAAATAACTGGACAAATTTTTACTGATTTCCTTGGTAATGTGAACCACCTATTAACATGGCATACCGTATTTATGGCTGCAACAGCATTTATTGTGGCGATGGGTGTTGGTGCTGGTCTGGAACGTGCTTGTAAAGTCATGATGCCTGGTTTAGGGATTTTATTATTAATTTTAGTTGCCTATGCTGCTTATGTAAGTGGCCCTGCATTTGGTGAATCATTTAAATTTTTATTCACTCCTAACTGGTCTGCAATCAATGGAACAGCCGTACTTGCAGCGTTAGGCCATGCTTTCTTTAGTTTATCACTAGGCATGGGTATCATGATGGCTTATGGTTCTTATCTTGGCAAAGATGTTAACTTACTCTCTACCGCTCGTACTGTGGTAATTTTAGATGTCTTAGTCGCTATGTTATCTGGTTTGGCTATTTTCCCTCTCGTATTTGCTAATGGTTTACAACCAGGTTCTGGTCCTGGACTTATTTTTGTAACCTTACCAATTGCCTTTGGTAATATGGCTGGTGGTACCATTTTGGGCGTACTATTTTTTATCTTTTTAACATTTGCAGCCCTAACCTCTTCTATCTCATTACTTGAACCAACTGTCGAGCTATTGGAAGAAAAAACACCGCTAGGACGTAAAGCAGCAACAATAGTAAGTAGTGTTATTATTTGGGCATTAGGTATTGCTTGTTTGTTAGCGTTTAATGAATGGGCTGATGTCAAACTATTCAATAAAAACATTTTTGATTTATTAGATTATCTAACCAGTAAAATAATGCTACCTGTTACTGGTCTTGGCACCATCTTATTTGGTGGTTGGATGATGAAACAAACACTTATTAAACAAGAGCTTAATTTAAGTCCAACTTGGTTTACCGTATGGACTTTCTTAACTCGTTTTATTATCCCTATTGCGGTTATATTAATTCTTGTTTATGGTTTTATGCCTGAAAGCTAGTCATATATTTTATTTTACCTATTTTTGTTAATTAGCCTTGATAATATCAAGGCTTTTTTATTAAATTATTGATAGAGACTAACTCTTTTAATCAAATTTTTTGTTTAAGTATTGTTCTTTTGGTAATGATTAACCGATAAAATTGATTGTTTCTCTTGAAATTATTTTTTTAATTCCCATATATCAACACAACCATTAATCAAACCATTAAGCTATAAAATTTCAATTAACTAAAAACGCAATACCGACATTTATTATTCGGTAAAAATGAACATTTGATTCTTTGCTTTTTGTTAATTGAGTTTGCTAATTATATTTGAGGTATTAGTCAATGAGTAAACAAGGTACTGAAACTCGAGGATTCCAATCCGAAGTTAAACAAATCCTTCATTTAATGATTCACTCTTTATATTCCAATAAAGAGATCTTTTTAAGAGAACTAATTTCAAATGCTTCTGATGCAGCAGACAAACTCCGATTTCGAGCATTGGAAAATCCAGATCTTTATGCTGGTGATGGTGAATTGGGCGTAAGAATTTCGGCTAATAAAGAAGCGGGGACTTTAACCATTTCGGATAACGGAATTGGTATGACGCGAGATGAAGTAATTGAAAATTTAGGTACCATAGCTAAATCAGGCACTAAAGCGTTTTTAGAATCTATCGGTAGTGATCAAGCTAAAGATAGCCAATTAATCGGCCAATTTGGGGTTGGGTTCTACTCTGCCTTTATTGTTGCTGATAAAGTGACGGTCCGAACTCGAGCTGCAACGGCTAAAGCTGATGAAGCAGTTAAGTGGGAATCAGCAGGTGAAGGGGAATATACTATTTCTGACGACACCAAAGAAACTCGCGGAACCGAAATAATATTACATTTAAAAGAAGAAGAAAAAGAATTTTTAGATGATTGGCGCTTACGTTCTATCATCAGTAAATACTCTGATCATATTTCATTACCGGTTGAAGTACAAACCACTGATGAAGAAAGTAATGAAGTAAAATGGGAAAAAGTCAATAAAGCTCAAGCACTTTGGACACGTAGCAAGGCTGAAATCAGTGATGATGAATATAAAGAGTTCTATAAACATATCTCTCATGATTTTGCTGATCCACTAAGTTGGAGCCACAACCGTGTTGAAGGCAAACAAGAATATACTAGCTTACTTTATATTCCCTCAAAAGCCCCTTGGGATATGTGGAACCGTGATAATAAACATGGATTAAAACTATATGTACAACGTGTATTTATTATGGATGATGCTGAGCAATTTATGCCTAATTATTTACGATTTGTAAAAGGCTTAATTGATTCAAACGATCTACCATTAAATGTTTCGCGCGAAATCTTGCAAGATAATAAAGTGACCCAAAACTTACGTAATGCTTGTACTAAACGTGTATTACAAATGTTAGAAAAACTGGCTAAAGATGATCAAGAACAATATCAACAGTTCTGGACTGAGTTTGGCTTAGTATTGAAAGAAGGAACTGGCGAAGATTTCACAAATCGTGAAGCAATTGCTAAATTATTACGTTTTAGTTCTACACAAAATGATAGTGATGCACAAACTATTTCATTAGACGATTATATTAGTCGAATGCAAGAAGGTCAGGAAAAGATCTATTACATCACTGCTGATAGTTATGGTGCAGCTAAAAATAGTCCACATCTTGAGCTATTCCGTAAAAAAGGTATTGAAGTATTATTGTTATCTGATCGTATTGATGAATGGATGATGAGCAACTTAACTGAATTTGCTGGTAAACAGTTCCAATCAATCAGTAAATCTGACGAATCCATTGAAAAACTTGCAGATCAAAATAACGAAGAACAAAAACAAACAGAAAAAGAACTTGAACCATTTATTGAGAGAGTGAAAACGGTTCTAGGTGATAAAGTCAAAGATGTGAAATTAACTCATCGCTTAACTGATACACCAGCGATTGTGACTACAGCAGCGGATGAAATGTCGACACAAATGGCTAAACTATTTGCTGCTGCTGGACAAAAAGCACCTGAAATCAAATATACTTTTGAGATTAATCCAGATCATAAATTGGTTAAACGTATTGCTGATACGCAAGACGACAGCGCATTTAGTGATTGGGTTGAATTGTTACTCGATCAAGCACTACTTGCTGAAAAAGGCTCATTAAATGATCCAAGCAAATTTATACAAACTATGAATAAATTATTAGCAGAATAATTTATTATTTTACCCACCCGATATTGGCCTTAATATCGGGTTTTTTTGTTACTTTTTTTCAATTAATAGCAATATAATTTTACTAAAAACGGGATATCCATCACACTTTTTTACTTTCCCTCTTTCTATTTTTAATAGCCAATTCATAATACCGATACTTCAATTTAGACAGTAACACACATGAAAGTTCATAAAATACTAAATAATAATGTTGTTGTTACCCTTGACCCTAAAGGCAATGAATTAATTGTGACTGGCCGAGGAGTAGGATTTAAAAAGCATGAAGGTGATTTAATTGATCCAAAACTCATCGAAAAAAAGTTTTCATTATCCAATAAAGAAACACTACCGAAATTTGCTGAGTTACTTTCTGAAATTCCAATTAATGTCCTAACTGCTTCAGAAATTATCATTAATCATGCTAAACAATTTTTAGATGGAAAATTACAAGATAGTATCTATATATCTCTGACTGATCATATCCATTTTGCGATAGAACGGCATAAACAAGGATTTGATATTCCAAATAATTTTTTGTGGGAAACTAAAAAGTTCTATCCTAAAGAGTTTCAAATTGGCTTGTATGCCTTGAAAATTATAAAAGAACGTTTATCTGTTGAATTACCTGAAGACGAAGCCGGATTCATTACTTTCCACATTATTAATGCCCAACTTAATGACACCATGCCTAATATCGTTAATATGACGAAAATCATGCGTGAAATTCTTAATATTGTAAAATATCATTTTAATTTCGAATATGATGAAGAAAGTCTATCTTACCAACGTTTCGTCACTCACTTAAAGTTCTTTGCTCAACGTATATTAAATCCCGGAAAACCAAGCAAACAAGATGATTCATTATATGAATTAATTCGGCAAAAATATGCACAATCTTATCATTGTACTAAGCAAATTGACTTACATTTAATTCAACAATATCAACATCCCCTTAGTGATGAAGAGAGCATGTATCTAACCATGCATATTGAACGACTACGTAATGAATCACAACATATCGAAAAAACACTTAAAAATGAGAGCTAGATCACAAAATTAATGTTTTTATGCTATTTTCACTTACTTGTTTAATTTATTTAGTGATAAGCTAACGGCAAATTTGGATTGTTACTGTTAATAATAGACAGGCAAGACCTAAATCCCTTAACCTAGAAGGGATTTAGGTCTTTTTTTTGGCTTAAACTTAGGATTTTTTTCATGAAAAATAAAGAACTTGCCGAATCAATCATTACGCATGTTGGTGGTAAAGATAATATATCTAGTTTAGTACATTGCGCCACAAGATTAAGATTTGTACTTAAAGATAACCTTAAGGCAGATGCGGAATCTTTAAAAAAACAAGTAGGAATTATTACCGTTGTACAAAGTGGTGGACAATTCCAAGTTGTTATTGGTAATCATGTTAACGAAGTATTTAACGACATTATGGAACTCACGCAATTGAACGAGCAAAATGCCGCTGAAGCACCACCTAAAAATACCAACATTTTATCAAAACTTATTGATCTTATTTCCGGTATATTTATTCCAACTTTAGTCGTTATTGTCCCTGCCGGTATTTTGAAAGGTATAATTTCTTTATTACTGGTTACCAATGTTATTCAAGATAAAACGCCAAACTTTAATTTCCTTTGGGCCATTGCCGATGCGCCATTTTATTATTTACCGATTATTTTAGGTTTTTGTGCCACTAAAAAATTTGGTGGTAATCCATTTGTCGGTATGATGATCGGAGCCGCCTTAGTTCATCCAGATATAGTTGGCATGATGGGAAAATCGTTACAGGTCACAACTCAATTGTTTGATGTTCCAATTAAACTCATTCCATACGCGTCATCTGTTTTCCCTGTTATCATAGCAAGCTGGTTCTATTCAATATTAGAAAAAAGTTTTAATCAAATAATGCATGATTCTTTTAAACGCTTCATTGCCCCTTTATGCGGATTATTAATCACTGTACCATTGACTTTTGCTGTGATTGGGCCAGTTGTGACATTTTTAAGCGATATAATCGCCTACGGAATTATCTATGTTTACCAACTTAACTCGGTTATTGCCTCAATGATTCTGGCAGCTTTCTGGCAAGTTATGGTGATTTTCGGTATCCATTGGGGATTAGTACCATTTGCAATGAATAACTTAACTGTCAGTCATGAAGACTTTATGTTACCGATTCTCTTACCTGCAGTGTTTGCTCAAGTAGGTGCAGTACTAGCAGTTAGACTTCGCACTAAAGATAAGCAACTCAAAACATTAGCCAGTTCATCGGTTTTATCAGGTATTTTTGGCGTGACCGAACCGGCTATTTATGGGGTAAATCTACCATTAAAAAAACCATTTGTGATTGGTTGCATCTCGGCAACCATTGGTGGTGCTATCATCGGTTATTTCCACACTGTAACTTATTCTTTTGGTTTGATTAGTATTTTTACTTTCTTACAAATCATACCTACTGAGGGTGTTGATGAAAGATTTTATGCGGCTCTAATTGGTACCTTGTTATCATTTTTAATTGCTACTATCGTCACTTATTTCTTTGGTATACCTAAAGAACAAGCCCAAACCGATAACCAAAAAACAAATTCAACAGAATCAACTACTGAAAATCAAGCAAATGCTGACGAAGTTGAAACTATAACAGTTTCAAGCCCAATGCAAGGCAAAGTTATACCACTTAATCAAGTTAATGATCAAACTTTTGCCAGTGAATTAATGGGCAAAGGTATCGCCATTATCCCAACAATTGGTAAAGCCGTTGCCCCTGAAGATGGCGAAGTTGTTTCGCTATTTAGAACCAAACATGCGATTGGATTTTTAACTGATTCTGGCGCCGAAATTTTAATTCATATTGGTATTGATACGGTTAAACTCGCTGGTCAACATTTTGAAGCTCATATCGAAGCTGGAGACAAAGTAAAAAAAGGCGATTTATTAGTCAGTTTTGATATTGAGGCCATCAAACAAGCAGGCTATGAAGTTACCACGCCAATAATTATTACCAATAGTGATAACTATCAACAAGTACAGTGTATTTTCGAACAAGAAGATATTCAATGTGGTCAAGCGTTATTAGCATTAGCTAAGCAATAAGGAGAAAAAATGACTATCCAATTTCCAAAAGATTTTTTATGGGGTGGCGCTATTGCTGCCAATCAAGTAGAAGGTGCTTATCAAGAAGATGGTAAAGGGTTATCCACCTCTGATTGTACGCCTAATGGCATTTTTGGCGACATCATTAACCGCAACGAAAAACCAATTACCAGCATCAAAGATAAGGCTATAGATTTTTATCATCGTTACCCTGAAGATATTGCCCTGTTTGCCGAAATGGGTTTTCGTTGCTTACGTACTTCGATTGCTTGGACTCGGATATTCCCTAATGGTGACGAACAACAACCCAATGAAAAGGGACTTGCATTTTATGATAAATTATTTGATGAAATGTTAAAACACAATATCACTCCACTAGTGACTCTGTCACATTATGAAATGCCGTATAATTTAACAGTAAAATATGGTGGCTGGGGTAATCGCAAAGTGATTGATTTTTTCACTAATTATGCGAAAACCGTTTTTGCTCGTTATAAAGATAAAGTTAAATATTGGTTAACCTTTAATGAAATTAATATGTCATTACACGAACCCTTTACTGGTGTCGGGTTGCCAAGAAACAGTACCAAAGAACAAATTTATCAAGCTATTCACCATCAACTTGTAGCAAGCAGCCGAGCAGTAAAATTATGTCATCAAATGATCCCCGATGCCAAAATAGGCAATATGCTATTAGGTGCAATCGCTTATCCATTAACACCAAAACCGCAAGATGTTTGGGCAACACATAATGAAAACCATGGTTGGCTATTTTTTGGTGATGTACAAGCAAGAGGGTATTACCCTACTTATATGACACGTTATTTTAAAGAAAATAACATCAAACTTGAAATTACTGAACAAGATAAACAAGATCTGAAACAAACTGTAGATTTTATCTCATTTAGTTATTACATGAGTTGTTGTGGTACTGAAGATGATTCCATGCGCAAAAAAGGCAATATTTTAGATATGGTACCTAACCCACATTTAAAAGCATCGGAATGGGGATGGCAAATAGACCCAATTGGTATCCGTTATTTATTAAATCTACTTTATGAACGTTTCCAAAAACCTCTATTTATTGTTGAAAATGGCTTAGGAGCTAAAGATAAAGTTGCAGCAGATGGCTCTATCAATGATGACTATCGTATTGAATATATGAACGATCATTTAGTCCAAGTACATGAAGCCATTAAAGATGGTGTTGAGGTAATGGGTTACACTAGTTGGGGACCAATTGACTTAATTAGTGCCTCGAAAGCGGAGATCACCAAACGATATGGCTTTATTTATGTTGATTTAAACCAAGATGGAACTGGGACTTTACAACGTAGTCGTAAAAAGAGCTTTTATTGGTATCAATCTGTTATTCAATCTGATGGTCAGACTTTGAAAAAATAACTTAAAGGAAACAGCTTAATGAAGCTAAAAAAGTTATTAACTATAGGATCACTTATCCTATTTACAGCATTAACTGGTTGTGCTTCACAGTCAGAAACAACAGATAATGACACATTAACTATCTATTTTGCTCGCCACGGTAAAACACTGTTTAACACCTTCGATTTAGTGCAAGGTTGGGCAGATTCCCCGTTAACTGAACAAGGTATAAAAGTAGCTAAATATTTAGGTGAAGGCTTAAAAGATATTCATTTTGATGCATATTATACCAGTGATGCTGGACGTCAAAGGCAAACTATGCAAGTTATCACCACGCAAATGGAAACTAAAAATTATTCACTTAATGAACTAACCGGTTTGCGTGAAGTCTTTTATGGTGGATTTGAAGGTCAAACCAATAGCAACATGGTAACCGCAAGTATCAAATACCTTGGATACACATCTAAGGCAACCTTTTTTGATGCATATAAACAAGGGAAAATCCCTGTAAAAGATCTCACCAATGCTATTGCCAAAGCTGACAGTAAAAAAATGGCTGAAAATTATCAACAAGTAAAATCAAGAACCCGTGATGCACTCAATACAATTGTACAAAAATCACTTAAACATGGTGATAAAACAGTATTAGTGATCTCTTCTGGGATGTCGATGCAAATTATGATTGATGATTTAACTGATGATATTAATAAAAATAAACCATTAGGTAATGCCACAATAGTAAAAATCACTTATAAAAATGGCCAATATCATATCGATGAGATTGGCAGTAAAGCATACGTTAGTCGTGGAGAACTAGCTCTAAAAAAAATTGCATCTTTAAATTAAGCTCTGGCTTTTGATAGGATTGTTACTGAATTTACAGGTAAAACCTAAATAACTAAATATTGATTATCGCTTTAATTTGTTACAACCAAAGGATGAAGAAATGAAACATTTTATTAAATTAACTAGTCTAGTATTTATTTTAATTTATGGTATATCTCAAGCAATCGCTGCTGATGTTTACCTATATGTAACCCGGCATGGTAAAACCATGTTCAATACCACTCACCGAGCACAAGGTTGGTCTGATACACCATTAACCAAGCCAGGAATTGAAGTTGCACAGCAACTAGGACGAGGTTTAAGAGATGTTAACTTTATTGCTGTCTATTCCAGTGATTCAGGTCGCGCCAGACAAACTGCTCGTATCGTTCTGGAATCAAAAGGGGACACTATGAGTATTAATGAAATGGAAGGATTACGTGAAACCTGCTTTGGATTATTTGAAGGCGATCTTGATCCTAATATGTGGGATCCAGCCGCTCAGTATCTAGGTTACCCATCATCCAAAGAGTTGATGGCTGATTTAGGCAAAGGTAATGCAACATTAGATAAAATGATGGATGCCATTGCCGCAGTAGAAAAATCAGGCGAAGCCGAAGATTACCAAACGGTAAAAACACGTATGCAAAATTCTTTAAAAACTATAGCTGAATCAGCCAAAGCTCAAGGTGGTGGCAATGTTCTTGTAGTATCACATGGTATGGCAATTATGGCTATGGTACAAGAAATGTTAGATAAACCAATTACCAGCCCTTTAGGTAATGCTAGTGTAACAAAAATCCGCTATACAGACGATGGTAAGTTTATTGTCGAAAGTTTTGGTGATATGAGTTATGTTGAGAAAGGTAAAAATCTAGCTAAATAAAAATCGCATAATGACTCATTTGTATGAGTCATTACCCTTTTATCATAAAAAAAGAGCTATTTTTATCACATTAATTACCCGTTAACAATGGATGCTCACTAACATGCTACTTATTCATAAAAATCAATGCAAGTTAAACTACTACAAGGAACTATACAATTAGCCATAAATAGTGCAAGCAATATAGCCAAATTATCAATTAGGTTAACTTACCTGTAATTTTATTGCTTAACCAAGCCGAAAAGTGAATGTTGGCGTTACTTTAGAGACTAACTAGATTGATTATTTGCATTGATGAATTAATTAGTTCTAATTGTTTTACTTATCACAAATAAGAACACACGTTATAAATCATAATAGAGTATTTTTATACAAAATAAAAAATGTAATAACATCAATTGTATGTAAAAATTAGCGATACAATCTACTACCGTTACTTTAGCCATTATAACAAACTAAGGAAAGATTATGTTTTATTCAGCCAGTTATTGTTCACCATTGGGCAAAATAACCTTAGCAAGTCAGCAAAATCAACTTGTTGGGTTATGGATTGACGGGCAAAAGTATTTTGGTGCGATAGTAACGGCAGACATAATAGAAAAAGCAAATTTACCTGTCTTTAATCTCACCAAAAAGTGGTTAGATAACTACTTTGCAGGCAAAAACCAAACGATCAACCAATTACCACTTGCACCAAATGGCTCGCCATTTAGGCAAAAAGTGTGGGATATTTTATGTAACATTCCTTATGGTGAAGTCATAACTTATGGTGATATAGCTAAACAAATTGCATTACAGACTAACCAACCCAACATGTCCAGCCAAGCGGTCGGTGGTGCTGTCGGGCATAATCCTATATCAATCATTATTCCTTGCCACCGTGTTATTGGTGCTAACGGTAACTTAACTGGCTATGCCGGTGGTATTGATAAAAAAATTAAATTACTACAAATTGAAGGCGTCGATACCCGCAATTTTGTGCTACCCAAAAAAGGCACTGCGCTGTAATGCAGCGTATCAAGGTAATGTTAACTTAACACAGTACATTTACTAAAATAACGCTAAGTAGCCTGTTGATTTTATTAATTTAACAATGCGTTTTTCATCAAACTAAATAAACAAATCGCCCTTAATGACGGTTTGTTTAATCAATTGGTACTAAATTATCAGCTAACTGACACTATTTTTGTTTTGCAATTTTATCTAATGCTAGCGGTAAAAACTTATCTAGTTGGCTTTCTACTTTTTTATAAGCCTCAAGTGGTTGTTGATAGGGATCTGAAAGATCATCGTTATCACCTGTTGCAAACTCGGCTAATGTAAATACTTTACCTTTCACGTCTGGATATTGAGTTAATATTTTATCTTTATGTTTCTGCGTCATTGTTAATAAATAGTCTGATTTAGTAATATCTTCTTTGGTCAATTGTGCTGCTTTATGCGTTGAAATATCAATTCCTCGTTGTTTTAAAATTGTTACAGTACCTTGCTCTGGGGCAGTTTCGTTCGGATCCACATTCACACCTCTGGATTGAACGACAATATTTAAATCATGCTTGTTAACATAATCCTTTGCCAACGCTTCGGCCATAGGACTTCGCCCTGTATTACCAGTACAAACAAAAGTAACAACATGATCTAATGAAAAACAAGATGCACTAAAAAACAAAAATAAACCTACTAAATATTTTCTTAAATTAAACATTGCATTACCTTATTAATAACATATTAAAAATGATTTGAGTTCAAATTTTATACCATTTAAAGCGAAACTCAAGCCTAATGTAACCATTGACTTTTTTATTAATTTTATTCTTACACCCCCAACCTTTTTACTTTAAAAATTAATTTTGATTCATCGTTATTCTGATCATTAACGATCACAACCCAAATCCCTCTTATCTTACACTGCCAATCAATCATGACTTCACCACTATCATTAAATTAAAGGAATAAAATCCGATCTTTTTACTACCAAAAAATAATGATAATGATTATCATTATAATACTTCATAAATTTTAAATCATCCGATAAAAAATAAAGATGACATCATTACGCAGTATTGCAGTATTATTCAGTTTAAAACTGAATTTTTAATAAAAGTTAATATGTTAAAGATAATACTAAACCAACTATTCTGGTGTTTTTGCAGAAGTTTGTTATTAGTTACACCCGAAAAAACAGCCAAATTAAGGAAATTAAATGATTAATTCAAAAAACAGTTTTAATACAATTTATTTTTTTATTTTAATGGTTGGTGCAGGACAATCGATTGTATTTGCCATATTTCCACCTTTGGCTCGTGATCTGACTATAACCGAATTTCAAACTGGCCTCATTATAAGTTCGGCAGCACTGATTTCATTTTTATCGTCAACATTTTGGGGGCGTAAAGTGGATAGTTCTGGCAGTAAACGCGTTTTAATTACCGGTGTGATTGGCTATGCCCTGTTTAATCTCTTATTTGCGGCTATTTTATGGTACGCTTTATTGCGTCATTTAAATGTCTTGGTTACCATTACTTTATTACTGATAACCCGCTGCTTATTTGCTATTTTTTCTGCCGCCATTATGCCTGCAGCTCAAACTTATATTATTAATCACACCACGTTAAATCAACGCCCATCAAAAATGGCAATAGTTGGCATGATGTTTGGTTTAGGCATGATACTAGGCCCTGCAATTGCGAGTATTATTATTCCATGGGGAATATTAATTCCACTCATTTTATCGTCAATTGTGATGTTATTACCGCTAACGATTGCAATTAAATCAATCTCACCAAACCGTTATTCCGATTTAACTACCAAACCTCAAACTAACAAGCTTAATTTGTTCGATAAAAGACTCAGAACATCGATTGTGCTTATGTCTATTGCATTTATTGTGTTTTCATCCACACAACAAACCATCGCTTTTTTTATACAAGATAATCACCAAATATCAACAATAGCGACGGCTAAATGGGTGAGTATTGCTTTTACCGTGAGTGCAATTAGCTCGGTCATTAACCAAGGGATTATTATCCAACGTTGGAAACCATCAGCTAATACAATGATTAATTTAGGTATTATGGCTTTATTACTGACTTTAATACTACTGTTTATATCATCTAACATTTATATGATATTAATTGCTTTCGCTTTTTTTGGCATAGCCAATGGCTTTATTTATCCCGGTATTATTAGCCATGCATCACAACGCTGTGAAGCCAATATTCAAGGACAAGTTACCGCAATTTTACAAGCAGCAATGTCATTAGGTTTTATTGCAGGGCCACTGATTGGATCGGGCTTATACCCTTATTTACACAACCAACTTTATCTTATGTTATTAGGTATATTGGTCATTTGTATTTTATATATTTCTATTAATAATCACAGGATTAAACAACAATAATTCAACAAAATAATAATAAAATTAACCTTAAACACGCAAACCAAAACATCGGAGTTTTAACATCATAAATAATATCAAACAAAGCCTAAATTCACTTTTTCGTCTTTATTTGCTCTGCTGTTTCTTAATTATCGACTATTTTTTATAAATCACTTACACAGCCATGAACCCAAAACTTGGAGAGTGTAATTACTTCTTAATTTCTAAACTGCCTATGCGGCATTGAACCCATGTCTTCAAACTATCTAAAATAACTAGATTTTCTAAACTGCCTATACGGCACTAAACATTGTATCATGTTTTACATATTTTAATCAGTTTTTCTAAACTACCTATGCGGCATTGAAGTGCTTCCCCTGGTGGATATCTTTATCAGGACTTTTCTAAACTGCCTATGCGGCATTGAAGTATTGTTAAATTTAAATTTAAATAGAGATAATTTTCTAAACTGCCTATGCGGCATTGAAGACGCCCTGCGGTTGTTCAACCTTGATAAGGCATTTCTAAACTGCCTATGCGGCATTGAAGGAAATGACCAATAGCTTACGTGAAATTGAAACTTTCTAAACTGCCTATGCGGCATTGAAGAAATTTTAGAACTTATTACAAATCCGGCGACGTTTCTAAACTGCCTATGCGGCATTGAAGTGCAATAGTTTTGATGTCGCTTCTAATAATCTTTTCTAAACTGCCTATGCGGCATTGAAGTTGAAGTATGCGGCAACTGGGTTTGGGTAAGCTTTCTAAACTGCCTATGCGGCATTGAAGCATGATTTGACCGCCGGCGGGGTTGCGATCGGTTTCTAAACTGCCTATGCGGCATTGAAGTTACGTTGTTAACGAAGGGTGATGAAATGAGCTTTCTAAACTGCCTATGCGGCATTGAAGAAACAACCGAGCAAATTATCAAAAGGGTTAGATTTCTAAACTGCCTATGCGGCATTGAAGAAACACCTACGGAGTCAATACAGTTTACACACTTTCTAAACTGCCTATGCGGCATTGAAGCTGACGAAGTAGAACGCCGCTTTTTGTTTGTTTTTCTAAACTGCCTATGCGGCATTGAAGAGCCACTGTTTACCTTTGATTAAATCATTATTTTTCTAAACTGCCTATGCGGCATTGAAGGTGCGTTAGCCATTCAATCATTGAGACAATCTTTTCTAAACTGCCTATGCGGCATTGAAGGGAGAACCCATACCGGAAGAGCGTCGCGACGCTTTCTAAACTGCCTATGCGGCATTGAAGCGAGAAATAGCAGAACTTAAAAATAAGTTAGATTTCTAAACTGCCTATGCGGCATTGAAGCTGACGAATTTTTGCGCCAACATCTTCCATACTTTCTAAACTGCCTATGCGGCATTGAAGATGGTCGGTATAGTTATCGCAGAAGCCGATCCTTTCTAAACTGCCTATGCGGCATTGAAGCATACCGCTGCCCTTCTCATAACAAAGCCGTCTTTCTAAACTGCCTATGCGGCATTGAAGTTTAACAATATCATTAGGCGTTTTTGCAATATTTTCTAAACTGCCTATGCGGCATTGAAGTTCAGCAATAAAGCCCGCGCTTTCCCCGATTTTTTCTAAACTGCCTATGCGGCATTGAAGATTTATAATAATGCATGCAAACCACTTGAGATTTTCTAAACTGCCTATGCGGCATTGAAGACTGCGCCTTGTAGCAAATTAATACATCAGCATTTCTAAACTGCCTATGCGGCATTGAAGATTTAAATGTCATCATGTCTGGCCATGATGGATTTCTAAACTGCCTATGCGGCATTGAAGGCAGAATGAAATTAAAAATCAATCTGCCGGTTTTTCTAAACTGCCTATGCGGCATTGAAGGTCCTTTTGTTTTTGTGTAGGTGATTTTATAGTTTCTAAACTGCCTATGCGGCATTGAAGAGTCTCTAAATTCATTTTCTGATTACCTATTTTTTCTAAACTGCCTATGCGGCATTGAAGATACTCTTTACATCGGGATGGATTTTAACGTATTTCTAAACTGCCTATGCGGCATTGAAGAAACGACTGAACAAATCATTAAAAGGGTTAGATTTCTAAACTGCCTATGCGGCATTGAAGTAAAAATAGGTACATTTAAATTTAATCCAGCTTTTCTAAACTGCCTATGCGGCATTGAAGGAAGCAAATATTAAGTATTTGCCCGACGGTAATTTCTAAACTGCCTATGCGGCATTGAAGCAGAGCCTAATACCATTTGCAAGCTCGATGTTTTTCTAAACTGCCTATGCGGCATTGAAGCGGTCAAGCTCTCCTGTTGCTGGCACATTAAATTTCTAAACTGCCTATGCGGCATTGAAGCCTCGAAAAAAGCCCCAAACTTCGGGGCAAAATTTCTAAACTGCCTATGCGGCATTGAAGTAAACCTAGCAAACAGCAGTAAAACAGTAACATTTCTAAACTGCCTATGCGGCATTGAAGTAGAAATTTTTTCCAGAATTTCCTGATTGTTAAAGAGCATATGATACTTTTTATCATTTTCACCCTTTTTTTGAGCTTTATTTAATTATGTTAAAAATCAATTAGTTAAAAATAGTCTCAAAAAAAGGGTTGGTAAATTAAAAATTAGGGACGGTTGCTGTTTGGCTTAGTCCATAACTATTGAATGTCCCAGATATTGATTCAGTACATTGTTCTTGTTTTAACCACATGATAAATTGTTGACCCGTACTTTTACTGGAAAAATGTAGATGTGGATACGCTAAATTCACACTACCCCATTTTTCTATCATTTTATTTTTTACTTCATCAGACCATTTACCTTGGGCAGTTAACCGTTTTTCGGCTCGCCTTAAAGCACTTTGCCCTTTTGGATTTACCCTAATCAAGCGTAAGTAACCTGTTACACTGGTTGGTATAGGTGTAATGGGTAACGCTAAAGCATAATCTGTCACTGACGATTTTTGTTTGAGATCTGCGAGCAACTTATTTAATTCTGCTTCGGTACCAAACAGGCGAATAATACCGCCTAAAGTACGATGCAGGTTATAACAGGGAAAGCTAACCCCAATATTGCCTTGATGATTAACCAAAACTTGATGTAGTGATTGCATAAGTTGATTCATTACATCCACTTCGGTTATCTCAATTTGTGGGATCGCTCGCAATTCAAAATAATGTGTGAGCATATGATTTACTCCTTACCGCTGGCACCAAATACACCACCACGAATTAATACCGCAATCACATAATGTTGTTGTTCTAGCGCCGGTTTTTCGCCTTTTAACACCCAATTATCAAATAGATTATAAAAATCTAATTTTTGTTTAGGTTGACGGAAGGCATGCCCCATAGTGGTTACGGCACCATAAGGTTCGATGGCAATTGGAAATTCAACTGATTCATCATACCAAGTATCAATAGTGCGAATAGCATTACTAATTTTTTGTGAATGCATTGCTGCTTGGTTATTTTTTTCATATAGCACTTTACTTTTGGCTTTGCC
Organism: uncultured Gilliamella sp.; assembly: GCA_945271295.1. Lineage (GTDB taxonomy): Bacteria > Pseudomonadota > Gammaproteobacteria > Enterobacterales > Orbaceae > Gilliamella. The sequence goes on along the minus strand of CALYPG010000001.1, from coordinate 232,090 downwards.
GGTATCTAAAATCAACTCTTGTGAAGGGTAAACTTCTTGACCATGCCCCATTTTTAGATTGGCTTGAATATTAAAAATCACAAACTCTTTACCTGTTAATCCCGCTTCAATTAAGGTGGCTAAATCATTCACCGATTGATCATCATAATCGAATGAATTAAGCTGATATTGTTTTATATCACTCACTGCAATTATCGGTTCTTCACTATCTTTACGAGTAATGGAAAGACTAATATGCTCAGCTGCCATACGGTTCCGCCATAACCAACGACCATTTAAGATATTAATAGCATAACGTTTAGCTAATGTTGTCATACCTACAGAGTTTATATAGTCTTGAGTGGTTTTAATTAATTCCTCTTGGTAATCAATATCATTACATACTGACGGTTTACCTAAGAAAGCTAATACTTTACAGCTCCAACTTACTACTAAGGTGTCTTTATCGGCATCTAATGCTGCAACATCAACAGTTTGTAAATTAGCTTTTTGAATTTCCGCATCTAATTTGGTGGGATCACTTGCCACAGCATTTTTTAAACGGTTAGAAATCGTACCGCGTACTGATTTTTCGGTTAAAATAACTGGCGTTAATTTATTCGTATCGGCACTATTTTGTTGGGCAAAAATCGCATCAGAGATGTCAAAACAACGTTCAAATGCCAGTACGCTTGCGGTGGTTAATTTATCTTTACTCATAATTTATTCCTTATTCTATAATTCTAAACTTACTTAATTGGTTGTTTGATTAATAATATAAATTTCTGCGCCATTGGCTTGCAATTCACTGCAGTTATAACGCCAAAAAGCTTGGGCAAAATCTTCCTTTAAACGTAACGGAAATACCCATTTACCCATGCCATAAATACATTCGACAAATTGCGATTGATGCTGATTACTGCGAGCTTCTTGCAATTTGCCAGCAGCAAATAAAGGTGAAATCGCTTGATAACCCAAATGCAATGGCACTAGCCAACCGCGACCTTGTTTAACCGAGGTGGTTTGCCAATGATCTTTCTCTTGCGGATTATGATGTAACATTGCCGTTTCGATTAATGCATCGAGCGCTGTTGCATTAGGATCTTGCTGCTGTAGTTCCGCGGTTATATTGTGCAGATCTTGAGGTGCTTCAACTAAGACAAAAGCTGGTAATAATGCATTAATTAAATTATCTTTTGATTCTGAAGCGGAATATAACTCTACCGATTCAATTGATATTACATGACCACCGGCAATACGTTGTTGAAACAGTTTTTGCTGCATTTGCTTGATAAATGCTTGTTTTTGTTCGTCATCATCCAAAGTTTCACGATCTTCAACCTTAACTTCTACAAGCAATGACACATCAAGATGTACGCGCCCTTCTTCAATAATGGAACGAGTATCACCATTTTTAGCCAGTGGATTACGGGTTAAGCGGAAGGTATAATCAGCAAAATCATTCGGCCTATAAACTTGCACATCACAATCATGGCAAGCAATTAACACGCCATCAAGGTAAATAGGGTTATCAGATTCAATCTTACGATTTAAGGCATGAATCGCCCCCAAAAAGCCAGAAATAGCTGGAAAGCCATAGGTTAATGGGCTGGATATTGCATTAGCATTATGAATCTTAATATGATCAAATAATAAGTAATAACGTAACATTGCCATTAAAAGATGCCCTCCTGCTTACGTTGACTTGCTTTTACCGCCTTTCCAAATTCACGGCGCCATTCTCTAAATTCAGGATCAGCAAATTGTTGTTGAATTGTGGGGAATTTATCCTGTAAAGCTGTTTGGATCCAAAAGGCAAATTGCTTTTCAAGTTCATCTTGCCAATTGCCTAATTCATACTGTTGTTTAAAATCGCTTTCATCCTCCAACTCTGCTCGTTTAGGATCCAACCATAATTTTTGATTAAAATTGAGGGATGACTCACGGCTCCATCCTGCCGGCATTGTGTGTTGAATATGTCTGGCAAACTTAAGTAGCAAAGATAAAATCACCGCAAAGGCATCTTTTCGATTATCCCTTTCTTCGACCACATTATCTGGTGCGGCTACCATCTCAAACAGTAACCGAAAACCAAAACGGCAAAAGTATTGCAATGCATGATTAAATATGGTTTCTTGTTGCTTGCCAATTGATGGAATTGGTGACTTTTCGAATTTAGGTGGCATCGAAGGGAGTAAAAAATTACGCCCACCTTGATTACTGGTTAGCTGACTTACTCCTTGCGGATTGCTACCACCCAATTTAACTACAGCTAAATGATGGAAACTAAAATAAGGTTGATGTTCAACATCCTTAATACGGCGTTGTTCCCGTGCTTTTTTATTTTCATCCGAGAATCTTGTTTGTACCTTTTGATAGACAAGGTGGCATAAGCTGCTCGGGTGTAGAGGAATTAATAACCGATAATTATCATCTTGCTGAGATAAATAAGTCTCCTCTGCGTTAGGCCAAAAAATTTGCTTATTTAGCTCGGATGCTTTGGGATGTTGAAAATCATCAAAGATCGCTTTTTTAATATTAGCCAAATAAAGAGATGCTTTTTGTTTATCATCTGAAAGTGCGGTTACAACAGCCAGATGATCTTCAATAATTAATTGCAAAATTGTTTTATCATCTTTAACAATTTGATTTAATAAAGAGAATATATCCAATGCAGCAGCATTACCTGAACAATCTACATTTAAAGATAATGGTGTAGCAGATAATATATAATTTTGATTAATTGGCTTAGTTTGAGTTGAATAATTGATATTTTCACCGAGACTTGAAGAATGAATACCTTTGCTAATATGTGTTCCTATGGTAATCCATGAAATCCTACGCATTGCAGCATCTTCCATCCAGGTTTCAAAATCAAATCGTTTGGCTAATTCTGAAAGCTGTTGTTGTGACTCATTTACTGCAACAACGTCCCCGGCTTGTTTAGCTTTTTCTAATTTTGCCAGTTCCGATTTATAGCTACTATTATTAGCAAGCCGTTGCTGAAGAAAGTCGACAATGACCTTTCTTATATCTTGCCAAGAAATACTATCCATTGGCCCTCCTTATATTTTTATAACTTTAAAATAAAAAAGGCTTATATCTCAATATAAGCCCTTAAATTTGTTTTTATGATGCTTTGAATCTGGTATAAAGATTTAATAGATTAAGCGCATTATCGTTGTAAACCCATTCATTACTTGAATTAATGTGTCTGTACTTTGCTTGCTCAAGATTTAATTTTTTAATCAAATATTCAACTTCTTTTCGTGTTGGAATATGCAAGATTTTGATTAGATCTTTAATTGAATAATATTTAGGTTTGTGTGGTAATAGCAGATTTAATTCATCATTGGCTGCCGGTACATCCATTCCAATTTTTTGTAATTTAATTAGTGCTAATTTATCAAATGAAATTTGACATTGCATTGTGTAGGTTTTATGCTTAGTCATAATTTTATACTCCTTTGACTGTTGGTTTATAAAATTTCAAACCTCAAATGCTGCAACATTTGGGGTTTTCTTATATTTGGCACTATAATTTAATAGTGACTTTTTTATGTAACTTACATTACATTTTTGTAATATTATCTATATAAATAAGCAATGTCAATTTTTATACAAAATTAAAATAAATGTCATAAGGACATATATAAAATAATTTAATAGGGATAAACTAAAAAAGTTGAGGATTTGCATATCAGTAATAATGTGAAACAACCGCCTATGCGGCGGTAAATTTATAATTTTCAAGTTTCAAACTAAATTTCATATTTCTAAGCTACTTATGCAGTAGTCTGAATCAGTATAAAGTAATTACTTTTATATTACTAGCATGCACAGATCATCTGCTTAGAATTTGTAAAAATGTTTCAGGAACACTATACGTTTTAGTATAAAATCTACCATTATTACTGTTTATTTTCATAAAATCCAAAATCAGGGTGGAAACTCCAGCGTCTTTTGTTATCCAGGCTTACACGACAAAACTCATTTGCCAGTCGATATTGGTTTTTATTAGGAAAGTGGTCGGCTATTTTATCTATGGCTTGTGCTACGGTATTGGTTAACCACGGTTGAATTTGTCGGTTTGCAAATGACCAATTATTATCGTAATTAATTAGATTATTTTGCGTGTTACTACAACAATCGTCGGGTGTTTGCCATGCTACATCGGCATAGCTAAATTGGTGCTCACCATTGTCATCCAACTGGCAAATGTATTCGTCTTGTTTATATTGCTGCATTCTGAAAGGTGAAATCAGTTGTAAATGTACACAATGATGATGTGCCAAATCGGGTTGCCAATAACTCGTGACATAGTTACTTTTACGGGCATTAATCGCAAATAGATGCGCCATGACTTTATGTTCTAATTCCGCCAAAGTTAAAATCGCTTGCGGTGAAGAAACAATACGCGCAATGGCATTAATATTGTCCAATTGCTCTGCTGTGATTAACTGACGACTTTGGTGTGTTGATAATAAAAACGCTGGTTTTTGTTCAAAACCTGGCTTAGTAAAACACGCTTTACCTACACCATAATTTGAACCTTGTTTTATTGACTCGATATTACTTCCTAAAATCTTCACATTGGCGTTCTTAGCTATTTTATTCGGACGATGGCGCCAAACGCGCCCGACTAACTGAATAATTGAGCGCATGGAGGACGGCTCAACAATTGCCCAATCGTAATCATGATCGCGCCCGACTTCGGTCACGGGCGTGCCAATCACGATGAAAATATGATTGTTACTATCACTATCTTTTATTGCTGTGCGGATTTCGGGTTGGTTAAATAGTTGGTTGGGATCACTACGGTTTAGTATTCTATCGAGTTTTTCTTCTAATTGGCTGCGTAATAACAGCAATTGCCGAGCATGATAAACCACAATATGAAACTCGGTATCCGCAGGTAAACCCTGTTGCTCATAAATCTGTTTAGTTAATAAAATCACATCTTCGGTATGAGCAAACCGCATTAAACCTACACTGATTTTGTGGCGAGATTTTGGATCACTTTGCCCATGTTGTTGATGAAGTTGGTAAGCTTCATCTAATAGCTGTTTAGCCAATATAGTGTAATTTAGCTTATCATTTTCTGGTTTAGCTGTATGGTAATCTAATAAGTTAACAATATGTCCTTTACGGCGGACTAAACCTTGTTTAAGTTGTTGTATTCTGGCTTCAACAAATTGCTGATGTTGATGTTTAAAGTTATCAGTATCAGCGATGAGTTCAATGGATTGTTGGTATTCATCAAACCAACCACAAACGACGTTATTAGTGGTTTTTTGATTATGTTGATTCCAAATTTTTCGCCCTGCTTGATAAGCATCAAACAATCCGGTAATTAAATCAGGGGTTAACGTTGCCGAGGAGAGTAACACTTTACTGCCAAAAAGCCCCGCTAAATGGACTAAGCGAGCCAATGCCGGTAAGTCTTGTTGGTCAAAGTCATCGGGTTCATCTAAAATGAGATCGGCGGTAAATAGTCTTAAGGTTGGCGCAATATATTTGCCACCCCGTACACATTCACTAGCCTGAATAATATGATCCACTGTACAAGTCACAATTGGCGCATACAGTAATTGACGCGCTTTGCTATTTTCAATAATGGTGCCCAATTCCTGATCTGCTATACCACTGGCAGCGACATCCACAAATTCATCTACTAATGGCTCTATTGATTCACTGCCGTGGTCTATTTGATCTTTATCTGGTTGTTCTGATTCATTATTTAACTCAAATAAGGTTTGCGTTGCTTGCCCACCGACTAAAATCGCTAGATGTTCATCACTCAGGTGCAATCGTTCGCGCAATGCTTTACCTGTTTGTAAGGTTAATACGCGTAAACCTAACGCAATGGTAAAGCGCACTCCTCGCTTAGGATTAGCTAACGCATACATAATGCGACCATTGGCTAGGGTTTTACCACAACCGGTTGAGGCCATATTGACGCCAAAAAAGCCATTATCTTCACTTAATTGTTGATAACTTTTAGCTAAATCAAAGGCATGGTTTTGCCATTGAAAGCGTTTGACTGTCGTTCTTTGGGTAAACGGTTTATGTTGATTGATAGCCGGTAATTCGATAGTTATTTTTGGTAATAACCGCGCAAAACGCGCACTAAAATTGGCAACACCAAGTAGATGATCATCTAAACGCTGTTTTGCCTGTTTTAGGTAATTGGTATTAGCAATCAATATTTGGTGATCTTTATCGGCCTCGGTATTAGATAATGACAAGCTTGAGTAATTGTGATCAGCCACCATCAGGCTTAAACGTGACATATGTAATAAAAAGGCGTCAATGCTAGTTAACTGCACTAAAAGAATATGATTTAACGCTTTGGTGGCATAACGATGTAACTTTTTAAGCCAAATTTGACTAAGGGTAACACTACTTTTAAGCTGCCAAAAGTCATCAGGCGAGGAATGCTGACTATGACTATTTTTAACCCATCCCTCAACAGCTTTTAATGTTTTATAAAAACTACGGATGGTTAAACCCGAAATATCAAAGTCATCAGTTTGCTTACTTTGATAATCTTTTGGCTTAATTGGCATTAAAAACGGCATGCGATGGTGCGACATTATTAGCCATGCGATCCATTGCGCCAAAGGCGCTAATTGACTTAGATCCCCTTTTTCTGTTCGGGTAAGATCTTGGTACCATGTTGGCTGTTGTTGTTGAAATTGAGCAAAGTTAGCTAACCGTTCCAATATGGCTTGATTAGTGGGGCAATCTTGAATCATTAATAAAAACAGTTGCAAGGAAATCCATTCATGACGATAGGGATCGGCAGGCAACCTTTTTCCTTCTATTTCGCTAGCACGTAATTTATATTGAAAACCGACGCTCGCTTTGCCTAAATCATGCAACAAAGCCGCAATTGTGCTTATCAATTGGATGGAAGTCGCAGATTGCCAACCATATTCACTATCATTGCGCAAAATATTACGTTTACTGCGATTAGTGGGGACGCGCCCTTGTTGATTGAATTGGCTACGATCACCAACAATCCAAAGTAAGTCGGTTAAATTTTTGCCATGCGTCCAATAGCAAGCAACCGCGGTATTTTTACGCGCGGTTTTGCGTAATAGTTTATAGAGTGTTTGTAATCCGGCTTCGGTCATTGCGCTTTGCCAAGTCCGTTCCCCACACCGTTCCGCAAACTGATCGATGATGCGTCTAGTTTCACTTAACGCCTTTTTAGTACATTGGCTAACAAGTAGAATATTCATGTTGCCTCTGCTATTAATTTTAAGGTGTCAATAATCAGATCCAGCGCACCCAATTGAGTAAACTGTGAGATACAGGCTTGGCGAAACTCTTTTTCACTGTCACCTTGTTTAGCGGATAAAAAAGCTTGTGGTAACACCATGCCATCTTTAATAATATCTGCCGCATCAAACACTAATCCGCCACGGCGAGTTTTACCGTGTAAAATAGCCAGTCCATGAGGTAAACCTAAAACCCAACAAGCGGTAGCACCTAGTCCATAAGCTAAATAATTACCATGATCTAAAAATTGATTGGCAGGATCGTGACTTTTGCCATGTGTACCTTGCTCACGTTTAAATTTATCATCTTGTAGTGTTAATTGATTTGCCATTGCATAAAGGCGTTTACTAATCCGGCCTTCTGCTGCTAAAAGGGCTTGGCTATTATCAGCATTATTAAATTGCGCTGTTGCATCATTAACAATATTATTTAACTGACTATCATCAACATGCCAATCAAACTGCGGCCAACATTGCTGGATAATATGTAATCGTTGTTGCTGGAGTGTTTTAGCTGCTTGTAATCTTCGTTGGTCATCAAACCAAAATTGACACCAGCTTTGCAAGTATTCAGTCGCGCGATATTCACTTTGGGGAGAAAAAAATTGGCAGGCAAATTCAGATTCAGTTGACGAAAACAGCGGCGTGCCGCCGCCACCACAAAATCCAATCATCACCCCGGCTCTTGACAATTCACGCACAGCAGCTTGTGTTAATGAAGTGCCGGTACCCAATAAAATACAAGTGGTATTAGCAATAGGGATATTCCAATATAAAGATTGTTGCCCTTGCTCGGTAACATATTCAACCCGCCCACCATTGACTAAAACCCGGCAATGTTCCAAATAATAGATATTGGCTCGTTTGGAATGCATAATGGTTTTGAGATCAGAAGAATGAATCATATCCATGATAATAATAAATTAATTCAATTTAAATACGAACCATAAATTAACATAGTTTTGTATAAATAACGAGTGTTTTATAAACTAACTTGTAATATATTATCAGATAATGGTAACGATAATTTAATCATATTTAGTAAGGTGATACAGATTGTGATTAGTAATAAATAACGCATAATAACCAAAAATAAAATGATATTTTGATTTTTTTTATACTCGCAAAATGTCAACAATTGTGTCAATTTGTTTAAAATAAAATTGCTTTAAAAAATAGATTTTTAGATTAACCATACTAGATTAAAATCAAACCAAAATGGGTGTGGAGCGTCACTTATTATTTTGTACTTTAGGTAATATAAAATGGTCAGGCGCTTAAAAGCTACCCGACCAAGAGGAATTGATGAATATTGGTAATGATAAAGCTGCTAAAATTAAAAATTTAATTGCTAAACCATTTGAAAAATGTACTGTTAATTTACTTTGACTCTAGTACAAGCTAAATTAATTTCCTGTTTGTGATTATTATCAATTTGTTCTTTCTCTGTTGCATTGACTAAAGATAACTCTCTTATTTGTTTGAAGTTATATTCATCATCATTAACATAATTAAACTCAGTAGTGGTTTTTATTTTAACTTTGTCATTTTTTAGTTCTTGATTATTAGCCTTTAGAATTTTTTCTAAATCAAATGGAAGGGGTCTATTCTCATCAAAAATAACCATGAATGCATCATTATTCATAAAATATTTAACTTTCTGATGGATAACTTTTGGAGCACTATAATCTTGAAAATGACCATCTTTCCAACCAGCTTGAAATTCACTAGAATCACATTTCCACTCTCCAACCAGCATTTCATTGGTAACCTTTTTTTCTTTTTCTTCTTCAGCACATCCAACTAAAGCAATACCAATAAAGCTAATTAATAGAAACTTCTTCATTCCTTTTTCCTTGTTATTTAAAATTATTCTCAATTATTTTTTTGCAAAAACAACAGCCGGATAAATAAAAAAAACATAACTCAATGAATTAACCGACATATTATTTTAAAGTGATATTTTCCAATTGTTTCTATATAGAATAATTTGGAAAGGTCTAAATATAAACAAAGTTTATTAAATAGGCAAATATTGATTAGAGTTTTTAAAAATTTTATTACCCAACTTTAGGTAACATTAGCTATAAAATAGTTCGAATGATATTGTGAATGTTCACATAAAAACTAAGAATTTAATTGATCTAATTAACATCACCTAATCAAGATATTGAAGATAAGAAATAAGATGATAAGTGGTTATTACACCATCCATCTATCGCATACCATAATTAAACAAAGTCATCACAATTGGCATTAATATTGTCAGTAAAAAGCCTTGTACAATAGCTGCGGGCACAATAGTTATACCCGCACCTTTTTGCAACATTGGTAAGGTAAAATCCATAGAGGTGGCACCACATAAACCAAGTGCTGTGAGTTTGTAACGCTTGATTAAGCTAGGAATCAAGATTATTGCCAATAATTCACGTAAAATATCATTTAAAAATGTGGCACTACCTATAATTGGTCCATGCGCTTCGGTCATTAATATTCCTGATAATGAATACCAACCAAATCCAGATGACATTCCCAGCCCAACCCGGAGGGGTTGTTCTAATATTAATGCGGCAATAATGCCACCTAGAAAAGTACTGAAAGTAACGATAATAGTGGTGGCTATTCCGACTTTGTTAAGTAGAATTTGCTTAAGTGAAATGTTGTTACCGCGGAGTTGTATTCCAATTAACAATAATAAAAATACTAAGACAACTTGAATAATGTTTTCGGTATATTGCCATATAAATAGTGGGAAAAGTCCAACAATAAATCCTAGTACTAACGCAATACAAACGCGCAATGATTCGAGGATCATTTTAAAGCGTGATTCAAAAGTTTGATTGGTATGAGTGGTTTTCCACGGTAAAAACAGATCAAACAACATTAAAAATATAAAATTACCACCGAATGTACAAATAAAAATAACGACAGTATAAAACAATATAGTTTGTAAGTTGGCACTGAGATTATCTAAATGGGCTAGTTCGGTTCCCATGATAAAGAGAATAAAATAGACCATCCAACTTAGGATTTGGTTAATTTTGGCTAGCCATTTTTTATCTTTGAGTTTAATTAAGTAACCTAAAGATAGAGGAACCAGCGCAATTAAAATACCGTAGTACATACTTTATTCCTTTTTTTACATCACATTTATTTTTATAAAATAATTTAAAAATGAGGTTGGTGATAACGCTTTACCAATAAATACCAGACTTTACAAACAGTCAATATCTATATGTTCATGTATTTTATTTTAATGTTGCTAATTGTGTTTCAATATTAATCGCTAATTGATCGAGTAAAGCATAACGATTGCGATATTCTGAGCGTTTTTTACTGGCAATTTCTTCTATTGATTTACGATGAATTTCATTAGGCAAAACAAATAAGCCTTTGGCATCTGGTTTACCATCAATAGTTAACCAAAAATCATCATAATCAGATAGAATTCGTTCTTGGCGGCTATTGTAGCGCCAGTTATTATAAACATGGGTGTTGTTACCCACTGCCACAATTTGCGTTAATTTAAAATAACGCGCCACCGTTAGTGCTGCCTCTAATGCCACTCGTTTAGGAAAAAGCCCATAACAATCCTTTGTTGCTTTTTGCACTCGAGCTCGAGCGTCTTGGTGCCCAGTCCCTTGTAATCCGGCAATAAATAAGGTCGATTGTTGTTGGTATTGTGTGATAGTAAAAGTTAATGTGGCTAAGTCAATACCGTCATTGTCATAAAAATAGAGGCTGATTTCCCCTTCTCTGGCAAACTTATTCCGGGCTTGAATAGCAATTTGAATGTTTGCTTCGTTTTTAACCGCAACATTAGCCAGTACAAAAGGAACATCCGGATTATAAAATGCTTGGGACATGCTATCTGGTTGCTGTGATAAAAAATCATAATGATAAGCTAAAGCCTCAAAACGTTCTTGCTGGCTCAAACAAGATGATAAATAAGGTCGTTGTAATTTACATGGCAAATTGGTTTGACACGCAAGATAGTAGCCAAGTAGTGGATATTGTCGTAATTTATCCAGCAATTTAAGGGTAATAGGACTTAAAAATAGGGTTCTGAAAAAAAATTTATATCGATAAGTCGCTTTAAGCCATAATTCGTTTAATGGAAGTTTACCTGTACAAAGCCAGTTAAATAATTGCCATTTACTTTTCGGCTGGGACATATTGGTAATATTATTCATAAGCAAATCAAATTAAATCGAGTTAGTTAGTTTGTAAAAATTTATAAGCTGACTTAATTAATAAACAACAGTTTTTAATTAAAGATGAGTCATAAAAATAGGCATTAAGAGTACAACACAATATAAGCCAGTGCAACCTTACTTATATAAGGTAAGATTAAATAAAAAATAAAAAAACGGTGAAATTGTTCACCGTTTTTTATCAATCAACTAATTATTTTATTAGTTAATATAATTATTGACCTTTAACTTCTTTTAAGCCATTAAATGGTGCTTTTGAACCTAAAGCTTCTTCAATACGGATTAATTGGTTGTATTTAGCAATACGGTCTGAACGGCTCATTGAACCAGTTTTAATTTGACCTGCAGCTAAACCAACAGCTAAATCAGCAATAGTTGAATCTTCAGTTTCACCAGAACGGTGAGAAATAACTGCGGTATAACCAGCATCTTTCGCCATTTTAACGGCGGCGATAGATTCAGTTAACGTACCGATTTGGTTTACTTTAACTAAGATTGAGTTAGCGATACCTTTTTCAATACCTTGTTTGAAGATTTTGGTATTAGTAACAAATAGATCGTCACCCACTAATTGGATTTTGTGACCTAATGCTTTAGTTTGGTATGCCCAACCTTCCCAATCGCTTTCATCTAAACCATCTTCGATAGACACGATTGGATATTGTTCAGTTAAACCTTCTAAATAATGAGTAAATTCTTGAGCAGTGAATTCTTTATTACCTTCACCTTTTAACACATATTTGCCTGTTTCTTTGTTATAGAATTCAGAAGCAGCACAGTCCATCGCTAAAGTGATGTCTTTACCTAGTACATAACCTGCTTTTTCTACTGCTTCTTTAATGCAGGCAAGCGCTTCAGCATTTGAACCTAAGTTAGGCGCAAAACCACCTTCATCACCAACAGCAGTGTTCATGCCTTTAGCATGTAATACTTTAGCTAAGTTGTGGAATACTTCAGAACCAATACGGATTGCTTCACGTACAGTTTTCGCTCCAACTGGTTGAATCATAAATTCTTGTAAGTCGATGTTGTTGTCAGCATGTTCACCACCATTGATGATGTTCATCATCGGTAATGGCATAGAGTATTGACCTGGAGTACCATTTAGATCAGCAATATGTTGATAAAGTGGCACACCTTTAGCGGCAGCAGCTGCTTTAGCATTAGCTAGAGATACAGCAAGAATTGAGTTAGCACCTAAGTTAGACTTAAAGTCAGTACCATCTAAATCAAGCATAATTTGGTCAATTGCAGCTTGATCTAAGGCATCTTTACCTAAAACGGCTTTAGCAATTGGTCCATTAACATTTTCAACTGCTTTTAACACGCCTTTACCTAAAAAGCGAGATTTGTCACCATCGCGAAGTTCTAATGCTTCACGTGAACCTGTTGACGCACCTGATGGTACGATTGCTAAACCAACAAAGCCACCTTCCAAATGAACTTCAGCTTCAACAGTTGGGTTACCACGAGAGTCGATTACTTCACGACCATGTACTTTAACGATTTTTGCCATGTTATTTTCCTCTATATGACAGATAATATAAATATAAACTATTTTTGCTGCTGCTGTTGATAATCCTTGGCAGCTTTAACAAAACTACTAAACAGCGGATGTCCATCGCGCGGTGTTGAGGTAAATTCTGGGTGGAATTGACAAGCAACAAACCAAGGATGATCTGGGTTTTCAATAATCTCAACCAATTTCCTGTCGGTTGAAAGCCCAGTTACTTTTAATCCCGCTTTAACAATTTCTGGTAATAAATTATTGTTCACTTCATAACGATGACGATGACGCTCAGCAATTGACTCTTTTTTATACATGTCAATCACTTTGGAATTCGGCTCTAAATGACAAATTTGCGAACCTAAACGCATGGTGCCACCAAGGTCACTATTTTCATTACGCTGAACGACCTGACCAGACTCGTCACTCCATTCGGTGATTAAAGCAATTACAGGACTTGTACAATCTTTAACAAATTCGGTTGAATTAGCATCTTTAATACCTGCTACGTTACGGGCAAATTCAATCATAGCGACTTGTAAGCCAAGACAAATGCCTAAATATGGGATTTTGTTTTCTCGAGCATAACGTGCAGCCATGATTTTGCCTTCAACCCCTCGATAACCAAAACCACCAGGCACTAAAATTGCATCTAAGCCTTGCAGTAGTTCAGTACCTCGTGATTCAAGATCTTCCGAATCAATATATTTAATATGCACAGTTAAACGATTTTTTAAGCCACCATGTTTTAGTGCTTCATTCACTGATTTATAGGCATCAGGTAAGGCAATATATTTACCTACCATTCCAATAGTCACTTCACCAACTGGGTTGGCTTCTTCATAGATAACTTGTTCCCACTCAGATAAATCAGCTTCATTACATTCAAGATGGAAGCGATTGCAGACAAAGGTATCTAGGTTTTGTGATTTTAATAGTGCCGGAATTTTATAGATTGAATCAACATCTTTTAAAGAAATTACTGCACGTTCCGGTACATTACAAAATAAGGCAATTTTAGCTCTTTCATTGGCTGGAATGTTACGATCGGAACGACAAATTAATACATCTGGTTGAATACCAATTGATAGTAACTCTTTAACCGAATGTTGTGTTGGTTTAGTTTTAACTTCACCCGATGAGGCCAAATAAGGAACTAAGGTTAAATGCATAAATAAGGTATGTTCACGGCCGACATCCACCGCTAATTGACGAATAGCTTCTAAAAATGGCAGTGACTCAATATCACCTACCGTTCCACCGACTTCAATAATGGCAACATCAAAGCCTTTGGCACCATCAATGACGCGAGATTTGATTGCGTTAGTAATATGGGGAATAACTTGTACTGTTGCCCCTAAATAGTCACCACGACGCTCTTTACGTAACACATCGGAATAAATACGGCCAGTTGTGAAGTTGTTTTTGCGAGTCATTTTGGTTCGAATAAAACGCTCATAATGACCTAAATCAAGATCAGTTTCTGCGCCATCTTCCGTTACAAAAACTTCACCATGTTGGATAGGACTCATCGTCCCCGGATCGACATTAATATAGGGATCAAGTTTTAACATGGTAACTTTTAAATTGCGGGCTTCCAAAATTGCAGCTAACGATGCTGCGGCAATGCCTTTACCTAAAGAAGAAACGACACCGCCTGTAACAAAGATATAATTTGTGACCATTAATACCAGACCATTTATTAATTTATTAGAATCACATTGCGTTGCTTTTTAATCAGAAAAACAACACAATATTCGAAGAATCAGACGGTAAAATAGTATAACAGAAACCCACTTATCTCTCAATTGAATAATTAACTTTAACCAATGTTTGAATAACGCTGGCTAGCATAATTCATGTTTGACTTTATTTGCTAGCCAGCTAAATTTAATAGCAATAGTTACCTCAAAATCAAGCTTATATTATCTGGTTGGCATAATTACTAATAATCTTTTTATACCTACGGCGATTAGCTATTAGTTTCAGAAAGAACATCAATCCATTCCATAAAGTAATTGATGCAATAATTGCAAAAAACACAACATTAATTATTATAGGGGAAGTAAATGACGTTAATTCGTCTTTAGCCAGACTATAATGAGGATCAATATTTACAGATAAATTTGCAATCGAATTATCATCATGATAATCAATTCCGGTCACCAAGCCAGTAATATTAGTTTTTCCACCAATACCAAATAATGTATTGTAATAATGAATTAATGGTAATACTGCTTCATTTTTATAATTAATATCATTATTTAGCATTGCTATTTCGGTATATTGGTTATCGGCTAAGGTTAAACTAAAACGCGATTCATTGTTTTGATAATTTTTGACATCAGACTTGATTAAATCAATTTGTTTGGTTAACAATCCAGTACTCATTCTTTTAATTGCGAAATATAAATTAAGATTATCTTGTTCAGTAATTATCTCTTCATAATCTTGCCTTTTATTGCCAAATTCAACCAAATCAGACCAATTTTCAAAAGGTTTATTTTCTGGTACTATCAATTCCAATAAGGTATTTTTAACCGATCTACAATCTGATAGATCTACTAACTCACAACTTTCATTGACAACAGAAATTAAATACCCAACATTTAATAATTTAGTTAATTTAACATCTTTACTATAAGAAGAGTAATAAGATTGATTTTTATATAATTGATTGAGTAATTCCATCTCTAATCGTAAATGGAGTTCAGCACGCTCAACAGACTTATCGCGTTTAGTTTTAATCAAATTATCATCAAATAGATTAATTACCCAATTTGGTATTGCCTTCAAACTATAATTTGGATCTGTGGTTGGTTGAGTGTTAATAATGATTTTTTGGCATTTATTATATTCTGCTGAGCTTGTAACATCGCATGATGCACCACTTAGTTGTATATTAACTAAATCACCTTTTTGCAATGAGATATTTTTTAACGAAGTTGTATCGTCAATATTGATGATATTGGCTGTGTTATTGACGATTCGATAAGTGAATAATGCATTATCTTTCACATTAGACACATAAAGGACTATACCAGATATAATAAGTCCAGTGAGAAATAGTAAAAAATTACGTTTTAAAAACTTTGGCGAACCAAACTGTTCTATTTCTCGACCAATTGATAATGTATAACCATAACGCAGGAGTTTGTTATCATCCACGGAAACATCCATTTCAACATTTGCTGTGGTATTTTCCGGCAGAAATGACTGCCAATGGTCAGGATATTTGAAAAGCAGCGTATTACCTACTACAACTTTACGTTCCACTGGATTATTAGCGTCAATGTTGCCCAGCACGCGATTTACTTTACATATTTTTGATTTTGGTCTACGCCAATAACAAAACAAGGCCAAAAGTAGAGAAATAATAATAAAAATGATTATTTTGGGTTCCCCAAAAGACCAATAGCTAACAAAAAATATTGCAGCTAATACCAAAAACAGCGCAGTAAGCCAACCCGTATTATGTTTAGTTCTAATCGCAGATTCTAATGGTGTTTCTTCTCGCTGCTCAATAATTTCATAATCGCGTTTTTTATATTTTTCAGATGGTTGTGATGCATCAGAAATATCATCATCTTCTTCATCTGCTATATTGGTATAAGAGTTTGAGCGACCTGTTTGCCATTCTTCCTCAATTTGTTCTTCTTCTTCAATACCAGCTACCGCGGTTTGCAAATCATAACCATTAATTTTGACAATAAACGCATAACTCTCTGTAAACACAACCTCTATGACGTTCGTTTCTTCAAGATAGCGTTCCATTTTATAGGGAAAAAATACTTCTATTCCATTGATTTCATAGTAATAAGATGTCTCATTAGAATTAGTATGTAAACTATGGCGAATACAAGTTCCTATTATTTCAGATACATTGATATTAACTAACGAAGATTGATGTTTATAGGGAAATACTGGTAATGTTTTATTTAAATAAGGTTCTAAAAGTAAAATCTCATCGGTGCTTAATTCCCTTGTTGGAATATGACTATCAATGAGTTCATTTAAGTTCTGTTTATTCTTACTCCGATCATATTTGTAACCAATCCAAGACAATAATGCAAAGCCTAATAGACCAATTTTAAAGATCAAATATAAATCCATGTTACTCCCTTATTTCCTTATATATCTACTTTATTACTTATTATACTAATTTAAACAACCATGCTTAGTGCCTGTTGGTTGACAAATTCTATTTAACCTTTGTTCACACCTTATTTAATCAATTATACCTAACTATGCTGTTATTATCGACACTAGGTTGAATTATCGCTATATTTTTATTATTTATCAATGCTAGTGATACTTAAATTCAAATACTAAGTGTAAATTTTAATTAAAAATAAGGGTGACAATAAACAAAGGATTTTAATACAGTTAGTTAATAATATGAATGAATCATCCGATTTAGCAATGATTCTTTATAAAAAACACATTAAATGCCTTTTTGATTGATAATATTATTACATCATTTTTGCCATGTAATACTCATAATAAACGCATTGAAGATTGCAACATTATAGCAGTAAAAATAACCATTTATTAACAAGGCACTTGATGCGCCTTGCTATAATCAAAGTTATAATCAAATCTTAGCAATAACTATTTCACTGTTTTTTCGCTACGCGATAGACCAATAATACCTGAACGAACTATTTCAACAATATTACAAGTTTCTCGTATAGATGATAAAAATGAATCAAGTTTTTCGCTGGTTCCTGATAACTGTATAATATATTGTGATGCGGTAACATCGACAATTGAACCTCTAAAAATATCTGCACATCGTTTAACTTCATCACGGGCATCAGAACTTTTAGCTGCAACTTTGACTAACATAATTTCGCGCTCTACATGCGGACCTTCGGTTAAATCATGAACCCGATAAACATTCACTAATTTATGCAACTGTTTTTGGATTTGCTCAAGTACATGCTCATCGCCAGTTGTCTGAATAGTCATACGGTGCATGGTTGGATCTTCTGTTTGTGCAGTGGTTATGGTTTCAATATTAAAACCACGCTGTGAAAATAAGCCAATAATTCGAGATAAAGCACCCGGTTCATTTTCGGTTAAAATTGATAATATATAACGCATTAGGTTCTCTCCGTTTTACTTAGCCACATTTCACTCATTGATCCGCCACGAACTTGCATTGGATAAACATGTTCTGTTGCATCAGTCATCACATCCACAAAAACCAGACGATCTTTAATTGATAATGCTTGTTTAAGTTTAGTTTCAAGTTCTTCTCGCTTAGCGATAACCATACCAACATGACCATAAGCTTCAGCTATTTTGGCAAAATCTGGTAATGATTCCATATAAGAACACGAATGCCTACCTGCATAAATCATATCTTGCCATTGCTTAACCATACCTAAAAACCGATTATTAAGATTGAGAATTAATACTGGTAAGCCATATTGTAATGCGGTTGACAATTCTTGAATATTCATTTGAATACTGCCATCTCCGGTGACGCAAACTACACGCTTGTTAGGAAAGGCTAGCTTAACACCTAATGCAGCAGGGAAGCCAAATCCCATGGTACCTAATCCACCCGAAGTTATAAAGTGACGAGGTTTATCAAAAGGGTAATAAAGTGCCGTAAACATTTGATGTTGACCAACATCAGTTGTTACAAACGCCTCTCCTTTGGTCAATTTGTATAGTACTTCTATCGCTTCTTGAGGTTTTATACTTTCACCTTCATGACTATAAGCGAGGCATTGACGGGCACGCCAATGTTCAATTTGCTTCCACCAATCGACCAAGGCATCCAAATCACGATCCACAGTGACTTCACCAAATTGAGATAACATGGTTTGTACCACCACTTTCGCATCACCAACAACTGGAATCGCTGCGGAAATGGTTTTTGAAATAGAGGTAGGATCGATATCAACATGGATGATTTTCGCTTTAGGACAATATTTTTCAACATTATTTGTTGTCCTATCATCAAAACGCGCGCCAATAGCCAAAATCACATCGGCATTATGCATTGACATATTTGCTTCATAGACACCATGCATCCCTATCATACCTAAATAGTGTTTATTAGTACCAGGGAAAGCACTAATCCCCATTAAGGTAGAAACAACCGGTAAATTTAGTTTTTCGGTTAATTGTTTAATTTCATCACTTGCCTGAGCAGCTATTACGCCACCACCGATAAAAAGTACCGGTTTTTTAGCCGCTAATAACGTAGTTAAAGCTTTTTTAATTTGACCTTTATGACCTTGAATAGTTGGATTATAAGAACGCATCGAAACTGATTTTGGATAGTGATAATTATATTTATTGGCGGGATTAACAATGTCTTTCGGTAAATCAATAACTACCGGTCCAGGCCTGCCAGTCGAGGCAATATAAAAGGCTTTTTTAATGATTTCTGGTATATCTTTACTCTCTTTAATCAAAAAACTATGTTTAACAATTGGACGAGAGATCCCAACCATATCACATTCCTGAAAAGCGTCATTCCCAATTAAATTACTGGCAACTTGTCCAGATAGGACAATCAGAGGTACAGAATCCATATAAGCAGTTGCAATGCCAGTAATGGTATTTGTGGCACCGGGGCCAGAAGTGACTAATACCACTCCAACATTTCCTGTTGCCCTAGCATAACCATCTGCCATGTGTACTGCGGCTTGTTCGTGGCGGACTAAAATATGTTCAATACCACCAAGGGTATGAATGGCATCATAAATATCTAGCACGCTCCCACCTGGGTAACCAAATATCTGTTTTACTCCTTGGTCAATCAAAGATTGAATAACCATCTCCGCACCTGACAGTTTTGCCATGGTTGTAGCCTCCAATGTTACGTTTAGATAATATAGAAATTTATTTTCGTTTAACTTATTAGACAAACTCAACAAAGTCAATAATGCCAGTGATAAATTACTTAATCACATCAAAAAAAATATCTTTCTTAAATTTCAATAAAATATTGTTTTTTTGGATAAAAATATTATTTATTGATTTTATTGTTATTTTTACTAATTTTATATACACTCAAAAGCATTTAATGTAACTTATCAATTGAACTAGAATACAATCATTTCGAAACAGGAGTTATGATGAGCCACATCTCTTTTAAACCGATTTCTCTTGCTGATTGGCAGTTAGTAAAAGTATCAGGTGAGGATAACCATAAATACTTGCAAGGACAAGTCACCGTTAACATGAACAATCTTTCTGAACATTCTGCGCTAATTGCTGCTCATTGTGATGCGAAAGGTAAGATGTGGACTAATTTATTATTATTTCAACGTGAGCAAGATATTTACTATATTGTCCGTAAAAGTGTTGTTGAGAAACAAATCGCAGCATTAAAAAAATATGCTATTTTTTCTAAAGTCACCATTGAAGCGATTACAGATCTCAATATTTTTGGATTAGTTGGTGATAGCATTCCAAGTGAAATTCTTGCTCAATTAGCTGATAAAAATTGTTTTACAAGCAATTATAATACTTATATCAAATTACCCTTACCTGAAGTACGTATTATCGTTATTACCCCTCAACCATTAAGTGATAATTTATTACCATGTAGTAACTGGTTACAGTTAGATTTAGAAGCGGGCTATGCCATTATCGATGCTGAAAATATGGAAAGCTTGTTACCACAAGCCTGTAATTTACAGCATTTTGATGCTATCAGCTTTGATAAAGGCTGTTATTGTGGACAAGAAATGGTTGCTCGGGCGCAATTTCGTGGAGCAAATAAACGTGGACTTTATCTACTAGCGGGTAAAAGTGAAGTACTACCTATTATTGGTGATAATCTTGAGTATCAAATTGATGGCAACTGGCGTGAAAGTGGTCAAGTGTTAGCGGCATTGAAACTCAACGATAATAATATTTATGTACAAGTTGTACTCAATAATGACATTGACATAAAGTCACAATTTAGAATAAAAGGTCAAACTCAAAGTCAATTAACTTTTTATTAAAAGCTAATGTTGATTATTATTCCGTTACAATTAGTAGTTAGCAAAATATAATTTTGCTAATTAATAATCGTAACCAAAATAATTCGAAGCTAAACTTATATTAATTAACCTATTAACAAATTAATGGTTTAGCTTGCACCCAGCAAAGAAGTCTTTTGGGATAGTTTATGCTTTTGAACTTAGTGCCCTAGTTCTTGATTAACTATGGCAACAAAATATTCAACACCTGTAGTTAATACTTCATCATTAAAATTATATTTAGGATTATGTAAATTAGCCCCTTCACCCGCACCTAACCAAACGTAAACACCAGGAATTTTTTGCAACATAAAGGCAAAATCTTCCGCCCCCATTGATGGTAATGGATCGATAATTAATTGTTGTTGCCCTACTACAGTTTGGGCGGCTTTAATTGCTATATCTGCTTGCTCGGCATAGTTTATTGTTGCCGGATAACGACGTTGATAGTCAATTTCTGCTTTGGCTGCAAATGTTGAGGCAATACCTGTTGCGATCTGTTTAATTCGTGTTTCAGCCATATCTTGAACTTGCGCATTAAATGTTCTTACTGTGCCACGAATAACCGCTTGTTGCGGTAACACATTCCAAGTATCACCACTATGAATTTGAGTTACACTAACCACCAATGAACTCAGCGGATCGGCATTACGGCTAACAATACTTTGTAAACCATTAACAATTTGTGTAGCTGTTAAAATAGTATCTTTACCTAAATGAGGAGCAGCAGCGTGTGCACCAACGCCAGTGATTTTAATATCAAATACATCATACGAAGCCATGATAGGACCATGGGTGATATAAAAATGGTTAAGTTTCATATTTGGTTGATTATGAATGCCATATACAGCTTCAATCGGGAATCGATCAAACAATCCATTTTCCACCATGACACGCGCACCACCTTCGTTTTCTTCTGCTGGCTGAAAAATAACCACCACGGTTCCAGCAAAATCACGATGTTTAGCTAGATATTTGGCAGTGCCTAATAACATCGCCGTATGACCGTCATGACCGCAGGCATGCATTTTGCCATCAACCGTTGAACGATAATCCATTTTATTTTCTTCTAAAATATCTAAAGCATCGATATCTGCTCGTAATGCTATCCACCGCCCCTCTTTATTACCCTTAATAATACCAACAACGCCTGTTGGAGCAAACTCAGTGTACAATTCGGTGATACCAAATGATTGCAGTTTTTCAATAATAAATTGGGTAGTGTTTTTTTCTTCAAAAGCTGTTTCTGGGTGAGCATGAATATGATGACGCCAAGCTATCATTTCTTCTTTAAGGGCGGCAATAGTCGTTTTCATTATTAATTCCTTGGTTTATTACTTAATTTTAAATTACTAACAATATCAGTACTAACTATAGCGCTATTTTTGCTTGGATAAAAATAACTATTTTTACAATTATTAGTTGATTTAGTTATATAACACATTTATAGAATGCTTCCGGCTATTGGTTAGCCAGGTGCTATTGTAGATCGGCACATAATATGCCAGCTAAGATCTGTTAAACCAAATAATCAATTAAAAATCCAGAAATTAATAAGCAAGGACCAAAAGGAATCACTGTTAACCATTTTTGTTTTAACGCATACTTTAAACACAGATAATAAAAAATGCCAATTGATGAAGCTAATACCAATACAAATGGTAACCATTCATAAGGAAGCCAAGCCCCGATTGCGGCGAATAATTTTACATCACCTTGACCTAAACCATGCTTTTGAGTAATAAAGTAAAATACTGTTGCTGGGATTTTTAGTAAAAGGTAACTGAACAAAATACTGGTTAATGCTGACTTAATGGTAATGTCGGACAATTCAAAATAGGCACATATCAATCCTAACCACATTAATGGTTGTGTTAAAAAATCAGGAAGTAAATAGTAATTAAAATCAATTAAAGCTAAAAGTACAAAGTAACTTGCCAGTGTCATCAAAATCAAACTATGATTGTTGATACCTTTAGTCATCACAATTAGCATAAATAATAGACCCATTAGTAATTCCAGCACAATATACCGAGAAGCAATCTGTTGTTGGCAAACATAACATCTTCTTTTTAAAATCAACCAAGAGATAACCGGTATTAATTGCCAGGCCGTTAGCTTAGTTTGACATTGTGGACAAGCAGAACGCTTAATTGTGATCGCAAACAAATACTGCAAAGGTGTTTGTGAAGGAGAAAAACGGCAATAGGCAACATGAATAAAACTACCAACACAAAAACCCAAGCAACCAATCACCATAAGCATTAATGAATCACCTCACCAAGTTGCAAGATAGGTAGGTACATAGCCACAATTAACCCACCAATAATTAAAGCTAATATCAGCATTAATATTGGCTCAAATGCCTGAGATAAATTATCGGTTAATACTTGGTTTTGATCTTGATAATAATTAGCTAGTCTATTTAGCATAAGATCTAATGTGCCGGATTCTTCACCTACCCGGATCAATTGATGACATAAAGTCGGGAATAACGTTTGTTGATTTAAAACATGGCTAAAGCTATGACCTTGTTCAATTTTGGTCATCATTTGATTAATATAAGTACGATAATGACTATTGTAAGCTGTATTAGCCGCAGCAGTTAGCCCTGCAAGTAAGGGGATTCCGGCTTGTTGCGTAATAGCTAAGGTTTGAAAAATTTGAGTTAAGCAATTGGTTTGAATAATTTTGCCAAAAAGGGGGAGTTTTATCATCCAAGCATCAATTTTGCTTTGATAACGTAATTTTAAATAACGTTGATAAATTTGCAAACCCAAAAAACAAATGATTGATAGTACTAACCAATTTTTTTGTAAATAATCGGAAAAATCGATAAGACATTGGGTATAAAAAGGCAAATTTGCATCGAAATTTTGGTATATATCAGAAAATCGTGGTAAGACAAATAACAACATTATCAACATAACGATAATGGAAACCGATAACAAAAATATCGGATAGCGTAGTGCTTTTTTGATCCGTTTATGCAGTTGAATTGATTTTTCAAGTTGTGTTGCTAATTGTTCAAAACTAACATCAAGTTGACCTGTTAGTTCGCCAGTAGCAATGATCTCACAATAAAGCATTGGAAAAAAAGTTTTATATTGCAATAACACTTGCGATAATGACTCACCAGTACTGATTTGACGTTCAATGTCAGCTAGCAGATATTGCCAGTGAGGTTTAGGATGTTCATTAGCTAGTAACTGTAAACTATCAACAATCGATAACCCAGCTTTTAGCATGGTAGCTAATTGCCGAGTGACAATTAACAATTCTGAATGATTAAAACTATGAGCACTTATACGCTTGCCAACCTTGATTCTGACAGCAATATGACCTTGTAATAATAACTGCCTTTTAACATCTTTTAATGAATTGGCTATCAGTTTATGTTGTTTAAAGTTAGCGTCATACCAAACATAGATTCGCCTCATAGTAAATCACCCAAAACACGTTGTAATTCTGCTAGCGACGTCATGCCTTGTTTGACTAAATGTAATCCGGCACTTTTTAATGAAATCATCTCAGTAGGAGTAATAGTTTGATGGTTGGCTATTTGCTGTTGAATGGTAGGGGTAATAACTAAAAATTCGTACAAACCGACTCTACCTTGATAACCACCAATACAGTGATCGCAACCCTTAGCAATAAAATGCGGTATCATCTCATTTTCAAATTGAATCAGTTCACTTGCTACAACTTTACAATGAGGGCATAGTTTACGAACCAGACGCTGAGCTATAACTAATTTTAAACTCGAAGCTAACAAGTAATTTTCAATGCCCATCTGATTTAATCGAGTGATTGCTTCAATACTTGAATTAGTATGTAATGTAGATAAGACTAAATGTCCAGTTTGTGCTGCCTGAATAGCAATCTCGGCGGTTTCTTTATCTCGAATCTCGCCGATCATCATTACATCTGGATCTTGTCTTAATAAAGCACGCAAAATGACTGCAAAGGTTAACCCAGCTTTTAGATTAACAGGTGTTTGATTGATACCTTCTAAGGGGATTTCAATGGGATCTTCTACACTACAAATATTACGATCAGTTTGATTGAGTATTTTTAATCCACTGTATAAAGTAATGGTTTTACCACTACCGGTTGGCCCAGTGACTAAAATCAAACCTTGTGGATTATGTAGGATTTGTTGAAAAATAGTCAAATGTTGTTCGCTTAATCCTAAATCTGTAATAGCACGTTGATTTTGATGATTATCCATAACTCTCAAGACAATTTTTTCACCATTAAGTACGGGTAAGGTTGCAATCCGCATCGCATACTGATCAATGACTAATTGACCATCTTGGGGCAATCGTTGTTCTGCAATATTTAACTTCGCCATAATTTTTAGCCGGGCAGCAATTTGTTTGGCTAGAACAAGCGATGGTGAAAGCATATCTTGTAAAACACCATCAATTCGCATACGAATTCGATAACTATGTTGGTAAGGTTCAAAATGAATGTCTGAAGCACGTTTTACTAATGCATCAAGTAATAACTTATCAATACTATCAACCAATTGATCTTCTTGCATAAATTGATCTCACTTTATTCAATATCATTTAATTAAAATTTGAAAATATCTTCACAAGCACTTGTCAAGCTGGCATCCACGGGTGATGTTACACAGGTACGGCTCCAATCTAAATTACCATAAGTAGCATTGAATGCTGGGGTTAAAGTGGTGGTTAATCCGCCTAACGCATTACGGCCAACTAAAGTGATTACACCACTGTTTACCGTAACCGAAGTGACATAGTTAGTCGATTTGGACGTGGGTACACCATTACTACCATTATTGCAATGAGTAAGTGCACCTTGTTCAATAGCACAAATTTCGATAGCGGTTTTATAAGAAGTCATGGTTTGTAACATATCAGTCATAGCTGCTTTTTTAACATATCCTTGATAGGCGGGTAAGCCAATAGCGGTTAAAATTGCAATTACAATAATGGCTATCATAAGTTCAAATAAGGTAAATCCTGATTGATTAGTCATATATTTTCTCGATAAATAGATAAGGTGGTGTAATACAGATGACTTTATAGCAATAGCAAAAAATGAAATAATATTAGCGCTAACAATTGGAAGATGAGTTATAAAAATCTATTAGTAATTCACTTTCGTTTGTCGATAATTGTGAGATATATTACAAATATAAACAGATCGAATTAACAAATTGCACAAAATAATTGGAGTCAAGATGTCGTTTAACATCGTTAATGGTTGGTTACAAAATGTAAAACAGGTGATTTCACCTTTTTATAATGAGCGTCCACAAGGCCAATCAATTAGGTTATTAGTGATTCATAACATTAGTTTACCGCCCAATCAATATGGTGGTCCTTATGTTGAACAACTCTTTACCGGAAAACTCGATCCTAAGGCTCATCCCTATTTTGCTTCTATTTATCAACTACAAGTATCCAGTCATCTTTTTATTCGCCGTGATGGGGAAATAATTCAATTTGTACCTTTTGATAAACGAGCTTGGCATGCCGGAAAATCTCAATTTAATGGGCAGGAAAATTGTAATGATTTTTCTATTGGTATAGAGTTAGAAGGTTGCGATACCGATGCTTTCACTGAGCAACAATATCAACAATTAGCTACGATAACGGTAATGTTGCAACAACATTATCCTATTAATGATATTACTGGGCATAGTGATATTGCCCCAAATCGTAAGACCGATCCAGGTCCTTATTTTAATTGGCAATATTATCGTAAATTGATCTCACAAAAAAAACAAATTGAATTAATTGCTAATCAACTAAATCAAATTGAAGATGAAATGCATAAAATCAAGTTATGGCAAATGACTCCCCCTAAAGCCGATGCCTTTTTAAGTCAAGAACCCTTTGCCATTGATACCATGGAGGGACATGAGTGGTTACAATGGATTTTTATTCCGCGTATGCGTGCATTAATTGATGCGAAAGCTGATTTACCTCAAGGGTTTGCTTTGCATCCTTATTTTGAAGAAGTACTCAAAGAACAAGATGAGGTAAGCCAATTATTATTTTTAATTAAACAGTTAGATGACCTGTCCTTACCTGCTTACTAAATCATGTTATTTATATTTAAAATACTATCAATGATGTTCGATGTTGATAACAATAAATTGTAGTGATTCTATCTAGCAAACTTTAACCGTTTAGATTAGATAGCAAGTTAAGCAAAAAATGATGTTAAAAAGTTTCAGGTCAAGCATACGTTTAAGTATAAAATGTATCCTACATTCAAATTATTATTCTGTTTCAAATAAAATGGTTCAATTTTGACAACAGTTTTACTGTGCTTACTTTTCTTGTACAGCAAGGCTGATGTCAATTTAGCCTAGAATTAATTAACAACAACTTATTTGCGGCAAGTTAATCATGTCCGGGTTTAACTTATTCAATACCATGATAAATAACAATTTCTTATTTTGATGGTAAATCATATTACGTGAGATTTAGTTCACAGCTTGAATTGGGTTGTATAAGTTGTTCTATCTCCCTTTGGGATTAAATTATCTAACTTTAACCGATTGATAATATTAATTTATAAATATTTATGTGTTAAAGATGTGTTTTTTACTTTTCTTTTTTTATTTAATTTTCCATACTATCTATTAGTTAAATAGATCGAATTGACTGCTATTTTGAGTCATTTGCATCTACAATATCAACCATAATCATGTTATGCACTGTTAATTGCAAAAAATAAAAAAGAAATTGACATTCATTTATCAAATGATAATAATTCTCATTACCATTTAATTGAATTATATTTATAGCTTTTTAAAATATCAATACGTTAGTGTAGTTAAATGATGACTAAAAATTAATTTATTCACATTTATTTTTTTAAAGATCTATTTTTTAAATATATTTTAAACAACAGGAGTGTTCAATGAGGTTCAATTTCTTGAAAAATTGTAAGAAGTTATTATTGACAATTTTGACTTGTTTGATGATGATTACAGGATTATCAGATTCAGCATTAGCCGCCAACAAAAAATTTAAAGTCGTTACCACATTTACTATTATTCAAGATATTGCTAAAAATGTTGCTGGTGATGCCGCAATCGTTGAATCAATCACCAAAGTGGGCGCGGAAATTCATGAATATGAACCTACTCCTCAAGACATAGTAAGAGCACAATCGGCTGATTTAGTGTTATGGAATGGTTTAAACTTAGAACGCTGGTTTGAACGTTTTTTCGAAGACATTAAAGATGTCCCTGCGATAGTCGTTACCAAAGGCATTGATCCCATGCCGATTCAAGAAGGTAGTTATAAAGGTAACCCTAATCCACATGCGTGGATGTCCCCGACCTTAGCTATAACCTATATTGACAATATTCGCGCGGCTTTAGTTAAGTATGATCCAGATAATGCCAGTGTTTATAATCAAAACGCTGCTAACTATGCCGCCAAAATTAAAGCGTTAGATGCACCATTACGCGAACGTTTAGCCAAAATCCCTGCAGAGCAGCGTTGGTTAGTGACCAGTGAAGGGGCATTTAGCTATTTAACTCGCGATTATAATCTAAAAGAAGCCTATTTATGGCCTATTAATGCCGAACAACAAGGCACACCAAAACAAGTCAAGCATGTCATTGATGTAGTCAGAGCTAATAATATACCCGTTGTATTTAGTGAAAGTACTATTTCCAATAAACCCGCTATCCAAGTCAGCCAAGAAACTAATGCTAAATATGGTGGCGTATTATATGTAGATTCACTGTCAACCCAAGATGGACCTGTACCAACCTATATTGATTTATTAAAAGTTACTGTAGAAACCATAGCCAAAGGGTTTGAAAAATAATGACGAATATTTGCTTAAATGTTGATAACATTACTGTTACTTATAACAATGGGCACACCGCCATTCATGATGCCAGTTTTATCTTAAATGGCGGCACCATTTGTGCGTTGGTTGGCGTTAATGGTAGTGGTAAATCGACACTATTTAAAAGCATCATGGGGATGGTGCGGCCAACCATGGGGCATGTTAGTTTAAATAACACCCCAGTCAAACAAGCATTGAAGCAAAATATTATTGCCTATGTGCCACAAACGGAAGAAGTTGATTGGGACTTTCCGGTTCTAGTGTCCGATGTGGTGATGATGGGACGTTATGGACATATGTCTTTTTTGCGGATCCCCAGCCAAGAAGATAAAAAGCAAGTTGATATTGCACTTGAACGCGTCAATATGACTGAATTTAAACATCGGCAAATTGGCGAACTTTCGGGTGGGCAAAAAAAGCGGGTGTTTTTAGCGCGTGCTCTTGCCCAGCAAGGTAAGGTGCTGTTATTAGATGAACCTTTTACTGGGGTGGATGTCAAAACAGAAAATGCAATTATCGATCTGTTAAAGGCTCTGCGTAGCGAAGGGCATTTAGTTTTAGTTTCTACACATAATCTTGGTAGTGTGCCCGAATTTTGCGATCAAGTGGTGTTAATTAATCAAACGGTGCTGGCATTTGGGCCAACGAAAACAACTTTTACGCCCGAAAATTTAATGACTACTTTTGGTGGTGCGTTGCGGTATCTAAGTTTGTCTGGTGACAAATTGCACGAGGATCCCGATCCTCGCATGGTCTCAGTATTAACCGATGATGAACGTGCAGCCATCTTTTATGGTGAAGGTAAACATGATTCACCACATCAAGATTTGCTTGTTGAACATTCCGATAATAAACCACAAGGATAACGCTAAATGGAACTATTATTTGAACCATTTACTTATGACTATATGCTTAAAGCTATTTGGGTAAGTTGTATTGTGGGGGCGGCCTGTGCTTTTTTATCGGCGTTTTTGATGCTAAAAGGTTGGTCGCTAATGGGTGATGCTCTTTCACATTCGGTGGTTCCGGGCGTTGCCGGTGCTTATGCGCTTGGTTTACCTTATTCAATCGGCGCATTTTTTACTGGTTTACTAGCGGCCCTTTCCATTGCCTTTATCCGTGCATTAACTCGTTTGAAAGAAGATGCCATCATCGGTTTTATCTTTTCTACTTTTTTCGCTATTGGTTTGTTAATTATTTCGTTAAATCCAACTTCGGTTAATGTACAAACCATTATATTTGGTAATATCTTAGGTATTGCCGATAGTGATATGTGGCAAGTACAGATTATTATTTTAATCTCTTTTATCTTACTGTTTTTTCTATGGAAAGATTTGTTGGTGACTTTTTTTGACGAAGTACATGCCAGATCGATAGGTTTAAATCCATTGCGTTTAAAAATCCTGTTTTTTACTATTTTAAGCGCTTGTACGGTAGCGGCACTGCAAACCGTGGGCGCTATTTTAGTCATCGCTATGGTGGTCACACCAGGAGCAACTGCATACTTATTGACTAATCGTTTTTCACGGTTACTTATTATTGCCGTAGTTATTGGCGGATTAACCAGTGCCATTGGTGCATGGTTCAGCTATTTTTTAAATGGCGCTACCGGTGGTGTAATTGTGACATTACAAACCCTTATTTTCATTGCCGCTTTCCTATTTGCACCACAACATGGCTTAATCCCTAATCGTTTAAGGATTAGACGCAACCAATTAAATAAGGTGACCAATATATGATTGAATTATGGGATTATATCAGTCACCCTTTCACCTATGCCTTTATGCAACGGGCAATTTTAGCAGCACTGGCTACCGGATTAGTATGTGCTTTACTGTCCTGCTTTTTAGTCCTTAAAGGCTGGTCGTTAATGGGTGATGCCATTTCACATGCGGTGCTACCGGGTATTGTGCTAGCTTATTTAGCGGCTATCCCGATTATTATTGGTGCATTTGCTTCCGGTTTATGCTGTTCTGTGGCTACCGGTTATATTAAAGAAAATTGCCGAGTAAAAGAAGACACTGTTATGGGAATTGTGTTTTCGGGAATGTTTGCCTTTGGTCTAGTGTTATTTTCCAAAGTCGACACATCACAACACTTAAATCATATTTTATTTGGTAACGTCCTGGGTACCACCTACGCTGATTTAAGACAAATATTAACTATCGCTATCAGTGTTTCGATTTTGGTGATTATTAAACGTCGTGATCTTATGCTATTTTGCTTTGATCCGGTGCAAGCTAAAGTGATTGGTTTACCTGTAAAACTATTACACTATGGCTTACTTAGCGTTTTGGCCTTAACCATTGTGGCATCTTTACAAGCTGTTGGAGTGATATTAGTCATCGCAATGCTAATTGCTCCAGGTATTACTGCCTTTTTATTATGTAAACGCTTTGAATTAATGTTAATTATTGCCGTTATTGTTTCAGTATTTTCAACCGTAACCGGAACGTTGATTAGCTTTTATATAGATGGTGCAACTGGTGCTTGTATTGTTATTTTGCAAGCAATTATATTTATGCTAGCTCAGCTTTATCGAGTTATTAACAACCAAATAAAGCAAAGAAAATAATTTTACAATGGCGTAACGTCTCATTTAATGGGGCGATACGCCTACAATGTATTAACAAATATCACTTATTCATCATCTAAATATTTGCTGGCATCAGCATAGTTATCAAAGCGTGAAAAATGACCTTGGAATTTTAAACGAACTTTACCAATTGGACCATTACGCTGTTTACCTAAAATAATTTCAGCAATGCCTTTATGTTCTGATGCTTCATTATAAACTTCATCACGATAGATAAACATGATCACATCGGCATCTTGTTCAATTGATCCAGATTCACGCAAATCCGAGTTCACCGGCCGTTTATCACCACGTTGTTCCAAACTACGATTAAGTTGTGAAAGTGCCACCACTGGAATTTGTAACTCTTTAGCTAACGCTTTTAAAGATCGAGATATTTCAGCTATTTCTAAGGTACGATTTTCAGAGATATTTGGCACGCGCATTAATTGCAAATAATCAACCATAATCATACTTAAACCTTTATGTTCACGGTAAATTCGCCGAGCTCTTGAACGCAATTCCATTGGCGTTAAACCAGATGAATCATCAATATAGATATTCTTCTTCTCCAGCAATAACCCCATCGTGCTAGAAATCCTTGCCCAATCATCATCTTGTAATTGACCGGTACGGATACGCGTTTGATCCACTCGAGATAGTGAAGCTAGCATACGCATCATGATTTGTTCGGATGGCATTTCTAAGCTAAAAATAAGCACTGGTTTTTCTTGCATCATCGCGGCATTTTCACATAAATTCATGGCGAAAGTCGTTTTCCCCATAGATGGACGAGCGGCGATAATAATTAAATCAGAACGCTGTAATCCAGCGGTCTTCTTATCTAAATCAATAAATCCTGTAGAAACACCTGTCACGCCATCATGTGGACGTTGAAAGAGCTCTTCAATTTTAGCAACAGTTGCTTCCAACACATCGGTAATACTTTTCGGTCCTTCCCCTTGCTTAGTTCGACTTTCAGCAATTTGAAAAATTTTGCTTTCCGCAAAATCTAAAATTTCGCTACTATCTCGTCCTTCGGTCGAGTAACAGTTATCGGCAATCTCATTGGAAGCACTAATTAATTCACGTAAAATAGCCTGCTGTCGAATAATATCACTATAAGCCACCACATTAATGGCGCTAGGGGTATTTTTTGAAAGTTCAGCTAAATAGGCAAAACCACCAACATCAGCTAATACCGCTTTGCTTTCTAGACTTTCAGAAAGTGTAATTAAATCTATCGGCGTACCTTTGCTAACCAAAGTATGCATCTCAGAAAATATCAATTGATGATGTCGCGAGTAAAAGTCACGCTCTGTAATCATCTCGGCAACCGCATCCCAACGCTGATTATCTAACATTAAACTACCTAAAACAGCTTGCTCCGCTTCAATTGAATGCGGCGGTAATTTTATATTATGCAGTTTTGATTTTTTAGCATCTTTACTGCTATTAGTTTCATCAATATTCATTGCATTTATTTTTCTCTATATTTAATTCATATCTAAGCAGTTATGCTTATTCTAAAAATAATGGCCCTAAAGCTAGATTAGGTATTTGATACTCTAATGGGTAATCGACTTGAACTAAGTATAATCCTTCCGGTTTAGCTGTGGCAGCAGCTAAAGTTCTATCTTTAGCTTGCAATAGTTCAAAAATCCATTTCGGTTGTTTATTGCCACAGCCCACTTCTAACAAACTGCCGACTATATTGCGCACCATATGATGCACAAAAGCATTGGCTTTAATATCGACTATAATATAGTCAGCTTGCCTTGTCACTTCAATATGATGAATATTACGCCACGGCGTAAGTGACTGACATTGTGCGGCGCGAAAAGACGAAAAATCATTTTCCCCTAATAAATATTGCGCTGCTTGATGCATTAACTCTGCATTTAATGGTAAATAATAGTGAGAAACCCCTTTAGCTAAAATTGCCGGACGATAACGACGATTATAAATCACATAACGATAACGCCGAGCCTTGGCACTATATCTGGCATGGAAATTTTCATCAACCTGTTTTGCCCAACGTACAGCAATATTGTGGGGTAAATGCGAATTAACGCCCATCGTCCAGGCACTATGTGATCGCTGAGCTCGGGTTTGAAAATGAACAACTTGCCCAGTGGCATGCACACCAGCATCGGTTCGACCTGCACAAAATAACGTAATTGTTTCATTAGCGATAATTGATAAGGCTGTTTCTAACCTTTGTTGAATAGAGTCCACAGATTGCTGGCGCTGCCAGCCAAAATAGTCACTACCATCATATTCAATACCTAGCGCAATTTTACAGGTATTCATTAATGAGGATCTCTAAAGTCTCAATCAACATTAATGCGCCCAAATAGCGAACGTTATCGGCAACCGACCAAAATTGAATTTGCTCATAATTACCGTAACTGTGCCTTAAATTGGCAATTTTAATCACCAGTGATTGTTCCGAATCATTGCTAACTTGGGTGACAGGAGTGGGCAAATCGCCCTCATGTAACTCAACACCATATTCACTAACTCGTGCTGTATCTAATTCAATCGGCAAACTACTACTTACATTAACTGCTTGGGCAAGACCATAAAAAACTGGCACAACCACTGATTCAATTGATACTGGCAACTGATAGTTGCTAATAACTTTACGAATTTGATTAACTTGCGATTGCTCACCTAATACTGAATCGTTAATTTGATGTGATACAGGTAATAAATTAAATGCCAATTGCTGGTCAAATAACACATTATCTACCGGCATACCGTTTAATAATCTGGCACTTTGCCCTGCTAACTCATCAACACCTTGTTTACCATATAGTGACGCAGGAATAAAACTGGTCATATGCAAGTTTGTTAACAGTTCAATATTGGTTAATGAGGCAGCCGCTCGTAATAATTGACAAACCGTGGCACTAGCCACCGCAATAATATTTTCATTACGGTATTCAGTTAACACAGGATTATTAACTCGTGGCACTAATAATGGAATGTGATCTTGCAAGGCAAAATAACCACTAGCATCAATCACTATACACCCTGATTGAGCTGCAATTTGTGCATACTTTTCACTGGTTTTAGTTCCGGCAACAAAAAAAGCAAAATGGCAGTCACTCCATTCCATTTGGCTACTATCAATAACCGTCAAGTTTTTACCGGCAAACCTAACTATTTCACCAGCACTATTATCACTACCCACTAAATAAAGATGTTCAATTTTTATTGAGCGTTGTTGTAATAATTCAACCAACGCAGAACCAATTTGCCCTGTCGCCCCGACAATGGCAATATTCCAAGCTGACATATCTTAAGCCTAATTAAAAAAACATAAGGCATTATACCATCATATTGCCTAAGATAGCGGAAAAAGATGGTTGATCACTAAGCGAGTAATATTATTTTTTCAGCATTTAGTAGTCAATTGAGATTATATTTATTAATTATAATATTGATTAAATTCAGTTCATTAAATAATAAAACTGAGTTTTACTTACCAAAAGTAATTATAAATGTCGTAATACAAATTGCATATTTTATTAAGACAATCGTTGATTATCTCATTACTCGTTATTGGTAATATAATAATTAAAGTAATGAGCCCAAAAATTATTCTAATTTAAACAATTTTGTCTGTTGATCTAAATAATTAAGTAAATCAGGCATCCTATATTTACCTGCCATTAATTTTATATTTGCCGCGGCAGTTTCTAATTCAGTCCCTATTGCGGTGACATATAACGGATGTTTGCTCTGACCTCGCATCACTTCAACTAAATATTGGCTATTGCCTGAAAAAGGCTTTTTTGCCACACCAATAATAGGTATAGATTTATCTAACGCATTATATAAGTGCCCACCTAACCCAAATTTACCTTCATCCAAATGTACATAGCCATCAATAACGATAGCGGTAATATTATTTAAATCAATTTTAGCTAATAGTGACATTATGCACGGTAATTCACGCTGATAAAACTGACCGGACTGATATGGTGCCACATTATCTTGGTAATCAGTAACTATCGCCTTAATATCAGGCTTCGAATCTGCCCAATGCTCGAATAAAATACCGACTGTTTTAGCTCGATTTTCAATGTAATAAACGTCAATTGCAATTATCATATTTAATTATTTACTCTTTGATATATTATTATAAATTAACTAATTATATTAAATGTGATTAATAGAAAAAAGCATAATAATCTCTGCTTTATCTCATTTGGTTAGCGTGGATAACGTTGTTACACTCTATCACAATTGCTTTTAAAATCGTTTTTACTTAATATCCAAGTTTGCTTATTACGGCTTAACATTATATTTATGTTTAATGTCAGCTAACTCTTTTTGCGATGTGGCGTTAAACGCTTCAACCATCCAGTCTGGCCAGCCTTGACCTTTGATGATGTCTTTTTTAAACTGCGTTTCTTGCTCCCATTTATAGATGCCGTCATTTAAACTAATCAAATCATTGGCACACATAAAATTATTCACCCAACCCCAGACCAGATAACTACCGATGCCATTGCGTGCCGGATCTAACATTATATGGTCAATGGTTTTATGGCTATGGGGCTTGCACACCATTAAAATAATGCTAACGAGGGAATATGGTGAAAAGTTATGTATTGCCACCCCTTGCAAATGTGCCCAATCATACTCTTTAATGCGCTTTTTATTCGGATGGAAAAAGGTCAGCGGATTGCGTAATGATTTAAAATTAAAAAAATAGCTTTCATTCACATACACTTTACCAGTTTTACGATTAAAAATAATCGGACTACCACGGCGTGTAAACAAGTTTTGATAGCATTCTGGTATCATTAAATATAAAGCAAGAATAAAACAAATTATGACTATCAACAGAAGAATAAACGGAACTATAGAATCAATAGATTTCAATGGTAGCCATGTTAGCAAATATATTACTAGAGGTATTATAAAAATTAATGAAATTGATAGACTCAAACTAATACATAAATAAAAAATCTGATCTGATTTTGTCTTGCGGATAAAAGCACAATAGTTATCATTAGCATATAGCAAGCGATCATCGGCACCAGTTATATATTTGGTGCCTTTATCTAAATCACCTATCCAACCTAGAATCTGTGGACGATATTGTGAAGGCATGGTTATTCCTTATTATTTTACTTAATATCCAAGCTTGCTCATTACGACTTAACATTATATTTCTGCTTAATGTCAGCTAACTCTTTTTGCGATGTGGCGTTAAACGCTTCAACCATCCAGTCTGGCCAGCCTTGACCTTTGATGATGTCTTTTTTAAACTGCGTTTCTTGCTCCCATTTATAGATGCCGTCATTTAAACTAATCAAATCATTGGCACACATAAAATTATTCACCCAACCCCAGACCAGATAACTACCGATGCCATTGCGTGCCGGATCTAACATTATATGGTCAATGGTTTTATGGCTATGGGGCTTGCACACCATTAAAATAATGCTAACGAGGGAATATGGTGAAAAGTTATGTATTGCCACCCCTTGCAAATGTGCCCAATCATACTCTTTAATGCGCTTTTTATTCGGATGGAAAAAGGTCAGCGGATTGCGTAATGATTTAAAATTAAAAAAATAGCTTTCATTCACATACACTTTACCAGTTTTACGATTAAAAATAATCGGACTACCACGGCGTGTAAACAAGTTTTGATAGCATTCTGGTATCATTAAATATAAAGCAAGAATAAAACAAATTATGACTATCAACAGAAGAATAAACGGAACTATAGAATCAATAGATTTCAATGGTAGCCATGTTAGCAAATATATTACTAGAGGTATTATAAAAATTAATGAAATTGATAGACTCAAACTAATACATAAATAAAAAATCTGATCTGATTTTGTCTTGCGGATAAAAGCACAATAGTTATCATTAGCATATAGCAAGCGATCATCGGCACCAGTTATATATTTGGTACCTTTATCTAAATCACCTATCCAACCAAAGATTTGTGGACGATATTGTGATGGCATGGTTATTCCCCCTTATATTTAATTATAGTTTATTTGTTTTGGTTATGATTAATGGCACTTCTTCACGGTTATGGTATTGGATCATGATTTGATATTTTCTAAAAGTATTTGCACCAATTGTTCCGGCGATCCATTTGTTAATAATGAGCCCATTTATAATGATATCTTCGGATTGGTTTAGTTCATCATTCATATCATGATTGGCTGACAAGGTTAGGGTAAATTCAGCAGGTTCGTCATTTGTTGGTTCCTGTGACCAAATTCCGGGCTCTTTTTTACGTTCATACTTATCAAAATAGGCTTTTTTATCAGTGCAAATAAACTCGTTAAAGCCAGTATGGTTTTTAATGTCTACTACTTTAATATGTTGTGACGTCACCCGGCATGTTATATCCATATATTTCTTGGTTATTGCGTCCTGTTGCTTGTCAACACTTCGACTGTCATTAGTAAATAAGCGAATCATAGCTATTGCTGATTCGTTTTGACTGGTTTTAGCAAAATTAGGAATATCTAAATAAAAATAGACATGCCGGTTAAATATATTGGCTTGATCTTGCGGTGATTTAGCCCGTAATGGATTATACAGCGGTTTTAAGCGAATAAAGGTTTGAATATTATACGTCATAACGGCATAATCATTGAGGGCTAAACCAAAACCACTGTGGGCGCTGTAATCATCCTCGAGATAGGCGCTATAGCCTAAATACTCCAATTCATCTTGTTTACCAAAACAACAGCGAGTTAGCCAATGCTGAATAGGGGTAAAGTTATCGTATTTTTTGCTAAACATAATCGCAATTGTGCCTATTAGCATTGCTATAAAACCAAAAAGAAGTGTGAATGGATTAGAACATAATAATAAAACAGCCCCAAAACCCAAAGCTAAACTTCCAAAAAGTCTAGCCATGAAATAAGTTTTATCTTCCATATTCACCATATCAAACGAACTTTTTAATTCGCCGATTGCTTCTAGTACCGTAATTGCCGCAAATGCTCTGGTAACAGTTTTAGAAATTAAGCCATTTAAACGCAGTTTAGCTTCAATTTTTGTCACATCAGCGTTAACGTTGATTGCTTCATTTAATTGCATATTGAGTTTGATATTTTTATATTGGCTGGTTAAGTCGATACCTATTAATGCCAGTGATACTACATCTTTAACCAACTGATTTTTTTGGTTTAGTTCACCGTCCCCTTCTTTGGCTTTATCCCACTCTTTGAGGTTATCTAAAATATCCAGTAAGGTAAAGTAACCTGTTATTGCACTGACCGCAAGATTGACCCTAACGGAGTTTATACCTAGTTTGATCTCAGTTTCAATTTTGCCTTTCACAATTTGACGTATGATGTCATCTGATTTTTTTTGAAGATCGGTAATTTTCTCTTCAAATTTCGGTATTATTCTGCCGATTTTTTGTTTTACTTTGTCTGCAGCTTTATTTAATTTTTTTCTGCCCGTGTCTATTACTTCATTGGCTTTTTTGTTAAGCTCGTTAACAATTTTCTGTTGTTTATGGATTAATTTGAAGTAAGATTTAAATTCTTGCTCCATAAATTTTTTTAAACTATGTGGACTTAATATGCCGTTAGAACGGTTAATAAATGCCACAAATATGGCTTTACTTTCTTTATCAGGAAAACATAGTGTAAATTTGGCATGTTTAGTTTTTACTGTGCCTGTTTTACTCGTTTGTTCTTCAATATCAAAACTTTTCAAAAATTCAAGTTCATGCGGATGATTAATCCCCCGGTTGTAAAAACTTTGATGCATTTGAGTTAATAAATACTGAATTTTAGCGATATTGGCTGGTCTAATTTGCACATGAATTTCAACCGGCAGCGCGCCAAGTTTGGCAAGCTGATCGAAAGCATTGAGTCGCATCCAATGTGATTCGATGGGTAAATGTAATTTGTCCTGAGCTAGTACCGCTTGTTTTTTTAATGCCGTACGATTTAGATAAGTATTACTATTTTCAGCTGATAATGTCGTATGTTGGTTTGCTTTTGATATTTTTGACAATTCTTGATTAATTGACTCGAGTTCTTTGTTTAATTGTCTAATCTTATTTTCATACTCTTTTTTAGCGCGTCTTAGCTCTTCGCGTGCTTTGGGATCATTTGCAGGTATTTTTTGTTTTTTTTCTTCAAGTTCCTTTATTTTTTGCTTAGTTTGTTTAATTTCACTGTCGATTTTTTCTTTATTTTCATTTAGTACTTTTTGCTTATTTTTTAATTTTTCTTCTTCCTTTTCTTTTTGATAGGCATTGTAAACAGTTGCAAAATTAGTCGCTTTTTCTAGTAAATCCTTTGGGGTATAAAATTGTTGACCAGTAAAATCAACATAAACTTTTTCATCTCGATCGATGCCTTTAGGGTTGTTATAATCAATAATGTAATAGATGCTTTCAGGATTACTAAGTAGCTCGTCCCATAGGGCACTGTCTTGCTCAAATTTTATTTCAGAATGGGTTGAATCAAGTAAAATCGAAGTGACCTCTGATATGTGCATGATTTGCATGGTGTCAGTACTAAAATCAAATTCGCGTTGCCAAAAATGAATCGAATTAAAGCGTTTTGGTTGTGTTGAGCTAAATTGCGATACCATTCCTGCTTTACCAAATAACCAACGAACATAAATAAAATAGTCCAGTGACCACTCTTTATGATAATTAATAACTTCTTGATAATAAGATAGAAATTGGACTCGATAATGCCTCAATAGTTAAGGTATAACGGTTATGACTTACCCACTTAATCCATTTATCACCTTACGATTAGTAGTATCGTTAATTGTTGAGGATTATATTTTTGGAAGATAGTTCGAAAATATCAATAAAGGTAAATTACAAATTTGATGATTAACGCTAAAGTAAAGCATCTATTTGTTGACCTGGTTAATTGATTATGGCAAAAACCACTCTAGCAACAATTGCTAAACAAGCTAATTTATCTATCGCTTCAGTATCAAGAGTATTAAAAAAACCACAACAGACTTCTGCACTTACTCAGTCTAAAGTTTATCAAGCTATTCAAGAATTAAATATCGATACCTATCATAATATAGATAATTATCAAACAACTGAGATAACCAAGAAGATATTAATTATTGATAATCAACTTATTTCTCATAGCTTAATTAACTATGGCATAGAACATGTTTTAAAACACGCTGATTATCAGCTATTTTATTTACGTTTTCCTTATTCAAATAATAATGATATTCAACATTTAGTTAGATATGTAACGCAAAACTTATTTGACGGTATTATAGTAATTAACGATGCACCCTATTTAGAAAAGCTCAGTCAATATACCCTTACCATGCCACCTATTATTTTGGTGAATCATTTTCATGTCGATTTTACTTGTGTCTATTTTGATCACCTTATGATAGGTCATCAAATGACCAAATATTTAATAGAACATTCTCATTCTAAAATTGCAATTTTGTTAAGCCACTACGATAAGATAAGTTCAACACAATTTTTGCAAGGTTATCAACAAGCATTACATAGAGCAAATCTAACCCTAGATTCTAACTACATTATTCAAGATTGTTTTACCTATGAGCATGGACGGTTAGCAATTAAAAATTTGCTCAAAAGCAATAAACCACCAACAGCAATTATTTGCGCGGATAATATCTGTTTAAATTATATGGATGAAAAATATTACAGCGAACAACATTACCAATCATCATACCGAACAGTGCTTGGCGCATTAGATCAAATACGTGAAAGTCAAATCTCTGCATTTGCTTTAGCTTATATTAGTCACACCAAGCAGCGACAATATAATGAACTTGATAGATTAAATAGAATCTATAAGCCTTTATATAAGATGGGGCAACAAGCCGCGATTTTACTCTGTGAGTACCTTAAAAATAGCAATATGTTAACTAAACAATATCACCTTATTAATACTGAGCCGATATTTGTGAATGCTTGATCATCTATTAGACTCCTGTCATGACAACTTTTTGCCACGACAGTAAAAATTAACATTTGTGGTTAACTCAATCATTTATCTACAATAAATGGACATTATGCTATGGTTGAAATCAAACGTTTGGGTGATAATTGATGACCAAATTGAATACCTGCGCCAATAAATTGTTCACCTTGATAAATTCGCACTAAAGTATCATTTGGCGTAAAAGTTTCTATCTCAATGGTTCGCCCTAATAAGATATTATTACCT
The DNA here is from genome assembly GCA_945271295.1 of uncultured Gilliamella sp. Classification (GTDB taxonomy): domain Bacteria; phylum Pseudomonadota; class Gammaproteobacteria; order Enterobacterales; family Orbaceae; genus Gilliamella. The sequence continues at coordinate 190,476 of CALYPG010000001.1, read as the reverse complement.
TGCGCTTGTGTAAGCGTGATTTTTGAATAATCTTGTAAAGGACTATCTACTGGCATTAATACATGATCACGTTCAGACATGGTTTGCAATTCGTCTAATGTCAGCATGTTTTTGATAGGATAATTGGCCACTTGTAAACGCCTGAGGTAAATAACATGTGCACCACAACCGAGCAATTCACCTAAATCATCGATAATGGTGCGAATATAAGTGCCTTTAGAACAGTGGATCTCTAGACTTAGGTGATTATTTGTTGCATTAAAACCTAAGAATTGATTTGCATAGACTGTAATCGGTCTGGCTTCACGTTCAATAACAATACCTTGGCGAGCATATTCATAAAGGGGTTTGCCTTGATATTTTAACGCTGAAAACATAGTTGGCACTTGTAAAATATCACCACGAAAATGTGTGAGTGCTTGCTGAATATCTGACTCAGTAATAATTACGTCTTTAGTCGAAATTATTTTACCATCAGCATCCGAAGTATCTGTTCGTTCACCTAGTTTGGCAATCACTTGATAACGTTTATCAGAATCCAGTAAGTACTGTGAAAATTTGGTGGCTTCACCAAAACATATAGGCAACATACCTGTGGCTAGTGGATCTAATGCACCTGTGTGCCCGGCTTTTTTAGCGTTAAATAACCATTTAACTTTTTGTAGCGCATCATTGGATGTCATGCCTTGCGGTTTGTCTAACAACAAAACGCCGTGAAGATCACGGCGTGTTTTCTTTATATTCATAATATTTAATTTATACTCAAACGTATAGCATTCCTGAAACTTCTTTACAAAAAATTCCGATCTGCTTAGTTAATATTAGTCTTTATGTCGCTCATTATCGTGTTTAATGACATCAGATACCAGAGTTGACATTTGCATACCTTTGACCAGTGACTCATCATAAAAGAATTTTATTTCTGGAATAATGCGCAGTCGCATCGCCTTACCAATTAAAGTCCGAATATAGCCTTTGGCATCATTGAGTACCTGTAAACCTTGCTCAACAATTTCAGGATCTTCATCATTTAAGAAAGTTACAAATACTTTTGCATATGCAAGATCACGTGAAATATCTACCCCAGAAACCGTGACCATACCTAAGCGAGGATCTTTAATTTCACGTTGTAAGATTATCGCAATTTCTTTTTGTAATTCATGTCCGACTCGGGATGAACGATTAAATGCTTTTGCCATATCTATTTTCCTTAAAATGAATAAGCAAGGCTTGCACCTTGCTTATAACATAACGACACAGTAATTAAATAGTACGTTTAATTTCTATAGTTTCAAACACTTCTATTGAATCACCAACACGAACATCGTTATAGTTACGTACGCCTATACCACACTCCATACCATTACGTACTTCGTTCACATCATCTTTGAAACGGCGTAATGATTCAAGTTCACCTTCATAAATAACCACGTTATCACGAAGTACCCGAATAGGATTATGACGTTTGACCATGCCTTCAACAACCATACAACCAGCAATGGCACCAAATTTTGGTGATTTAAACACATCACGTACTTCAGCAAGACCAATGATTTCTTGTTTGTACTCTGGTGCCAGCATACCGCTCATAGCTTGTTTGACTTCATCAATTAAGTCATAAATAACTGAATAATAACGTAAGTCTAAATTTTCCGATTCAATGACTTTGCGTGCTGATGCATCCGCGCGCACGTTGAAACCTAAAATAATGGCATTTGAAGCTGCGGCTAATGAAGCATCCGTTTCGGTAATACCACCAACACCAGATCCAATAATCTTAACTTTAACTTCGTCAGTTGATAGTTTAAGTAATGAATCACAAATAGCTTCGACTGAACCTTGAACATCTGCTTTTAATACAATATTAAGTTCAGATACATCACCTTCAGTCATGTTAGTAAACATGTTTTCTAACTTAGCTTTTTGCTGACGTGCTAATTTAACATCACGGAATTTACCTTGACGATAAAGCGCCACTTCACGGGCTTTTTTCTCATCACGTACTACTGTCGCTTCATCACCTGCTGATGGTACGCCTGATAAACCAAGAATCTCAACCGGAATAGATGGACCAGCTTCTGTTACTTCTTTACCAAGTTCATTGCGCATCGCACGGATACGTCCATATTCAAAACCACACAGAACAATATCACCTTTATGTAAAGTACCAGACTGAACTAATACGGTAGCCACCGAACCACGACCTTTGTCTAAGAAAGATTCAATAACCACACCACTAGCCATGCCTGATTCATAGGCGGTTAGTTCAAGCACTTCAGCTTGTAACAAAATTGCTTCAAGTAACTGATCAATACCAGTACCCGTTTTAGCTGAAACATGCACAAACTGGGTGTCACCGCCCCAATCTTCGGACATAACACCGTACTGAGCGAGTTCACCTTTAACTCGCTCTGGATCGGCTTCTGGTTTGTCAATTTTATTTACCGCCACTACAATTGGCACATTCGCTGCTTTTGCATGCTGAATTGCTTCAATGGTTTGTGGCATTACACCATCATCAGCGGCAACAACGAGTACCACAATATCGGTCGCTTTAGCTCCACGTGCTCGCATTGAGGTAAATGCAGCATGACCCGGTGTATCTAAAAATGTTATTTTGCCATTTGGTGTCTTCACATGATATGCACCAATGTGCTGTGTAATCCCACCAGCCTCACCGGAAGCAACTTTAGCTTTACGAATATAGTCTAGTAGCGATGTTTTACCATGGTCAACATGCCCCATGATGGTAACCACCGGCGCACGCGATACTTTTTCAGCCCCAGTGTCACGATCGCTCATGAGTGATTCTTCAAGTTCATTCTCACGGCGCAGTACTACTTTATGGCCCATCTCTTCAGCAACTAATTGTGCAGTTTCTTGATCGATAACCTGATTAATCGTCGCCATTGCGCCCATTTTCATCATGGTTTTAATTACTTCCGAACCTTTTACTGCCATTTTGTTAGCGAGTTCAGCAACGGTGATGGTTTCACCAATGACCACATCGCGGTTAACTGCTTGTACAGGTTTATTAAAACCTTGCTGTAAGGTACTCTTACCTTTCTTTTTATGACCACTACGGGTAGCAGCACGCGCTTCTTCACGCTCTGCTTTACCTTCTGATAATTTACTACTCTTTTTCTGCTTGGTTTGTTTTGCATTGCGTCCACGACCGCGGGCACTTTCCACCTCGCGATCGGTATCATCTTCGGCAGCTCTTGCATATTTAGAAGTGGTGACATGATAGTCTTCGTCATCACTATGTTCATTATCATCAACATCACTATATTGTTCCGCAAGCTTACGTGCTTCTTCAGCCATGCGTTTGGCATCGGCTTCTAATTTGCGACGATTTTCTTCCTCAGCTTTACGTTTAATCTCTTGTGCTTCCGCTTCTAAACGCGCTTTTTCCTCTTGTGCTTTTTTCACTTTAGGATCAACTTGCTGTTCTTGTACTTGTGCTTGTTTTTCCTTTTCTTCTTGAGCACGTTTCTTAGCTTGAGTTTCTTGACGTTTTTTCGCCTTTTCTGCTGCTAATTTTTCCTTTTCTTCTGCATCTTGACGTGCTTTGAGTTCGGCTTCTTGTTTAGCTTTTTGCTCAGCTTCTTGACGTGCTTTTTCCTTTTCTTGCTCAGCAATGAGCTCAGCAGGATCGCGTTTAACAAAAGTACGTTTTTTGCGGACTTCGACTTTAATTTCTTTGCTTTTACCACCACCACTAGACACATTAAGTGTTGAGTGAGTTTTACGCTGTAGCGTTAATTTTGTTGGGCCTTGCTGAGGATTCAAGTGGGCAAGCAAAGCTTCTTTTTCCTTTTGGCTGACAGTATCAGATGCAGTCTTTTTTATCCCTGCATCAGCAAACTGTTGCAAAAGTGTTTGCACTGGAGTATTTATCTCTTGAGCCAGTGTTTCTATTAATACTTTGGTCATGTATTACTATCCCTCAATTATTCATTTGCAAACCAACAAATATTACGTGCAGCCATAATAAAATCGCCAGCTTGTTTACTTGTTAAACCTTCAATATCTGCTAGATCATCGGTACCTTGTTCTGCCAAATCTTCCAAGGTAATAACATCATGCTGCGCTAATTGATAAGCTAATTCTTGTGTCATACCTGATAAATCCAATAGATCTTGTGCTGGTCTCTTATCACCGCTATGTGCAAGTGCTAGAGTGGTTAATGCATCTTTGGCTCGATTCCTTAATGCTTCAACCAACTCTTCATCAAGATCTTCAATTTCAAGTAGCTCATCAACAGGTACATAAGCAAGTTCTTCTAATGATGTAAAGCCTTCTTCAACTAATAGTTGAGCAAGCCCTTCATCAATATCTAAATGTTTCATTAGATTAGTAATTGCCGCAAAGGATTCTGCATGATGCTTTTCTTGCAAATCCTCAGTACTCATGACATTTAATGTCCAACCCGTTAGCTGCGAAGCTAAACGAATATTTTGGCCATTTCGACCAATTGCTTGTGGTAAAGTTTCAGCATTGACAGCGACATCCATTGTATGTTTATCTTCATCAACTACTATTGATACAACATCAGCCGGCGCCATCGCATTAATTACATATTGTGCCGGGTTGTCGTCCCATAACACTATGTCAATGCGTTCACCACCAAATTCATTTGATACAGCTTGCACACGAGCACCGCGCATACCGACACAAGCACCAACTGGATCAATGCGACGGTCATTACTACTTACCGCAATTTTAGCACGAGATCCAGGATCACGAGCGACACCTTTGATATCAATCATCTCTTCGCCAATTTCAGGCACTTCAATACGAAATAACTCTTCCATCATTTCAGGATTAGAACGACTAATACACAGTTGCGCAGGTTTATTATCTTGTTCTACTAAGTATAGTATACCGCGTACGCGATCACCAATACGAAAATTTTCGCGTGGTAACATATCATGGCGTGACATCATCGCATCCGCATTATTACCTAAATCAAGAATAACGCTTTCACGGTTGGTTTTTTTAACAATACCCGTTACGATATCACCAATTCGGTTTCTGAACATATCAATAACCATCGCCCGTTCTGCTTCACGAACTTTTTGCACAATCACTTGTTTAGCTGTTTGCGTAGTAATACGGTCAAATGCCACTGATTCTATTTGTTCTTCAACATAATCACCAATTTTTTTAGATGGATCTTCATATTGAGCTGCTTCTAAGGTGATTTCTTTGGTTGGTTGGGTCACGTCATTAACTACTAGCCAACGACGGAATGTATCGTAATCACCAGTTTTATGGTCAATTTTTACCGTAACATCAATATCAACAGTGTGCTTTTTTTTGGTGGCGGTCGCTAATGCGGTTTCTAACGCTTCAAAGATTTTATCTCGAGTTAACGCTTTTTCATTTGATACTGCTTCCACCACAGCTAAAATTTCTTTATTCATCCTTTTACACCCGTATTTTATTTATTTAGATTAAAATTAGGTACAATATTTGCTTTTTGAATATTACTAAAAGCAAATACCTCATCATTATTATCAACTGTCAAAGTAATCATCTCATTGTCGATTGACTTAATTTTTCCTTTCCACTTACGACGATTAGCAACAGGAATACGTAAACTTACCGTAATTTCTTCACCAACAAAACGCAGGTAATGTTCAAGCGTAAATAAAGGTCTGTCCATACCTGGAGAGGATACTTCAAGATTATAGGCATCTTTTATCGGATCTTCGACATCAAGTACGGCACTAATTTGTCGGCTAACATCTGCACAATCATCCACAGTAATACCATTTTCACTATCAATATAAACACGTAATACCGGATAACGACCTCGAATATATTCAAGCCCGACAAATTCAAAACCTAGTGCATTAACTGGCTCTTGAATAATATTGGTTAATTGCTGTTCTATATTAGCCAAACAAACCTCCATCGCAGAAAATAAAAAAGGGCATAAAGCCCAATATTCCTTTTAAACTTACGCTTAAATTTACACAAAAAAACCTCGACAAGCGAGGCTACATTCAAAACTAATATAATGAAGCCACTTGATTCGAACTTTCATACAATAACAGGGTAGATTGATTTGTTGATGAAAATTTAAGTGGTTGCGGGGGCTGGATTTGAACCAACGACCTTCGGGTTATGAGCCCGACGAGCTACCAAGCTGCTCCACCCCGCGCTAGATGGGTGAGGAGTATACTGTATTTTGAATAAAATGCAACTGGAAAGAGTACAAATTTTATTAACTATTCTAGAAGTTATTGATAAATTTCAAATAGTATTTTTAATCTTTATTTGTAAATAATGATTTTTTATATTCAACGACCAAATTCATGTCATCATAATTAATAAAACCGCTGAATAATCAGCGGATTAATATCTTATTTTTTACTCGCTGCTTTCATAGTTTTTACGAATTCAGCTAACTCACTTAACATTTTTTCTGGATTGTTGAGATTTTTCTCGATAATTTTAACTGTTGCTGAACCGGCAATTGCGCCAGCCGCGCCAGCTTTGATTGCTTCTGTTACTTGACAAGGTTCAGAAATACCAAATCCTTGAATTGCTGGCGGGGCACCATATTGCGTTAATTTATCGAGCAAATGAGTTAATGGTTTATTGGCGCGATTTTCGGTGCCGGTAACACCAGCTCGCGACACTAAATAGGTATAGGCTTGGCCATGTTTGGCGATGTTTTTAATTACATTATCATCAGCATTAGGCGGACAAATAAAAATCGGTGCAATACCATATTTATTGGCCGCTCCGGTAAATTCTGGTGAGTATTGCACCGGAAGATCAGCAATCAATACCGAATCGACACCCGCTTTAGCACATTTAGCATAAAAATTGTCAATGCCATTTTTAAACACTAAATTAGCATAAATCAGTAATCCAATTGGAATATCAGCATTTTTAGCCCTAATTTTGGTTAAGATTGCAAAGCATTTTTCTACGCTGATCCCACCATTAAAGGCGCGGATATTGGCGTTTTGGATGGTTGGTCCATCGGCCATAGGATCAGAAAATGGAATACCTAACTCTAAAGCATCCACCCCTGCATCCACCATAGTTTGAATAATTTGCAAGGACAGTTCGGAATTAGGATCGCCAACTGGCACAAAAGGAACAAATGCACCTTCATTTTTGGCTGTTAATTGATTAAACAGTTGTTGATAACGGTTCATTCTATTTCTCCTCTTGCTTTTAAAATATCATAAACGGTAAAGATATCTTTATCTCCCCGACCGGATAGATTAACAATTAATAACTGTTCTTTATTCGGATTTTGTTTGATCATCTTTAAGGCATAAGCCAAAGCGTGGGATGATTCAAGTGCCGGAATTATACCTTCATGACGTGATAATGCTTGGAACGCATTCAAGGCTTCATCATCAGTAATTGACACATAATCGGCACGTCCAATACTATCTAAGTAAGCATGCTGTGGCCCAACTGCCGGGAAATCAAGTCCGGCAGAAATAGAATAAGATTCTTCGATTTGCCCTTCGTCAGTTTGCATCATTGGTGTTTTCATCCCAAAATAAATGCCTAATTTACCATGTTTAAGTGAGGCGCCATGTTGTCCCGATTCTATGCCATGACCACCTGGCTCAACCCCAATTAACTTCACCGATTTATCATCAATAAAATTGGCAAACATGCCAATTGCATTTGAGCCACCACCCACACAAGCAATGACGGCATCTGGCAGGCGCCCTTCTTTTTCGAGGATCTGTTGCTTGGCTTCACGGCTAATCATTTGCTGAAATTCACGCACAATCATTGGGAAAGGGTGCGGACCAGCAGCAGTACCTAACATATAATGTGCTTTTTCATAACTACCTGACCAATCACGTAAGGCTTCGTTACAGGCATCTTTTAACGTTGCGGAACCTGTTTCTACCGGGATCACCGTTGCGCCCATTAAGCGCATTCTAAATACGTTAGGTGCTTGCCGTTTAACATCTTTAGCACCCATATAAATGCGGCATTTTAATCCCAATAAAGCACAAGCTAACGCCGAAGCAACCCCATGTTGGCCAGCGCCAGTTTCAGCTATGATTTCGGTTTTACCCATGCGTTTGGCTAGTAATGCTTGCCCTAATACCTGATTAGTTTTATGGGCACCACCATGCACTAAATCTTCACGCTTTAAGTAAAGCCTAGTTTTAGTACCGGCTGTTAGATTTTTACATAAGGTTAGCGCTGTAGGGCGACCAGCATAATTGACTAGTAGATCGTTAAACTCTTTTTGAAAATCAGGATCGTCTTTAGCGGCTAAAAAGGCTTGCTCAAGCTGCTCAAGTACAGGCATTAATATTTGGGGAACATATTGCCCACCAAACTCGCCAAAATACGGATTTAATTTAGACATAATTATTACCTTTTAATTAAAATTATTCGATCAAATTTGTGCAAATACAGCTGTTATTTTTTGTGGATCTTTTATCCCCGGTGACAGTTCCACTCCAGAGTTAAGATCAACACCTATCACACCGCTTGCTAACGCTGCTTTAATATTTTGTGGATTAATACCACCAGCTAAAATCACATTTTCAAGATTTTGGTCATTTAATAATGACCAATCAAAACTGTTACCACTACCGCCAGAACCATTATCGAACACATAACGATCAATTAATGGATTATTATGTTCAGGAATGTTGTCAGCAATACTTAACGCTTTCCATATGTGGCATTTTTCAGGCAAGTTACGGCGCAATGTTTGTATATAGTCTTCATCTTCACTACCATGAAGTTGCACCGCATACAATGACAGCTGTTTAGCTATTTGCGATATTTCATCAACTTCGGCATTTTTAAATACTCCCACCCAATTTAATGGTGCGGCCGCAATAACCGTACGAGCTTTAACCGGCTGAATATACCGCGGGGAATTATTAACAAAAATTAAGCCACCATAAACAGCTCCAGCTTTATAAGCACTTAGTGCATCCTCGATTCGAGTTAAACCACACACTTTATTTTCACCAAGCATGACCTTACGAATAGCTAAAGCTAAATTATTTTCCGACATTAACGCACTACCAATTAGGAAACCATTAGCATAGTTACTCAGTTCTTTAACTTGTTGGTGAGTATAAATACCCGATTCGCTAATAATAATGCGATCATTCGGTATGCTCTTAGCTAAGGTTTTTACCCGATTTAAATCCACGGTGAGATCACGCAAATTTCGATTATTAATGCCAATTACTTTAGCGCCTAATTTAATTGCACGCTCGACTTCATCGGCGGTACTGGCTTCGGTCAATACTCCCATTTTTAGCTGATGAGCAAGTTGGCTAAAGCGTTGATACTCTTCGTCTGTAACCACGGACAACATCAATAATATTGCATCAGCTTGATAATAACGGGCCAAATAAATTTGATATTCATCGATGATAAAATCCTTACATAGCACTGGTTGAGTGACTTCGTTACGGACTATAGGTAAAAAATCAAAACTACCTTGAAAATACTTTTCATCGGTTAATACTGAAATAGCCGAAGCATAATCTTTATAAACTCTAGCAATGCTGGCTGGATCAAAATCGTTACGAATCAAACCTTTTGACGGCGAGGCTTTTTTGCATTCTAAAATAAATACCGTTTTAGGTTTTGTTAAGGCTTGATAAAAATCACGATCACTGGCGGTTATGGCTGATTTAAATGTTGCCAAAGGTTGTTGTGCTTGGCGACCTTCTAACCAGACTTGTTTGTCTTCAATAATCTTTTTTAATACTGTTGCCATTTCAACATTTTTAGTTAGTGCTGCAATTGCCATATTATTGTCCCTCTACTGCCTTGCCGCTAATTGAAGTAAGAGTTGATAGGCTTTACCACTGCGCATCATCTCAATTGCTTGTTTAGCATTGTGTTTTAAATCTGGCTCACCAAACAAGCTCATTAACATAGCTACATTAGCTGCAATAGCCGACTCATGGGCTAACTTGCCATGACCTTGTAAAATAGCCACTAACATATCACGATTCATCTCGGGTGTTCCGCCTTCAATATCTTTTAAAGTGAATGTTTGCAAGCCAAAGTCATCCGGAGTAAGGTTAAAGTAACGAATTTCACCATTTTTAACTTCAGCAACTTGGGTGTCACCATGAATGGCGACTTCATCCATACCAGCACCATGCACCACATAAGCGTGAGTGTAGTTAAGCATTGTTAAAGTTTCGGCAATCGGTTTAATTAAATCAGGATGATATACCCCTAATAAAATACGTTTAGGTCGTGATGGATTAATTAATGGCCCAAGTACATTAAAAATGGTACGTGTTTTTAATTGTTGGCGAACAGGTGCGGCATGACGGAACCCTGAATGATATTGCTGAGCAAATAAGAAACATACACCTAATTCGTCTAAGGCCTTACGAGAGGACTCCGCAGACATATTCAATTTAATGCCTAGTGCAGAAAGTACATCAGATGAACCCGATTTACTGGAAACGCCACGATTACCATGCTTAGCCACTTTATAACCTAAAGCCGCCGCTACAAAGGCACTGGCTGTTGAAATATTGATACTGTTAGTGCCATCACCACCGGTACCGACAATATCAGTGAAGTCATAACTTGGGGCGGCAAAAGGATCGGCATTTTCGAGTAAAGCTAAAGCCGCGCCGGCAATTTCGTCTGGCTGTTCACCGCGGACTTTCATACTAATTATTGCTGTGGCTAAAACCGTTGGTTCAATCTTTCCTTGAATAATCAAGTTAAATAGTATTTTACTTTCTTCCTGAGTTAAAACTTGGCCAAGATACAGTTTATTCAAAATCGGTTGAATATTGTATTCTTGCTTATCGACAATGGCTTCTGGTTGCGATTGTGATGGTAATTGTTGTTCAGGAGGATTAAGCGCCCATTCAATAGTTTGTTCTAATAATTTCACACCATAAATAGTTAAAATTGATTCCGGATGAAATTGGAAACCACAAACGCGATCTTGATCATTACGTACTGCCATAACAATATTATTGCAGATTGCATTAATAGTGAGTGATTTTGGGATATTTTCACCTTTTAATGAATGGTAACGCGCGACTGGTAACGGATTAGGTAACCCCTGAAACATAGCTTGCCCATCATGTTCAATTAGTGAGGCTTTACCATGTAAAATATCACCTGCTGGCACAATGCTGCCACCATAAGACTCAACAATAGCCTGATGCCCAAGGCAAATACCAATAATTGGCAACTTACCCTTTAAGCGTTTAAGCAATTCCGGCATGCACCCTGCTCCACTTGGCGCGCCGGGGCCTGGTGATAAGAATAGAATCGGATTTTGCATCTGCGCTAATTTTTCGATAATCACATCAGCAGGAAGGGTATTACGATAAACAGTCACATGATGTTTGCTGCTACGTAATTGATCGACTAAGTTATAGGTAAACGAGTCAATATTATCAATAAATAAGATATTAGCCATTAGAATACACCTTCTACATTATGTGCTGCCATAATTGCCCGCACTACTGCGCGCGCCTTATTGCGTGATTCATCTGATTCAGATTGTGGTTCCGAGTCCAACACCACACCACCACCAGCTTGTACCGTGGCGATGCCCTCCTCTACATAAGCCGAACGAATCACAATGCACGTATCCAAATCACCATTGGCGGTAAAATAACCTATCGCTCCACCATAACTGCCGCGTTTGCACTTTTCGGTTTCTGCAATTAACTGCATGGCACGAATTTTAGGTGCCCCCGTTAACGTCCCCATATTCATAGTTGCTTGGTAGGCATGCAACGCATCTAAATCATCCCGCAACTGCCCTACTACTCGTGAAACCAAATGCATCACAAAAGAATAGCGATCCACTTTCAATAATTCTTTGGTATAACGACTACCAGGCTGGCAAATCCGGGCTAAGTCATTACGTGCTAAATCAACCAACATTAAATGTTCAGCCAGTTCCTTTTTGTCAGTGCGCATTTCGAGTTCTAAACGGCTATCTAAATCATGATCAATCTCACCATTAGCGGTTATGCCACGAGGTCGGGTACCAGCAATGGGGTAAATTTCCACTTGATTAGTAGCTTTAGCATATTTAAGCGCACTTTCCGGAGAAGCACCAAACAAGACAAAATCTTGATCTTGCATGTAAAACATATATGGGCTGGGATTATTAGTCTTTAACACTTGATAAGCCGCCAACGGTTGCGGGCAAGGTAAGCTAAAACGCCGTGATGGCACTGCTTGAAAAATTTCGCCTTGTTGTATGGCATCTTGCATTTTTTTAACAATGGTGTTGAAATCATCATCACTTTTATTACAAGTGACTTGCACATTTGCCAGTGACTGCTTATTAATTGGTTTGCTGGGTTGCTGTAAAATTGTTTGTAATTCGTCTAATCTTTGTTTTAAACGAGCAATGTCATTAGCATCGGAGGTAAAAGCCGTAGTTTTTAAAATAGAAGTATGATCTTTATGATTTATTTCTAATAAGGTTTCGGCCAAATAAAAGCAATAATCTTGACAACGTTGATCGGTTGGTAATACCGGCAAATGTTCAAAACCAGCCGCTAAATCATAGCTAAATAAGCCACCCACAAACAAAGCATCTTGACTACAATCGGTAGGTACATTAACCACGTGTAACAAGGTTCTTAAGGCATCAAAAACAGATACTGACTTAAGCCTTGAATCTTCATCTTGCAGGTTATCTATTGCAGGAAACACTAAAATAAGTTGTTGCTGCGCCAGTTGGCTATCAGCGACTTTTTCAATCAGTGCTTGCTGCAATAATGGTAATAATTTTTCACCATTGCTGGTTAATGCACTTATGGTTACTTGATTATTAATTGCGGAAATACGAAGCGCACTATCAACAATCATTACACTTTTAATGCCCTGTTTATTATCAATTTCGGCAGATTCCAACAACAACGTTGCCGGGCGACTTGCACATAATTGATTAAAAACCTGAGTCGGATCTTGATAATACCCCATTGATTTGGTTATCTGTGTTAATGTTGGCTTATTCATTGTTAACTCTCTGCTTTTTAATTTTTATCACATTGTTTTTGATTATTATCCACAAACTAAAAAACCCGCAGTCAGCGGGTTTTGTGAAACAGACAATACGACTTCACCTCACCCGCCAACAGTGATACGCCACCAACCAAAAACAGTTGTTTTTATAAATTTAGTGACTAGGTATTGTCGTTTCATGATAAGTTAAACTAGGTAATTAATTTTGTACTATTAAACTAGTTCGATAGTGTTTTGTCAAGCGAATATTTTGTACCCAATAAAGGAAAAACTCAAAGTTATAAACAATTATGACGTCATTATAGCTAAATATCGCAAAATGAAATTACGCCAAAGTCGTAAAAAGGCAAGTGGAATAAAATTGATGGTGAAGATATTAATACACTTGGTAGCTGATAGTTAGCTAAAAAATAGTTGATAAAATGAATTTAAAAGTCATCTGAATATCAGAAAAAATTAATAAATTGTTAAACAGCAAATAAAACGCTAAAAAATGCCATTATTATGTACAGCTTTGATTATTTCTACATTATGTTCAATAACATCCCAATGCTCAACTAACATTGAATTTTCAATACGATAAATGTCACATACTTTATTAATAATACCATTAGCAAGAGTGCATTTAAAAAAAACATAAACAAAATTATTTTCACTACTTACATTGATAAATTCTATTTTAGGTTGTAGTTTTATAAATTCTTCAATAAATTTGATAAAACCGACTCGACCTGTAGCAACTCTTGGATTATGTTGAATATAATCATCCGCAATATAATTAGCAACTTTAGCCAACTCTCCTTTTTCAAAAATATCTTTATAAAAATTAATAACTAATTCTTTATTATTCATAAATTCACCTATTTGCTTTAATTCTATGGTATTTTATCAGTTTATTTGTTCTTATAATTAAATGCAAATCTGATTCTAATTTTAATACAACACATTTCCTTAAATTAGGAATCAATATTGAAGTTTCAAATATTATAACAAAGGAAATAAAATGGCTGAATTTACTAAAATAACGGAACAAAGTGTTCGTCATATTTCAGGTTATGAAGTCTATTCTGCGGGAAGAGATTATATCGGTTATAAAGATGCTTGTTCAACATACAAAATATATTATGAATTTGGATGGGATATACCTTTCGAAAAAGGCATTATGTATATCTATATAAATTTAATCTATGATGAAAACCTAAATCTGATTATTTTGAGTGATAAAGATAGGCAAAATCTGATAGAAAAAGTTGTAAAGGCCCTAACATTTATGACTAATTTTCGCATCGTTGTTACTTCTTAAGTATATCCAAAAAGTATCTATCTTTGACAATCTATGTAATTTAAAATAAATAACGAGTTAAAAATGACTACTTAAGCATTCAGCATAGTCCTATCGATAATAGTAGTAAATGAATAGATTTATTTTAGAACAGTTAAAACGAATTAGAGTTAGTCCCTATAAATTTACGTTTTTAAATGGACCCATCGAAAACAAAATTAGAATATAACTTGCACCGATAGATCAACCTAACATACTGATCTATAGGTGATAAAGCAAATCCAAAACGGAGATGATAAATGAAAGGATTAACACGTGAAAATGATGATGTTATAGGGTTCGTTGTTGATGCTTTGTATGAACGAGCAATAGACATAAAAGAGTTAAATGATTGGGCGATTAATATAGTAATAAACAATAATGTTGATGAATTACCAATGTATATTATTGATCTGATGGATTTTGATAGTTATCTCAAGGATATTTATGAAGTAATAGGATTTGTTCCTGACTGGAAACATTCTAAAAAACAGTCCATCGCATTATATGCAATTGCCATAAAGAGAGGGAGGGGGTATAGATTAACAAATGATGATATAACAGATGATGATCACATTTCTGATGAAGAAGCTTTAAATGCCTTGCAACAACATCCCGAGATCGAAAAACGCTTTAGAGAAACCTTTCCATTTATTGATTTTTAGTTAATTTTAGCAAACAACATTCTAACATCAATAAAAGTTGATAATAGTATTATTTATCTTTAAATCAATGATATAAAGAATCATAATTGTATAAAGTAGTACCAGAAATAATACCAAATCAATTTGTTCCTCGTAAGTTGGCAAGCACTAAATCTGTTGAGTATTTGATTATTGATAAAATTCCTAAGGTAATCATCAATGATAATAAAGTTTGAAACAGGAGAATCTATTGAATTCTTTACTAATTCATTAATTGGTTGGGACTTTCGTTCTCAAAATTTACATAGAGCTATTTTTAATGGAATATGTCTTGATAAAGCAGTCTTTAATAAATCTCATTTGCGAAATGTAAATATTGAAAACACATCATGTATCAATGCTGATTTTACAGAAGTAGCGTTAATGAATGCTTATTTAAGAAATTCTAATTTCTCTGGTAGCATTTTTACTCGATCTTTACCTATAGCTGCTAAATTTAATAATTCGATATTAAGATATACAAATTTTAATGATGCAAACGTTTCCGGCGCTAGCTTTGATGATACAGATGTATGTGGTGCCAGTTTATTATTTTTAAGTTATGAAAATGCTTCCTTTAAAAATGCAATTTTTGATCAACAAACAAAATGGCCTAAAGGGTTTGATCCAATAAAAAAAGGTGCAATTCCAAAAAAGTTTTAGATGTTTAGATTTAAGTTGTTCGTTTTTTTATAAATGAAATAAAAGATCTCTATATAGCAGCAAAAGGTAAAGAAAAAGTAAGTCTGGATTTGAAATAATGGATGTCAAAAGAAAAGGTAAATGAAATGGATAAAGAAAAAGTTTTTTGGAAAAAACAATTTATTGGTTATTTATTAAATGGGCAAATTGATAATTTTTTTTATTTTGGTAAGTGGATACCGGGAGAAAACACAGCATTATTAGCTGAATTTTATAGAAAAATTGAAGAAGAGGAAAATGAATATATTTTTGTCGGAGATGAGAAAAAAGGAATGATAGGAACAATAGCGGAAGTCCCTGATGATATTATTGATTTCAAGATTCTCCGTTGGTACCATGATGGATTAGATAATATTGATTATAAAGATTTACCATGATAGTTAATATTTTTTTGTTTATATTGATGTGATAATAAATAATATGAAAGAAAATTATAATTTCTTTTAATTATTTCAGAAAACTAACTTTTCACCTGTACTTCATTGTTGTGTTTTATGCGTAATTATTATCACAAACTGTATAAAAATGAGGTTATTTTCTGGCTTAAAGTGTGCTATTCTACAAAATTAAGCTAGTTACAATAATAATGAATTATGCGAATACCATTTATAAAATATAATCATCAAAAGCATCTTAATGAATTGGCTAAAATTCAGCAAAATGCCAATTCATATCGTATTGTCTATGATGCCAAGGCTTATCGTTTAGCTTTATTAGAAAATATTTATCAAGCACAACATCGAATTTATATCGTTGCGCTCTACCTCGAACGCGATGAAGCTGGAAAAGAAATACTCGACGCGCTTTATCAAATCAAACAACAGCGACCAAATCTAGATATAAAAATATTTGTTGACTGGCATAGAGCGCAACGTGGCAGAATTGGTGATGACAAAACTCAAACCAATGCGCGTTATTATTACCAACTTAAACAACAACACCCCGATATTGATATCCCGATTTATGGTGTGCCGGTTAATCGCCGTGAAGTTCTTGGCGTGTTACATCTTAAAGGCTATATCATTGATGACACTGTAATTTACAGCGGTGCCAGTATCAATAATGTCTATTTACATAAACTTGATAAATATCGTTATGATCGTTATCACTTTATCACCAATAAAGTTTTAGCCGACAGCATGGTGACCTATGTAAATAATCACTTTTTACCATTCGATGGGTTACAACGATTAGATATTGCTGAACACAAAACTCGCAAACAGATTAAAACCGAGATCAAAGCGTTACGCCAACATCTTATGGATGCTAAATATCAATATACTGGTGATGCTGATAATGATGTCTTATCAGTATCACCAATTTCGGGATTAGGTCGTAATAATCAACTAAATAAAATCATTCATCATTTGATTAACACAACCCAACAAAAAATAATATTGTGTACTCCATATTTTAATCTACCTAATATTTTGATACGAGATATTATTCGATTACTTCGTAAAGGTTGCCAAGTTGAAATTATAATTGGGGATAAAGTTGCTAATGATTTTTATATTCCGGAAGATAAACCATTTAATATTTCTGGTGGCTTACCTTATCTATATGAGATCAATTTAAGGAACTTCATTGAACGATTACAATCTTTTGTTGATAAACAACAACTGATCATTCGGTTATGGAAAGACCAAGAACAGACTTATCACTTAAAAGGTATTTGGGTTGATAATGAATGGGTATTGATAACTGGTAATAATCTCAATCCAAGAGCTTGGCGATTAGATCTAGAAAATGGAATTTTAGTCCACGATCCTAAACAGGAATTACAACATCAATTTATCCAAGAACTGAACACAATACGCGACAAGACTACGTTAGTTACACACTTTCAACAAATTCAAGCCAGCCAATTTTACCCAAAAAATGTACGCAAACTAATCAAACGATTAAGTCGTATTAAAGTTGACAGAATTATTAAACGGCTGTTATAGAATAATAAGAAGTACTTAGTAAAAATGACTTGTTCTCATATTATAACGTATTAATTTACTTTGCAAAATAAACCCGGTATGCGAGGCATTATCGGGTTCAATTTTATTTAAATTTCCATATGAATATCTGATTAACTAAATTAATAAATAAAAAAGCTGCTTAAAGAAAATTAATATTCCAAACCAATCACTATTAACCAATTTAGCGATTGGTTTAATTATAATTTAGTTCTGCTCGTTCAAATATGCCCATGCATATTGTGCATAAAGCTCTGCGCCTACTTTCATGCCATCTTCATCAACATTAAAACAACCATGATGATGTGGCCATTGCGTATCTTTATCTGGATTACCTGAACCAACTAAAGCAAATGCACCGGGAATATTTTCAGTATAATAACTAAAGTCTTCACCACCTGTAGTTGGTGGTTCGAAATATAGTGTATCTTCACCAAATGATTCTACAATGACTTTTTGAGCTAATAATGCACTTTCTTTCTCGTTAATGACTGGCAAGGTTCCATAAACGTATTCTACCTCAGCAGTTGCGCGGTACATAGAAGCAACCTGATTAGCATAACGTCGGATTGCTGCTTCAATTTTATCGCGTACTGCAACATTGAAACAACGTACTGTACCTTCAAGCACTGCATTTTCGGCAATAACATTAAAACGTGTACCCACTTCCATCCGCCCAATCGTTACAACTGCTGGATCGAGTGGGGCAATTTCTCTCGAGACAATCGCTTGCACATTCATCACAAACGCTGATGCTACCATCACCGCATCAACCGTATCGTGTGGCATTGAACCATGCCCCCCCTTGCCTTTAAAACGAACAGTTAGTATGTCAGCAGATGCAAAACTTGAACCCACCACACAAGAAACTTTACCTACTGGCATTAATGACCAAATATGCATACCAAAGGCTTTATCAACACCTTCAAGAACGCCTTGTTCAATCATACCTTTTGCACCTTGGGCAATTTCTTCGGCTGGTTGGAATACCAATCTAACATTACCTTTTAATTGATCACGAATTGCATAGAGTGCATTAGCAGCATTAAGTAACATAGAAGCATGAGTATCGTGCCCACAAGCATGCATTTTGCCATCAATTGTAGATTTGTAATCAATATTTTTACTTAATTCTTGTACTGGTAAGGCATCAATATCTGCTCTTAATAAAATCCTTTTGCCTGGTTTACCACCTTGAATTTCAGCTATAATACCTGTTGGTTTAGTACGGCGATAAGGAATACCAATTTTATCGAGCTGTTCAGCAATTTTATCTGTAGTTCTAAACTCTTCCCATGGCAATTCTGGATGGCGGTGTAAGTCACGACGAAAAGCGATCATATCAGCAACATTTTGCTTGATTAATGTTTTGATTTCTTGATTTATCATTTTTATACCTTTTATATTTCAATTAGTTCAAGTCCAATTTAATTGATAGGGGTTAAAGGCCCTACAATCATGTTAACCATTACCCCAGCAAGTACAACTGATACAATCGTCACTGATATAAATCCACCAATTAACATCGGCGGTAACATGTGGCTGGTAAGAATATCTTTTTCAGTCTGATCGTTGGTCAAATTATTAATCACTTCGTTGGTGATAATATAATCAGCAGGGAAGCCATATAGCGCAGTCAATGCGATGGAAAAAGCCATTTCTTTACTTACTTTTAGTGCCCATCCTACGATGATAGAAAAAATAAACATTCCCACAACAGCAGCTAAAATGAAGACAACAAGAGGAGTAATAAGATCAATTAACATCTGTGGGGTAGCTTTGCTAAGGGTGTTAAAAATAAACAGCATTAATCCCATTACTGCCAGACCAAAACCACCTGCTTTTTTTAAAGGATGACGTTCCAAAAAACCAAATGATGAGGCAATGACACCAAATAATAAACACAAAACGAAAGGACTAACACTAACAATCGGTTTTAGAACTTCTGAACAAAAATAAGCTAAAAAGCCTACAGTTGCAATACGTAAAAAGATGAAATAAGAGGAGTTATAACGAGCTGGAATGCTAGCAAATAAATGTGGCATTGGATTTTCGTCAGTTGTAACTTCTTCTTTGCTTTCTAAGCTAGCTTTAGCATCTTCCTTTGATGACCAAGTTCCAGCATGATATTTTTGTAAGACTTTACGCCCTTCTCGTTTAAGCATAATTGATGTAAGGGGATAACCAATAAATCCTTGCATTACATAGATAATAATGGCAAACACCGCTAAGTTATCTAATCCGGCATCAGCTGCACCTTTAGCCATAATAATAGCAGAGACAATACCACCTACTAACGGTGGAATGGCCACTATTATCGTATTACGGTCAAAGAATAAATATCCGATAATAATTGTAATAATGATTATACCGATAATGCCAGCAAGTGAGATTAAAATTGTCTTCCATTGGCGTAATAACTCTTTTACTGATAGCAATGTACCCATATTGACAATTAGTAGGTACATAAACATGACAGCTACGACATTAGGTATGCCAGCTCGTGCCACAATATCAACTGGGAAAAAAGTCCAATAGCCTAATAAAAATAGTACCGCACAAACAAATACGGAAGGAATCCATGCTTTGGTTCGTGTAGAGACAATATCGCCAAGATAAAGGATGATCAATAATAGCACTAATGCTAACATTTGTGGCATGTCGTTTATTAATGACATAAAAAACTCCATTTTTATAGTTGTTAATTACTTATTTGCTTAGAAAAATTATACCTATTTAGATATAAATGCTAATACTTAAATTTAATTTAATTTAATTTAATTTAATTTTTAATGATTATATATTTTTGATAATGAAATTATTAATCTCGTCTAAAAATAGTGATCCATATTTTTCTAGTTTAATATTACCCACACCTGTTATATTGAGTAATTCTTTTTTATTTTCCGGCATAGTTTGTACCATTTCAAGTAATGTAGCATCACTAAAGATAATATAAGGAGCAATATCTTCAACATCTGCAATATCTTTTCGAAGCCTTTTTAGGTTATTAAATAAGATTCGCTCTTCATAAGATAAAATAGTGGTCAAATTAATTGCTCTAGCATAACGATTTAAGCGGCTTTTCTTAACAATTTCCAAGCGTGGTTTAGCCAACGTTAAGTTAATTTCACCACGTAGTATTCGGCGAGCGTTAGAGGTTAACTGTAGTGTTGTGTAAGTCGCGATATTTTGACTCAAATAACCAAGATGAATTAATTGTCTAATTACACTTAACCAATAATCAGATGAATTTTTTTTGCCAATACCATAAACAGATAATTTATCATGTCCATTGTCTTTAATTTGTGAACGCGCAGACCCTCGCAGAACATCTACAATATATTGGGCACCATAACATTGTTCTACCCGATAAACACATGATAGGACTTTTTGTGCATCAATTAAACCATCATAGAGTTCTGGTGGGTAAAGACAAATATCACAATTATTACAAGGTTCAGTACGATTTTCACCAAAATAATTTAGTAATACTATTCTTCTACAAGTCAAGCTTTGTGCAAATGATTCCATTGCATTAATCTTATGCAATTCAACATCTTTATGTGCACCATCCATTTTTTCGGCGATTTGCCGATGATACCAATTGAGATCTTGGCTATTAAATAACAACAGCGCCTCAGCTGGCACACCATCACGCCCTGCTCGCCCTGTTTCTTGGTAATAAGCTTCAATAGTTCGAGGGCAATCAGCATGAACCACAAAACGAACATTGGGTTTATTAATACCCATACCAAAAGCCACCGTTGCTACAATAATTTGTACATCATCTTTTAAAAAAGATTCTTGTGCTTGTTGACGTTCATGGTTAGTTAATCCTGCATGATAAGCAATGACCGAAAACCCCCGCGCAGCTAATCGGGTAGTCATATCTTCAACTCGAGAACGACTTGAACAATAAACAATGCCACTATTGCCTTTTTGGGTTTCAATAAAAGAAACCAGTTGTTCAGTAGGATTAAATTTTTCCACAACTGTGTAACGAATATTAGGACGATCAAAACTTCGCACCACTATTAAGGGATCGACTAAGTTGAGTTGGTGAATAATATCTGTCTGTGTCATTTTATCGGCAGTTGCCGTTAACGCAACAATAGGCAAATTTGGAAAGCGCAGTGAAAGTTGCCCTAATTGACGATAATCAGGTCGAAAATCATGTCCCCATTGAGAAATACAATGAGCTTCATCAATAGCTATTAATGAAGGATGATGTTGCTCAATTAATGCCGAAAATGATGCAACAGCTAATCGTTCCGGCGAGATATATAACAGTTTTATTGTATGATTTAAGTACTGCTCAATAACCCGATGTTGTTCATCAGACGACTGGGTAGCATTAAGATAAGCTGCTGGAATACCATTAGCGGATAATTGGTCAACCTGATCTTTCATTAATGAAATTAATGGAGAAATTACCAAAGCAGTTTTAGGTAAAATAACAGCAGGAATTTGATAACATAATGATTTACCGCCTCCTGTTGGAATAATTGTTAATGTATCTCGCCCATCAATAATTGATTCTATAATTTCTTTTTGTTGATTCCGGAATGATTTATAGCCAAAAACATTATGCAAAACATCATCAATCCGATCTTTTATTGACATACTAACCTAAACACTAAATGCTTAACAGATAGATTGAGTATAGCTAAATTAACCTAAACAAACCACCGAGAACTTATATTTATTTACAATTAAATATTAAAACGGCTTCAATCCAAACAAATAAAAGAATGTCTCAAAAAAATTAGATAACTGCGAAAGAAAACAAATCGAAGATGAGATAACGCTTGTTTTGTAATCAATTTTGTTTAATAGACTAAAAAACAGGCTATTTTTAATTTTTTTACTTGATAGAAAGTCATTTGGAAGCTAATATTTGCGTGTTTCAAATATACGCCCGTAGCTCAGTTGGTTAGAGCATCACCTTGACATGGTGGGGGTCAGTGGTTCGAGTCCACCCGGGCGTACCAATCTTATTTTTATATATTCCCTATTGGTTATTTTCTTTGCAATTTTGCTGTTAATTAATTGATTATTATAGAGAAATTAACTTATTTTACATGCAATTAAGCTGGGTAGCAAAGTCTGCGCAACAACCAGATTGATAATGCGATCGGCATTTATGAAATGCTGTAAGTGAACAGTACGTATTTCGCCTATCAGCCTTAGCCTGATTCAATTCCTTATAAAACCAACTATATCAATCCTAACATCAAACAAAAATAGTTTGATTAAAAAGTTAATGGCTATGAACGTGTAGAATTTATTAAACAGCTTGCAGCTTAATAAATTAAATTTTAAAATCAATATGTTATAGACTTAACGACTTTATGTAGCGTTTTTATTTTTGACTTGGATTTCAATCTATAGTCTTTAAACAAAGTAACCTTTGCGCTACTAATTATTATTTTATTAATTCTTATGTAAAAATATAAAAAATGAGGAACAAAATGAAAGGAACCATTGCTGCTAAGATATCACCGAGTAAAATTTTTTTAATAGCAATTATTATTATAATTGGGGTATACATTGCCTTTTCTGGTTGGTATACCGTAGATGCAGGTGAAAAAGCTATTCAATTACGCAATGGTGCAATTTGCCGATCTGTGGATGCTGGATTATATTTTAAAATGCCTTTTATTGATACAGTAAAATATATTAGCACTCGTACCCAAAATCAAACATTTAATGAATTATCGACTTACAGTAAAGATCAGCAACCGGCAAAAATTAAAGCATCTGTAACGTTTAAAGTGCCTAGCGGTGAAGTTGAAAGTGTTTATTTAAACTTCAAAGATATAAAAGGATTGTCATCTAACACAATTGAACGTCAAGTACCTAATCAAATAGAAAACGTATTTGGTCACTATAGCGCAATCGAGGCAGTCCAAAAACGTGCACAACTAACCAAAGATGTGAATGATGCAATTAAACAATCATTAGAAAACTACCCTATTATTGTTGAGTCTGTACAAATTGAGGATATCGATTTTTCACGAGCTTATGAACAGTCCGTAGAAGATAGAATGAAGGCTGAAGTTGAAGTTCAAACACAAAAACAGAATCTGGAGAAAGAAAAAATCACAGCAGAAATTGCAGTTACAAAGGCTCAAGCAATTGCAGATAGTACACTAGCACAAGCTAAAGCTGAGGCTGAAGCCGTGATATTAAAAGGTGAAGCAGAAGCTAAAGCTATTACAGCAAAAACTCAGGCATTACAAGCTAATTCAGCACTAGTTGAATTGACTAAAGCTGAAAAATGGGATGGTAAGTTACCAGAAACAGTATTACCTAATTCGACACTACCATTTATTGATACAAAAAAATAATATTTTCACCGCTTCGGCGGTTTTATTCATCAAATCTAGTAATAACAGGTTTAATACCCACTTTATTCAATTAATTTTAATTAAGTTACAGCTTTTAGGGCAATAAACTATAAAATAAAGTACGTGATAAGACTTATCTTATGCGTTAGCTGCTTTAATTTTCATGATAGATAATATATTTTAGAAGAATTATATATGATACGAATAAAATACTGTTAATGATACTCACAAAAATAAACAACTAAAAATAGCCCTTATTTATCCTGTGGTTTTTATATTAACGTTGGAAAAACCGTTTTTTACACATAACATAATCGTTATGGACTTATTGAAACTTGACCCCAGCAGGAAACTAACAGCAGATATATGACTTTAATTTATTATAAGTTTTAAACAAATCTATATAAAATACCGTAGATAATACCGTTATACGCATTTATGTTGTTATTTCATATGCTTTTTTAAATATTTCATCCGCCTGTGCATCCGTCAAACCTAACAACCGCTGTGCGGTTAGTACCGGTAGCGAATCCCGGTTAAAACTCATTGCGGTCTCCCATGCGGTTTTGAGGATAATATTCTCGTCGGTTTCATCATGTAGCGATTTTATATATTCATCTACTACTTGAAACATAGGTGTACCATCTTCAAACTTTGTTATTTTTAATATAGATATCATTTGAAATCTGCTAACAGAATCCGGGACAAACTCCCCGTAATTAGCGTCCAGCATTTTTTTTATTAATTCCTGCGCTACTTTTTCCGATATCAATATCTGATCGTCGGGGATGAATTCATCCTGTGAGCCGTCCGCTTCGTATGCAAAAACTTGATCACTACCATTTTTATAATATTTCATAATGTAACCCCTATTTTAACTCACGCCAACTTAAAATTTTGCTAGCCTCCGAACGGTACGTTCCGCCAGCAGGTACAATTGCGCATACAGTATAGCCCGACGTTTGTGGGGCCGTTAATAAACTGAGGCCATTCACAATCAGAATATCCCTTGTCAAGCCGTTTCCATCCGCCCCGGTAACCACCAAAACGAAGATAGGCCTGCCCGTAGTGTTGGTAAATGTAACTCCGCTGGCGCTTTTATTCAATCTAGACTGCCAGTTCTGACCTACCCCCAACCCTGCTGAGGATGGCGCGCGGCCCGCTACTAAATTTCCACTCTGATCAAATAAAAACTTCCACCGATTTTCAGGCCCATACCAAAGCCCACAGCGACCGTCATCACGGATGCTAAAACACGAGTTTCCGTTTGCTGATATAATCTCCGTACGCCCATCTTGAGGGTTACTAACGGACCACATGTGATTATATATAGGTGAAACCTTATCGTTAAGGGTTTTTACCGCCTTCGATGTGGCTGCTACATTTTCGGCATCGCTGTATATTGAAGAACTTAACTTAATTGCTGGCCCCGGCTCTCCTTGCGGACCGGTTAAACCGCGAGGCCCCGGCTCCCCTTGCGGGCCTATTAAACCCCGTTGACCTTGAATGCCTTGCGGGCCTTGTTCGCCTTGTGGCCCTTGTGGCCCCTCGATACCTTGTTCACCTTGTGGACCCCGTGGTCCTGTTCTGCCAACTACACGACCTAAATTAATAATTTGTGCCATTTTTTTTCCTCAAAAACTATAAATTAAATCGCCATCAACAATAGCAAAATTTGGAGGAGAAGTATCATTGCTACAGTGGACTAACAGATCCCCCTCGTCCGAAATCGAAAACGCGATATAACCATTATTGATAGGCGTTACTACTCCACTCTCCCCCCTATCCCCAGGGTCGCCTTTTTCCCCTTTCTCCCCCTGGGGCCCGCGGGGACCCGGTACCCCCTGCTCGCCTCTCGGACCTGGAGGGCCTTGCAGATGATCAAGTACGTTAATTTGATTGTACAGTGATCGGTAGCTATCATCCACTAGGCGCTTAGTCGCTGCATCTGTAGGGAATTGCGGATTTGCTAAATTTTCGATTTTACGATTTTCTGCATCATAATGGTATCCGCCCAAGGGGTACATTAAAGCGCGTTCGTTTTCGCCATTTGAATCTTGCAGTACCATCCAAATGCGATCAAAATCGCTATTTACCGTTGATGCTAAAAAATCCCCGTTCGTTTGATAGTCGGTTTCCCTCCTAAGGGGGATCTTGCGTGTTATTAACACCCGGCTATCAGTAGGGGGCGGACTATAAAATACCACATTACCACCAGATGCCACATTAAGCCCAGTTACCGTATAACTGGTAACGCGATCACCGTCGATCATTACGCATAAATCCGACTCATACACAACCCTGCACGAGAAGGGAAAAACGGTGGTATTACCATCCGCGACATATTCGTATCTTGTTCGTTGTCTATTGACGGCCATCAACCACCCCCTTTACACATAAACTCTGTTTTGTTTTTAGGTGCAATCTCTTTGCAGTAGTATTCCTGCCAACCGCTAATTATTGCTTTGTTGTATTCGATTGCGTTGGAGAGATTGTAATAATCTTGTTGAGAAGTCCTTGCAAGTCGTAAGGCTCGGTAAGCAATATCGCTGGTGGCGGTACTATCTCGCTCGACGGTTTCAACTTGGACGCGCAACTCGACAAGACCATTATCAACATCATTGCGCAAAGCATCTGTTTTAGCATGACCATCTTTTATTGCCTCGATAATGTTTGTTTCAATTTGCTTAACTGCGTTGTTATCTTGTTTATACTGTTCGTATTCTGTTTTGATTTGATTTTCTCTTGCTGCTGCAAGTTTTTCATCTTGCCAGCAGTTGAAAGCAAAGTAGATAGCAAAGGCGGTAATAATGGCTAAAGGTATCGGTAATAGCTTATGAATGAGCTTTAATTTATCCATCATACTAGACCACTCTTATAAACCGTCTTACCGTCTTGCTTAACTGCTGTTAATACTATTTGACGATTATTATTAGGACTAAAGCCAATATGCACCCATTGATTATGCTCTTGAATGAGTTTGTCGAACTGGACGCCTGCATCAATTAATCGTTGACATATTTCTTTAGGTGTACCAAATGGAGAATGAAAATCAACCGCTAACCCTTTAGTATGGGCACTAGTTGATACTCCGCCTACTCGTGCATTTAAAGCCGGACAACGATAACCAGACGTGATATTAATCGCCTTATCTAGTGCTTTTCTGACAGATTCAAGTTTGGTGGCAGTTAATTGTACATTCTGCATTAATTCGGTCGGCACTGAGTTGTCAATCTTTAAGCTGTCCGCAGTCGTTGAGCGTGTAAATTCTTCTAGCGTAAAATGTTCGGTAAGCTTCATTGTCCATCTCCTTTGGCTCTTTTTATTAATCGTTCTTCCAATGCTTTAATCAAGGTTGCACCGGACCAACCGGCTAAACCAGCAATACCACCTGCAAACTCAAAAGCCCAGTTGAAATAACTAGCTGCAAGCACGACCAACGCACCAGCAAATGTGGAAATAAATATTTGCGCTATCAACGTTCCTATTCGGAATTGGTCACCGTTCAGAACGTGATAACAGTAGCTAGCTAGTGAGCCAAGCGATGTTATGATGAATAGATAAATGACAACGAACCAGTTGACATTATCGGGGTCTCTTATAGGCATACGTTTAATCTTCATAATGTGCCTCCGTTTGAGGCTGTTTAAAGAAAGCGTTAATATTTTATTTTTGCTTTTATCTGGGCGTTGTTAGGTCGCCATGAGGTGATTGTATCTGATGTTGTGGTGCGTTTTTGCACCGATTTAGCAATACGAATAGGTGTACGGAGAATTGCGCCAGCAAGGGAATCGATGTAATCGTCTGGCTGATCGCTCACCTCCGGATTAAAATCCCGCATTTGTCCGAATACGGGGCTATTATCTTCATCCGCAATACTGACATGCGCCCATAAGAAACGTGATTGTAAAGGGGCTTCAAGCGCTTCTAATATGCGCATTTGTTTATTTCTAGTTTCGTGGCTTTCGATTACACCACACGATATACCCCGGCTCTTAAAAGCTTGACGCAATATGTTAGGCGCGAATCCGCCTATTCCATTGGTTTCAATGACTACTGACGGTATATTGTATTTGATAACCAGATCGCATATTTGGGTAACCTGCCCCCCTACTATCTGATCATTATGACCAAACACCGCTAGATCACCGGTAAGGCCTTTACAAACATGCCAATATAAATGCCCCTTAGCATCCGTTAGCAACAGCGTGAACGCGCTTGCATCGGATTTAATTTTACCCGCAGACGGATCCCATATGGCTGTCGCGCCAACAATACGAGTATTACCTAACATCATGGTCACCTCCCCGTTTGCTTCTATGATGTTAGGTTCTACCTCATACAATCGGATACGATCAGGATCCAATCGGCTTTCTACCACAGGTTTTGCATGCAACTGATACTGGCTGTCCCATGCGTTTATTGTTCGGGTTTCTTTCCTACGTGTTAGTATATCTTCCGGAGTAAACCTTTCAGGCCACGAAACGTCCGCATAACAATCTATAATGCCGTCGTAATCCGAGGCGAAGATGATGTTTTCCCCCGTTATTTGGTAGTGAATACCTTCTTCTAACAGTTCAGTGGCTTTATGTATCCCTATAAATACCGTCTCAGGTGCAAACCCTACATGATAGCTTTCACCCGCTTTGACGCTGTCAAATCTTTTTTCCTTAGAAAACAGCGGGATGATTAACACATCCGCACCATTTTCTATTAGTTCGGTATATATTGAATCGTAGGTGTGCGGGGTTCCTACAAAAAGCCGTTCCCCCCCAGGCTTAAGTATGTGGGTTTGTTCGTCTAAGCGTTCGCGTAGTTTCCCCCTAAGTTCTGGGGTAGTGATGTTTCTAGGTACTTCTATATCATCATTTTGCACCTGATCAGCACGCGACCCAGTTACGTTGGACATGATACCCTTTGCAAGCATACTACTATGTAGAGGATCAGGTAAATCATCAATATAGTTAATATTCCACCTTTCAACATCCATCTTACACGGAGGGAGTATATCTTTAGTCAAGGGGTGACGACGTAGAATACTTTGTGTAGCCCTGCTTATTTTACGGGCGGATGGGTCAGATTCCGATTGATGCAAAATCTGGTAGCCGGAATCGTTATAGAATTTACACGCGTTATAAGGCGCTAGCGTACTTGATTTACCTATCCCTCGGTGGCATAGCAACACTTTAGTCGGTGCTGGTTTATCCAGCCAATCAGCTATTCGAATATGACAATCCGGAGTATCTCTGTTTAGGTGATCATTCCACATCATTAAAAAGGCGGCAGTTGATATCTTAGCCATTTGCTAAACGTTCCAACCTTTCTTTGGCTGCTTGTTCAAACTGGATTACTTTATCGCTTAACTCGGTCACTTTATTATCTTTTGGCTGGCTTCCTTTACGTTCATATAACGCAATTAAGGTTTCAAGCTTAACCGCCGTTGTGATAACTTGATTAGCGTTTTTCTTACACCAGTAGCGATCACCACGCTCGTCTTCTGACATTTCATCTAGTTTTTTATTGGCCCCCGCCCATGTATCCGGATCGGCTTCTGCGATAACTATACCGACCATCTTATCAGATAACTGTTTTAATTTTTCAAGCTGATTCATTACATATCCCCCGGTATAATTTCATCAGGCCGCCACCAATATTCGCGACCATAAACATTTCGCTGACGATTCATATATTTTTGCAAGTATCCAGGGCTAACCGCTTCTTGTAACTGATTAAACAACAAGTGGTCTGTAACCGCTTTTGTATACCAAAGGTTAGCACCCGGCGTTACCCCCTTAACAAACCTGACCGCATCGGCGCCAACGTGGGTATCCTCCCCAGCAATAGCCCGTCTAGCGTTACCTAGCGTCAAATCTGCAAATTGTGCTAGGCTAGATCCTAACGGTCCTATAGCCATTTCACCCATAGTGGCGCCGTAGCTGTTTTTATCTGAGAAAATGAAGTCGCCGTAAACACCTAACGCGCCGCCCTTTAACATGGATTCCAACCAAAAATTGGCATCGCTCATATCCTGTGGTTTTCTTCCTGACGCAATATTATTTGTTTGCAAAGCCGCGGCGCCAAAAAGAGTGGTAGCTAAAAGAAGTGAACCGCCAAAATAGGCTTTTTGCAACCGGGTTGGCAGTGCGGTACCCCGCGCCCACATCCGGGCGACCAACGCAAAAGGAAAGGCTTTAAACTGGGTAATTGATCGCATAATCTCACCCCCTGCGGTACCTCTTTGTAAGTTCGCCCCCATTCGTAAGCGATCACGGGTGCCCGGAGTGATTACGGCCATGTCCGCCTCCTCGGATAGCATACCTATTAACTTTCTTGCTGCATCAAACTTAATATGTTGCGGATTTCCTAAATGTGCTATCTTGCTATCTGGTACCGCCATAATACTTTCAGGTGTTAACAAATTATTAACCCCGGACCATTCGTCAAGTTTTGCATGTTTCCAAATAGCAAAATCGGTATCGCTCACGCCATGGCGCTTTATTAACTCCGCATCAAATTTGCTAGTTTTAGTAAGTGTCGCTAAGTCTGAATTCGTGCTAACCACATGACCGATAGAGGACATCATCGAAGTAGCATAGCCTTCCTTTGCCGCGTCTGAAATTTTCATTAGCCCAGATAAGCGTAGCACGGTAGATGCTGCTTTACTTGACCAGTTGGTTTTCATATTATCGACACCCCAACGGTTAAGACTGGCTAATGTACTTTCTAGCGCTAACCCGTTACGTTGCGCAAAGCGTTTATCACTATGGCTTAAAGGGTTAAGAGAGGACATCATACTTTTATAAGCAGGGCCAAGCGCCATGCCGTTAGTTTTAGCCATCAAAAGTAAGGTACCCTGATCGGTTATGGATGTGATGGTAGCACTTCCAAGACGTGCCCCTGTTAGCAGATTGCGCAAGCTATCCATAACCCCGGCAAAACGTGGTCTAACTACTGGACTATAATTACCTGTTACATAATCAAATAGGTTACTAGTTTTTTGAGCATAACCGTTAATTTGTGAAGTATTAGACCTATCAGACATTACTGCATTTTGGCGCGCTTCATCTAACAATGATCTAAACATCAGGTTAGGATTAGGGCCGAAAGTTTCGATAGCGGCGATATCGCGGCTCACCCCGGATATGTGACCCATCATGATATCAAAGATACCGTGATCGCCGTATTTCTGGTGGTACTGTAAAAAGCTATCCGCATCTTTAAAGAATATTTGACGGGAATCACTTCTACGGTTAGCTGTCATACTAGATATCTTTTGTCCACTCGCAGTCAGTTTATTTACTCCGCCTGTGGATACCGTATCGTATATATGTGAAAATAATTCTCGTACCTCATGGTCCGTCATTGGTTGCCCGTCCGGGTGGACGTATTGAGAACGATCTAGCGCTGGCATTATGTCATTGAGCCACTCCTCTGGCCCCACTTTAGATATTTTTATTTGCGAATGTTCTTGCGGTAAGTTCCAGTTTCTAAGATGGCCAATATCCCCACCAGCATTGTTAAAAGTTTCACGTAGTAAGTCGGTTTGTTGTTTCCAATGTTCCGCGGCCAACTTGGCTTTTTGATTGCCCGTATCCTCGCCAAACATTTCGTGGACTAGATCTGTTATACCTTTTTCATCCTCAAATAATCCTAAGAGTTTAGATTGATCAAAGGCGTCTAAAGTTTGCCCCACCGCCCAATTCCTTGTTGCAGTAGCCCGAGTATCTAAGGCTTGGTAACCCGTTTTATTATCCGGGTTATACGCTAATAACCTGTTTAAACCTTCCAGTTGATTTTTAGCAACGCCTCTTTTTACCATATCCGCGATCTGGTTTTCAATCCGATCCCGTGCCAAAATTGTTAAGGCTACCCTATGCCGCTTTAACTCTTTTTTGTGTATGGCTTCGTTAACACTGTATTCGGCCGCCTGACGTAGTTTTTCTTCTGCAGGTAGTGTTTGCCAGTTAGGATCTTGCCGGGCTAGTTTTTGCTGATTTTTTAAAATGTTATTAATAATTTCTTGCACTTCTGCTTTAGATAAATTACGCCCGGTTGCGGCATTGATAACAGCTTGATAACATTGCTTCATTTACGAATTCCTTAACATACAGGCCACCGCAGCAGCATAGGGTTTTTTATCTGCTTGGGCTTGGGACACTTCATCGCTTAACAACTTTAACAGGTCGGATGCCTTTACCGTGCTTTCTATACCGTTTTCATCAATATGCTTAATTTGCATATCTGGCTTACCTTCTAGTATTTGGTTAATTACATCTTGGTCGGTTAATTCATCTGGCACAGCATTTTTCTTCATGGTGTTAAATTCAGAATCGTTAACGGTTTCCGGGCGCTGGTATATGTCAAAAGATTCTTTAACATCACTAGCTTTTAGCCCTACTTTATCGATTAGCTTTTGGGTTAGGTATTTAGGAATAATACCGTTGTTTAAATTAACAATATTTTTTTTATCCTGCCTGGTTAATTTTTTCTTGGATACAATATCGCTTTTAATTTCATCGATAACGCTGTTTGGTATCGGGGTACCGTTTTTGGTATAGTACAAGGCCTCACCTGGAAAGTGTTTAGCGATTGCGTGAGTTAAAGCGTTTTGCCAATCAGCATCGTGCTTTAAAATAAAATTGCTATCTTTAAGTATGGATGCAACATCAACCGGGCGGCCGTTGACCATATCCTCAAATGCCTTATTTAAGGCTTTGTCGTGCATGTTTAATGATGCTACATCTGTAGGTATACCCATAGCCGCATCGTTCTGGTGTAGCTGGTTATTCTTTGCAAGTAAAGCATCTACAAACCTTTGTTGCCTTAATTCCGCATACTTGGCCACGCCGCCGAATATTAAACCGAAAGCAGCATCAACCATCATGGCCTCACTATCGAGAGCGTTATATTGATCCGCCATTTGACCATAGCCGTTCGCTTTAAGTATTTCTTTTGTGAAGCCCCTTTGCCCTGCGCCAATTGCGATATTCGCGCCTGCGGTGTAGGTAACATCTTGCAATACCAGATTTGTATACGCAAAGGCTTTAGATAGCTTAGATTGTGATTCAATAAAGGCTTTAGCTGTAGGGGTAAATTTAAACCCCATGGTTAAAGGGATGTAACCCCCAAGGGCAACCGATCCGCCGGATACAAGGGCTTTTTCCGCCGAGGTGTTTTTATCTAGGCCATCAGCTAACCCTTGTTCATAATCGGCATAACCTTGTACCGCTCCCGCTGTAGCTGAAACGCCGCCTACGGTTTTAGCAAATTTCCCCGCGCCGACAAACGTACTCAGTACATCCGACATAGAGTAAAGGGTAGCATTTAAGCGCCCCGAGTTTTGTGCGGTCTCCTCCATTAGTTGAGTTTGTTTTACCGTTGCCGCTAACGAGTTTTTAAGGTATTGTGTAACATTACTGTCCCCTTCAAGCCCCGCGATATCATCTAATTTTTCCATAGTAGCAACCATGAAGCCACCCATTAAAGTTGAAGGCTTGGCCAATAATCCTGTATATGCCCCGGACAGCACGCTATCTACTCCATTTTTAATACTTTCCGATAGTGTAGGCTCATAATCAAAGAAGTCTACCGGGTTGGCTTGTGCTTCTTGGTACAACTTTTCAAAAATCATTCCGGTATGTCCTTAATGCTGTTAACACCTCTTAAAACATCTATAACAACGGTTTGGCCGTCTTTATCCGCAAGAAACCCATTACCTACTTTAAAAAAGTATCGACCGTCTGGTAAACCGTTTTTATTTGTAGCAGGTATTAATTGAAAACGGTTTTCAAGATAGGGGTGTGTTTCACCCCAACCGTTAGCTTTCACTATCTGTAAATATTGGGATTCAACGTTACTTGTGAAAGTTTGTTCATCCATCCCCCACGGCATGCGAACGTTATACCGTTGGGATTTTTCACCAGTTACGGCGTTAATGGATTCCTTGAGCAAATCTGAATTTATAGTGTGTGTATCAACATAGTTTCCCATAGAAATCGATTTACCAACATAGTAATTCATTACCGCGCTTTGAAGCACTAGCTTTGATTCTGGATCATCGGCAAAGTATGCGCCTGCTTGGCTGTCGAAATCCTCAACCCATTTACCAGGTAAGGATACCCCTTTAACAGAGGAATCGCCTCTACCCGTGGGTTTTAAAGCCTCCGCACCTTTCAAAATAAAACCGGCGATTGTTTGCTTATCTAGCTTATCATTTGCCTTAAACCAATGATTATTTACGTCTACAGTCCTACCACTCGGGCTATTTAATATGCTTCCGGCAACCGCAAAGGCTGGGTTAGGCATTCCTATGTCGTTAAGCATAGCGTTATATGCATCATCATTGCCGTTCGATGCTTTCTCTAAAACCTGTAATAAATTCAATTGCTGGGCGTATCCAGAATTGTCTACCATTTCGGAAATCTTTTTAGCCTCGGCATCTGAGAAAACCCTCATGGGGGTTTGGTAATCCTGGCTAATTCTCACCGCCTGTGTTGCGCGTTTTTCTAACGATTCTGGGCTAAAATCTAAGTCCTCGACTTCCCCGGCTTGGTAAGCTGCTGCTATAGGGTCCTGCCCCCTTTGCTTTAGCAAAGCAACGGCGGCCTTGGCCCTTATTGATTGCAGGTACACCCTCTCGGCAAAGTTATTAGGGTGGCTAATGTCCGCGGTTAAATCTGCTGTCGAGTTCC
Source organism: uncultured Gilliamella sp. (assembly GCA_945271295.1). Lineage (GTDB taxonomy): Bacteria > Pseudomonadota > Gammaproteobacteria > Enterobacterales > Orbaceae > Gilliamella. The sequence continues at coordinate 155,754 of CALYPG010000001.1, read as the reverse complement.
CCCCCTTCGATATATCCTCTTGGGTAAATTTAATAATTTCACTAGTCGGCATATTTTGCATAGCACCGATATTGCGCGCCATAGCTTGCTTATCTTGATAGGCATCATACTCCCTTTGCCCTTTCGATCCGTATACCGCATTGAATCTAGCAAGCGGGATGTTTTCAGCTTCTATCCCCCTTTGTTGCATTGCCCATGCATTAGTCAAATCTAAGGCTAAGCTATCTTTGTTTACGTTTCCTTGGTGCTTAATCATGCTATCAAGTTTTAGCATATACTTTGCTTTATTGATTTCACTAAGCTTGTTATATGCTAATGATTTTTTCATACGCCCGGCAAGGCTAGCAAAACTACCTTTAGTTAATTCTGTATGTGCAATCCACCCATCCAATGCAGAAGAAAAATATTGTTGTGTAATTTGTTCTTTTTGAGCTTGTCGTATTTCCTCGGGCATCCCTTGCTCTTGGGAAAACTGATCCATACGAGCTAAAAGGTTATCAAACCCCATTGCTAGGGATGTTTGATCCCCATACAGATTTTGAGCGTTAACCATGGCCACATCCATGCTGGCTTGCATGGTCTTTAAAGCTAAAGCTGATTGCTCCTGACTTTCATGCACCATTAATTGCCTGGTGTAAGAGGTTTGCATGTCTTTGGTTTGTAAATCAAATTTATCTAAAAATGAGTTACCCTTTAAACCTTCTCTAATTTCAGCAATCTTATCAGTATAGCGTTGGTTATAGTTGCCAGCTTCGTTTAACGCATTTTCGCCTTTAAGATTACGATACCCGCTCTCTGGGTTATTTAATTCGTCATTTCCAAACGCATCCAAATCCAGTAAGGCCTTTTGGTATTGGAGCTGGTCATCTTCACGTTTCTTTTGTAACATCATATCGGCAACCGCGTTCAAGCCGTCACCAAGCTTATGCACATCAGGGGCAATGGAAACAACACCGGGAAGCGTTGTATTGACCCCACCTAATTGCAGATTACCGAATGAAGGGATCTTAGCCATTAATTACCCCCACCACCACCGCCCATCATACTAGATGCCGACATAGCTTTAGCTGCATTGTTAGCCCACGTACCAATAGATCTAAATATAAAGCCTTTCTTAAGTTGTTTAGCGTTATATTTAGCCATCTTAGCGTTAATAGTCTGTTGATTGGCTTCTTTAGCCGCGCTATACATTGTTGCGAACACATCATCGTTAATGTTTTTCTGCAAAGTCCGTTGCGAGCTAGCTACGGTTTGCGAATCGTTAACATCTACACCAGACGCACCGAAATCTTGTATAACCGTTCCTTGAGCCTGTTCACCCTCACGCGAAATTTTATCAGCATTTTGCTGCCCTTCCCAAAGCGTGTTTTTCGCATTCATCTGGTACATCTTTGCTTGTGCTTTTAGTAGCCCTCGCTGCGTTTTATAATCTACAAAATCCGCTAAATAGTTAGCCGTATCGGCTGTACCTTTTGCAACCCAATACCACCAAGCCATGCGCTAAACCTCCTTAATATAAGTCACAGATGAAGGGCGGTACCCCAAAGCAGAATACATATATAATGTTCTTTCCTGATTCAAACCTGAGGACACCCCTAATTCGATGTGATTGGCGCCTTTTTGCTTGGCCCAAGATTCATACCCCTTTATTAACCTAAAGGCTGTAATACTTCCTTGAAACTCAGGCCTTACGAAGAACGCCACCTCTGATGCTATCAATTCTAACCCCGCGGCGGGTGTTACTAGTTCCACAATAATAAAACCCTTTAACTTTTGACTATTTTCATCGATAATGATAGCTGCGTTATCGCTGGCTATGTAATGTTTCAACATCAACAATGCCTTGCTATCATCCCATGCATATATATTGCGGTGGTTTACCGCTGCACTATAAACCTCTTTACTAATCTCAAACACTTTAGGCAAATCTAATAACGTAGCTTCTTTAATCATCCCGCGGTCACCACATAAGACACAGACATTAAATGGAAGGGTAATGGCTGTGTTTGTTTTATAGTTAAATTAATTTCGTTAATATTCCACCCCAAAGAATCCAGTTTTATCGAAGGACTAAGGTATTGGGGGCCCTTATCTAGTAATTCGGTACCGAACTTCCTGGATGTCAGTATTTGTTTGCTGTTTGCACCATATAAATACACACTCGCACCTTTAGTCTTATGAAATTTAAAGGTGACATCGCTTAACGTTAGACGTGTGCCGACTGTCGATCCTGTAGCAGTTGGGAAATCTTGAAATAATAAGTCAATATGCGTTTCGTAGTTAATGCCAACCTCAATATCCTTTGCATTTCTAGTAAGGGTTATAGATCCGTTTGTTACCCTTTGTTCCGGCATTACGACCCCGTCGGCAACAATAGCAACGGTATGCCCGTTCAAATGGTCAAAGCCGGTCCAAACATCCGCGCCCTCCGTATCCTTTCCTGGTATAGCACAATCGGTATTTAAATCCGGGTCGAACACTTCTATACATACCACAGGCTCACCATCTATATAACGTTTGACCGCGGTGTAAACGACATCCTTATGTTTTTCAGGGATGCAGCACACATATAAATATTGTCCTTGGGTTTCAAACGATCCCCAACCGGCTACCTCTTGCTCAGAATTGTAGGTTAAAACCGCGATTTTTCCGTCATTACATACAACAAATATCATAGAGTTAGGATCTTGTTGATATGTCATAGATTTAATACCGCTTGTCAGTAAATGCCTCGACATTTCCGATAACGTTGACCACTCAACGTCCGTGCCATAATAACCGCCGTTTGTTATCGCTTTTATTTGTTTCCCCGCCCGCTGCACGAAAAACATGGAGGAATCTATATTTATAGGGCGAACATTAGAACAGCCAAAAGCGGACTGTAAGCGGATGTTAATATTGCTAGGTTTTATACCACTTTCATACCCGCCTGTAATAGAAAATTCATTTCCAGCGGTAAGGGCAAGCAATACTTGGTCTTGCGTCAAGTGAACTATTTTATTGCCCTGATTATCATCTATACTAACGGATAACGCGTCATCATCGCTACTATCCGCAGTATCAAAGTTGTATGAATTACCCGTGGTAGACATCCAAATTTTTCGCGGAAACTTTTTAGATGCTGCAAAGATTAACCGTTGTTGGTGTATATATGTTGCTGATGGGTACCCAAGTTCCGCGCTCCAACCGGGGTGCAGTAGCGTCCATGATTGAGGTATTGCCGTAATTGTTGAGGATAAAGCGTACACAACCTTACCCGTTGCCGTACAATATTTACCATCGGATGCATCATTGACGCCCTCTATAAGCATAACCCCACTGTTAACGGATATCCGAGCACCAATATCGTTATGAGTAAACCCGTAGTGCTTACTTGTTGCCGCTTCGTTGTTATAGCAGGTTACAGTAATACGTTTACCAATTTCTTTATCCGCTGTAGTAATTTTTAAATATGCATACGGAGTTGGTGTGGTTTCCTCAAACGGCATCGGGTCAAACACAGCCTCCTTTAAAGACCATTTAGCATCGCCATACCTTTTCAACTCTAATATCGGGTAGTTTTCGTGAACTAAAAACATAGTATCTTGGCGTTGTGTGTACTTAATATCGTGCAGATCAGATTCGTTGTATCGTGTCAATATTTCATAGATATCACCGTTTTGATCTCTAATTACATGGCTATTGATATAAAATCGCATATAATATTCGCCCAGTTCGATCATGTAAGATTGATCTACACCATATACAAACTTAATTAATATTACGTCTTTATTTGGATATTTAGCTTGGCTAACAAACCTTGTCCCCGGACGCCTAACAACGCCGCCAAAGGGTGAAATAAAAGCATTAACCGCTTTTTTAAGTCCGTTTTGGTGCTTAGCGGTATCCGTCCGCCCATACATTTCCGGAGATATTTCACCAGATGAAAAGCTTGTTTGTGCCTGTCTAAACTGAGAAGGCATAAGCTAATACCTCGCATATAGCAAAGGGTTGCTGACCAAACGTTGCGATGGGTTCTCTAAAGAATTAGCAAGTTTGGCAATGGTAAGTTTATACTGTGCTTTTTGTTCTAGGCTTTGTTTTATCGAATCCGATTTTGTTATAGGAAATGCAATTTGCGAGGCTAATTCATACTTGACTGCTGAAATAAAATCCGACGGCCAAGTAGAAATATCATCATTTCTAAACACATAACGGAGATTAAGCGAATTGATGTTCGTCAAAATGTGGCTACCTTCTAGCTTAAAATCCAACCCGATAGCCGGGCTATCAATACTAAGGAGGCGGATTAGATCTGATGGTGTGTTAAATTTATATTTATAGCCGTACGCAGGAACGTCGGCTAAAGGGGATAGCTTCGTCCTTTTAATCGCAAAATTCCAAGGGTGTGATCTTAATAAACTATCTTTAACATCCTCAAACAAATTATATACTAAACGCGCCTGAGTATTATCATCTGAAAAATCAGCTATAGGGGCGCAACCCACTAAAAGGGCTGCATCCGAGCAAATTTTAATTTTTGTTGTCATATGCCGCCCTTTTATACATTACGCTGCGATTTGAACCTCTACTACCTTCTGTTCGTTTGCACGACCCGCAGCCATAGACGCATCGACATATATTTGTAGCGTATTGTTCTTATCTGGTCGTTTCGAGATATCAACATCAAACGCAGAACCTTGTCCATAATGTACCGCGGAATTTGTATACATAACCGCTTTTTTATAAGCGCCATCGGTACTCTTAGCTAGTTTTTCGTAAGGGATCCAAGTTACGCCACACCAGTTCACGCCGACTTGCCCCGCTTGAAGCATTTTAATACTCATGAAGTCAGCGCTTGTGAGCGTAGTGTCTCCTAGAAGTTCGACCATCATGGCGGCATCATATGTCATGTAAATGGTTTCGCCGTTCTGTTCGTCGCACTCATTTGCTCTAAAAATAGATTTTGCTACTAAAATCTTATCTTTTGTAATGCCAGTACCGCTGTGAGTAATAATCTGAGTGTTCGGCAATTGAACTTTGGTTACCGCACCATTGTAGGCATCCACCCGATCTATACCGCCGATTAAAGCGTTATAGATAACATCATCAACCTTGCGTTGATATGCATAAACGCACGCTTTCATATATGGGCCTTGGATATCTGCCAAAAGTTTAGGAATATCCATTTTTTCGATAGGCACTGCCAAATCTTTATCGGCTAAATAAACTCGACGCGTTCCGGCATCTGGTAAATCCCATTCAGTGTTACCATAACGTGTACGCTCTTTCATTTCGAGAGAACCCATATCATTAATGGTAAAGCTGCTACCTGTGATCTTACCGCGATTATGCACGGTTTTTAAAAGACGTGATTCTTTTTGCTGACAGTTAATTTCAAACGTGTCGTGAAACTGTGTTACATATGCCGCTGTAATTTTGTTTTGATTAGCTGCAAAAGTCATTTTTTGTAAATCCTGTTATACACCGAAAGAGTTATCGCGAATACGGCTCTATAAAACATAACGCTGTCGGCTTGACGTTATGTGCAGTGATGGAGTATCCAACCGCCGTTGGGTCCGTTTATGCGGAATATAACATTGATCTTGGTGCGTTTTTGCACTGTTTGTAAAAGTGATAAAAAAAATAGCCGCTTCTGTAGCGGCTATGTAAAAAAAAATAACGTTTAATCCTCGCCTACCGTATCTCGGTAGTACTGTGATATCTGATTGCTAACCCTTTCGTGATCCGGGTGCTTGGAATCTAGGTACGCCTCGGATTTCATTAGTGCGGTGATCGTTTCCCTTGATTCAGTAGGTTGGGCATTGCGTACAGGCGAATCCTCACGCATCATCGCACCAACATTAGCCAATACACGAACGATTAGAGGGTTATTACCGATCGTATCTAATAGCGCTTTGTCTTCATCCGATGCGAAATGGTTAAAAGCTTTATATGCATTTTTTATACCTACATCCAACTCCGCCGGGGTTTTCCATGTCTGCAGTAACGCTTCTTTACATGCCGCCATGTCGTTTTCATCTCGACGGTCAAGCACGCTCTGGACTACGTTTAAGTATTTAGTTGCTACTAGATTGACCTGCTCATTAGTGAAACCCGCTTTGTGTGCTTCTTCTGCAAACTGCTTGAAATCCGCATCGTTTTTTAAAACTTCGGGCGTTATGCTTTCCGGTAACCCTAATTCCTGTGGGTTAAAATCAATCTTGTAACCCTCTGCACTATCTGGTACAACACCACCTGTTTCGCCCATTTTTTTAGCAAGGTTATTATACCCATCGAGCAACTTGCGCGTTGATTCGCTAACGTTTACCGTGCCGTCCTCATTTTTTACAGCATATTTTTCGGGAAACGATAAACCCTCTTGACCTGAGTTTGTGCCTTCTGCCGTACTTTGAGCACTAGCAAGTAAAGACGATTCAGGGTTTTTCGCGCCTTCCCCTTCGCCAACATCGGAAGCTGATAACGCATCCGCCACGGATGCCGCCGTTTGTTCAGTAGATGCGGCGCCGTTGCCGCCATCGCTACCACCAACATTATCGAGATTAAGTAATACATATTTAATACCTGTAAACATTAGTTTTCCTTAGCTTTATTTCTAGCAATATTAATTTGAGCAATGATATATTTTATTACTGACGATTGGCCTAAATTATATGCAGTACGACGACCGCTTTCGTCTTCAACCACGAATTCACCCGTAGCGTGCCCAAAATTATTCATCAAATCTTGTATAACTAGACCACCTATCGGATCTTGTAAACCAAATAGCTTTTCATATTCAAAACAAATATCATTGTTATTTTTCATTAGCCATTACCTTTGCATGCTCTGTTGCACCTACTAGATTAACCTGATCTTGCATATCCTGTTGCCGTTGCGCTTCAGCTTCTTTTGCCCGGTTTTCACGCATGCGTTTAACCTCCTGCGGACGTCTTATAATATCAACAATGTTCTGCTTTTCAGCTAATTGCCGCACCGCTTCATCAGTATCGACATTATCAATAACGTTGGGCGATACTTGCATAATTACGCCAAGTTGTTGTATAAAGCGCTCAACTGATGCTATTTCAGATTCACGTTGCGCTTGCGCTAGCGGAGATAAGTATTTGATGTTATATGCACGGTTTGATAAGGATTCGGGCAACTCGATCCAGCCGTTTCGGAACGCAATACCGAAGCAACGTAAAACTAGAACTTGCAACCATTCTGAATTTAATCGACCAAACACGGGGCCGAGTAATTGGCGTAGATATTGCAATCTAACATGAAACTCTGTGGCGGTTCGCACTCCGCTATCAACTGGCGGTAATTGGTCAGCCATCAGCGTTGCGCGAATTTCATTTTGTAATCTGTCTTCTTGTGAAAATGTCACATTAAAGTTACTAGAAGATGCCAGCGGCGCGATACTTGTAGTAGTTGATGCTGCTTGCACAATTACGCCCGGACCAACTGTTATCATGCTGGGGTTGAGTATCCCATCATCAGCAACTACATACATCCCCGCGGCGGCGATACCTAAACCAAGCTTTTCTAAGCGCTTAAGCTCGTTAAGCTCTTTGATGGCCGGCAGCGCATCATAAACAAGCCCTACACCGTACGCGCTCTCTTTTTGTTTTTGCCAGCGCGGGAAGCACACCGGGAACTCGTGATACCCACTTTCACGAATGATTGACTTGTTATCTACATCGATATGATAACTAAGAAAGGGTAAGTCTTTTTGAAAAGGTGAACCCGGTAAATAGTTCGTGCGCGGTGCGATGTAATGAATAAATTTATAGATTGTGTTCGGTTGCTTTTCTGCATCCGTTTTAATTTTAGCACTAACATTATCGCCAAACTCTGTAACAGCTTGCTCTGCCGTCATTGAGTAGCAATGATAAACGGTATCGATAACACCGTCACGTCGTGTTGATGATACTAACACGTCTGCTAGATTCCATTGCTCGAAACTGTATCCGGTGCCGTCTTCGTTATCTGTGATGTACGTTGCTGACTGCCCCGCCACAACGTTATCAATCATGCTTTCAACGGCTTCACTATCATAATTTGATGAATGAATCTTTTTGAATATGATCTCTGACGCTTTTTTAAGTGCATCAGATTCGTCGTTATCTGCATCATCAATAACAAGATCGAACCAAATTGCATTTGCTGGCGTCATTCCGCCGACGATGATTGATGCGATATCTCGCGTGCCACGCGTGCCCTCTGTTGTCAGTAGATCCGCTGTTTTGTTTTTAGCTTGATCTGCTGTAATCTTATTACCTAGCAAGCCCGACGCGCGAATTGGAAACGTGTGGTCGTAGCAATCGCGCCAAACTTCTTCAAGTGACGCGCGCTCGCTACGCATTTTGTTAGCCCGTTCAATGACTTTATCTGCTACTTTATCGTTCACTTACTCACCAAGTAATCTTTTAGATTGTGCTTGATTAGCTGCTCCGGCGTCAGAACTAATCGCGCCAGTACTCAATATACTTCGATTTTTTTTGCGAGCTTTAGCAGTATTTACAATTTGTTGTTTCTTATCGACTTCTTCTTGCGCTGTATCTTGCGCAGGCTTAGTATTGTCAACGATTTTAGCGGGTTTTTGCCCGCCCCCAAGTAAACCACTTACAGCTTTTGTAACGCCGCCGCCGAGCAACCCGCCGCCGAGAGCTTTACCTATCCCTTTTCCGCTCATTCTTTAGCCCCCTGCTGCGTACGTGCTTTGATAACATACCCGGCCTCTGTTAGTTCAACATGCGGGCTCGCTAAAGGGTTAGCGCTGTTACTCTGAACATTTACCGCTGACATGTCCGTTTTACGAACTGTTGCGGCTTGTTGTTGTACTTGGTTTTGAATAGATTCTAGCGCTAATTTAGCCGATACCAACGTAGCATCGATTAAAGTTTTTGTTTCAAGTAACGCGTCAAGTTTTAGCTGTGCTTGCGCTTTTTCATCTTCAAGCGCGTTAGCATCATCAATAACCGCTTGATTCTGGGCTATTGCTTCGTCGATATTTTTAGCTTTAGTTTCAATCGTTGTTACGTTTGTTTGTGCTGTATCTAATGCGGTACCTAATGCTGTATCTAATTCAGTATTAGCCGCGCCCGGAGTTTCGATTTTCTTCTTAGTTGCCATGTTTGCACCTATCTTTTAGCTGGGGGGGGTTAGTATCGGGTTGGTTGGTGGACCGCCGCCAGAGCGTGATCAACGCATCACCGATGTGGTACTTGGGCTCAATTTCGAGTAGACGCATACGAACAACTGAGCTTTTCGCTAAGCCGATGCTTTTAGCAATCAGCGCTAACGATAGTGACTTATCACTTTTCAGTATCTCGTTAATTAATCGTGTCCAGTCGATTTTATTTGCCATAACCTATATTTTTTTTGTAAAAAAATGCACGTCGTTTATAGCATGAACACGTGTTCACAATCCCGATCATTTGATGATTGAAGTTTCTATAAAGAATTTAACTTAGAATAAATGTAAATATAAATCAACAAGATGCGATTAGCTATTTTATTAAATACTGTATTAATACCGCAATTTAAGGTTAAAAAATAAGCAAACTCAATTAACTTTTAATAATATGCATTCATAGCGTAAACGCGCGCACGCGCGAGATAAAAGAGAGTTAAATTGTATCATCTACATGAATAATAAAATATAACAGCACAAAATGTTAAAAATAGATATTGACACACGTCCCGTGATGTGACATAATGATCTCAACAAATCGCGGAAAAGGTTCGCGATTAACGTCAAAATGAGGACTTAAAAATGAAAGTAACAAATCAATTTATGAACAGCTTTGAAATGCATGTAAAAGAATTTGAAACAGAGTTTAGCGACTATCAAAATTGTGGCGCGATTAAATTCATTATTAAAACAAGCCGGGGGGTCGGTGAGTTTTTGGAGTGGGTTCGTATTAATACTTTCAGCGAAAAATGGTGCGTAGAGCGCGTTGATACACACATTGAAACTAATGAAATGTTTCGCATCAAACGCTTGTTCAAGTTAAAAGATAAGACAGTCGCGTGTGTTAGAGATCATCATTATCCGATCGAAGAAATACAAGATTGTTTACAAAAATGGTTAGATAAAAATGTTAACAAAAACTTTTAGAAATAACTATTGACTAACGTCTCATTATGGGGCATAATAAACTTACATACCGCGGAAAGGTCCGCGGTTACAGTCAAACAAGAGGGCTAAACTATGAACGTCAACGAAGCATTCAACGTATTAAACATATCACAATCTAGTGCTACACAAACAGAAATCAAAAAAGCTTATAAAACAGCATCTTTAAGATTTCACCTTTTTAACCAAAACCTTTATACCTTTTCGGTTAAAATAGATCGAGAGATGATCGTTAAACTTTTGAGGATTTTAAATGAATAATGAAGAATTGATTGCAATAAGAAATTTTTTAAACTTAGACATAGACGCAGAAGCCGCAAGGCTTCTTGCAGCAGATGAAGAACACCCTAACGGTGTGAACCGCCGGAGCTGGCAACGTTGGGAAAAAGGGGAGTTTAATATCCCGGAGGGTATCGAACAAAATGTTGAAAACGTTAAAAAACGCCGCGCTGAGATATTAGCTTATCATCTCGACCGCGGGACTAAAGAAATAAAGATACCGTACGAATTACAAGAAACCGACCCGATAGAATTTAAGATACAGGTATCTGTTATATATGAACTATATATCAAAGGTCGAATTAAAATACTAATAGCATAGGATATAAAAATGGAAAATGAAACTTTTCGCAGTGAGAAAAAAGCAGTTATCTTAAACGGAAAAAAAGGTAATCTTGTAACAACCTATCATCTTAAACCAGGCGCTTTAGGTGATTTTGGGTGGCATAAACATTCTGTAGCTTTTGAAAGAACAAATGAAGATTTAAAAGCTGAAAAAGAATATTCAATTGAGGCAAAAGAAACCGCCAAACTTAAGGGTAAATCTGTTACTATTTTTCAAGTGTTTGAATATATTGATAACTCCCGTGTGTATGTGGGCACTTTTAATGTTTCCAGTCGCGGTGTAGCTCGTGATGCTACATGCTTAAAAGCGTGGTTAACAAATGAATACTAATTTTATATTTAATAGATTTCTACAATTAACTGGATTAAGCAAAAAATCTGAGGTAACAAGTCATATACTGGCAATCGGGGGGTACCCGAACGTAAATAAAAATAAAATTGGGCGCTGGTCTAAAATAAATCCCGAAAGTTCGGGTTACGAGATTATGCCCGATCAGGTTTTCGCTGGATTTGTTCGAGGTTTGCTTGGTTATATTAGGATACAACAATCAAAGGGGGTTAAAGTTTTTGACTTTGAAGATGATTTTATAGAAGATGTAATAGCTATGTTTTTTGATTATAGAAATGAAATGTCAGAAGCGGGTATAGATATATTCAATTTTAATTGACAACATATAAGAAAAAGCATAAATTAAAGCTACCGCTGAATAAGCGGTTTAGAAAATCTAATTATTTTAGATAGTTTGAAAACTTACAACCGAATAGGTTGTTTAGAAATATGAAATTTAGTTTCTTTTTAAAAAATTACTACTGAATAAGTAGTTTAGAAACATTAAATTTTGTCTTTATTTTAAAACCTTACAACCGAATAGGTTGTTTAGAAATATTTAATTCTGTTCCTTTTAGGATAAAAACCGCTGAATAAGTGGAAAAGCCCAACTATTAGCTGGGCTTTTTACTTTACGCTCTCCCACATTTGCATCAACTTAACCCCTTTTTCGTAACTTGGTGATGATCCGTTTTTCCACATAACAACGGTTGACACGCTGACGTTTAGCCGTCTGGCTATCTCCCGCCCGGAAATTCCGGCTTTTTTTAAATCGCTAATAATCGTAAACCAATCTATTTTTTGCATCTTTCATCCTCGACTTGCAAATTTTTGCAAGTCATATAATTTTAATAGAAGTGTAGAAAGCTTATAACCGTTGGCTAACCCTTATTGATAAAGGATTTTTAAAGGGTGCCCCCTCCAACTTTCTACACTTTCTACCGTTCTTCTCCTATATATACTTTTAAGGCACTATATATGTCGTTTGTAGGTGTCCATTTATATAACTAGTGTAGAAAGTGTAGAAAGTGTAGAAAGCCTTTCGCGCACTTAACTAAATTTCTACACTAGTAGTATAAATTAGTGTAGATTTCTACACTTCGCAAACACCCTTAAACTTTTCCCTTCCACTTTTGTTACGGTTTTTTTATACCCCAATTCTTGTAAATTTTTACTGATCCTTATTTCCTCACGGCGACCTATATTTTTTAGGTCAAGCCCGATAGCCCACCTCAACACCTCGCTAGCTGTTAGATAATTTTTATCAATTGGCTTTTCACCGGTTGTTATATCCGGCTCATTTAGCCATCTGCTAACCGTTTCTTGCCAAACGTCTTTAATCATATATTGATCGTGTTCGCTTGCCGCTAAACGCTCCGCCGCGCTGAACTGAATACCACTATCAGCAAATGCTTGCTTGGCTTCCGCCCATAGCTGATCACGATTAGCTTTGACGCCTTTTACATTAACGTTACTCACCCGCACGGGTAAGAAACGACGATTGCCCGTATCATCTGATAAAAATTCATCTTGATTTGTGGTACCAACGAAAACTAAACGCCTAGGGAATTGGGTCGCAAACTCTCTATACTTAGGGATCCAGTTTTCATGTGTGCGAGTAATAAAGGCCTTGATGGTTTCCAATTCTTTAGAATGCAACCCGCGTAACTCCCCTATTTCGCCCACCAAACGCCCCCGCATCTTTCTGGCCAAATCATCATCCTTTTCAGCAAACGAGACTTCACAGAAATAATCCGGGCTTGGCGATATGGCCGCCACCCCGGTTGATTTACCGCAACCCTGCTCACCAACTAAAATTGGTACCATATCCGCCTTGATCCCGGGTTCCAGAACGCGGCCGGCAAGCGCAGTCCACAAGTATTGCGATACCGCTTCGGTATATTCGTTTGCATCCGCATTAAAATAATCAGATAAAAACGTTTTGATACGCGGTACACCATCCCACTTTAAGCGTGATAGCCATTCTGTAGCAGAATCGAAAGGGCTTTCATCAGCAACGAGTAAAACGATATCGCGTATTAGTTCGCGCCCAATTGGTTTAAACCCCCCTTTTTCTAACCCTATACGTAGTCGTGAATAATCCGCATCGGTGAACGTTTGCCATTGGTCGCTACCCAACGGAGTAAACATGATTTCATCGCGGAACTGATCAAACTTAATATTAATTTGACAAATATCGGCGCGCTGTACGGCAAGATAAACATTATTAATGGTTGATTCTATCTTGCCGTTTTTATCTCGTTTAAAAGCTGGTAGGGGCTTTTCCCCCTCAGGTACCGGGATAACATCAAAGTCTTGGGAGCGATAGCCGATAGCGTTTAAATAATCCCCGTCGTCTTTATCCATGCAATGCGCGTGTAAGCATCTAAAATGGCCCTGGCTAAACCCACCAGTCCCAGCAGGGAAATACGCGGTCGCGGTTTCGTTTGATTCGGTGGTGTGGGTTTCGGCGAAAGGGCATTCAATATAACGCTCACCTACATCACCGATGCTTAATACATTCCAGTTTTCATCTAAGTATTTAGTAATTTCGTCTTCTGCAATACCTTGATTTTTAGTAATATCTCTATTTCTATTTACTCGAGAACTAATTATTTTACCGTTAAAGTTTTTGGATATACCCTCCCATACCTTATTAAAAATTTCTATTGATAGCGTAGGAACCCTGTACGGTAAAGCATTTTCCCATTGATAACGACCCCCGCTCGGATGCGTACCTGCAGCAACAAATTGTTGCCCGTTTGCTAAAAATTCGACAATTCCATGAGTCTCGAGGCAGATAATTTGCTTATAAAATTCACCGGGCATACAGAACATTAATAAAAATTTGCTACTGTCAGCGCGAAACCTACATGGAAAATCTATCCCGGTATGAGAAATTATAAAACTCTTTATATTACTAGCTAACCCCGGATCGGACACATCAACATCAATTGCGCGTATATTCCGCGTCTGAATACAAATGCCGTAATCGGGATTCTTTGACCAAGTTTCTATTTGCTTTGAGTTTGTGATGTGATTAGTCCAACTCGGAAAACCCACCGCTTTACCCTCCCGGTTATAACGCGATGGTGTTTTACCTAGTGATTTTAATGTACTATTATCTGAAATAACCGCATTAGGATTTGATACCACAGGTAACAGATCTTCAGTCAACCCTAGCGCTAAATCAAAATGTAACCAATCACACGGAGATGCTCCATATATTTTCATATTAAATATTCTCGTCATCAAATTGTTTAACGGTATCTAGAAAAGACTGTAAAGCGGCGGCAGTTTGCCATCGTGGGTTTTGATCACCCTTTAGTATTTTGCATATTGTTGATGCAGGTACTTGCGTATGCTCGGAAATTTCACGCTGAGTGAAGCCTAACCCTATTAATATTCTAATAATTTCCTGCGGGTTTTTCATTCGTTTTTGTCCTCTTTAAAATTTCGTTTTTGCAATTTTAATATTAAAAATAGAAAATAACAACCGCAAAAACGAAACCTTAGCTTTTTTTAGATATTTTACAAGTGATGATAGTATTAAGTGACTGTTATATAAGGGGGGATAACATGAAAGCCTGGAGCAACTTACTAAAAATAGAAATGAACAAAAGGGAAATAAACCAAGTGGAGCTAAGCACATTAATTAAAAAACCAGCCAGCACGGTATCACATTGGATCTCAGGAACCAGGGTACCCCCAGCAATAGAGATGATCGAGGTGTTAAAAAATCTTGATATCAGCGAGTTTACAATAACATCTACAGGAGATATAAAAACGGATAAAGAACCCACGCCAAACCAGGTTAAAGGGTTTTTAGTGGAGGTGTTAAATGTTCAAGTTAGTGCCGGAGCGGGCACCCTTGTTGATACCGAATCCATAGATTCAGTACGCGCGATAGAATACAGTAATGAGAGGGCACATCAAATTTTCGGGAGTTTACCAGCTAATAACGTTAAGATCTTAACGGTAAGGGGGGATAGCATGTCCGGAACCATCGAAGCCGGCGATCTAGTTTTTGTTGATGTATCAAAAAGTTACTACGATGGTGACGGTATTTATATTTTTGTTTACGGTGATACTCTCTTTGTAAAGCGATTACAAAGGGTTAAGGATAGGCTGTTAGTAATTTCAGATAATAAACACTATTCACAATGGGAGATATCCGACGGTGAAATGGACCAGTTTTTTATACAAGGTAAAGTTTTGCTCAGTCAAACCCACAAATTCAATAGATATGGATGACGCCAAGGTATGTAACCTCTAAAAACGTACCTACACCATAAATATTACAAACATGTTCGCAGCCCGCTTCCCCGCGGGCTTTTTTACATCGGTAAGAAACCGTATTTAGCTCAAATATTAACCAATTAGATTGCAAATTGGAAAATAAATTTGCATCGATAATTTCGTTTATGTAAACTGTATCCATTGCAAATAAGAAATTTAATTTCTTTAACGCAATTGCTCTTTAAAAATCAGGATACATAATATACGCCGAATTAAGCAAAATCCAAATAACAAAGCCGCCCACCGGGCGGCCTTCAAGCTATAAGGCTTTCAAAGAGAACCATATAGCTTGATGAAAAACTAACTAAAATCACGAGGATTAAAAAACTCCCTTTTTTTTTCTCAACCCTTGGTGGATGGGGCCAGCAAGTAGGGAAACCAGTGTTACCCTATCCCTTAGGTATGCGCGTAGAGGCTGATAATACCTCGCTCCATACGCGAAAACTCTTACTTGTAATAATCCACCACTCTAAGGCTAGCTAGGTTCCCCATATGGCTTAGCTAGCTTTTCTCTAAATAATTAGGAAATAAAACATGATCGACTTAAATGCTAAAAAACTAAAGAGGGAACAAGCTAAACGCAACCCACGATATACAGAAAGTCATACACCGTCAAAATGGGATATCCCTTTATTTTTTGCCTCTGGCATAACCTTTATATTAATAAGCATAATTGGAGTATAAGAAAATGTCATTAGAACAAGCTATCATCGAAAATACCGCGGTATTAGTTTCGATCAGGGAACTACTTCTTTCTAGAAACACCCCCGCCTCTCCTGAAAATGAAGTTACAAACAACGCCCCACCTAAGCCGACTAAAAAAACGCAATCGGTAATGGTGGAAGATAAGCCAGAAACGGCACCAACCAAATCCGCGAATATACCAACAACAACAACAACCGAACCCACCGAACAGGAAGTCATCAAGAGTTTCGTAGAACTTGCAAAGATAAAACGAGAGGCCGCCGTTGTTGTACTAGCTCAATTTAAAGCTGCTAAAGCGGTTGATGTGCCTAAAAACCAATGGCGAGACTTCCTCAAAGCGATTAAAGATAAACTAGCGGAAATATCCGAGGTATAGCATGACAGGTCACGCGATACTATCACCATCAGGGGCCAATATGTGGTTTTCATGCCCCGCTTCACTTTGGTTAGGTAAAGATGAACCCGACAAAGCATCGATTTATGCAGCGGAAGGCACAACGGCCCACGCATTAGCTGAATACTGCTTTAAGTTTAATAAACGGGCTGAAAATTTAATAGGTATGAAAACCGTTGTCAACGATATTGACGTTGATGAAGAAATGGCCGACTCAATTCAAGAGTACGTTGACACAGTAAACGGTATCAGGGATTCAATGTCAAAGGTAATTGTGTTTGATGTGGAACAAAGGCTAGATTTTACGGATTTATTAGATATCAGTGACAACATAAACGTAATGAATACTGAATATAAAGTGGAAAAAGCTTTTGGCACTGCGGATGTCGTTTTACTGGGTGACAATGAGTTACAAATCCACGATTTAAAATACGGCAAAGGCGTACGCGTCAGTGCAGAAAATAACAAGCAGTTACTTATTTATGCATTAGCCGCATATTATTATTACAGTCTGATAAACGATATTAACAAGGTATCAATTCACATACATCAACCGCGTTTAAACCACTACTCAGAATTCAGCGTTACCCCCGATGAACTACTCGAATTTGGTAAAGAGCTAAAAGAAAAGGCCGGTCGTGCATATAACTTATACTTAAACGGCCCGCAAAGTGATACCGATTTTTGTGCAGGTGAATCACAATGCCGCTTTTGTAAAGCCGCAGGTAAATGCGAAGCACTAGCCAATGAAGTAGTGAAAACTGTCGGCGCTGATTTTACCAATTTAGATGAATCGTTAATTGAGCAGATTAGTAACGAGGAAGGCGAAAACTTAGCAAATAAGTTTAAAGCCGTAGACATGATCAAGTCATGGATAAAAGCGGTTGAAACCCAAGTACAAGCCCAGTTACAAATAGGCAACCCCGTACCTGGGTACAAGCTTGTTATAGGCCGACAAGGTAATCGATCATGGACTAGCGAAGAAGATGCAGAAAATACGTTGAAAAGCTTTAGGCTAAAACAAGATGAAATGTACAACCGCAAACTTATAAACCCAACCCAAGCTCTTAAGGTTTTAAAAGGTTCGGAAATACGAATCAAAAAACTTGAAGGGATCATAACCCGCCCCGAGGGTAAACCAACAATAGTACCAGAATCCGATAAACGCTCCGCTATTTCACACGCGGACGATTTTACAGACTTAACACAAGAGGAAATTTAATAATGAAAGTAAAACTACAAAACGTACGTTTAGCATTTCCCCAACTATTCAAAGCCGAACAGGTGAATGGTGAAGGTGATCCGCAATTCAATGCAACGTTTTTATTACCACGGAACCATCCCAATGTAAAAGATATCGAAAAAGCAATCGAACAAGTTGCAAAAGAAAAATGGGCGGATAAAGCCGAGGTCGTACTAAAAAAAATCAACGCCGAGTTGAAAAGCTGTTTAAAAGATGGTGATTTAAAAGCCGAAATCGAAGGCTTTGAGGGTAACTACTTTTTGAATGCAAACAATAAAACCCGGCCGTATGTTATCAACAGGGATAAAACCCAATTAAACCCTGACGACGGCGTAATTTACGCAGGTTGTTATGTTTATGCAGTTATAGACATATGGGCAATGGATAACAAATTCGGTAAACGTATTTGCGCTTCGTTATCCGGGGTTCAATTTTACAAAGATGGCGATGCGTTTACAGGTGGCGGTATCGCATCAGATGAAGATTTCGACGATTTATCGGTTGACGATTCCGTTGACGATTTAGTCGGTTAGTACACAACAAATTAAGGGGAGATCAAACATGTCTAAATTAGATACTTATACAGACGCTAAAAAGCTTATCACTATGGCGGTGCTTTTAAACCTTGATGGGAAATTCCGTGAGGGGTTCGGGTTGCATAAAGACGCCCCCCGAGAAAACGCAAGACCTAACGTATTTTTAGAACTAGCGAAAGTTTTTATGCAACTCGATGCATTCGGGGGTGTGGATATCGAAAAGTTAAAATCTGAAATCCAAGAGTTTGCATATGATGGGATATCCTCCGTATTTGACGAGGTGTTTAGTATAAAAAGGGGTCCTGATGCAATCGATCCTTTATCTAGACACTGAAACATATAACGAGCAACCTATAAGTAAAGGTGTTTACGCTTATGCCGAAACCGTTGAAACCATGTTATTTCAATATGCATTTAACGATAGCCCAGTTTATGTTGTTGATTTGGCAAACGGGGATGCCTTCCCTCAGGAAGTAATTAACCTTTTGTTAAACCCTAAAGTAATTCTATTTGCTCAAAATTCAATGTTTGATCGAACAGTATTAGCAAGGGGCAATTTATTTAAAGGCAGGCCCGATATTGTAAAAGCGATTAGCGACCCTAATCGCTGGCGGGATAGCATGGTCATTGCCTACGCTCACAGCTTAAAAGGTGGGCTGGGTGATCTATGTGAAATATTCAAATTGGATAACGACCAAGCAAAGGATAAGGAAGGAAAAGCCTTAGTTCAACTTTTTTGTAAACCTCGCCCGAAAACAAGCAAGATCCGCAGGGCTACGCGCAAAACTCACCCGGGCGACTGGGATAAATTTAAACACTATGCTACACAAGATATCGTATCTATGCGCGAAGTGGTCAAAAGGATGCCCAATTGGAACATGCAAGAAGGTAGCACAGAGTTACAACTTTGGCACTTAGATCAGCGTATTAACGATAGAGGTGTTTGTATTGATGTTGATTTGGCCGAAAAAGCTGTTGAATGTATCGACGTTGAACAGCAGCGATTAGCTGATGAAACCCACACCATGACCGATGGCGAAGTACAAACAGCAACCCAACGTGATGCCATGCTAAAGCATATCGCAGGAGCATACGGCATTACGCTAAGTGACTTAACCGCGGCTACGATAGAACGCCGGTTAGGCGACCCAGATTTACCGGATGGGCTAAAAGAACTACTAGCCGTCAGGCAACAAGCAAGCACCACAAGTACCAGTAAATACAAAGCGTTACTTAATCGTGTTAATAGCGACGGTAGGTTGCGCGGTACCCTTCAATTCATGGGTGCCCCACGTACAGGGCGCTGGGCGGGTCGGGGATTTCAACCCCAAAACTTAACGCGGCCTACACTACCGCAATGGCAAATCGATCTAGGCATTGAAGCTATTAAATCAGGTAACGCCGACCTGCTAACCGATAACATCATGAAGCTAACCAGTAACACCTTAAGGGGTTGCATTTGCGCCCCGGAAGGTAAAAAGCTTGTGGTTTCTGATTTATCCAATATTGAGGGGCGCGTGCTGGCGTGGCTTGCAGGTGAAAGTTGGAAAATAAAAGCGTTTCACGATTACGACAACGGCGAAGGTCACGACCTTTACAAGTTGTCTTATTCTAAATCGTTTGGCGTATCACCGGAAAGCGTCACAAAAGACCAACGCCAGATCGGTAAAGTCCAAGAGTTAGCCCTCGGCTACGAGGGCGGCGTAGGCGCTTTTATTACATTCAGCACCGCATACGGCATCGACTTAGACGCGATGGCGGATGCCGCGCTACATAATGTAGATGAAGATATCTTATTTTCAGCTAAAAACGCTTACGAATGGGCGCTAAAAAATAAACGTACTTACGGCCTATCAGATAAGGCTTACATTGTATGCGATGCGTTTAAGCGTTCTTGGCGACAAGCTCACCCAAATATAGTTGATTTATGGAAATCGTTAGATTGTGATATGCGTTCCGTAATCACAGGAGGAGCCCGAACCACCAACGTAAACGATAAGCTAGTTATAGACAAGGTAGGCGCATGGCTACGCATTCAATTACCGTCGGGGAGGTATCTGTGCTATCCCGGCGCGCGTATCGATGAAAACGGCAAAATTAGCTATATGGGATTAAATACCTATTCCCGAAAATGGGAACGTATTAACACCTACGGCGGTAAGATTGCCGAAAACATTACCCAAGCGGTAGCGCGTGATGTCATGGCTTGGTCCATGCCATGTATAGATGAAATTGGTTTTAACATCGTATTAACCGTACATGATGAAATAATCACCGAAGCGCCGGACACCCCTGAATACTCGCATGAATATCTAAGCCAAATGTTATCAACCCCACCCCAATGGGCAAAAGGCCTACCGCTTGCCGCGGCAGGATTTGAAGCCTACAGATATAAGAAGGATTAATAGCATGCAATACTCAGAACCGTTGCTTAAATACCGACGTAAAAAGAAGGGACAAGAAAACGTTGATTATTTCAAATTCGATAACGGTGTACTTGTACACATTATCACGCTTTCCGATGATCCTACAGAACAACGCCCTGTTAGAGAGATTGGCATATACACAAGAATATCCGCAGCAAGAGAATGGCTACCGGATAGCCTATTAATAGAGCCTTTAACCGACGAAGAAGTTAATAAAATTTTATGGGAGGTGCATGATGAAAATTAGCAATACAATTTTTGAGAAAACCAAGCCTTTTGATGATTTAGCCCCGGGCGATACATTTATACACAACGGGGATATATGCATTAAAGCTTTGGGGAGAGTTGAAGGGTTTTGCGCAGTAAGACTTATCAACGGAAACATCGTCCAAGGAATTAAGCTATCTGATGCGGTGGAGCCCATTAAACTAGAAGTAATACCACTAATTGATAGGGATGAAGAATGAAACCGCTTGAATCCGTAATAGAAAGCAACCTTGTCCGCAGGGTTGAGGAGCTAGGCGGAATAACTTATAAGCTTTCCCCTATCGGGCGGGTAAACAAGCCCGACCGTTTAGTTATGCTACCGGGTGGAAAACTTATTTTTGTTGAATGTAAACGCCCAGGAGAAAGGCCTCGGATGGGGCAAATAAGGGAGCACGAACGCTTACGCAAACTAGGTTTTCGTGTTGAGGTTTTAGACTCCCACGATGTGAGATTTTTATATGACTAATTGACATCAAATATCATGTTGCGATATATTGGCTATTGAGGTGTCGAAACCTATAGCCATAAGCGGATTAATCGCCCCGTTAGCGTGATTTTTTTTTATGCTCAAAATCTATGCCGAGAGGGCGAGGAATAAAAGACCGGTAACGGGAATAACTCCAGCCCTGCTTATGGTGGGCTTTCGAACCTCTTGGCACCCAATGTCGAAATTGGGTTAATATCGAAAATTACCATAAGAGGACATAATCATGTCTAATCAATCTATTTTTACATTCAACAACCACCAGTTAAGAGCGCACTATATTGATAATCAAATCTGGTTTGAATCAAAAGATATCGCTAATGCGTTAGGGTATGCTAATAGCCGTTCCGTTACGGGGCTTTATGCCAATTACAAAAAAGAATTTAAACCGGGTATGTCCAACGTACTTGATTCGAGTACCTCGTTGAATTTAAAGGCTCGAACCCGTATCTTTTCACTTAGAGGGGTACATCTAATCGCCATGTTTGCGCGTACCCCAGTTGCGGAAGATTTTCGTAAATGGGTGTTAGATATACTGGACAAAGAAGTGGGCAACCCCCCTATCGTTGTTAAACCAAATAGGGAAGTACTACCTAAAGGCATATACCACTGCAAAAGCAAATATAACCCATATCGCGCATGCGTATGGAATGGTAGCGAGATGATCCAAGTAGGTGTATTCCCGACAATCACCGAAGCCCTTGAAGCGCAAAAAAGATTTACTTCAACTGGTGAAATTAAACAAATTCAAAAACCACGCACAAATAAAGCCAAAGCTAAACAAACCCTGTTGCCAAGTAGCTTTACTAAAGAAGATACTTTTGCGCATATTAGTATGTTTATAGAGACCGCGCAAATGCTTAGTTTCTATCCCTACGGTAAATCGCTATCGCTTGATCTATTAGAATTTATTCAAGAAGAAGCATTAAGACAAAGCCATTAACTCAAACGATTTAGTTAATCTAATACGATACGGGGAATCCCGTATCGTGCATTGCTATGGGAAATTTCTGTATGAATAACAAACCTTTTACCCCCCGCCCTTATCAAAGCCTAATTGTAAGCCATCAACTGGATTTACCCCGTGGTAATACGTGGGCGGGCATGGGCATGGGGAAAACATCATCAACATTATGCGTTTTAGATATTGCATATATGAGCGGACTTTACACATCACCTACTTTAGTTATCGCACCACTCCGGGTTGCGCAATCAACATGGCCCGATGAAGTGAACAAGTGGGATTTTAAAAACATTGGTATACAGCCTATCGTCGGTACAGCCGAACGAAGATTAGAGGCGTTAGGAAACAAACATGCGAATATCTTCACCACTAATTACGAAAATTTACCTTGGTTAGTTGAAACGTTGGGAGATAGCTGGCCGTTTCAACAAGTTGTTGCCGACGAAAGCACTAAGCTTAAATCGTTCAGGTTACGTAAAGGGGGGGTCCGCGCGGCATCCTTACGTCGTGTGGCATTTAGAAGGGTTAAATGTTGGCAAAATTTGACAGGTACCCCTGCTCCTAACGGGTTGATTGATCTATGGGGTCAAAATTGGTTTGTTGATGGAGGGAAACGTTTGGGGAGCACATTTAAAGCTTTCACCCAAAGGTGGTTTAACGTTGTGCCTAATGGGGATTATCACAAGATCATACCCGCAGACTTTGCACAGCCACAAATACAAGAAAGGCTTAAAGATGTATGTATATCCCTAGATGCTAAAGACTGGTTTGATATTGCCGACCCTATTATTACCCAAGTATATGTTGATCTGCCGGATAAACTACATCGCCAGTACAAACAGCTTGAGCGCGAAATGTTTTTAGAAATTGGTGATAGCGAAATTGAAGCGCTAAATGCGGCATCCAAAACTATTAAATGTTTACAGTTTGCAAATGGTGCAATTTATACCGACACCCAAAAGAATTTTACTGAAGTGCATGACCAAAAAATACAAGCACTAGAAAGTATTGTGAGTGAGGCTAACGGGATGCCGGTATTGGTTGCATACCACTTCGAGCATGACAAAGTTAGATTATTAAAAGCGTTTAAGCAAGCAAGGTTACTTGATAACGACCCGAAAACAATCCGGGATTGGAACGCGGGCAAGATACCAATACTACTAGCCCACCCGGACAGTGCCGGGCACGGCTTAAATTTACAAGACGGCGGTAATATCCTTGTATATTTCGCTCACTGGTGGGGCCTCGAAAGTTCAGATCAGATCCTCGAACGCATAGGACCCACCCGCCAAGCGCAATCCGGTTACGACAGGCCAGTCTTTGTTTACGAAATTATAGCCCGCGGTACCGTTGACGAGGACGTTATCGAACGTAAAAAAACTAAACGTAGTATGCAAGAAATACTACTCGAATCCATGAAAAAGAAAGGGTATTAACGCCCTATTCAACCCACCAAGGTTTTTAAAAAAAATGAACGTACTTTCTTTATTTGACGGCATAAGTTGCGGTCGAGTTGCGCTCGAACGCGCAAATATTAATGTAACAACATACTACGCTAGCGAGATTGATAAATATGCAATCCAAGTCAGTCAAAACAATTACCCGGACATAATCCGACTTGGTGATATAAACAATTGGGAAGATTGGGGCATTCCCTGGTCCGATATTGATTTGATATTAGCGGGGTCACCATGTCAGGGGTTTTCATTTGCGGGCAAACAACTTGCATTTGATGATAAACGTTCAGCATTATTTTTCAGATTTGCTGAAATACTGTCACATGTTAAGTCACTCAATTCTGGCATTAAATTTTTACTCGAAAATGTCAGGATGAAAAAAGATTATGAACGTGTAATTACATCTGTTGTTGGTGTTGAGCCTATCATGATTAATAGCGCGTTAGTGTCGGCGCAGGATAGAAAACGCCTTTACTGGTGTAACTGGGATGTAGAGCAGCCAGAAGATAAGGGAATTTTATTCGGAGATATTAAATCCGATTATTCAGATGTAGATATATGCACTGACGGCTGGGTTGAGTGGTGGAATATCAACAAGGATTATCAAATTAGTAAATGTTATTCCGCTTTATGCACTGATAACAGTAAAGCTATAACTATGACAGCACGTCAATATGCGAGCTGGAATGGTAATTTTATTCAAATTTCGGAAAATAAATATAGACGTGCAACCCCAATCGAATGCGAACGACTTCAAACACTACCAGACAATCACACCGCAGGAATTAGCAACACTCAACGCTATAAAACTCTCGGCAATGGTTGGACTGTTGACGTTATAGCCCACATTTTAAAGCACATGAATACTATTATCTAAAGGAAATAATTATGAAAAATACTAAATACGAATTAACAGACGAAAGTCTAGAAGTCAAGGGGCATAAACTCTACAGAATCAGGGCGTTAATAGATATAAATACCTCATTGGGGGTGATAAAAGCAGGAAGCAAAGGCGGGTTCATAGAGTCAGAAGCTAATTTAAGTTTTGTAGGATGTTCGTGGGTATGTGACGGTGCACAGGTATTTGAAGGTGCGTACATAGCCGGAGGAGCACAGGTTTACGGCGAAGCACAGGTTTACGGCAAGGCACAAGTAAGAGGCGAAGCGCGGGTACATAACAGCGCACAGATATACGACGATGCGCGGGTATTCGGCAAAGCACAGGTAAGCGGCAAAGCACAAGTAAGAGGCAAAGCACAAGTAAGAGGCGACGCGCAGGTATACGGCAAAGCGCAGGTATACGGCAAAGCATGGATATATGGCGATGCGCAGGTATATGGCGATGCGCGGGTATATGGCGATGCGCGGGTACATAACAGCGCACAGATATACGGCAAAGCACAGGTATACGGCGACGTAATAATATACGACGATACACAGGTATTCGGCGAAGCACAGGTTTACGGCAAGGCACAGGTATACGGCGAAGCGTGGGTACATAACAGCGCACGGATATACGGCGAAGCACAGGTATTCGGCGATGCGCAAGTATACAGTAAAGCACAGGTTTACGGCAAGGCACAGGTATACGGCAATGCACAAGTTAGCGGCGAAGTGTGGGTGTATGACACCGCAAAGGTATACGACGATGCGCAGGTATATGGCAATGCGCGGGTATATGGCAATGCACAAGTGTTCGGCAATGCACAAGTGTTCGGCGATGCGCGGGTATACGGCGATGCGCAGGTATACGGCTACGTTTCCGCGGCTGGCAGAGCACAGGTACACGGCAAAGCACAGGTATACGGCGACGTATTAACATACGACGATGCGCAGGTATACGGCAATGCACAAGTTAGCGGCGGTGCACAAGTTAGCGGCAGAGCGCGGGTATACGGCGATGCGCAGGTATCCGGCGATGCGCAGGTATCCGGCGAAGCACGGGTATGTGGCACCGCGCAGATATCTTCGAATAAAGATTACCTGTGTTTGTATCCGGTTGGCTCTCGTTCAGATGTGTTAACGGCTTACCGTGGCGCATTAGGCCTTACATGGGTGGTGGTGGGCTGCTTCTTTGGCACGGTTGAGCAATTTACGGAGCAGGTACTAAAAACTCATAAAGGTAATATATACGAAGGGCAATACCTGAGAGCTATTGAATTAATAAAATTTTCGCTATCCCAGAAGGATATTACTAGTGGCAAATAATTATACAATAGAAGATCCTCTTTACAACAAAACCCAAACGTGCGGGTATATTAGTATAGATGATAGAACACTAGATCGGTGGGTAAAATCTAAGGCATTTCCTAAACCCGATCTATACTTAGGCAGAAGCCCAAGGTGGCGACTATCCACCATTAACACCTACCTTGAGCAGAAAAAGCAAGAGCGCCAGGAAAAACAGCTACGCGGTTAAGCTATCTATATAGTCCGCATACCATTGCATCATCCCCCGCCTACCCTCCAAATACTGTGCGTGGTTGTAAATACCACGCACACTACTTTCCTCATGGTTTAGCTGCTTCTCTATCCAATCGCGGTTGAAACCTTGTTCATTTAACACACTTGAAAATTGATGCCTAAAACCGTGACCTGTTGCGCGGTTGGCAAACCCTAGCCGCTTTATCAACCCCAGAATAGCACCGTTGGACATATGAGACTGGCGGTTATTTCTGCCTGGAAAAACGTAATCGCAATGCCCGGTTATCGGGTGTAAGAATTTCAGTATTTTTATAGCCTGTTCGGATAACGGAACTAAGTGGACCCTACCTTTTTTTATTAACTCCTCGGGTATTAAAATGTATTGTTTTTCAAAATTGACATATTCCCATTTACACCGTAACAATTCCATTGTACGCACTGCGGTTATTATTAATAACTCGGTAGCATATCTTACAAGTATATTACCTGAATAAGATTGTAAAGCTTTCAGGAATTCGCGCATATCATCTTCCATCAAAAATGCATAGTTTTTCGAGGTGCGAGATATCATCGCCTTTGATAGCTCCCTTGCCGGGTTATTTTCCGCTCGTTCCGTAATGATTGCATACTGAAATACTTCTGCGCACCGTTGGCGCATCTTTTTAGCAATCTCTAAGGCCCCTCTGTTTTCAATTAGTTTCAAACAACTTAGCACTTCAATAGGTTTAATTTCCGATATTTCCATATCACCGATATAAGGAAATATATCTTTTTCAAAATAAGTTGTTATCATCTTTCGGGTATCTAATGACCAACTTCTTTTTTTGGTTTCAAACCATTCAATAGCTATCTTACTAAAGTTACTACCATGCGCTATGTTAGAAAGTAATGTTTTCTTCTTCCGCTCCACTGATGGATCTCGTCCATGCGCAAGCATACTTTTGGCAAGATCTCTTTCTTGCCTAGCCTCTGTTAAACTAAGGAGGGGGTATTTACCTATCGTTAACGTTTTGCGTTTACCTTTGAATTGATAGTCAAAACGCCAGGACTTGGTACCTGATGGTGTGATGTATAAATATAAGCTACCATAATCCGGTAGCTTATAAGGCTTCTCTTTGGGTTTAGCGGATTCGATGTTTTTTACAGTTAACATATTTACGGTATTTTTTGAGAGAGGGATTAAAATATACCGTAAATATACCGTGATTAGCTTTGCGTTGTCAAACGTAAAAGAGAGTTAACCTGAGTGATTAAATCTCTTGAAAGCCTTGTGGTGTGTGGGAAATAAAGTAAATTAAAGTGATTCTGAGTTTAAGTAATTTCGACCCCAGCAGGAATCGAACCTGCAACTAGCCCTTAGGAGGGGCTCGTTATATCCATTTAACTATGAGGTCATAGACTATTCATTTTAATAAATTTAAAAAGATAATGCTAACCAAATAACGAAAAATTTTCTATTTTGGCTAAACATGATACAATTAACTTAATTATAATTAGATAGATTTAATTGAATAAATTATGAAAAAAAGAATTGTTAGTATGTTATTTTCTATAATAACACTTACTGGTTGTGCATCATATGAACCTGAATCCAATTCATATAGCGATCCTTTGTCTGGATTCAATAAGGCTATGTTTAATATTAACTACTACGCACTAGATCCCTATATCTTACGACCAGCAGCTGTAGCATGGAAAGATTATGTGCCATCTCCTGTTCGTACAGGTGTTGTGAATTTCTCTTCTAACCTTTCTGAGCCAGCCTCAATGGTTAATAATTTACTACAAGGTGAAGGACATAAGGCTGGCGTTCACTTAGCACGATTTTTTGTAAATACAGTTTTTGGCTTTGCTGGTATCATGGATGTTGCAAGTATGTCTGACCCTCAATTGCAAAAAGGTAATAAATATAGTTTTGGTAATGTATTAGGCCATTACAATGTTCCTTATGGTCCTTATGCAGTTTTACCATTTTATGGTTCGGCAACCTTACGAGATGATGGAGGCAGTATAGTGGACACACTTTATCCTCCTTTAGTTTGGCTTGATTGGCAATGGGCATTAGTGCGTGGTGTAGTAGACGGTGTAGAAGCGCGAGCTATGGCGATTGAGTACGAAGATTTACTTAAAAATAGTGATGATCCATATAATTTTATGCGTAATGCTTACTTCCAACGTCATGATTTTGTAGCATCTGGTGGTAAAGTTGATGAAGAAAAACAAGAACAACGGCAAGAGAGCATCAATAGTTTTATAAATGATATAGATTCTCAATAATTTTTGTATTGTTAAAAGATTCTCGTAACCGTCGCTTTTACCGACGGTTTTTTTAGTGTTACCTATTTTTCATTTCAGGCAAATATTGCCAAAATCGTTTTGGCATTTGCTGTCGTTGTAATTTAGGATTGATCCTTTCCTTAATGGTTAATGCCTCACAATAACGATACCACATGGTTTGAAAAATAACTTCATCTGGGCTCAAATATTCTTGATTAATTTGACTATCAATAATTAGATCATTTTTATCGCCAAGTGATATACGTTTGATTCGCTCCAAATCATATAAATACCCATATTGCCGTTTTTCATCATATATTGCCCATTTTTGATCGGCATAACGATCTTTAAAAAAATTGAGTGTCAGCGGTAACGCATTATAAAGTGGAGCAATAACAGCAAAATAGATTTTTTCTTTTACTTCTTTATCGGCCTTAGTAACAAAATTTTCAATGACATTAAAGCGTACAAATTGCATTAGATATTCACGTTCCTTGCTTACTTTTCGCGATATTTCTCGCACCGCGAGAACATCGGGATCGGCAAAATCCGTCTCTATCGAATGTGGCGATCTAAATACTTTACATACATAACGGAAAATAATTAAATCACTGTCTGGCAATTCTGAAAGCCACACATTCACTAATTGTTGGCGAGTAATTTTGCTGAGCTTCTTTTTTAGTGCTGCTTGTACCCGCTCATACTTATTATTACGAATTTCAACATGATGGCTTTCAGTAGCAAATAACGGAGCAACCTCATCTTGGGCTAATAAACTTTCCGGCATTTTTTTAAGTTTGAAAGCATCAAAAACTGCACAAAATAACCCTTCAAAGGTTTTATCATAATAAAAAACTAACATAAATTACCATCCCATGACCAATTGTTGTGGCATATTCGATGGTTTGTCCTCAAGTAATGGCTTTTCCTGTAAAGAAAGTCGGATATATTCAGCCGAAGAATCAAGTAATTTAAATCGTCTCATTTCATGACAAACAATAAAAAATTGCGCTCGCTTTAACACTACACCAATTCGTTTAAGCGCTTCAAGATTTAATTTGCGATGTCTTCTCGCCATAATGATTAATTTGGCTGATTTAACTCCAATGCCTGGAACCCGTAAAATCTTTTGATAACTATCACGATTCACGTCAATCGGGAAAAATTGTGGGTTGCGTATCGCCCATGAAAGTTTGGGATCTACTGTTAGATCCAAATCGGGGTACTGTTCATTCACTATTTCATTGACATCAAAATCGTAAAAACGCAATAACCAATCAGCTTGATATAAACGATTTTCACGTACTCTTGGTACTTCTTTTAACACTGGAAGTCTTTTGTCATAACTGTTAACCGGAATGAAACCTGAATAATATACGCGCTTCATACTTGGCCTTTTATAGAGTTTGGCAGTTAATTGTAGAATTTGCTTATCGGTTTCGTCAGTTGCACCAATAATAACTTGGGTACTCTGCCCTGCTGGTACAAATTTTGGTGTCGATCTTATTTTTTTACGATCTTCTATATTCTCAAGCAAGTTTTGTTGAATATGGTGCATTGGCTGATAGATACTTTGATGATCTTTATCGGGTGCAAGTAATTTTAGATTCTTTTCGGTTGGGATTTCTAAATTGACACTCATTCTGTCAACCAATAGCCCTGCTTGGCTAATTAGTTCATTGCTTGCCCCTGGAATCGCTTTCATATGTATATAGCCATTAAAAGCGTATTCGTTACGTAATATTTTTACCGCTCGTATCATTTTTTCCATAGTATGATCTGGGGTTCTAACAATACCAGAACTTAAAAAAAGGCCTTCGATGTAATTGCGACGGTAAAACTCAATAGTTAATTCAGCTAATTCTCTGGGCGTAAATCCTGCTCTTGGAATATCATTACTTTGACGGTTTATGCAATATGCACAATCAAACATACAGTAATTTGTTAGCATTATTTTAAGTAATGAAACACATCGACCATCAGCAGTAAAAGTATGGCAAATTCCCCAACCATATGCACTACCAATTCCTTTGCTTTTATTGCTTCGTGAAGTCCCACTGGAAGCACAAGAAATATCATACTTGGCCGATTCGGCTAATATTTCAAGTTTAGTCATTATGTTCTCATTCATTTTAACTCCGCCTAAATAACTGTATTTATATACAGCATTATAGCTGGATTATTTATCTAAGCAAGTAAATAAAAAAAGCATGATATAGCATGAAAAATTTAAATAGAGCTACGAAAATATGAATAATCAACATACAATTTATCGTAAAAAAGAAATAAATAGTCCTGTATAACCTGAATAAATAGATAACGGCTATTGTTCAGCTTACAAGTGTACGCTATAATCTCCACAATTTTTCAGATGAAGCCAGATAATTTAGGAGCAGGTTATTAAATGAAACGTGTTGTGATTACAGGTTTAGGGATTCTTTCAAGTATAGGTAATAATACTAAAGAAGTGTTGGAATCGCTAAAAATTGGACGTAGTGGAATTACTTTTTCACAAGAAATGAAAGATAGTGGAATGCGTAGCCATGTATGTGGTAATGTAAAATTAGATACCACAGGACTTATTGATCGTAAAGTTGTTCGCTTTATGAATGATGCTTCTATTTATGGCTATCTTGCTTTACAACAAGCAATTGAAGACGCTAAATTAACACCTGAACAAGTATCTAATCCTCGAACAGGATTAATCGCTGGTTATGGTGGTTCAACTAAAACCCAATATGCAGTTGTCGCTGGAATGAAAGAGAAAGGATTACGCGGAGTGGGTCCTTATGCAGTCACCAAATCAATGTCTTCTGCAATTTCTGCTTGTTTGGCAACGCCTTTTAAAATTAAAGGTGTTAGCTACTCAATGACTTCTGCTTGTGCAACATCAGTACACTGTATTGGCCACGCTGCTGAGTTAATCCAACTTGGTAAACAAGATATTGTTTTTGCTGGTGGTGGTGAAGAACTTTGTTGGGAAATGTCATGTGAATTTGATGCTATGGGCGCATTATCAACTAAATACAATGACAATCCTGAAAAAGCATCACGTGCTTATGATGCCAATCGTGATGGTTTTGTCATTGCCGGCGGCGCAGGCATGGTAGTGGTAGAAGAATTAGAACATGCACTAGCCCGCGGCGCTCATATTTATGGTGAATTAGTAGGTTACGCAGCAACATCCGATGGTTATGACATGGTCGCCCCATCTGGTGAAGGTGCAATGCGTTGTATGCAACTAGCTATTCAAGACCTTGATGTACCTGTTGATTACATCAACACTCATGGTACATCGACTCCTGTTGGTGACGTCAAAGAATTGTGGGCAATTAAACAAGTTTTTGGTGATAATATTCCAGCAATTTCATCAACCAAATCAATGACCGGCCACTCATTAAGTGCTACAGGCGCCCAAGAATTAATCTATTCTTTATTAATGCTAGAGCATGGTTTTATTACTCCAAGTATCAACATTGACGAGTTAGATGAAGCAGCCATTGGTATGAATATTATTACAGAACCGACAAAACGGGAATTGACAACAGTTATGTCAAATAGCTTTGGCTTCGGTGGTACTAATGCTTCAATTGTTATGAAAAAATATCAAGCATAGATTAAATATCAAAAACCAAGTAACATGATAAAAAACTAATCTTTCGTTGAAAGATTAGTTTTTTTTATTATTTGAAACATCCCCAAATATATATTTTGAAAGCCTATATTTCTGCAAATTAGATCTTATATATTCTTTTCAAATCATCACTGGCTACAGTTGAATATAGGGGCTGTTTTTATACTGAAACATATGCTTAACCTGAAACATCTTTACAGTAAACAAGCCATTATTCTAACTTGCATAATTTTATTTTCTAGTTTACTTTATTTAAATTCATAAGCACAAGTTAACTAATATTAGAGAGAAAACATGACAATATCATTCAAAGAACAACAACAACGAATTAGTTTTGTAAAACATTTTTTTGCGGAGCAATTAGCTGAAAAATTATCACTTATTGAAGTTCAAGCACCTTTATTAAGCCAAGTTGGTGATGGAATTCAAGATAATTTATCCGGAACCGAAAAAGCAGTTCAAGTCAAAGTTAAAGCTATTCCAAATGCACAATTTGAAGTAGTTCATTCGCTGGCAAAATGGAAACGTAAAATCTTAAGTGAACATCACTTTGAAGTTGGCGAAGGTCTTTACACCAATATGAAGGCATTACGCCCAGATGAAGATCAACTTTCTCCTATCCATTCTGTTTATGTTGATCAATGGGATTGGGAAAAAGTTATGCGCCCAGAAGATCGTAATTTAACTTATTTAAAACAGACGGTAGAAAAGATTTATTCTGCTATAAAAACGACAGAAAAAGTTGTTGCTGAAAAATATCACTTATCACGTTTTTTACCTGAAACCATCACTTTCATTGATAGTGAACAATTATTAAAACGTTATCCTAACTTATCGCCTAAAGAACGTGAAAATGCTATTACTAAAGAACTTGGTGCCGTATTTTTAATAGGTATTGGTGGTAATTTATCTAACAATGAAAAACATGATGTACGTGCACCTGATTATGATGATTGGAGTAGTGATAATGAATTAGGTTCCAAAGGATTGAATGGTGATATTTTAGTTTGGAATCCAGTTTTAAGCAGTGCATTTGAAATTTCATCCATGGGAATTCGCGTTAATCCAGAAACCTTGAAACGCCAATTAAAAATTACCAATGATGAACCACGCTTACAATTTGCATGGCACCAAGCCTTAGTCAACGGTCAACTATTACAAACCATCGGTGGTGGTATTGGTCAATCCAGATTAGTCATGCTACTTTTGCAACAAAAACATATTGGACAAGTTCAAGCAAGTGTTTGGAATGATTCAATAAAACAACATTATCAGCATCTGCTATAACTTTTTATAATTAAACTATTTTCCCATTATTAAACTAATGGGAAAGTTAGATTTAGTTTGTATTCAATCTAATTCGCTATGACGTTAATTTTGATTACACCAAATGTAAATATAAAATTCATCTCTAATAAGTGACTTTGCCTTTTTTGTAATCAAAATATTAAGGAGCAACTAATCAGGCTTATTATTTGAAATAATTACTATTTTACTTTTACTAGTATTAATCGTATCAAGCTCAATTGGTATAATCTCAGTCAATGCGACCTAATATAAAACAAACCATGGATTAAATCTCTATCTTAATTTAATCCATTTTGTTTTCAATCAGACTAATTTGCTTTAGATTCTTGATCTTGTGATGTTTCAGGAACAGATTCTACTTCTGGCTGTTGTTGTGGTTCTAAAGCAGGTGCTGGTGTTTCTTGTTTTTGAGTATCTATCTGTGATTCATCTACTGAATTCGCTGCTTCAGTTGTTGGCGAAGTCGGCGCTGTTTCAGGTGCTTTAGTTGCAGTAGGTACTTTATCTAAACGCACATAAATAATTTTTTGTTTACCACCATCACATGAACCTACAATTTTCCCTTCAACTTGTTGTTGTGACTGCTCAGTAGGCAAAAGTTTTAATTGAAACTGAGATGGTTTAACACCATTTTTTTGAATTTTTTCGGCTATACTGGTACTGACTTGATCGCAATTTGATGCAGCAACAACCATTGGAATGCTTAACAATGAAACTAAAACTAGTTTTTTCATACCATTTTTCCCTTTCTCATGAATGACATTAATATTGGGTGCATTATAAGACTATTAATAAAACTGTCTATATTATTGTAGTTATTGATAAAAAATAGTTTGCCAATTATGGATTGTTGATTTTTCGATTTCATGATTTTTACCGTTTTACTTTGCGTTTTACATTATCCAACAAGCTAGTATTAAAGTGCTGACATAATCTTTCGCCAATTTGTCATATCTTTTAGCTATTGTGCGGTTATGCTTTATTCACACAAAGACATTTTCTAAAAGATACCAATACAAAAACCCCAATTAATATCATCGTTCCTTGTCTTGGCGTTACGCTATTCTTGGAGCAGCAGATTAGTTTTATTTATTCCTGATAATTATTGATATTTTTCAATGTGATAACCCTTACCCACTATTATTAATGATTATATTTTAAACACCCTTACACATCTAGACTTTTATAACTAATTGCCGTTATATAATAAAATGCAGTGCCATTGGGTGTCATGACTGAGATTTCATCATCAACTTTGTGACCGATTAATGCTCTGGCAACTGGGCTATTGATGGATATCCAGTTCTTTTTAGGATCGAATTCATCAGCGCCAACAATGCGATAAACTTGTAAATTACCATTTTCGTCTTCTAATTTTACCCATGCTCCGAAAAAGACTTTGCCCTCTTGCCGAGGATCAGGGTCAACAATGGTGAGTGATTCTAATCGTTTGGTTAAAAAACGTACTCGCCTATCAATTTCACGCAGCCGACGTTTACCATATATATATTCCGCGTTTTCACTGCGATCCCCTAGTGCTGCGGCATCTGAGACGGCTTGAGTTACTTTGGGTCTTTCTTCTTTCCATAAATATTTCAATTCACACTCGAGTGTTAAGTAGCCCTCTCTTGTTATATAATTAGCACCTTTCATAATAAAAACAAATTCCGTTAATTGATAAAAAATATATTGAGACATCATGATAAATAATCAAATTAGCCATATTATAGCTGGTGAGTTAACCGTAAAACCAGAACAAGTTTTAGCTGCAATCCAATTATTAGATGAAGGTAGTACCGTTCCCTTTATTGCCCGTTATCGTAAAGAAGTAACTGGGGGGCTTGATGATACCCAATTGCGTACTTTAGATAGCCGTTTAAGTTACTTACGTGAACTTGAAGATCGTAAACAAACCATCTTAAAATCTATTGAAGAACAAGGTAAATTAACACCGGAATTATCTAAGAGTATTATCTCAACGCTTAGTAAAACCGAACTTGAAGATCTTTATTTACCTTACAAACCTAAACGCCGTACTCGCGGTCAGATTGCCATTGAAGCAGGACTAGAACCGCTTGCTGATGATTTATGGCAAAACTCAACATTAAATCCGGAAACTGAAGCCGAGAAATATTTAGATGCAGATAAAGGTGTGGCTGATACTAAATCTGCGTTAGATGGGGCTCGTTACATTCTAATGGAACGTTTCGCTGAAGATGCAGCATTATTAGCCAAAGTGCGTCACTATCTGTGGAACAATGCGCATTTAGTTTCGCAAGTCGTTAGTGGTAAAGAGGAAGAAGGCGCTAAATTTCGTGATTATTTTGCCCAAAGTGAGTTGATCTCAAAAGTACCTTCACACCGTGCTTTAGCGATGTTTCGTGGGCGGAATGAAGGCTTTTTACAACTTTCATTAAATGCCGATCCGCAATATGAAGAAGCGCCTAAAGAAAGTTATTGCGAACAGATCATCACTGAATATTTAGGTGTACATTTTAATGATCAACCAGCAGATAAGTGGCGTAAAGCAGTAATTAATTGGACTTGGCGCATTAAGATTTTGCTGCATATGGAAACTGAATTAATGACTACTCTGCGCGAAAATGCAGAGCAAGAAGCGATCGACGTATTTGCGGCTAATTTGCATGATATGTTAATGGCGGCCCCTGCGGGTATGAAAGTGACCATGGGTATGGATCCTGGATTACGCACTGGTGTTAAAATTGCAGTAGTGGATGCCACCGGTAAATTGGTCGCGACTGAAACTATCTACCCACATACTGGGCAAGCCGATAAGGCAGCCATGATAATAGCGGCACTTTGTATTAAGTATCAAGTTGAACTGGTTGCAATTGGTAATGGTACCGCTTCACGGGAAACTGAACGCTTTTATTTAGATGTACAAAAGAAATACCCAGAAGTTAAAGCGCAAAAAGTGATTGTCAGTGAGGCCGGCGCATCAGTTTATTCCGCTTCGGAA
The DNA here is from genome assembly GCA_945271295.1 of uncultured Gilliamella sp. GTDB lineage: Bacteria > Pseudomonadota > Gammaproteobacteria > Enterobacterales > Orbaceae > Gilliamella. The sequence continues at coordinate 119,278 of CALYPG010000001.1, read as the reverse complement.
CTGGCAGCCCAAGAGTTCCCCGATCTTGATGTATCAATTCGTGGTGCGGTATCTATTGCCCGGCGCTTACAAGATCCCCTTGCCGAATTAGTTAAAATCGATCCAAAATCAATTGGAGTGGGTCAATATCAACATGATGTGAGTCAAACCTTATTGGCGAAAAAGCTTGATGCAGTGGTGGAAGATGGCGTAAATGCGGTTGGGGTGAATTTAAATACCGCCTCAATGATGTTATTGGCGCGTATTGCCGGATTAAATAAAGTCATCGCGCAAAATATTATTGATTGGCGCAATGAAAATGGTCAATTTTCTGACCGTAAACAGTTATTAAAAGTAGCGCGATTAGGTCCTAAAGCCTTTGAGCAATGTGCTGGTTTTTTACGCATTACCAATGGCAACAATCCATTAGATGCATCAGCCGTGCACCCAGAAGCCTATCCTGTAGTTGAGCGGATTTTAGATAAGAATCATAAATCACTAAAAGACATTTTAGGTGATACTAATTATTTAAAATCACTTAAAGCGGTTGATTATGTGGATGATCATTTCGGTGTGCCAACCGTGACTGACATTATTAAAGAATTGGATAAACCGGGGCGTGACCCGAGACCAGAATTTAAAACTGCGCAGTTTGCTGACAATATTGAAACCATGCAAGATTTAAAAGTCGGTATGGTTATGGAAGGTGCGGTAACCAATGTAACTAACTTTGGTGCCTTTGTTGATATTGGCGTACATCAAGATGGTTTAGTGCATATTTCAGCTTTATCCAATAAATTTGTTGATGATCCTAGAACAGTAGTTAAAGCTGGTGATATTGTTAAAGTAAAAGTAGTGGAAGTCGATATTGCTCGTAAACGCATTGCGTTAACCATGCGACTAGATGATGCAGTCATGCCTAAGCAAGATTCGACAAAACCGGCTAATGGTAAATCAGTAACGGCTAAATCTCAAAATCATAACCATTCTATGGGTAATAGTGCTATGGGAAATGCGTTTGCCGCTGCGTTTAACAAAAATAAATAACATTATTTAGTATTAAGCAGTAAAAAATATGGTTCCGTTGACTAATAGCAATGGAACCATATAATAAAGCCTAATATCATTTATGGTATATTAATGGTGCGTATTTAATAAATATTGCAAACCTTCGGCAAATTCGCCTTGCCAATGTAAGTAATCGTGCCCGCTAGCTGTTTCATGGTAAAAATAAGTATAGCCTTTAGCACGTAAAATATTGCTAAAATGACGATTACTAGTTAGCAAGTTGCCTTCAAATAAGCCTGCATTAAGGTAGAATTTAATTGGTTTAGGTGCTTGTTGGGCAAATTGCTCACTGAGCCATTCACCAGTGTGATTTTTTGGCCCCCACCAATAAGAGCCTGATAAACTCAATACCTTAGGAAAATACTGTGGATATAAAAAAGCAATATAAGACGAAGCTAATCCACCAAAACTAGAACCAGCAATAACGGTATTAGTTGACTTAACATCAATATGTTGTTGTTTCAACCATGGCAATAATTCGGTGGCTAAGCAATCAGCTAACTTTGTTGAATAAGGCGGTAATTCTTGGGAACGTGTTTGGCTATCCATGGTATCAAGCATCACCAAAATCGTCGGACTGATTTTTTTATGCGCGATTAAATTATCCATTATATTAATAATAGCAGTTTTTTGTTGATACTGGCGACTATCAAACAAAATAACTAAGTTTAGATCATCTAGTGGCAATGTTTTGATATTAGCTGGCCAGTAAATCGTGATATCGCGTTCATTGTTTAGAATATGACTTTTAAATTTATATTGAGTTAAACTGCCTTTAGGTGAGTTTATTTCTGCTTTAATACCAAATTGTACGGGTGCGTCAGCGAGTTCAACATAAGATTGTCGATGAAATTTATCGACCCCATCACTTGGGTAAAAATGAGGATTTAGTGGATCTTGCTGTGCCGTTGCAACAATAGCATGCCTTTGCTGCGCTATGGGTTTTGCGGTTATGGGAATATTAGGTGCGAGCTGATAACTATAACGAGTGGTTTTAGGCACGATGTAACTACGAAACCAAACGTCACTATTAGCCAGATGATATAAGTCATCGTGATCACCAGTTGGTGAACCAAATATTTTGATATTTTTTAACTCTCCCCGCCATAAAAATGTCATTATCACATGATTTTCATCATACGGTTCGATTAAAGGGGTGCCTTGCTCAGTGATTTTATGCCAAAAAACACTAGTATCTTTATTGGTTGATAAAGATTGTTCAAGTTTCATTAACTCAGGACTAATTAATGTATAGGCTTTAGGGGTGTTGGTTGGTGTGACTTGCCAAGATAGTTTAAATAATTGATTAGGTTGACCGCTCAAAATAAGTTGATAATTATCACTTTGTGGCACCGTAAAAATAAATTCATTATTATTGCTACTCAATTGTCGTAAATGCTTATGATCTTTGGTCAAAAGATCTAGCTTATCTAGCGAAGTATAACTTCCTTCAATCAAATCATCTTGTTTGAAATAGGTCTGTATACAAAGTTTGCCTGAATCATCCAATTGCTGGCTGTCCATCGTTGCTTCTGGCGCCAAAGCTATACAAGGTAAATTAGCATTACCATATAAAGGTAATGCTAATAAAGCAATTCCACCTAAATAGAATTGCTTGTTTTTATGTGACAAAAAATTACCAATCATAATTTAAAGCTGCTGAAACTTGACGTTCTAGACCGTAGAAGCAAGCTGATTCGCCAGCACATGAGGAAACGTAATGTTTGTTAAATAAATTATTAGCATTAACTTGCAAAGATAATCCTTTCATACTTGGCATTTTTGCAGAAAAATCATAGCGCAGAGTCCAATCATATAATGTATAGGAAGATACGGCAAAACGATATTTACGACTATAATCATTATTTTTGTTTTCAAAACCACTTGAACTACCTGTATGACGTATACCAAAACCACTGGATAATCCATTTAGTGCACCATCAATAAATTTATAATCCGCCCATATAGATGCTTGATGTTTTGGTGTCTGCTCAATAGGATTTCCTTTTAGACCAACTACTGTAGTTTTTTTGTATTCAGTATCAGCATAACTATAAGAAGCTATTAAATCGATATTAGGTGTTAATTCAGAATGTGCTTCAAATTCAAAGCCTTGAGAACGTACTTTACCAGTTTGTACATTATGCCAAATAGAACGATCATAAGTTAATACATCTTTTTCATTCAAATGATATACAGCTGCAGTTAACAAGGTTTTACTATTTGGAATTTGATATTTTATACCAGTCTCAATTTGAGCTGATTTAGATGGTTTAAACGCTTTATTATTAATATCTAGACTTGCATTGGGTTGGAATGAAGTACTGTAACTAACATAAGGCGATATACCATTATCGAAAGCGTATAATACCCCTAAGCGCGTAGTAAAAGCATTATCGTCAATTGCTATTCGTTTATCCTTACCAGTTACAAGACGATTTTTGATATTCACTTTTGATTTATCGTAACGTCCGGCTAATAAAATATTCCATTTATCTATTTCAAGTTGATCTTGTAGATAAATGCCAATTTGTTTTAATGCTTGTAAATTATCATCTTGAGGATTCAATTTATCGCCAGCTTTAGGAACAGTAATATGGTAACGCGGATGTTTCCAATCAATAATATAACCATTTGAAGCTCGATTTAACTGATTATCATCACGATTCCACTTATAATCAAAACCTAAAGTGGCATTGTGTGTTACCATGCCGGTATCAAATAATGATTCAAGGCGAGTATCAACCGTTAATTCTTTATTATTAATATGTTCTGTCTGTGGTCTACGGTAGATGCTCGTATTAGAGTTATCATCATCAAAAGTGTATACCATATATTTAAATCGTTGGGTATTTTTGGTATAGCGTAAATTTTGTCTAAAGGTAAGATTATCATTAAAATCATGATCTAAAGCATAACCGGTAGAATATTGTTCTCGCCAGGATTTATAAAAATTTGGATCGCTAATGGCAAAGTCATAAGGTACTTTACCATGACTTTTATCAACGGTACCACGTTTTGGTAAAAAGTTACGGTCGTTAGCTTCCGGATCTTTTTGATAGTTAGTTAGTAAAGTAAAAGTGGTGTTTTCAGATGGCATCAAAGTTAGTGCCGGAGCAATAGCAATACTTTCATCCCGCACAAATTTAGGTTGCGCATCGCGTTCCGTACCAATACCATTCAAGCGGAACAATATCTTATCGGTTATAGCACCACCAAAATCGAACGCAGCTTCGCGCAAACGTTGATTACCGGCACGAACTTGTACATGGCGAATCGTTTCAGCTGTTGGGCGTTTACTGGTCATGCCAATTAACCCTCCAGGAGAGGATTGACCATACAATGCTGATGATGGTCCTTTGATTAATTCAACACGTTCAAGTAACCAAGGATTAAGGGCTACATTACGGGAGTTTAATGTTCCAGAATAATTAAGGCCATCTAAATAACGTGACGCATAACCAAAACCTCTAACTCTCACTTCATCAGCTCTATTTGAATCACCGCGATATTCGGTAAATACACCAGATGTATAACGCAACGCTTGTGAAACAGATGCAGCATTTTGCAAATCCATTTGATCACGAGTAATAACAGAAACCGACTGTGGCGTTTTAATTAATGGAATATCACTTTTGGTTGCTAACATACTGCGGGTTGCTACAATGCCTTTTACTCGACCTGTTGCATATTCTGTTTTTCCTTCGACGTACATGACATCATCAGTTTTATCATTATCGCTGACGGTTTCTGCTAAAGCGGGCATAGCAAACGTAGTTGCTAATATTAATACTGAAAACTTATTAAGTTTTAGTGGACAAATTGACATTTTAACCTCTCCTTAGTGATCAAATATTGCGCAGTCTAAACTAAATGATAATCATTTTCAATTATATTTTAAGTAATTTTATTTATTGTTAATAATTAGTAAGTTATTACTCTGCGGACAATAAATCTGTCTTAGGTATGCAATTTGATTCGTTATTAAATATTTGAAGGAAAATATAACTATTATAAATAAATGGTTGGTACCGTAATGTGTTCTAAACCGTAATGTCTTAATTGTGTAGCAAAAATATCAACTTGTTGTTTGGTTGCCGGTTCCCAAGTTTTGGCTATACCATGCACGCCATGATTATGAAATGCATTGATACGAATTTTGATCGCTGGATTTAAATTCTTTATAAAATTTGCAATATTTTTTGCATTATCTTGTAAATCGGTTTGCTTAGGGATGAGAAGAAATCTAACTTCATATAATTTATTAATTTTTGAAAGATATTCAATAGTTTGTTTAACTCGTTTATTATCTCGACCAGTTAAATTTATATGTATTTGATTATTCCAAGCTTTAAGATCAATCATTGCACCATCCATGACATTTGCTACTTTTTGCCATCCTGTTGCAGCTAAATAACCATTACTATCAATAAAACAAGTTAAATGTTTTAAATCATCAGATTGTTTTATGGTGTTAAATAGGTTTTGAATAAAAGGTAACTGTAATGTTGCCTCTCCACCACTAATGGTAATGCCCGTTAAAAAAGGCAAATATTTGCGGATTGTTTTTAAAATATCATCAACACTATAGTGATAGGTCATTGGTGTTGAGTTATAACTACAGGTATTAATACAAGTATCACATTGCTGACAAACATCAGCACGCCATATGACTTTATTATTTTTTAATGATAAGGCTTGATGAGGACAAGTATCGACACAATCACCACAATCCTTACATAACGATATGGTGTAGGGATTGTGGCAATTTAAACAGCGAAAGTTACATCCTTGTAAAAATATAACAAAACGATTTCCAGGCCCATCGACACAAGAAAAGGGTAAAAGTTTATTAACGATTGCCCATGATTTGCTCATGACTAATCACTCTCGGTGTTCGGCATAAGTAACTATTACCTTCAGTATCATCTGCTGCTTCACTGCCCAAAAAGGTAGTATTAATTCGTGAACCTTCTTGTTTATATTTAGCAATATCCGATAATCTCACCATATAACCCGTTACACGAACAAGATCATTACCACTTATATTGGCAGTAAATTCACGAAAACCAATTTGGAAAGCGGCTTTACAAATTTGCAATAAGGCTGATTGATTATTTTTGATGGTTTCATCAACAGTTAAAATATCACTAATGCCTGAGTTATAGTAATGATGATGTTTAAATAAAGCCATAATATGATTAACTGGATCGGGCTCATGACCATAAGGAATTCTTAGTCCGGGTGTTGTGCCACGATCAGAGCTAATCCCTGATTGAGCATGTAACATGGCTTTACCTTGCCAAGCGTATTTGAGTGTATTATTGTCAACAAATTCGGCAAGTTGTTTGGTAATGGTTAACGCAAGTTCATTGGCATCTTCATCTTGTCCATAGCGTCCAGCAAGATTTGATTTTTCTTGTAAAATATTTACCGCTTCAGCCATTGCATAAATACCGAACATTGGTGCAAAGCGATTGGCATCGATTAATCCTTCTTTTACTAAAAAACTACCGCTAAAAAAGTTCGATTTTTCATAAAGAAATTCAGATCTAGCCTTGATAAGATTTAATTGCAGTTCGCAATAATAAGGAAGAGTGTTTTGCAAAAAATCATCAATATGTTTACTCCGTAATGCAACCTCTTTAAGATTGATTCGTGCAAGTGTACTGCCACCACCAGCCACTGGTAATGAATTATAGCAACTGACCACGCCATATCCTTTTTCATCAAAATCTTTTTTAATCATATTATTATTGGCAATATGTGGTTTGGCTGTTTCGCAAATATTGCCAATTGCTATAGATAATAATGCTTCAGGTGTTATTTGTTCATCATAAATAAAGGTTAAATTTGGTGCGACTTGCTTAAGTTCTTTATCAATACGTAATAATAACCGACAGAGTATATTATCGGTAGGTCCTATATTGGCATGCATAAAAGCATCTGGTAAATTACGATCAAGCATAATCCAAAAATGTTTTAAACGATCATAAAGTTCATCTTCATTGAGATTACCAATATATGGCAGTAATAATTGATCCAAGCAACCTAAATAAACAGGCATTCCGGTAACAGAGGGAACATGATGATAGGCAATGGTTAACATATTTATTGCATCATCAAAGGTTTTTGCTGGTGCAAGTTCTAACCATTGCGATCCTTGTTTGAGGAATTTGGCATAATCAGGTAATACATATCGCGGTTTATAAGGTGCATGCCCCTCATACATGTCACAAATTACACGTTCATTTAAGGCTTTTTCTGTTTCGCTATCAAGAGTAACATAAGGTAGATTATTTTCGGCGGCTAAAGCAAGTAAATGGGATTTTTGTTTGGGTGATAAATTAGGATCAGTGACAATGTTATAACAACTGCTTTGAAATTCTGTCATATTCATATTAACCTCAGTGCTAAAAGCAAATATCTGTGAATCATTCTAAACTTGAGTTTTCGATCATAAAGGAAAGAGATAAAAAACAAATTTAATTATCTCTTTTTTATAATTTAACTAGTTCATTACCGCATTTAAATGATTAAATTTTAAATTGTAATATTTAAACTGAATTTATTTATCTAAAATAAATGGTGTTGGCTCATAATCAGTTGCATTAATAGGTGAATGCGTTTCAAAATACTGTTTTACTGCATCAGCATCACGATAGCCGGTATCAACATAAGTTGGTAAAGTATTCGTTATCGGATACCCATCTCCACCCGCAGCTAAAAAGTCTAACGTCGCTATACGATAACGTTTTTGCAAATCAAGCGGTTCATTTTTGATTTTCACATCAACTATATTTTCACCTTCTTTAGTAATAATCAGATTTTTAAAATGAGCATAGGCCCCTGCCCCTGGTTTTTTGCTTATTGCTACTTTCAAATAATCAATTAATTCGGCACCTGTTAATTCAAAATAAACCACACTGTTGCCAAATGGTTCGACTTTTAAAATATCACGATAAGTAATATTGCCCTCTATTAATGAATCACGAATCATTCCGCCAGACATAATACCAATATCAGCATTAGTTTTTTCAACAAAAGCACTTAATAATAATTGTCCCATATTACTTTGTTGATATCTTACAATACTACGATCACCTTCAAGACGACCAATTAATTGCCCACTTTTGACAAGTAATTGCTGTTTTCCTTGTTCTTGATAAGGCGTCAAACGTTCTAATAACTGTTTATTTTGTGGTATTTCTTGGGTGTAATATTCTAACCGCTTAGTGCCATTACCATTATCCACTTCTTTTTTCAGATTTATTGGGATTAATTGATAATTTTGTAATGTTAATTTACCATTTAAAAAAGTAAAATCAGCTCTGCCAACATATTTTCCCCACTCATGCGCTTGAACAATCCATGTTCCATTTTGCTGATCTGGTGCACAAGGTGTACCAGGTACATATTCAGTAATTCGTTTGTTTGGGCTGGCCATACAAACTGGATTTTGGGAATGGCCACCGACAATCATATCTAAATCACCAGATTGCAATCCTCTGGCTAATTCAACATCCCCCGGTGCCATTGAACCATGTTCACCATTCTCATAATGCCCCATATGTGTGACAGCAATAATCATATCTGGGTGCTCAGTGGTTTTGATTTGTGCTATCACTTTTTGTGCTTCTGGTAAGGTTTTACGAAATTCAATACCATCAGTATTTTTAGGTGACGCTAGGAAGATAGTATCATCAGTAGTTAAACCAAATACAGCCACCTTAATTCCATTTAAATTAAATATTTTATAAGCATCAAAAACGCGTTTATCACTATCTTTGAAATAAGTATTAGCTGATAAAAAAGGAAAAGAAGCCCATTTTTGTTGTTCGCGAATAATTGGCAATGGATGATCGAATTCATGATTACCGACCGCCATTGCATCATAGCCAATTTCACTCATACCTATAAAATCGGGTCTTGCTTGTAATACATCTGATTCAGGGACACCTGTATTAATATCACCACCAGATAATAACAATAATTTACCACCTTTAGCGGTAACTTCCTGGCGAATGTGATCAACTACGGTTTTTTGTGCTGAAAGTCCATATTCACCAATATCATTTTGCCAAAAACGACCATGATGATCGTTGGTATGTAAAATAGTAATTTGGTAAGGCTTATTTTTTTCCCAAGTTGACTCAGATGAATTCTGATTTGGTACATCAGCTATCGAGCTAAATGAAAATAAACTAAAACAAACTACTAATGGCAATTTTTTACAAAGATTAAAATTATACATGGTGTCTCCTAAATCCTTAAATAGCTACTCAGTGATCACTTTATAAATAAGTTGAGGCTCTTTAGCACTGTCACCGATAATAATATTGTCATAGAGTTTTTGCTTGATTACATCTAATTTGTCAGTATTAGCATGAATCGTTAATAATGACTCACCTTTGGCGACTTTATCTCCGACTTTTTTACGCAAAACAATACCGACAGCAGGATCAATAATATCTTCTTTGGTTGCGCGACCGGCGCCTAATTGCATAGCAGCAATACCAATTTGGTCAGCAACGATTTTTGTCACATAACCAGATTGTAGTGCAGGTAATTCGATTTGATATGGCGCGCTAGCAAGTTTTTCTGGATGATCAACCACAGAACTATCGCCACCTTGAGCTTCAATCAGTGTTTTAAATTTCGCAATTGCTTGTCCATTTTTGATTACTGCTTGAAGTTTCTCTCTGGCTTCATCAAGCGTTTTTGCTTTATTAGCAAGTACCACCATTTGGCTACCTAACGTTAACACCAGCTCGGTTAAATCAGCAGGGCCTTGACCTTTTAAGGTATCAATGGCCTCTTTGATTTCTAATGCATTACCAATAGCAAAACCAAGTGGTTGTGACATATCAGAGATGATCGCCATTGTTCTTCGACCAATTTGGTTACCAATGTTCACCATTTCATGTGCTAGTTTTTCAGAGTCCGCCATATTTTTCATTAAGGCGCCATCACCAGTTTTAACATCAAGCACAATAGCGTCAGCGCCTGCCGCTAATTTTTTACTCATAATAGAGCTAGCAATGAGCGGAATAGAATTAACTGAACCAGTTACATCACGTAAAGAATAGAGCTTTTTATCTGCCGGCGTTAAATTACCTGATTGACCAATAACCGCAACGCTCTTTTCATTTACTTGATTAATAAAATCTTGTTTATTTAACTCAATCTTAAATCCGGGAATGGCTTCAAATTTATCGGTTGTTCCGCCGGTATGACCTAAACCGCGACCTGACATTTTGGCAACAGGGATATCTAATGCAGCAACCAAAGGTGCTAACACTAATGTTGTGGTATCACCAACGCCACCGGTTGAATGTTTATCAACTTTTATACCTTTGATAGATGAAAGATCGACGGTATCACCTGAATACATCATGGCTTTAGTTAAATCAGCGCACTCTTTTGATGTCATCCCTTGGAAGTATATAGCCATCAATAAAGCACTAACTTGATAATCAGGAATGGTACCGTTAGTATAATTGGTAATAAAAAATTGAATTTCTTCAGTTGATAATGCCTTGCCATCACGTTTTTTTTCAATAATATCTACAAATCTCATTATTATTCTCTCTTAAATTAAATAACTAGGTTTATGTATATCTATGAATATAGTCTACAAATCGCCTGAATATTGTTTACTGTTTATAATTAACTAATTTTGTAAACTAGTCTAAATCGCTTGGTGAAAAAGACCAAGGTAATAACTCACCAACAGTGGTTTCTTGTATTTTGCCATTTAAATTTGTCAAGATTACTGGCATATCTTTGGCACAAAACTCACTTATTACTTGGCGACATGCGCCACATGGTGAAATAGGTCCATCAGTATCACCAATTACCACCAGTTTTTTAAATTTACGTTTGCCTTCTGAAACTGCTTTAAATATAGCTGTTCTTTCTGCGCAATTGGCTAATCCATAAGAGGCATTTTCAATATTACAGCCTAAAATCACTTCATCATCTTCGGTAACTAAAACCGCACCTACTTGAAATTTAGAATAAGGAACATAAGCTTTGGCACGTGCAGTTTTGGCAAGTTCAATAAGTTTTTCAATTTTCATATTGATAATCCTTTAAGTTATTAGATATTTTATTTAACTGATGATTGTAAGTTAAGACGATATACACCAAATCCTATTTTATCTTTATCTATATAGCTTATTGGATAGTGTGAATTTGTCTCAATAGATGCTTTTGCTTCCTCAGTAGGAGAAGATTCAAAGCGAATGTCTAATTTTGTCGCACTTGTTATTGGTGCAATTTCCCAATTATTATCCACCGTAACATTGACCGCTCCTTTATTCTTAGTCATATTGCTAATATAGGCAGAAAGAATGACTCTCATATCATCGGGGGAATTAAACATAACATTTTTTTCACCGGTGCCTGGGAATATGCCAGTGTAAGCACGGTAATTATTGGTGGCAATAAGAAATACTTGCTTTGGATCAATTGCTTTTTGTTGATAAGTGAGTTTTTTTATCCTTTCCGAGTTCGGATTAACTAATTGGCAATTTCCGTCATAACGTGGTGGTTGTGTAATATCAATTTGATAATTTACTCCATCGATGGTATCAAAATTGTAAGTTCTAAATTTATCCCAATTGATCAAATATTGTGGTTGTGATGAATGAATATCTATTTGATTATAAACACCAGCTGAACATTCTAGCCATTCTTTCACCTCTTTTCCGGTAAGTTTTACCGTCGATAAAATATTAGGATAGAGGTAAATATCAGCTGCATTGCGGAAAGTTAAATCGCCTTTTTTAACATCAACATAAGCTGTCGGATCGTTTTTTCTTCCTCCCGCTTTAAAGGGAGCAATAGCAGATAAAATTGGTAAGCCATCAAGATCGGGATCGCCTTGAATATAGTGTTTAACATAATCTATTTGTGCATCACTAATAATTTGTAAGGCTGAAGTATCTTCAACTAGGGCGAGATAACTATTAATATCTGTCGAAACTTTACCGATTGGCTTACCAACAAATTCACGAGTAGCTTGATGATCTTCTTGCAAAATTCCTGTAATATTTTGATCTGCATCAACCAAAGCTGTTTTAGTTTGTGCATTATATATTGGCCTAGCTTCTGATTTACCCAACGTGACTTGCCAATTGGTTTTATCTCCATCAAGTACCAAATCAACAACACCAAGATGAGTACCCCATTGACCAGGCATAACCGCAGGGACATTATTAATTGTACCTAATTGCAAATCCGTATTGGGTAAAGATTTGAAGTTATCACTGGGGAATACACCATGAGAATGCCCAAACATAATGGCATTAATACCTTCTACTTGACTTAAATAGTAGACTGAATTTTCAGCTAACGCTTTATAGGGATCAGCGGAAACACCTGAGTGAGCGATAGCAATGATGATATTAGCACCTTGTTTTTTCATTTCAGGAACTAATTTTTTTGCAGTTTCAGTAATATCTTTAACAACCACCTTACCATCAAGATTTAATTTATCCCATAACATAATTTGTGGTGGCACAAATCCTATATAGCCAATTTTGATAACCTGCTCAACTCCCTCTCTATCTCTAACAGGGGTATCGACAATAATATATTGTTTAAAGTAGGGTTTACCTGTGTTAGCATCATAAACATTAGCATTGATATAGGGGAACTTTGCCCCAGCTATACTTTTTTGTAAAAAGTCTAAACCAAAATTAAACTCATGATTACCTAAATTGCCAACCACATAATTAAGGGTATTCATGGCTTTGTATACTGGATGAATATCCCCCTCAGCTAATCCTTTATTTACTGCATAATCGGCCATTGGGCTGCCTTGAATAATATCACCGTTATCAACAAGTACACTATTTTTAACTTCACTTCTAGCTTGATGGATTAAAGTTGCTGTTTTCACTAATCCGAATGTATCTACATGTTGATCTTGAAAATAATCAAAATTCATCATGTTGCCATGTAAATCTGTTGTTTCAATAATCCTTAAATCAACGGTTGCAGCATTGAGTGAACCAGAAATTAATAGAGCCAGGAAGGTTAAAGTTAATTTATTTCTTTTCATACAAATCTCCTATTTATTTCTATTATTTCCATTAGTTTATGGCATTGAACCCAACAATCTTTGATATTCACTAAACCTTTCAATTATTGCTGGGTGATAATTATTTAAACTGATTGCTTGTTGTAATGTAGTTCTATCACTTGCAGTAAAACTGGATAGCACTTTATTAGTTAGACCTTGTTTGACTGAATCTTCAACAAATGCGGCATGAATACCACATAACGAAATATCGAGTAATTCAAGCCTTGAAAAGTGAAATATTGATTGGGCTATTTGATATTCTTTTTCAATATCTGTGCCAAAAATTCCAGCATCATCCGTATTGAGTGTAATCCTTACACCTTGATCATAGAGTTTTTTGATCGGGTGGTTATGAATATCACCATGAAGCTCATTAACTAAAATCCGATTACTTGTTAATGCAATTTCTAAGGTGATTTTCCTATTAACTAGTTCGTTAATAAGATTTTTATCTTCGATAGCGCGAATGCCATGACCGATTCTTACTGCACCATGTTTCAGTGCCTGAATAATACTTTCTGCTGACTCAATTTCACCAGCATGATAGGATTTTTGTAAATGTAATTGAGTAGCTAATTGATGTGAATCGTGAAAATCATCAAAATGACCAGCTTTTTCATTACCAGCAATATTAAATCCGGTAATAAAATGATGAGGATTGTCTTGAATAAAACGTAAAGTGTCATGAACAATTTTAGCGCCAAGATGACGAACACCGATAATATGATATCTCACAGTTATATCATGAGTTTTTTGTACAGCAATAATGGCTTCATCCATTTGCGCTAATGTTTGACAAAACCTATCTTTATGCCAAACGATTTCGCCATTAATTTCAGTGGTACAGATATGGAAAGGAGATAGGAATAATTCACAGTAGATTAATCCTTGCTCAGCATTTCTATGCAAAAAATCAAAAGTAATAGCATAATAATCTTCGGGTGTTTTTAAAAAACTAGAAACAGTATCATAGGTTTGAATAAATTCGATAAAATTGGACTCATTATACCGATAACGACCATTTTTATATTCTTTGGCATCATATTCTCCTGCTCGATAGCATAACGAATTTGGGAAGGGAATATGGTTTTTCTTAGCCAACTTTTGTGCCATGAAAGGAGTAATACTACCTTCAACATGCTCATGTAATATTACTTTGGGAACAATTAGTTTATTCATATTATGTTTCTAGCTAATTATATTTATGCTTATCATTATAATGATAACACTTCTTAAGTATTTTGGTGTGATTTACGTAATTTTTATTATGATTAATATCACATTTGTTTATTATAAATCGAAGACTTTTATCAAAAAGATCAAAAATGTGATGGTTTAGCTTGTTACCTGATCTTAATCAAAATAATAAGCTACTTACCTATCACTGAATAAATATCTAGGTTTTGAAATAGTCTTAAGATCGTTAAATGTAATTCTGCAAATAATTTCATTTAACGATCTTAAGCTTATATTAGTTACAATTCATACTGCTAATTATTTTTTATCATTTTTGAAAATTAACATAAATACGATGGCTAAAATCAAAGAATAGCTAGCAAAAACAAGCCAAACAGTTCTCCAATCTATAATGCCATCTAAAGTGTAATGATCAACAACAATACCACTGATAGTCGAACCTAAATAAGCACCGAAACCGTTGGTCATGATCATAAAAAGACCTTGTGCGCTATTACGAATACTTGGTGATACTGATTTTTCAACATACATTGAGCCAGAAATATTATAGAAATCAAAAGCACAACCATAAACTATCATTGATAAAAGCAGTAATATAAAACCAGTTGGTGATGGATCACCATAAGCAAATAATCCAAAACGGGCTACCCAAGCTAGCATACTGATTAACATCACATATTTAATACCAAGACGTTTCATAAAAAACGGTACAAACAGGATAAATACTACTTCTGACATTTGTGAAATAGATAATAATACCGAAGGATATTGAACCACTAAACTATCAGCATATTCTGGAATATTTTTAAATGAAAGTAGGAAAGGATTACCAAAGGTATTGGTAATTTGTAAGATACCGCCTAGAAATACAGCAAATATAAAAAAGATTGCAATTTTAGGATCTTTGAATAACACAAATGCATCTAAACCTAAAGAACTGGCAAGAGATTTTCTTTTTGAACTGTCTTTAGCTATGACTATTAATGGTAATGTAAGTGAGTATAGACTAAGTAAAATTGAACCCGCAGCAGCAATATAAAGTTGCATATTGCTTAATCCAAATTTTAAGAAGCTTACCAGCCACATTGCAATAATAAACCCAATAGTTCCAAATATTCTAATACCAGGGAATTGAGTAATAACATCCAAACCTTGTGATTCTAAACAGGAGTATGAAATTGAGTTAGAAATAGCGATAGTTGGCATAAAGGCAAGACAATGAATTAGGATAACAATGACCATCATCAATGGTGAGGTGACTGATGCTGCAATAAATAGTGTAACGGCACCAACTAAATGACAAAGCATAAATAACCGATTAGCGGGTATCCATCTGTCTGCTACAACACCAAGCAAGCCCGGCATAAATAAAGATGCTATCCCCATAGTGCCATAAACTGATCCCACTGTTGTACCGCTAAAATGTAACGTTTCCATCATGTAAGAACCTAAGGTGATAAGCCAACTTCCCCAGATGAAAAATTGCAGAAAAAATATAATTTTGAGTTGTAACTTGATATTCATTTCGATTCCTTATTAAATGAGATCTTTTTATAACTTATTATAAATTAGATAAAATAAATCAATAAGCTAAATAAAATGCTGCCACTTAAATATTAAACATAAAGACATTGAAAGTTGGAATAGTAAAACAAAATAGATAATTTGAATCACTATTCCATTCAAATGTACTCAATATTTTTTTACAAAAATTCTGTTAATCAATTTAATCATAGCTTATAAAGCTAGGTATCGTTAATTATTGATCTAATAAAACAGATTCTAAAGCAACAGTAATCATCTCTTTGAAACCAAGTTGCCGCTGTTCAGCCGTCATTGCCTCACCTTTACGTATATGATCAGATACGGTACAAATCGCTAAGGCTTTGGCACCATATTCAGCTGCAACACCATAAATACCAGCTGCTTCCATTTCCACACCTAGTATGTTGTATTTTTCCATTACATCAAGTACAGTAGGATCGACGGTATAAAAAAGATCTGCTGAAAACAAATTACCCACTTTAACTGGTATTCCAAGTTTGTTGGCTGTATCAACAGCATTACGGGTTAAATTAAAATCGGCAATTGCTGCAAAATCATTATCTTTAAAACGTACACGATTAACTTTTGAATCAGTACAAGCGCCCATACCGATAACTATATCGCCAACGTTAACATTAGGACTAATTGCACCACATGAACCAATGCGAATAATATTTTTCACACCATAAAACTTGATAAGTTCAGTTGCATAAATAGAACAAGATGGAATGCCCATTCCATGCCCCATAATAGAAACTTTTTTGCCTTTGTAATAACCGGTAAAACCTAACATCGCTCTTACATTGGTTACTTCTTGTGCTTTTTCTAAAAAAGTTTCAGCAATAAATTTAGCTCGTAAAGGATCGCCTGGCATTAGAACCGTTTCGGCAAAAGCATTGTCAACAGCGTTGATATGTGGAGTAGACATCACATTCTCCTAATAGTTTGTTTCTTAAAATTAATAACTTCTTTCTTGCGGTCAGTTATTTTTGAATAAATGACTTACCATAATCCATTGGTGATAAATCAAAATAATCGGCAACACTTTGCCCAATGTCGGCAAAAGTTTCGCGGTGCCCTAGCGATCCAACTGGAACACTATCGCCATAGACTAAAACTGGAATATGTTCACGCGTATGATCAGTCCCTGTCCAAGTTGGATCGCATCCATGATCGGCGCTGATAATAAGTAAATCACCCGGTGAGACCAGCGCTAACATTTCAGGAAGTCTGCTATCAAAATACTCTAAAGCCGCAGCATATCCTGGTACGTCACGTCTGTGCCCATATGATGAGTCAAAATCTACAAAATTTGTGAACACAATAGTGTTATCTTTAGCTTGTTTAATTTCTTCAAGTGATGCATCAAAAAGCGCTTCAATACCGGTCGCTTTAATTTTTTTAGTAATACCAACATGAGCATAAATATCAGCAATTTTACCAATTGAAACAACATTACCATGTTTTTCTTCTACTAACTTTTTCATCATTATTGGGGCTGGTGGTTCAACAGCAAGATCATGACGATTACCGGTACGCACAAATTCACCTGCTTTTTTACCAACAAAAGGTCTAGCTATAACTCGTCCAATATTATAATTACCTTTATTTAATTCATCGCGTGCAATTTCACAAAGCTCATAGAGTCTATCTAAGCCATAAGTTTCTTCATGACAAGCTATTTGAAAAACAGAGTCTGCCGAAGTGTAGAAAATAGGTTTACCCGTTGCCATATGTTCTTCTCCTAGCTCATCAAGAATAACGGTTCCTGATGAATGACAATTTCCAAGGTATCCTGGTAATTTGGCTCGTGTAACAATTTTATCTAACAGTTCCTGCGGAAAGCTGTTAGTGGTATTAGTAAAGTATCCCCAATCAAATAGCACTGGCACGCCTGCAATTTCCCAATGTCCTGATGGGGTATCTTTTCCTGAAGATATTTCACTAGCATAACCATATGCACCAATAATATTGCCTTCTGTTGACATACCTTTTGGATATTGTCCTGTTGATTCATATGCTGCTTCAATTAACCCTAATTTAGCTAAATTAGGTAACTTTAATGGGCCTTTACGTCCTTTGTCAGCTTTGCCTAGTGCACAAGCCTCTGCAATATGACCTAATGTGTTAGAACCTTCATCACCATATTTTTTTGCATCTTCTGCACCACCGATCCCAAAGGAATCTAGGATCATAATAAAAACTCTTTTCATAATTTCCTCTAATCTAAATTAAAACTAAGCTCTACCGCAGTTTAAGGAATAACATCGCTTAAAAATGTGATCTAACACTCATTAGTCATTTTTATAATGATGACAATATCACAAACTACTATTTTATGTTGGTAAAAACAATTTCAAATGTAACTTATCAAAATGAATTGTGAGGTAAACCTATAATACATGATAAATAAAAACAAAAAAGATTTAAGCATTGCTTTAGCTGATTATTTGATTAATACCAATGTTGGTAACAATGAACGTTATGAGAATTTTGCCATTACTGAGGCTAACAAATATATTTCAACCTCATATTTGTTAGGATTTCCAGCTTTACATAGTGAAAAGTGCGACAGTGTCGATGTTAGTTTAAGAGAGGTTATAATTTTTATTCAGCAGATGCACAACCTAGAGCATAATCTGTATCACAATTTATATATTTTGATAAATTGCTTATGTTATCTATTTCTACTGTCTTACACATATTATCATAAGGCCTTGTTGATAAAGGCTCTGAAACTATTACGCCTGCATTAACTTTATTACCATCATAATTTCGATATATTTCATATAAATAATCGTTATTTTTAAACGCTAATCGAAAATAATCTGTTTGATATCTAATATAGTGATTATATTTAAATAGCGTATTATTACCTGCATTTTGTTTCGGAAAAATCATTTCAATATTTTTAATCTCTCCATATTTATAATTTATTGTTAATTGTTTATTTTCAACCTTACTACAAATCGAAAGTTTTTTATTATTCTTCATATCGCAAGAAAATATTATATCTTCAGACAAATTACATAGAGAATTGGCACCCAATACATTATTAGTTAAAAATATAAAAAATCCTATGAATAAATAACTACTTTTGGGTAAGTGCATGGTAATTTACCTCCATTTTTTTATCATATCCATATTGTTTAATTCCATTATAGGCTATAACAAACTTAGTTCACTCTTTGTATTTGTGATTCAAAGTAATCTACCGCTGCGCAAAAAGCTAGTATATGTAGTAAACCATTTACAGTGGAAGAATTGATAAAATATAATACGTCAGTGTGATAATATACTCAGTCATAAAGGTATGCTACCAAACAAATCAAATTTACTCTTTCTATAAAAATAAAGGTTGTTATTAATGAAACAAAAAATCCCCAATACTTTTGCCCTTGATGTTTTTGCTAAGGATGTCGTTACAGTAACTAGTGTGGAGCAATTACAGGAAGTTTGGAGAAATAATCAATTAAAGCAACCAATGATGATTATAGGAGAAGGTAGTAATACACTATTCACTTGTGATTTTGCAGGTACGGTTGTTGTAAATCGGATTAAAGGGATAACTATCACTGAGACCCAAAACGAATGGTGTTTAAGAGTCGGAGCGGGAGAGATTTGGCATGAAGTTGTGTCGCAAACAATAAGCCAAAATATCCCGGGACTTGAAAATTTAGCTTTAATACCGGGTTGTGTTGGTTCAGCACCAATTCAAAATATAGGCGCATATGGAGTTGAGTTTCAAAAAGTTGCAGATTATGTGGAATTACTCGAACTAGCAAGTGGCAAAATTATCACCATAACTGATGGGCATTATGGTTACCGTGAAAGTATTTTCAAACAACAATACTCACAAGGATATGCGGTTATTTATGTTGGTATAAAACTACCTAAACAATGGCAACCGGTACTAACTTATGGTGAGTTAAAGAATTTTGATCCTCAAATGGTTACCGCACAGATGGTTTTTGATAAAGTCTGTGAAATCCGACGTAGTAAATTACCCGATCCTAAAGTACTTGGAAATGGTGGTAGCTTTTTTAAAAATCCGGTAGTTGATAAAAAAATTGCTGAACAATTACTTGAAAAGTATCCAACTATGCCTATATATCCTCAAGCGAACAATCAAGTTAAGTTAGCGGCTGGTTGGTTAATTGATCAATGTGGTTTAAAAGGCTATCAAATCGGTGGCGCCGCAGTGCATCAACAACAAGCCTTAGTTTTAATCAATAAGCACAATGCAACAGCCCAAGATGTGGTGGCTTTAGCACGTTATATTCGCAATACGGTATTACAACAATTTTCGGTTAATCTGTCGCCAGAAATACGTTTTATTGGTAGTACTGGTGAAATCAATGTGAACAATTATTTATAATTAATTAAACCATGAAACACTCTTATTCATTTCCTATTTTATTGGCGAGTTTGTTATTTGTAACCATCTCACTATCTGCATTGAATACACAAGTGCCATTATGGTTGGTACATAACCAGTTTCCAGTGTGGCAAATTGGTTTAGTTGGATCGAGTTATTTTATTGGTAATCTGGTTGGTACAATTGTGGCTAACTGGTTCATTAATAAATTCAATGCCAGACATACTTATAGCTATAGCTGTATTATTTTTGCTATTGCCACTATCGGCTTAAGTTTTTCAATGGACTTTTATAGTTGGGCAATTTGGCGATTTTTTATTGGTATTGCTTGTGCAGTGACGTGGGTGGTCATTGAAAGTTGTATTTTAGTCACAGGAACCGTACGCACGCGTGGCAAAATGCTGGCGGTATATATGACAACTTACTATTTAGGTACTGTTTTTGGCCAAGCGTTATTACAGTATTTTCCTCAAGATGTACTATATTTTGGATTAGTTGTTGTCGTACTGATGGGACTGGCAATTTTATTTATTTTATTTACCCACTATAAATTACCCAAAAGAAAGAAAAGCAGTTTTAACATTATACCAATGATATTATATAAACCCTCTCGACTAGGGTTGATGGGATGTGTAATTGCTGGCATGTTAATTGGTTCATTGTATTCCTTATTACCAGCTTTTTATTCACATTTGGGATACACGGATAACCAAGTGGCCAATTGGATGATTTTACTGATCTTATCGGGGGTAATTGCACAAATCCCAGCTAGTTGGTGTTCAGATAAATATGGTCGCAATACGGTATTATTAGTAGAATCTACCTTAGTGGTAATTGCCTGCTTAATGCTCACCTTTGATTTATGCCATGTTTTGGCGATTATTTTATTGGGAGCAACCATTTATACTATTTATCCTATTTCTATGGCTTGGGCCTGTGCAAGTGTAAGGAAACAAGATATTGTCGCTATGAATCAAGCCATGCTATTGACTAATACCATAGGTAGTTTGATTGCACCAGCAATTATCGCTTTTGTCATGGATAAATTGGGCAATACCTATTTATTTGTAAGTTTTGCTATAATCTCACTTTATTTTGTCGTTTTATTGTTCAAAAAGCGAGGGACAGATGCGCAACCACCAAAATCCGCTCAAATTAATTGAAATTTTAGCTGATGGTCAGTTTCATTCAGGCGAAGAGTTGGCCGCTAACTTTGGTATTACTCGTGCTGGTATCAATAAGTATATTAAAATGCTACGTGAATGGGGCATTGTATTATCTTCAGTACAAGGTAAAGGTTACTGTTTAGCCTCCCGATTAGATCTGCTAAACAAAACTAAAATTGAACAGTATTACCAATCTGATAATCAGATTGAAATCGTACCAATTATTGACTCAACCAACCAATATTTACTTGATAAAATAGCTTCATTAACATCAGGCGATTGTTGTGTTGCCGAATTTCAATCCAAAGCGCGTGGCAGACGAGGCCGTCAATGGTTTGCACCATTTGGTACTAATCTCTACTTTTCAATGTATTGGCGATTAGATCAAGGGATAGCAGCAGCAATGGGCTTGAGCTTAGTGGTTGGTATTGTTGTTGCTAACATATTACGACAATTATCAGGAAAAAATATCAAAGTTAAATGGCCAAATGACCTTTATCTTGATGACCAAAAATTAGCTGGGATTTTAGTTGAATTAGCGGGTAAAACGGGTGACTGTGCACATGTAATTATTGGTATTGGTGTTAATTTAATGATGACACATCCTGACCCCAGCATTGTTAATCAAAAGTGGGCGAATTTAGGTGAAGTTGATCGTAATTTGCTCGTGGCTAAAGTCGCCCAAACTTTAAAACAAACATTAACCGAATTTGAACAAAAAGGTTTGACAGCTTTTATTAATGACTGGAATCGGTTAGACAATTTTGCTAATCGTCCGGTTAAATTATTAATAGGTGATCATATTATTCGCGGTGTGGCTAAAGGTATTAATGAACAAGGGGCATTAATGCTCGAGCAAAATGGAAAAATTAATGCTTATATTGGTGGTGAAATTTCATTAAGAAGCGATGAATAAAATGTGATACCCAACCCTCACAATAGTGAAAGGGTTGAGTATTTTATTAAACTATTTTTTTACTCTTAACAACCGTAAGGCATTGGCTGTCACAATTGCAGTGGTGCCCGAATCTGCTAGTACCGCGAGCCAAAGTCCGGTAACACCCAATAAACTTGTGACTAAAAAGATAACTTTTATACCTAACGCAATAGTAATATTTTGTTTAATATTGCGGTTAGCAAAGCGAGTTAAACGAATCAATTTAGGCAAGCTTAATAAGCTATTTTTAGTCAATGCAACATCCGCTGTTTCAAGTGCCACATCGCTACTGCTTCCCATGGCTATTCCTACTGTAGCAGCTTTCATTGCGGGTGAGTCATTAATGCCATCTCCTACCATAGCAATTGACGTTGATTGGCTAAATTTTTCGATTTCGATCAGTTTATCCGCAGGTAACAATTCCGCCCGAAAATCCATACCAAGTTGCCCCGCTATCGCTTGTGCTACCCGTTGATTATCACCAGTAAGCATGATGGATTGTAAGCCTAACTGATGAAGCTCGTTAATGGCCGTGACCGCATCATTTCGTAATACATCTTGCAAAGCAATAACGCCTAGAAGTTTATGTTTTGTTACCACCACAACTACTGTTTTACCTGCACTTTCCAGTTGATGAATGACTTGTTGATCTGCATCACTCATTGCTTTTGAAACTGTTTGCGCCTTATTTGGAGAAACAATATAAAACGTCTGTTGCGCAATATCACCTTGGATACCTATTCCGGCAATTGCTTTGCGATTGTCCGCCTCAGTAAAACTAATCTGATTTTGTTTGGCATAATCAACCATTGCTTTAGCTAATGGATGATGCGAACCACTTTCAATTGCTGCCACAATGGCTAATAATTGTTCTTGGTTGATATCATGATAAATAATATCAGTAACTTGAGGTTTGCCTTCTGTTAATGTCCCGGTTTTATCAAACGCCATCATTTTGATCGCACCAATACGTTCTAATGCTGCCCCCCCTTTGATTAATACGCCTTGCTTCGCTGCACAAGATAGTGCCGAAGTAATGACAGCTGGCGTCGAAATTACCAGCGCACATGGACAACCAATTAACAGTAAAGTCAATCCGCGATAAATCCATGTATACCATTGCGCATGCATAAGTAGCGGGGGTATGACCATAACTAATAGAGCAAATAAGGCTATGGAAGGGGTATAATAACGGCTAAATTTATCGATAAATCGTTCAATAGGTGCTTTACGCTCTTCCGCATCTTCAATAAGTTGTAGAATGCGATCAACGGCATTTTGCCCTGATTCAGATATGACTTTAAGTTGAATAGTGGTATCGACAACCAATGAACCTGCCATAATCTTATCACCACGCAGGTAAGTAACAGGGATCGACTCACCAGTTAACGCACTTTCATCAATACTGGCTTGCTCACTAATTAAAATTACGTCGGCTGGCAATCGACCACCAGAGGAAATTTCAATAATATCATCAGGTTTTAAATCATGACTTGCAACACGTTGTCTTTTGCCATCAACAATCATTATGGTTTCTTCTGGCATTAATTTGACCAGTGAAGAAATTCCTGTTTTGGCTTTACTTGTGGCAATCCCTTCTAGCATCTCTCCAATCATAAATAGGAAGATGACCATAGTAGCTTCTTCGGCGGCACCAATAAATAACGCCCCAATAGCCGAAATACTCATCAATGATTCAATGGCAAAAGGTGTTCCACTGCGGGTTAAAACTAAGGCCTCTTTAACAATAGGGATTAATCCAACAATGGCGGTGGCAATAAATGCATATTCCCCCATATTTTGATTAATTAATAAAACGATATAACTGATGACAATCAAGCTTCCTGATACTATTAATGGTATAAAGGCTTTCTTATCAAAACTATGAGAGTGTTCATGTTGGTGAGCATGTTGTGGTGATGATTCAAAGATTGGTTTATAACCCAGTTCTACCACTTTATTTTCAATTAATTGAATCATGTTTTGATCGCTTTGCGAAACGCTGACAACAAGCTTCTCGGTAGCAAAAGTGATTTTTGTTTGTGTAATATTGGGTAAAGTCTTAATACCGTTTGCAATCTTTTGTGCACAGTGGGCACAATCCATGCCTTGAATTTTCCAGATTAATGTTGTGTGTTGGCTTTGCCGCTCGGGGTCTTCGGGGGGATCGTTAAATTCACTTGTTTGTGTCGTTGAATGGTTATCACTACTACAACATTGGATGGCTTCTGGTTTACTGCCATGATTATGTGAAGAATGATTATGGGCAATATTGTTACAATCATCATGACAGTGATCATGATTTTTGTGATGATGATGTGTTGATTTGTTATTATATAACATAACGTTACCTCATTTTGTTGATGATATTGATTGTACTCTTAATTGCATAATATGAAATCATTTTTTATAGATTTATTTAAGGTTGTTAATTTAGATCACTCGTCACAATAAGATTGGTTCGGTATTGTTGTTATTTTTTTAGATCGACATAGATTTTGAGTATATAATCATGTCGACACTAAACGATTGAGGAACTATATGTCTAATACTCCTTCTTTCCGCCAACAGAAAAGCGTTATTTTTATCGCCTTTCTGTTTACTACTTTTATTATTGGCATAGCAGGAGCTTTGCAATCACCAACATTAAGTCGTTTTTTATCCTTTGAAGTCAAAGTCGACCCCATATTAGTCGGCGTTTTTTACTCAGTTAATGCGGTCGCTAGTATTATTGGTAGTTTTTTGCTCGCTAAATATTCTGACCAACAAGGTGATCGGCGTAATATAGTTATATTCTGTTGTTTAATGGGGATTGCCAATAGTATTATATTTGCTTTTTCTCGCCACTATGTCGTTTTAATTACACTTGGTGTGTTATTTGCGGCGCTCTCATCGGCAGCCATGCCACAAATTTTTGCACTAGCCCGTGAATATGCGGTTAAAACGGGTCGGAATGTCGTTGCATTTAATTCGTTAATTCGCGCTCAACTTTCTCTTGCTTGGGTGATTGGACCGCCGTTATCTTTTGCTCTAGCGATTAATTATGGCTTCACTACTATGTATTTAACGGCAATGTCGATGTTTTTGGTCGCCATAATTTTTGTTGCTATTTTTTTGCCATCGGTTGAAAAAAATCCAACATCATCTTTAGATTCAGCCAATTTAGCCGCGGCGAATCAACCTATTTTCAAAAATAAAAATGTTGTTTTTTTATTTCTATCTACCATATTTATGTGGACGGCAAACATGATGTATTTGATTGATATGCCACTTTATGTCGATTCCGTATTACATCTTTCTAGTTCATTGCCTGGTGAGTTGATGGGTTTAGCCGCAGGGATAGAAATTCCGGTCATGTTAGTTGCTGGTTATTTAGTCCCTTATTTAGGTAAACGAAATCTATTTTTTATCGCCATTATTTGTGGTGTACTTTTTTACTTAGGGATAATTTTATGCCCTAGTAAACTGATATTATATATTTTACAGGTATTTAATGCGCTATTTATAGGGATTGTGGCTAATATTGGTATTATCTATTTTCAGGATTTATTACCAACCAGAATGGGAGTCGCTTCAACATTATTTAATAATGGTATAACCTGCAGTATTATACTAGCAGGTATGCTTCAAGGCTTTATTTCCGATAAATATGGTCATGAGGTTATTTATTGGATAGCGTTAGCCATGGTTTCAATCTCATTATTATTTTGTGCGTTAGTTAAAGATAGTAAGAAAAATTAAATAATCAATAAAATAATAAGTCAAAACCGTCTCCACACTCATTGGAAGACGGAAATATTATTTTAATTGCTATCAAACTTTTGTTGTAATGTTTGGTAAAGTGGATAATGAGTTCTTTCATAGCCAATTGGCGTGATAGCGATATAATTGCTATTAGTCGCATCAAGTTCTTTATTTTCATCAAATATTTGTTGATTACGTTTAGCTCTAAACCAGAAATAGTCATTCCCTTCAGGATCTTTGGTTGGTGTGATCTTAAAGTTACTCACATCTGCGTCACCTTGTTTAGTGATTTTTGTTCCTTTCACTTGTTTGGCATCACAAGCAGGAAAATTAATATTATAGATGATATTTTTAGGGGTCGATAATGAAAGTAATTTTCGGATGATTGATTCAGCATGATGAATGCTCGAATCCCAATTAGTTGGCAGATTATCTTCAGAAGATAGTTGACTCAGTGCCATGGCAGGTACACCTAAAGTCATTGCCATAATTGCTCCCCCGACGGTACCTGATAAAATTGTTTCAAATCCAACATTCGAACCATTATTAATGCCAGAGAGTACTAAATCGGGTAGTTTATCTAACATTAAATATTTAAGTGCAAATAGTGAACAATCCGCTGGCGTGCCATAAACGGCATATTCTTGTTCTGAACGTTTAGCTACACGAAAGGGAGATTTTAAACTCACCGAACAAGAAACACCGCTTTGATCAACCACAGGGGCTACAACCCAAACTTCATGGGCAATATTCCTAGCAATATTTTTTAACAGTATTATTCCAGGCGCATCAATGCCATCATCATTGACTAACAAAATGCGATTTACTAATTTTTCAGACATATAATTTCCTTATTCAGCAAAAGTATTGCATTGACTAATTGAGCCACTATCAAATCCACGTTTAAACCAAGTATAACGCTGTTTTGAAGTGCCATGGGTAAAACTATCAGGAACTACATAACCATTATTTTGATATTGTAAGCGATCATCACCAATCGCTTCGGCTGTTTTTAATGCTTGCTCAATATCACCTACATCAAGAATGCCTTGTTTTTGCACAGCATTGCCCCACATACCAGCATAACAATCGGCTTGTAATTCTAATTTAACTGATAATTGATTATTGGTTAGCTCAGATTGGTTTTGTTTTAATTGTTCTACCATTTTAAAGGTACCGAGCAGATTTTGGACATGATGACCAATTTCATGGGCAATGACATAACCTTGTGCAAAATCACCGCCACCACCAAGTTGTTGTTTCATTTCATAATAAAATGAAAGATCAAGATAAACTGTTTGATCAATATTACAATAAAATGGCCCCATAAACGTTTTACCCGTACCACAGGATGTTTGGGTTGAACCGGTATAAAGTACTAATTTAGGGGCTAGGTAGTGTTTACCTAAGTGTTGTAAAAATTCTTGGTGCCAATAATCTTCAGTGCTAGCTAACATGACTGAAGTAAATTTGGCAGCATCGGGATCTTCTTGCGACGATGTTTGCGCTATATTATCATTACCTATTAAATTGGGATCCAGTAAACCAGTTAAATCAACACCATAATAGCCAGCCACTAAAACAACAAGAAATAAAGCAATTTTACCCTTACCACCAAGTGGAATTCTTGTACCTATCTCACTTCCTGATTGTGAACGACGATCTTCAATATTATCACTCTCTCTTTGGTCTCTCCAACGCATGGGAATTACCTCATCAGTCTAAGTTAAGGTATTTTAAAGTATAATAAATCAGGATTCTAGTTTAAATTATAGCCAACAAATAGTTTAATTAACATTATGATTATTAGAGAAATACTTAAAAAAAAGATTAAATTGCTAGCTAAATTATAGATGAATAAAATTAGCATAGTTAATTGGTCTTATTGCTGGTGTTGTTTTAATTAATATCGAAATCTTATTTTTTAAGGGGTAACAATTTTATTAAATTACTTTCTTCATCCATTTGCTAAATTTTACAAACAAAGGTTATATTGCTAAAATCAACAAGTATCTTTCAAAAATAGTTTTGTTGCTGTCTTATCATTTACCGTCAGTGACAATATAAATGTTTTTAATACCTCCAAATTTTAATCTTTACCAGTTTAGATCCACCATAAAACAAGTAACCCGTTATATTTTTGTATCAGATAACTAATAACTTTTAGTGATAGTAATAACATCATTTCGTTGCATTTTTGCTTTCTTTTATTGATAGGAAAATAGGTACTATTTTATGAAAAAAATTCGTCAATCTAGAAATAAACCATTAAATATTAACGACATTACGATAATTGATGATAGTAAATTGAAAAAAGCTATTACCGCGGCAGCGCTTGGCAATGCAATGGAGTGGTTTGATTTTGGTGTTTATGGTTTTCTTGCTTATATATTAGGACAAGTTTTTTTCTCGGAGGCAGCGCCTAGTGTTCAAATGGTTGAAGCTTTAGCAACGTTTTCTGTACCATTCCTTATTCGTCCATTGGGTGGCGTGGTTTTTGGTATCTTGGGCGATAAATTTGGTCGCCAAAAAGTGCTTTCTATTACTATTATCATCATGTCGTTAAGTACTTTCTGCATAGGTTTAATTCCGTCATATGCATCAATTGGTATTATTGCGCCAATTTTATTATTACTGGCTAAATTAGCTCAAGGTTTCTCCATCGGTGGGGAGTATTCTGGTGCAGCAATCTTTGTAGCTGAATATTCTCCAGACCGCAAACGAGGCTTTATGGGAAGCTGGCTTGATTTTGGCTCTATTGCTGGTTTCTTAATTGGCGCAGGTTTGGTGGTACTGTTATCAACCTTACTTGGTGAACAAGCTTTTCATGCTTGGGGTTGGCGTATTCCTTTCTTTTTTGCTTTACCATTAGGTTTAATTGGTCTTTATTTGCGTCATGCATTAGAGGAAACCCCAGCATTCCAACAACAAAGTGACTTAAAAGATAAAAATGAAAGTGAAAATATAACTAATTCATCAACCATCACCATCAAGCAGATTATAACTCAATATTGGCGAAGTTTTTTGGTTTGTGTCGGATTAGTTATTGTCACCAATGTTACTTATTACATGTTACTCACCTACCTGCCAAGTTATTTATCCCATAATTTAAATTACAACCCGGACCATGGTGTATTAATTATTATTGCCATCATGATTGGTATGCTATTTGTACAACCAATGATTGGATTAATTAGTGATAAAATTGGACGTAAGCCTTTTATCATTGGTGGGAGTGTCGGCTTATTGATGCTTGCATATCCGGCGTTTGTAATGATAAATAGTGATATTATTGCATTTATCTTCTTGGGGTTACTGATCCTTGCGGTGTTACTTAACTGTTTAACTGGTGTAATGGCTTCTATTTTACCGGCGATCTTCCCTGTTAGTATCCGCTATAGTGCGCTTGCTATTGCATTTAATATTTCAGTATTAATTGCAGGCGCAACACCAACAGTTGCCGCTTGGTTAGTTGAAGCAAGTAACGATTTATATATGCCGGCTTATTATTTGATGGTTGTGGCTCTAATCGGCTTAGTCACAGGGTTAAAAATGAATGAAACCGCCAATAAACCACTACAAGGCGCTACACCAGCAGCATCTGATCGCACTGAAGCGAAAGAAATTCTATCTGAACATTTTGATTCAATAGAACAGAAAGTAGAAGATATTGAACAACAGATCGAAACATTACAAGAACAACGCCAAGAACTAGTAGATCAACATCCTAAATTAGATTAAATAGGTAGCAATGATGTAAAAAAGTTTCAGGTATACTATATGTTTTAGTATAAAAATTGCTTTTTGGTACCAAATGCTCATCAAACTTGCATTCTATTAGAAAGCAAGTTGATGAGTAATTAGTGTCTGTCAGATTACATTGTTATTGGTTTTATTTAATTGCCTTAGCTACAATTTGTTGTGCTTCTTGTTGCAAAGTTGATAAATGCTGGTTACTAATGAAGCTTTCAGCATAAATTTTGTATGCATCTTCTGTTCCTGATGGGCGAGCGGCAAACCAACCATTTTCAGTGATCACTTTTAATCCACCAATTGGCGCATTATTGGCAGGAGCAGTGGTAAGACATTGAGTGATTTTTTCACCAGCTAGTCTATCGGTTGTTAATTGGCTGGCGTCAAGTTTTGATAATTTTTGTTTTTCGGCGAAAGATGCAGCGGCTTGTATTCTTCCATAATAGGAAACACCAAATTGTTGTTCCAGCTTTTGATATTGTTCTTGTGGATTTTTGTTTAATTTGGCAGTCATTTCGGCTGCCAATAAACAAGAAATAATCCCATCTTTGTCTGTCGCCCAAACTTTACCATCGATTCTTAAAAATGAAGCCCCTGCACTTTCTTCCCCAGCAAAACCTAATTTACCGTTATACAGTCCATCGGCATACCATTTAAAACCTACCGGATACTCTAAAAAGGTTCTATTTAAACTATTAGCAACACGATCTATCATTGAACTGGTAACTAAGGTTTTACCTATAGCAACATCTTTATGCCATTGAGGGCGATGTTGAAATAGGTAATTAACACAAGTTGAAAGATAGGCATTTGGATTCATCAGTCCTTTAGGCGTAACAATACCGTGACGGTCAAAATCGGTGTCGTTGCCGAATGCTAAATCAAATTTATCTTTTAATTTTAATAATCCAGCCATTGCACAGTGGCTGGAACAATCCATTCTAATTACTTCGTCGTGATCTAAGTGCATAAAGCTAAAAGTTGGATCAACCTTATTATTAACAATCTCAAGTTTAATTCCATATTTTTCGGCAATACGATTCCAATAGGTGACCCCCGCACCGCCTAAGGGATCGACACCAATTTTAAGTGAAGAAGATTGTATAAGTGCAAGATCTATAATATTCACAAGGTCGTTGACATAATCAGTTTCAAATTCTCGGCTATGAATATAATCAGATTTAATGGCTTTTTCTAAGGTAACTCGTTTAACTCCATTTAACTGATTTTTTAATAATTCATTGGCTCTTGCTTCAATTTGCTTAGTTATATCTGTATCAGCAGGGCCACCATTAGTCGGGTTATATTTAATTCCACCATCTTCAGGCGGATTATGTGATGGCGTAATTACAATGCCGTCGGCAAGTTGAGTTTGTTTACCATCATTATAGGTTAAAATTGCATGTGAAATAACAGGCGTTGGTGTATAGCCCCAATCACGTGCCATAATGACGGTTTGTTCATTGGCAACAAAAACTTCAAGCACAGTTTTAAGGGCTAACTCAGACAATGCATGAGTGTCTTGCCCAATAAAACAAGGTCCGGTAATATTGTTCATTATACGATATTCAGCTATTGCTTGCGCTACAGCTAAAATATGTGATTCATTAAAAGTCCCTTTATTGGAACTACCACGGTGACCTGAAGTACCAAAAATGACTAATTGGCTAGCATTTTCAGTATCAGGTTTAATTTGGTAATAATTATTTTGTAAAGTTTCAACATTGATAAGATCAAAAGGTTCAGCGAGTAATCCTGCCCGGCTATAGTTCCCCATTTGTTACTCCTCTTTCATAGTATGTCGTTTTTATGCTAAAGCAATTGTCATTGATTATTTTGAATTAACTATTAGCTTTATTGGTTGGTGGTGAAAAAATATCAATGACTTGGTTAATAAGGCTTTCTGATAATCCCATATCACTCATAATTGATTCAAGAATATACACTTTTCGAGCTGTATTGGTATTACTAATCACCCAATAAGGAGTACCAATAATTTCTCTCGGTTTGGTGTTTTTGCCTGATATTTCTAACGATTGTTTATCTTTAGCTAAATATTGTCTTTTACTACCATGTAAAGAGGTTGCTGCAATAGAAAAATGCGTAGGGTTATAATTATAAAGTGTACCAAGTAATAATATGAAGCGATTGATAATCGATTTTTCGTTAGTAAATGTATCACTGGTTAATAAATCAGTGAATACAGAATAATGGTTTTCTGGTTGATTTTTTTTTCCAGGCTGGGAAAGTAAATGTAGGTTAATATTTAACAAGCGGCGTAAAATACTTGATGCATCTTCACCGATATGTCTTGTTTGCCCTGCGATGTATTGGTATAACTCTTCGTCGATTTCGATAGTTTTCATTAGATTATTATGCCTATTAAATTATTTTACCGGACAACCTTGTGCTAATTGGTCAAGATGATTTAATTTGCTAGTTGCTGCATTTTTTGAACAATTATTAGCGGGCTGTTCCGCGGGCTGTTCAATAAGTGTTATTTCTTTAGGTTGTTGCTCTTGCTTTACATCATGACACGCCGTTATCATAACTGATAAAATTAATTGAAAAAATAACCGTTTCATATATTTATTGTATACCAGATAAACTATTGAACTGAGTATAACTCAACTTAATTATAAATTGTATTATCTATTGATAAAATAATGAAAAAGAGATTGTTGTAATTATAAAAGAATATTATGCTAGCTGTTAGTATAAGGTAGCTTATACACAAATTTATATGAGGAATAAAATTATGAAAAAAATTGTCACATTAGCTATTTTGGTTGCGCTGCTTTCTGGATGTAGCAATAGTGATATATACTCAGGTGATGTTTATACTACCGATCAAGCAAAACAAGTGCAGCAAGTTAGTTATGGCACAGTTGTATCTGTGCGAGCAGTGAAAATTCAAGCTAATACTGCTAATGGTAAGAATGAAAATGTAGTAGGATCTCTTGGTGGAGCTGCCATTGGCGGTGTTTTGGGTAATACCGTTGGTAATGGCACAGGTAGAATTTTAGCAGTAGCTACAGGCGCAATTGGTGGCGCAATACTAGGTAGCGAAATTGAAGATAAAGCAAGTCAAGCAAGCGCAGTAGAACTCGAAATCAAACAAGAAAATGGCGGTAATATTGTAATTGTACAAAAAGGTTCAGCTAAACAGTTTTATGCTGGTCAACATGTACGCTTAGTCACGGATGGTAAACAAATTAGTGCATCGCCTCGTTATAACAACGATACAACGAATTAAATTATTGTAACTGCCTTTAACTATTAGTATGTTCGCTCACTTTCGCTTGTTATATTTGCAGGCGGAAGTATTATTAATTAATACTGCATCATATTAATTGCTTTCTTAAATTATTATAAATAGCCTTCCTTATTCCTATTCCTTGTTCATTTTACTGTATAAATTTAAAATGAAATTGCTCAAAGTAATGTTAAATTATAAACTTAGTAAATGTGTTAATTATTAAAAGGAATAATTATTAGATGCGTATATTACATACTATGATCCGCGTTGGTGATTTACAACGTTCTATTGATTTCTACACGCAAATAATGGGAATGCGAGTATTAAGAACCAGTGAAAATCCAGAATATGAATACTCATTGGTATTTCTTGGTTATAGCGATGAACAAACCGGTTCAGTAATTGAATTAACCTACAATTGGGGAACCGATAAATATGACCACGGTAATGCATTTGGTCATATTGCTATAGGTGTAGATAATGTTGCTAAAATGTGTAATGAAATTAAACAAGCTGGTGGCAAAGTGATTCGTGATGCCGGACCAGTAAAAGGTGGAACAACCATTATTGCTTTTGTTGAAGATCCGGATGGTTATAAGTTGGAATTAATTCAAAACGATCAAGCACATCAAGCATTAGGTCATTAAGTTTGATTTTTGCTTTTATATGATTATCGCTGGTATTACCAGCGATATGGTTACATGTGGTGAATGCTAAATTAAACAGTTAATAACTGTTAATCAATTAGGTGATAAAAGATCAGCAAATAATGGCTGATGAATCATTGCTTGTTTAGGTTGTTCTAAACTTGCCGCTGTAATAATCGAACTTAAAGCCTTTAACGATATATCAAAATCATCATTGATAATGATGTAGTCATATTCATTATAATGTGAAATTTCTGCTTTAGCTTTTTGCATTCTTTTTTGAATGACTGACTGGCTATCTTGTCCACGTTTTATTAGACGATTTTCAAGTTCTGGTAATGATGGCGGTAAAATAAAAATACTTTTGGCAAATGGCATTTTTTTTCTAACTTGTTGTGCACCTTGCCAGTCAATATCTAAAAATACATTAACGCCCTTTAACAAGCTCTGATCAATTTCTGCTATTGAAGTACCATAATAGTGATCAAATACTTGAGCATATTCAACAAAAGCTTGCTTATCAATTAACGACTCAAACTGTTTGCTGTTGACAAAATAATAATGCTCTCCATGTTGTTCACCGGGTCTTGGTTCTCGTGTAGTATGAGAAATCGAGACTTTGGCTGGATAAGAATTGTTTTGCTGTAAATAGGCTCTAATTAAGCTTGATTTTCCCGCTCCGCTAGGGGCAGAAATAATAAATAGGGTTCCTGTATACATAATTGTTTGTTACTCTTTATTTAATAAATTGGTTTAATATAGCAAACTGTTTGTTTTTACTAGTATAGCAAAATTTGCTAGTAGATTTGTGCCTTATCCAAATTATGTTTTATAACAGATCATTATTTAGCATTAAATTTTGTCTTAACTACAAAAATCAACTGCGAATCGTAACTTAAAATAATGGTGACAATAAAACAGCTTAACTATAAAACACATTATAAGGACTTTATTAACTCGATTCGCACTTAGATGTTGAATTCAGCTGTTATTTTATACTCAAACGTATAGTTAACCTGAAACATTTTTACAAAAAGATATTATTGGGAATTATTAGAAACATTACTTCGCCAGCCATTGCCAGCGAAGTAAAAAGCATGAAAGGGAACTAATCTCGAAAATTGGTAAACTGAAATGGCTGCCCTAACTCGGCATTTTTAACTAAGGCCATCGTTGCTTGTAAATCATCTCGAGATTTGCCAGTAACCCGCACTTGTTCACCTTGAACTTGAGCTTGTACTTTGATTTTACTGTCTTTTATCAATTTTACAATTTTCTTAGATAGTTCTTTATCAATCCCTTGTTTAAGCTTAACAGTAATACTATAGAGTTTACCACTGTGTTCTAATTCTTCAGGAATGTCTAAAGCTCCTCCGTCAATGCCTCGCTTAGCTAACTTTTCACGGAGAATATCTAATAATTGCTGCACTTGGAAATCGGATTGACTGGTTGCTTTAATGGTTTCATTTTTCTCATTTAATTCAAATGAAGCTTCAACATTTTTGAAATCCCAGCGAGTAGTTAATTCCCGCGTAGCATTGTCAACACCATTTTTCACTTCTGGCATTTGAATTTCTGACACAATATCAAAAGAAGGCATAATTTTTCCTCTTCTAATAGTTATAAAATATAACTAAATTTTGCAGAATAAATAAAAATTTCCGCCACATAATAACTGTGACGGCATTTATCTAGAAAATACCCTATTAATCAATAGTGCGTAATAATTCATTGATACCGACTTTACCTAATGTTTTGGCATCGACTTTTTTAACAATAACTGCACAATAAAGGCTATATTTACCATCTTTAGTTGGTAAATTACCCGAAACCACCACAGAACCAGCAGGAACGCGACCGTAATGCACTTCGCCCGTTGCGCGGTCATAAATTTTAGTACTTTGACCGATAAATACGCCCATAGAAATGACTGAGCCTTCTTCAACAATGACCCCTTCAACAATTTCACTGCGCGCACCAATGAAGCAGTTATCTTCGATAATAGTTGGATTTGCTTGTAACGGTTCTAATACCCCACCAATACCAACACCACCAGATAAATGCACATTTTTACCTATTTGCGCACACGAACCAACGGTTACCCAAGTATCAACCATGGTTCCTTCATCAACATAAGCACCAATATTAACATAAGATGGCATTAATACTGTATTGCGCGCAATATAAGCACCTTTACGAGCAATAGCAGAAGGCACTACACGGAAGCCTTCTTGTTGGAATCGTGCTTGATCATAGTCAGCAAATTTCAAAGGAACTTTGTCATAATAATTAGTGGCACCGCCATCAATTAGTTGGTTTTCATTAATACGGAATGAGAGCAATACCGCTTTTTTTAGCCATTGATGAGTGATCCAATCACCATTAATTTTTTCAGCAACACGCATTTTACCACTGTCTAATAAACCAATAGTTTGGTTAATAGCATCACGAGTTACTGCATCTACATTTGATGGCGTAATTTCAGCACGACGTTCAAATGCTGCTTCAATAATAGTTTGTAATTGTTGCATCTCAAGTTTCCTTCAACTTATATATCTGTTAACAAATAAAAATAAGTCAACAGTATAATATAATCTGTAACGCTTTTTAAGCGGTTTGTCATATTAGTAACAATATCTATAGCAAAAACAAAATAAATTTGAGATCCAGTTTCCAAGATAACCTAAAAAGCCATATTTTTTTCTGATGGTTAATTATATTCACAATCTGGTATTCCATTAAAAGGATAGCGTTGTGCAAAATGAAGGATTCTCAATATTAGAGGTATTGGTCGTTATATGTATCTGTACAATTTTAGCG
This sequence comes from uncultured Gilliamella sp., assembly GCA_945271295.1. Lineage (GTDB taxonomy): Bacteria > Pseudomonadota > Gammaproteobacteria > Enterobacterales > Orbaceae > Gilliamella. The sequence goes on along the minus strand of CALYPG010000001.1, from coordinate 82,694 downwards.
GCTATTGGTATACAACATTGGAAGTCATTACAACTTCGTAATGAATTGATTACCACAACTCAACAGCTAGCTTATTTTTTAAATGAAGTGCAAGTTAAAGCTTATACACAAAATGATACTTATAATCTCTACTTATTCTTATCACCTTGGTGTTTAACGGTTACTCAAGCAGAACGCCCTATCAATTGCAATCAAGGAATATTGCAATTTAATAAGCCTAATAATTCAGTTGTTATTAGTGGTTTAACAGACAAAAAAACCATCTCTTTTTGGGGACGACGAAATATGGCTCAAACAACATCCTTTCAATTACAAAATGACATTGGCATCAGTAAAGTTTTTATATCATTCCGGGGGCGAATTCGCTCTTGTAGCCAAAATAATTATTTAGCTGGGTTACCACCATGCTAAAAGTATCAGGTTTTTCACTACTGGAAATGTTAATGAGTATTGCATTATCAAGTGTGGTTATTATCGGTTGCACTAGTTTTTATGCTCAATTACAAACCAATATCATGCAATATTATCAAAGGATCAACTTACAAAAAAATGTTGATAGCGCCATGATTGGGCTTATCAAAGATATCAAACGCGCTGGCTTTATCGCTAATGACCCAAGCAAGATAAAAATGAAAGCTCTGGAAATAAACCACCAACAAAATTGTATTATTATTCGTTATGATAGCGAAATTCGTCATGATTGGGTTTACAACCCTATTTATAAAAATAATTCTGATGTCTTTACCTACCGTTATCGGAAAAACAATCTTGAATACAAAACAGGCGCAGTTAATTGTCAAGGAGCTAACTGGGAAAAACTATTCGATCCAACCGAATTTAAAGTCACTCGCTTTGTAATAAAGCAAAGAACCAATAGTATCGAAATATTATTAGCTGCAGAATTATTAAATAATAAAAAAATCAATTATCAGGTGACTAAAATAATCAAAAATGAAAATTTATTCTGATGCGAACAATTTAGCATTTTCGGGATTTAGTGCCATCGTCATGGTCTTCGTCTTAATGACGGTGGGATTAATATTATTAACAGGATTTAATTTATTAATTAATTCATGGCAAAAAACGGTAATTATGGAAATTGATTATTATAAGAGATTTAATCATGCTAGTTCCTCATTAACTTGGGGGATTTACCAAAAATGGGCGACACCAACTACTAGTTGGCAATGCTTAACACAATCAACTTATCAACTAAAGGCATGCATAAAAAAATCAGCTTTAACCATTGATAATTATGTTTTAGTGCGTGGCGAAGCAAATCATGTTTTTCTGTTCACTTTAGCCCATTATGAAAATAATCAATTAGTGGTTGAAAAAGGCCATTGGCTTGATTATTGTCCGGAAAAAAAGAGTAGTGATTGTGAATAAACCAAGTATTAATGGATTTAGTATGATTGAAGTAATGATAGCAATACTGCTTTTTTCAATAATTCTGCTCGGTTTTATTAACTATCAACAACGGCTATTGCATAAACACCGCTACTGGTTAAGTACCCGACAGGCAAATCAAATAGCATTCCAACTACTTGAAAGCTATCCACAAATTACCGAGCACCGCCTACCAGCAGAGTGGTCATATAATATCAACAGCCTATCAATCAACAGCCACTGTAAAATGGTATTTGTTAGTATTACCCTACAACAGCAGAAGAAAATTCAACAACAACGATTATTTTGTGACTAATTGTTAAAAACATTGTTCCAAGCACCATTGTGCATCAACCAATATTATTCAGTCATAGCAATTTAATGATGTTGGCAACTAAAAAATCAACTTTGATGACATAACCAATGTTGTAGAATTTGTAAAACTTGTGCTGTTTTTTCTGCATGAACATTATGCCCTGCGCCGATAACTGTTTCTATTTTGGCATTAGGAAATTGCAAATAAATCTCATCATAGTCTTTTGCCGTTATATAATTAGAATTGCCACCTTTTATAAATAAGGTAGGTTTTAACCAGGGCGAAATCATCTGCCAATCACACAGATGCTGATATTGTTTAACAATAACATCAACATTAAATAACCACTGGCCATTTTTAAAAGATTTGAGTAAAAACTGAATCGTTGCATCAGTTAACTCATTATTTTTCATGATACTTATGATCTGTTTTTTATCAGTTATACTTTGTGAAACAACTTGTGTTAAAGCGTTTAATACCAAGGCATTAGTCGCAATTGGATATTGAATAGGTGCGATATCAATGGCGACAATTTGCTGGATAATATCGGGAATTATTTGTGTTAATTGTAACGCAACCTTCCCACCCATTGAATGACCTATCAAAATTACATCCTGTAAACCTAAATTGTGGCAAAGTTGCGCTATATCTTCAGCCATTACCTGATAATTCATTACATCAGACCAGGGAGAAAATCCATGATTACGCATATCAACTTGAACAATTTGATAATTTGATAACAGATTTTTGGCTAACATGTTCAAATTATCTAAACTGCCAAAAACACCATGCATAAAAATGATAGCAGGCCCATTACCTTGTAATTTATAGTTCAACTTCATCAAATCACACCATTAGTTTCAAAATTACAATACATTATATGCATATTTTGTAAACTTATCTGCCTTTAATTCAATAACCACATGGTGGATAACTGTGGTAAAATCCACAACAAATTTTATAAAATGATATTAGGTTTCATGTTTCAAAATAATCCCCTACTGGCACAATTAAAACAAGAACTTCATGAACAAACTCCTCGGGTTGAAGGCGTGATTCGCGCTCACGAAAAAGGGTTTGGTTTTTTGGATGTTGATAATAAAACTAGCTACTTTATTCCAATTGCCAAAATGAAAACGGTTTGTAATGGTGATAAAGTCTCAGGCACCATTATCAATAATAATGACAAAGAGTCATTCGAACCTGAGCTTTTAATTGAAAGTGCTCTACAAAAATTCATCGGTAAAATAGGTTTCCTGGAGCGTGCCATGGTAATCTATCCTGAAAATATGCCTGCTAATTTTTGCATACGCTGTAAAGCTAATAAGCAAGTGTCTGAAAAATTGAAAGAAGGTGATTGGGTTGTTGCAACCCTTGTTTCCCATCCTTTGGAAGAAGATAAAAATAGTTTTTTTGCCGAAATTAGTTATTTTATTACAGATAGTACTTCACCTTATCAATTATGGCTAAAAACACTAGCCCGATATGATTTAGAACAACAGGCACCACCGGCTGAAACATTGGAGATAGATGAGAGTGAAATGGAAAATCGGGAAGATTTAACGCATGTTAATTTCTTTACCATAGATAGTGAAGATACCGATGATATGGATGATGCCATCGCATTATCCCAAGATGAGCAAGGTCACTATCAACTAATGGTAGCCATTGCCGATCCAACTGCTTATGTGTTACCAGATAGTCAACTTGATAACATAGCTAAAGTCCGCAATTTTACCACTTATTTACCGGATTTTAATATTCCCATGTTACCTGAAGCGTTAGCCAATAAGTTGTGTTCGTTACAAGCTTTTCAAAAACGTCCAGCCATGGTATGTAAAATTAAACTTGAGCCAACCGGTGATATTATTTTTGATGACATCGCTTTTATTCCAGCATGGATTGAATCCAAAGCGAAGCTTTCTTACCACAATGTGTCTGACTTTTTAGAAAATAGTAGTGAATTATTATCCGACAACGCTACCTTACCAGAACAACTTGGTCTTTTATCAAATTTAGAAAAAATAAGAACAAACTGGCGGCTAACACATGCTTTAGTGTTTAAAGATAACACTGATTATCGTTTTGTTCTTGATGAAAATCGCCAAGTAAAATCGATTATTAAACAATCACGCCGCATTGCTCATCGAATAGTTGAAGAAGTAATGGTCATCGCCAATCAAGCCTTAACTTGGCACTTAAAAAATAACATTGGTTTTGGTATTTTTAATATTCATTCCGGATTTGATCCTAAATATATTGAACAAATTTTAAAAATCTTAAATGATAATGGCATAACGGGTTTTGATAAAGATGCATTGTTATCTTTTGATGGGTATATGAGACTACGACGCCAAATTGATAATAATGCTTTTTTAGCTGCGCGTTTACGTAAATTTCAAAGTCCAGCTGATTTTTCGACTGTTCCAAAGCCACATTTTGGTCTTGGGTTTGAGGCCTATGCAACATGGACTTCCCCAATTCGTAAATATGGTGACATGGTTAATCATCGCTTAATTAAGGCCTACATTCGCTCACAACAGTTAATAGCGCCAGATCAAGAGCAGCTTAAAATGATGAATGAAAGGCGTAAGATATTGCGTTATGCTGAACGTGACATAGCCAATAATCTCTATGCGCAATATCTGGCTGATAAAATTGGGGAAAGTTATACTGCAGAAATTATTGACATCAATCGAGGGGGAGCGCGCATACGCTTAACGGATATTGGCGCGTTTGCTTTTATGCCCCTCTCCATGATACATGAGGTTAGAGAAGAGATTAGTTCAATCCCGGATGAAGGTGTTATAACAATTAAAGATGATATTTGCTACAAACTTGCTGATACAATTCCAATTTTAATTCAACAAGTTAAACCTGAAAATCAATCAATTATTGCCAAATTACTAACCAACATAAAAGAGTAAAACCTATCTAATAGATCATGATTTTTGATAGCCTGACTTACCGTTGATATGAATCAGCGGTAAGTCTTGTTAATTAACAATATTTTAACGTTTAATATCTTTTTTTTCTTACTAATATCTGCTATCTTTCTTCACAATTTAAAGTTATTATCAGCAACAATGAAGTATTATTTAAGGAGGAGTTATGGTATCAATTCATGGTCATGAAGTACTACATATGATGAATGGGAATAACTATACCGAATCCTCATTACTTAAAGCTATTGAACAAAAATTTGGTAAAGATGCTAAATTTCATACTTGTTCTCAGACTGATATGAATGCCAAACAACTTATAGCCTTCTTAAAAGCAAAAGGGAAATTTAAACCATCGATTGCTAATACAACGGAATTTACAGTTGACAATAACACAATATGTCATCACTGATCTCTGAGATATTACTGTATATTAACTCGCTTTTTACAAATTTAATTTAAACGCCTAGTGTTTTTAAAAGAATATGAGTATATAATTTTGCGTTGCAACAATGTTAAGTAATAGCGTTGTTTTTCAAGAAATTACAACTCAAGAATATGTTCATGGAATTTTATATATGAAAATTAGCAATATCTTAACATGCGCCATTGTTTCTATTCTTGTCGCAGGTTGTGCTAACAGATCTATTTCGTCGGCAACAAAAGACGAACAAACTGTAGCAAAAAATCAATTAATGATTTTAAAACAACAGACTGAACATAATAATCCTTTTGTTATTGAGGCTAAAAATCAACTGCTTCAATTTATTGGTAGTGATAATTTTGATAACTATATTACTAAGCAAGGTATATTAGCTTGTAAAGGTAACGAAAACCAAACCTCATGTGTTTTAAGTTTCTATCTTCAAGAATATTATAAATTAAAATATAATGTGCAAATAAAAAAAGTCATTGAAGAAAATCAAATAGAACGCAATATTGAATTAAGCAAATTGCAGGCTAGCGAAACTAACCTCAACAACTATTGCCGACTTTCTGCTGATTTTATTGCGGCAATTTACACCAAAGATTCAACTAAAATTTCCAAATATTACCAACCCTTATTTAGAATGTCTGAACAAAATATGTCAACCTTGTATGCAAAGATTGCTAAGGATAACTATTCACACTTTTTGATTGATGAAAATCCAAGCATTATCCAAGAGATAAAAGCAGACTATGTTGAAAAATGTTTAATTGAACCCAAAAATAATATTATCAACTATTTAAACATATTCAGATAATACTAATGCGAGTTTTTTATGTATAAAATATTACCTATGAGCCACTTAAGTAAAAATATTACTTGTAAATTGCTTAGTGCATGCTCTATTGCATGCATTAGCTTCTCTTCATGGGCTTTTTCATTTAATGACGTGGTTTCACAAGCTGAACACTTATCTAAACAAGCTTATGTGCAACCTTCTAAAAACATTCCTAATGAATTAGCATCTTTACAGTTTGCTGATTATCAAAAGATATTATTCAACCACCCGAAAGCCTATTGGGGGGATCAAAAAAGTCGTTTTAAACTTGAATTTTATCATGAAGGTATGTACTTTGATACCCCTGTTAAAATCAATGAAATAGTTGACAATCAAGTCCATGAAATTAAATATGATCCTAGTTATTTTGATTTAAGCAAAATCAATTTAGATAAATTAGACACCAAAAAACTCGGATTTGCTGGATTTAAAGTGCATTACCCTATTAATACGCCAACAAAAACCGATGACGAAATTTTTACTGCTTTGGGTGGCAGCTACTTTCGTGCTGTTGGTAAAGATCAAAGATATGGCCTTTCTGCACGAGGATTAGCAATTGATACCGGTGAAATGTCGGGTGAAGAATTTCCACGTTTCAAAGAGTTTTGGATCGAAAAGCCTGAGCCTAATCAAAAACACTTAGTTATTTATGCTTTACTTGATTCACCAAGTGTCTCAGGAGCTTACAAACTGACCTTAGTACCTAGTGTTGATACAACTATTACTGTCCAAGCTAAAGTGTTTTTCCGTAATTCTGTCAAAAAACTAGGGATTGCGCCATTGACCAGCATGTTCTTATTTGGTCCAAACCAACCTTCACCAATATTAAACTATCGTCCAGCAATGCATGATTCAAATGGTTTATCCATCTTGGCTAATAATAATGAATGGATCTGGCGGCCATTGAATAATCCTAAACGTTTATCATTTTCGTCATATAGCCTTGAAAATCCTAAATCATTTGGCTTGATTCAACGGGATAAAGGCTTTGATGATTATCAAGATCTGGACGATCACTATGAACAACGACCAAGTGTTTGGACCGAAATTTTAGGTAATTGGCAAAAAGGTCATGTCGAATTAGTTGAAATCCCTACAGCGGATGAAACTAATGATAACATTGTTGCTTTTTGGGTACCCAAAAAACAATATAAAGCTAAGGACTCGATTGATATTAATTATCGTTTACATTATACCTTAAATGAGCAACAACGTTATCCTGATAATGTGGCTAGGGCTATAAGTACGCGTTTATCTTTAGGTGATATAAAACAAGCCAACTTAATACGTAAACTTGATGGTTCTAATGCTTATGTAATTGATTTTGCTGGTCCTCAACTTTCTGAACAAATACCGGTAAAAGTGATCTCAAGCATAAATAATGGCTCTATTGTTAGCTGCGATGCCCAATACAATTCGGCTATAAAAGGCTGGCGAGTTATTGTTCGCTTCAATGTTGAAGATAATAAAAAAGCCACCGATATCCGCATCCAATTAGCCTCAGAAAAAACTAATGAAGTTTTATCTGAAACATGGAGCGGGCAATACCCTGCACAATAAGCATAATAATACGTTAACAATATGAAAAAAGATTATTTTGCAAACCTTTCTGATGCTAATAACTGGCGTCAGAAAGCAAATAATAATGAAGACACATCTGATAAGATTGAGTTCTTAAAATATCGCTTAAATCAAATTGGTGATACATCCGCATTTAATAATGAACGGCAGCAACTACCTAGCTACCCGAAAATTGATCGCGTGGCGATTCAACCACAACTATGGAATAAACGTTACAGAGCAAAATCAAAAGTTAATATTAATTTGATTGCCATCATTCGTCGTTTGATTATGTTGACTTTCATTGTAATACAAACATACTTTGCAACATTTTATTTATCCTCTCTGTTACCTTATCAAAGTTGGCAAAAAATCAATTTTATGAGTAATTGGCAGTTAAATCCTGAATTAGCCATTTATAGTATTATTCCTTATATTATTCAATGGATTATCATTGGATTGTTTGCTATTTTATTTTTCTGGATTTCAATCGGTTTTTGGACTAGCATCATGGGCTTAGTCTTAGCAATTATGGGCAAAGATCGTTTTACCATTCCCATTCCTAAAAATCCTGCTGACCATATTAATCCCAACCATAGAACAGCCCTAGTGATGCCAATTTGTAACGAAGATGTCGCTCGGGTTTTTGCTGGCATACAAGCAACTTATCAATCTTTAATCGCTACAGGACATGGTACCTATTGTGATTTTTATATTTTGAGCGACACCAACGATCCTGATCTTTATATTAATGAACTTAAAGCTTGGGCAGATTTTAACGCACATAAAACGGACAATGGTTGTAATATTTTTTACCGACACCGTAAGCGTCGTGTAAAACGTAAAAGTGGTAATATTGATGATTTTTGTCGTCGCTGGGGTCATCAATATGAATATATGATGATTCTAGATGCCGATAGTATCATGACAGGTGATTGTATTGTAAATATGATTGCTATGATGGAAATGACGCCTAAAGCAGGAATTTTACAATCGCCACCAAAATCCGTGAGAATGAAAACGCTTTATGGTCGTATTCAACAATTTGCTAACCAAATATACAGTGATATTTTTTGTGCCGGCACCCATTTTTGGCAATTAAATGAGGCTCAATATTGGGGGCATAATGCAATGATTCGCTTAAAACCTTTTATTGAACATTGTATTTTATCGCCACTACAACAACGTAAAGGGCCATTGCATATTTTGTCCCATGACCTAGTTGAGGCCTCCTTAATGCGACGCGCTGGTTATGGTGTTTGGATTGCTTATAATATGAATGGTAGTTATGAAGAGTTGCCAGGTAACATGATTGAGGATCTTAAGCGTGATAACCGCTGGTGTATGGGTAATTTAATTAATCTTAAACTCATATTCAAAAGTGGCATTACCTTCACTCACCGTGTTATGTTTGCTACCAGCGGCATGGCCTATATTTCATCATTACTATGGCTAGTTTTTTTGATTTTTTCTACCCTTTTGTTATTAGTTTTTAATCTATCTGATCAACAATATTTTTTCCAGCCCAATCAATTTTATCCCACTTGGCCTAGATGGGATGAAAATTTGGCCATCCAATTGCTATCTACCACAATGGTATTGTTATTTGCGCCAAAATTGTTTAGCTACGGCATTATTATTGCCAAAACCAGAGCTAAGTACGTTGGTGGTATTTTTAAATTAACGTTATCAATTTTGATCGAAATAATCTGGTCCATGATTTTAGCACCGATCCGAATGATTTTTCATAGTAAGTTTGTCTTAAAAGCTTGGTTTGGAAGCAAAATCCAATGGAAATCGCCATCAAGAAATGATGACGTATTAACTTGGGGCGAATCTTTCTATTTTTGTTGGCCATTATCTTTATTAGGTATTGTGTGGTTATGGGTCATTATTTGGTTAAATCCGCAGTTCACCTTTTGGTATATTGCGATACTCGTACCGTTAACCATTTCTCCATTAGTTATAAGAGTATCCGGCCTTTCAAGTATTGGTATGAAAGCGCAACAAGCAGGTTTATTTTTAACGCCTGATGAGACTCATCCAGCTAAAGCTGTTACCTTAACAGGTGAATTATTAGTCAGCACTGAAGCTGATATTATTGAACATGGTTTTATTATGGCATTAGTTGATCCGGTTTATAATGCGCTAGCATGTGCCTTATCTACTTCAAGGCATTTACCCAATGATAAAAATCAGCAACAGCGCGCTAATCTTATTAAGCAATATCAACAAGTTGATTTAACTAAAATCAGCAAAGAACAACAATTAGCCATTTTAGAAGATCCAATTGTTCTTTCTGCATTACATCACCATATTTGGCAGGAACAAGAAAAATACGACAATTTGTTCACATTATGGCAAAATGAACATCAATAATTAGAAATAGGGTAAAAGCCCTATTTCTCTTCTTCGTTAATAATCAAAATCCATGGATATTTTTATGACTTGGCAACCTTCTGCACCTATCAATAATTTACTTAAGCGCGCAAAAATTGTATCTCAAGTAAGACAATTTTTTGCTGACCGCTGTATATTAGAAGTCGAAACGCCGACCTTAAGTCAATATGCTGTTACTGACTTACATTTAAGCTCATTTCATACCGCTTTTTTTAAACCAGGTCAAATCGATGAGCAACAAGGGCAAAGAATGTCACTAGTAACTAGCCCTGAATACCATATGAAACGCTTACTAGCAGCGGGTAGCGGTCCTATTTATCAAATTTGTAAGTGTTTCCGTAATCACGAAGAAGTTAGTCGTTACCACAACCCTGAATTTACCATGCTTGAATGGTACCGAATTCAATTTGATATGATGCAAATGATTAACGAAGTTGATGATCTTTTACAAAATATTTTAGATTGTGAACCCGCTGAACGAATTTCCTATCAAAAAGCATTTCAGCGTCATCTTAATATTGATCCACTTGAAGCAGATCAAGCAACTTTAGTCAATGCTATCAATCAACTCAATATTGGATTAAATGCCCAAGATTATGATAAAGATACCCTATTACAGTGTTTATTTACTTTTGGCGTAGAACCGCATATTGGGCAAGATAAACCCATCGCTGTTTTTAACTTTCCCGCTTCACAAGCAGCATTAGCCGCCATTAGTTCTGAAGATCACCGTGTTGCCAGCCGTTTTGAGTTTTATTACAAGGGCGTTGAATTAGCTAATGGTTTCAAAGAGTTAACTAATCCTCAAGAACAAAAATTACGTTTTGAACAAAATAATCAAGCGCGTGCCGCTCAAAACCTACCTACGCAACATATTGATATTGAGTTATTAGCTGCGATGGAAGCCGGATTACCTGATTGTGCTGGTGTTGCAGTTGGCTTAGACCGGTTAATCATGTTAGCACTTGAGGCAATGTCTTTAGAAGATGTAATTTCATTCACTTTTGATAGGGCGTAGTCATGTTTGGTTGGTTAGATTCAACTCAATGGATTGTAATTGCTATTGGTTTAGTATCTCTAATTTTAGTCATTTTGCTAGTCAAATCCCAGTTAACTATTAATAACATGAAACAATTATGTGATGTGCAACTTGACCAAAAAAAACAAGAAAATCTTATATTAGCTAATAAGGTGCAACAATTAGAAAATGAATTGAATGAATATAGGCATCAAAATATCACCCAGAATATTAAAATCAGTGAACTCAAAACCCGTTTGGAAGAAACATTATCTGCCACGCATGAACGGCAAACCATACTTGAACAAAGTGAACAAAGATTAACAACGCAGTTTGAAAACCTAGCTAACCGAATTTTTGAACAAAGTGGTAAAAAAATTGAGCAACAAAATAAACAGAGCCTTGATTATTTACTCTCACCACTTAAAATTCAGTTGGAAGGTTTTAAAAAGCAAGTTCAAGATAGCTTTGGACAAGAGGCAAAAGAGCGTCATACCCTTACTCACGAAATCCGTAATTTGCAACAACTTAATGAGCAAATGACCAAAGAGGCTACTAATCTTACCAATGCCCTTAAAGGTAATAACAAAACACAAGGGAATTGGGGCGAGTTTATCCTCAGCCAAATTCTAGATAATTCGGGATTACGAGTCGGTTACGAATATGAAACTCAAGTTAGTTTAACTAATGAAAATAATCAACGCTTGCAACCTGATGTCATTGTTCATTTACCACAAGGTGGAGATGTAGTAATAGACTCAAAGGTTACATTAGTTGCTTATGAGCGGCATTTTAATAGCAATGACGAAACCGTCAAAGCTAAAGCGATGGCTGAACATTTATCTGCTGTGCGAAATCATTTAAAACAGCTTAGTCAAAAAGATTATCATAAACTGATCGGCGTCAATTCTTTAGATTACATCTTAATGTTTATTCCTATAGAGCCCGCTTTTTTATGTGCTATTGATCAAGATCCGGCTTTGATTAATGATGCACTTAAAAATAATATTATGTTAGTCAGCCCAACTACGCTGCTAGTTGCGTTACGTACCATCCATAATTTATGGCGCTATGAATACCAAAATCGTAATGCTGAATTGATTGCTGACAAGGCGAGTAAATTATATGATAAAGTACGTGGTTTTGTGGAAGATATGGAAAATTTAGGTAATTGTTTGGACAAAGCGCAACAAACTTATCAAAGTTCTCTTAATAAGCTATCAAAAGGTCGAGGTAATGTAATTGGGCAAATTGAACGCTTTCGTGAACTGGGTATAGAGGTAAAAAAACCAATTAATCCTGATATGGCATTGTTATCTCTAGATGAATTAGAGGATAATAGCTAAAATTAGCTAATTTAACTTCAATTATAATTTAATAGCAATTTAACGCTTTTTGTAAAGATGTTTCAGGTCTGGAGTATGTTTCAATATAAAACATGTTGATTCACCGTTAAACAAAATGCGTGTATACTTATCCAGTACCAAGAGGAATACCATATGGCCAAAAAACAAGATAAAGAACCAAGTTTTGAAGAGACACTTAAGCAACTCGAAACTATTGTTGCTCAATTAGAGGGGGGAGACTTACCGCTTGATGAAGCATTAAATGAATTTGAAAAAGGGGTCAAATTAGCTCGTTCAGGTCAAAAACAATTACAACAGGCAGAACAGCGTATTCAAATTTTATTATCCGAAAATAGCGATGCCGAATTATCTGAATTTTTAATTGATAATGATGAATAGCTTAAAACCGTTACAACAGCGGATTGACACTTTTTTAGCGACATTTATTTCGCAATATCCTGAATGCAAACTACAGCAAGCGGTAAGTTATAGCTTACTTGCAGGAGGTAAGCGCATTCGACCTATTTTGGTCTATTTAACCGGCCAAATATTTAATTGTCCATTATCCAAACTTGATGAACCAGCAGCTGCGATTGAAGCAATTCATACTTATTCGCTAATTCATGATGATTTACCTGCTATGGATAATGATGATTTACGACGCGGGAAACCAACTTGTCATATTCAATTTGGCGAAGCTGAAGCTATTTTAGCCGGAGATGCATTACAAAGTTTAGCTTTTACATTATTATCAGAAAGCCAATTAATTGATAATCAATCTAAAATTAATTTGATTATCGAACTAGCTAAAGCTAGTGGGCTTGCAGGAATGTGCTTAGGACAATCACTTGATTTACAAGCCGAACACCAAACAATTAGCCTTGAACAATTACAGCAAATTCATTGTCATAAAACAGGAGCTTTAATCAAATCAGCCATACGCTTAGGCGCAATAACTAGTGGTGATATTGCCAAACCTTATTATCATGCGCTAGATAACTATGCTCAGGCAATTGGACTGGCTTTCCAAATTCAGGATGATATTTTAGATATCACTGGGGAACAAGCAATAATGGGCAAACCGCAAGGGTCTGATATTATGCATGAAAAAAGTACTTATCCGGCATTAATTGGACTAGATAATGCCATCAAAATGACGCAACAACTTTATCAACAAGCTATCGCTAGTCTTGAACAAATACCCTATAATAGTAGGTCATTACGCGATCTTGCAAGTTACATCATAAATCGAAATAGTTAACAAATAACTAACAGACAAATTTACATAATGAATTTAGATAATTACCCTTTGTTAAAACAAATAAACTCACCAGAGGATTTAAGGCGTTATCCTCTATCGCAGTTGTCGACCATTTGTCGTGAACTTAGGCAATTTTTATTGACATGTGTAAGTCAATCAAGCGGTCATTTGGCATCAGGACTTGGTGTGGTTGAATTAACTACTGCACTACATTATGTCTATCAAACCCCATTAGATAAAATTATTTGGGATGTTGGTCATCAGGCTTACCCACATAAAATATTAACAGGTCGTCGTGATCAAATGCTTACCATTCGGCAAAAAGGGGGATTACACCCCTTTCCACACCGAAGTGAAAGTGAATATGATGTATTAACTACTGGTCATTCCTCTACCTCTATCAGTGCTGCCTTGGGGATCGCAATTAGCGAACAACAAAAACGCTCTGGGCATAAAGTCGCCGCGGTAATTGGCGATGGCGCTTTAACCGCAGGTATGGCATTTGAGGCCATGAACCATGCTGGACATATAAAACCCGATATGTTAGTCATTGTGAATGATAATGATATGTCCATTTCTGAAAATACTGGGGCACTGAATCAACATTTAACCCAGATTTTATCGAGTAGAACCTATGCTTCGTTACGCGAAAGTAGCAAACGAGTACTATCGAATATTCCTCCTTTAAAAGAGTTATTAAAAAAGACTGAAGAGCATTTAAAAGGTTTAGTTACACCAGCAATTTTATTTGAAGAACTCGGATTTAACTATATAGGGCCTATTGATGGTCATGATATTGAAAATCTGGTTATCACTTTACAAAAAATTCGTCAATTAAAAGGCCCGCAATTATTACATGTCATTACTCAAAAAGGGAAAGGGTATGCCCCTGCTGAAAAAAATCCTACATTATGGCATGGTGTACCTAAATTTAATCCAGTTGATGGTATAATTCCTTCGGTAAAGAAAGTGGTACCGACTTATTCCCAAGTTTTTGGGGATTGGCTTTGTGAAATGGCTGAACAGGATAAGCGTTTAGTTGCTATTACACCAGCCATGGGTGAAGGTTCTGGCATGACCAAGTTTGCCAGCCGTTTTCCAGATCGCTTTTTTGATGTTGCTATTGCTGAGCAACATGCAGTGACACTGGCAACGGGTTTTGCTATTAGTGGCTTAAAACCGATTGTCGCTATTTATTCGACATTTTTACAACGGGCGTACGACCAAGTGATCCATGATATAGCTATTCAAAATTTACCCATATTATTAGCTATCGACAGGGCTGGGATTGTTGGTGCTGATGGTGAAACGCATCAAGGTGCTTTTGATCTTAGCTTTTTACGCTGTATACCTAACTTTATCATTATGACACCAAGTGATGAAAACGAATGTCGACAAATGCTCTATACTGGTTATTTACATAATGGCCCTGCTGCGGTGCGTTATCCTCGTGGTGATGGAATGGGTGTAACATTAATGCCGTTAACTACTATTCCAATAGGGCAAGCTAAAATTTGTCGAGAAGGTAACACGATTGCTTTACTAAATTTTGGCGCATTGCTTTCAGAAGTTTTACAAGCTGCTGAACAACTTAATGCTACAGTAATTGATATGCGATTTGTTAAACCGTTAGATACAAAACTGCTTTTGCAGATTAGCCAAACACATACTATACTTGTCACTATTGAAGAAAATAGTATCCAAGGTGGCGCAGGTAGCGCGGTATGTGAATTTTTATTATCGAAAAAAATAAAATGTGATATTTTAAATATAGGATTACCTGACAAGTTTATTTCACAAGGGTCTCAAAAGGAAATGAGAGAAGAGATGGGATTGAACTGTGAACATATTATTAATAAAATTAACGAATTTATAAATCAATAGGTTATATATGGAAACTCAAGCTGTCACTATTCAAATTTTTGGACGAACTTTAAAGTTCAATTGTCCTGTTGATGAAGTAGACGCATTAAATAATGTCGCAAAAGATTTAGATGCCCGCTTAACTAACTTACGCCAAAAATTACCTCAAATAAGTAGTGAACAACTCATCATGACTGCTGCACTAAATATTTCCTATGAACTTGCCAAAGAAAAAGAAAAAAGTGAAGAGTTCAGCAATCGATTAAAAATGCTTCAACAGTTACTTGATTCTGCTTTAAATACCAGCAACTAACACTTTAATTTGTAAAATTACGAAAAACGGTATTGTATCATTTTCTAAATTTTGTATTATTATAACAACCTCTGAGATGTTCGCGATGCGGGTTAGTCCCCTGAGCCGATATTCTAAACTTCAGAACGGTGTGATTTTCAATTGGTGTGTATGCCTTATTGATAAGGAAACCTAAAAATTGAAACACGATGTTCACCTTGAACCTTGGGTTCAAGGGTTACGACCCCAACGACATCTTGGAGTGTTTTATCTTACTGCTAACAGTGATGAGAGATGAATATTCGAAACATCATTCGCCAAAAAAGACGAGAACTATCTTTAGCTGAACGTCAAATTGCACAGCAAATTATCTATCAACAAATTGCAAATCATCCAGCCGTTCAATCAGCTAATAACATAGCGATTTTTTTATCATTTGATGGCGAAGTGAATACCAAACCTATTATTGAATTTCTCTGGCAACAACATAAATCAGTCTACTTACCCGTCATTCATCCTTTTGTACCAAACCATCTACTGTTTCTAAATTACACCCCTCAAACGCCATTAGTTAACAATCAATTCGGTATACCAGAACCAGCTTTAAATGTACTAAATGTTATTCCCGTTCATCATTTAGATATTATCTTTACACCATTAGTTGCCTTTGATGCAAGAGGTTATAGAATGGGAATGGGAGGCGGATTTTACGATCGTATGTTAGCAAATTATCAAGTTCAGCAAATCTTACCAATTGGACTGGCCTTTGCTTGTCAACAAGTGGAAAAGATAGCAAATAATCCTTGGGATATTTGTTTGCCAGAAATTATTTATGCTTAAATTTGATATCAAATAAAAAAATGGATTTTGTTATTAATGCGCGTATTTATGCGAATAAATAACAAATAACCAAGTTTTTTCGATAATATTAATTTTTAAATGTGAAAATCGAATATTATTGATATTATTCTTGTAAATTAACATATAATTTCATACATTATATTTGTTATTACCGTCGTTTCTTTTTTCCACGCTCTACAGTCCTATATCTTTGTCTTAGGGACTAATTATTCGGGTATTTGATGTCACTAAGGTTTGGTCAAAAAAACAATACCCACTAATAGAAGTGGGTGTGATGGAGTTAAACCGCAATGTGCAAAACTATTTTGCTGAAGTAGAACAATCAGCATTTGAACCTAGTAACGTGGTGCCCGGACGCGGAATCGAAGATGTGAGTGGAAACCTTGTGGTTACTGGATTTTAAATATTTAGATGAAAAATATACCCATATTTGTACCCATAAATTGAGCCACTTTAAAAATGTACAATTAAGCTCAATTTTATTACCATAAAGAGATTAGCATTGTTCTTTCCTGAATCCCAGAATCAACAAATCCAAATTTAATATAAAACGCATTGGCTTCATCTGTTAAGCTATGTACCAATAGTGCTCTAGAACCAACTTGTTTAGAGACTTCTTTCGAGCGTAATATAACATCTTTTAATAATGCCGCACCTAATCCTTTTGCTTTGTAATTTTTATCAATAGCTAAACGGCCTAAGATAATAACCGGAATAGGATTGGGCATATTGCGCTTAAATCTACCCAATGTTAGTTGTCGATGTTGGATACTACCAGTTGATAAACAATAAAAGCCGATTACTTTGTTATTGTCACAAATCACAAATGTACGGCAAGCTCCACTTTTTTGATTTTTTTTAAGGATTTTTTCTTCAACCATTCATTCAAAGACAACTCTTCACAATCAAATGACGCAAAATCATGATGTTCATTCAATAAGTGCGGCGCTTCTATTTTTCCCATGGTGACTTTCGCGACAATAAAGCTTGAATTTTTTCATTACTATCAAAAGAGGCTTCTATTGCATGATTGAAGGCATTTATCTGTTCATCGTCGATTAAAAAAGACGCTGATCAAGCAAAACATCTTCAGCCTTTGAGCAAACTGTTTCTAAAATAAAATCAGTGCGTGATTTAGATAGTAAATGCGCTGCAATATCAATCAATTCTTTTTGGGATGCCTTAGCTCTAATATTAATAGACGATTTTTTGGTTTCAGTTCTCATTTTAATTACTGTTTTTTAATTAAGTATGAAAGTACTGTAGTATATATTGTATATTAAATTGATATACAAGTGAAATAGTATTAAAAATCAAAGAAATAATTAAATAGCATAAACGCCAGTGTGTATAAAACACTAAAACAAGCAGCACGGTTTTCTACGTTAGTTGTGTACTAAGTTTGAGGGTATTTACACTCTTGTTGCTTAACTTTTATTACCCCTTATTAAACGCCCACGACTTAAGGACTAAGAACTAAGGATAGGTGCAAACCCCGTCGTAGCTGTGGCCGGGGTAGTTGCTGCTAACGTGGCCGTTGTACGAGTAGACAGCGAACTGGTCCAAATCGTTGCGGTCGCTTGTCCAGTAGCTAGAGTTGGCGAAGCCAGCAGCGGTATAACGGCCCATGTTGCCCCATTCGGTGAACAAACCAGCTCCGATATTACGCTGGTAAGTATTAACCGTTGATAACGGCGTCGCGCCATCTATACCATTAACACATGGAAAGGAGCTATCCACACCACACTTGGCGTTAGTTAAATCTTTGACCTGTGGCATACGATATCCGCCGCCTATATTTGAACACCAAGATGAGTGGTTATAATAGGTATCATATTTACTTCCGCGGTTGACGAACCACTGCTTTAAGACAAAGCCATATTTTATTACCGCTTTATTATTACTATCATAACCCACTAACTCGAAGGTTTGTGGTAAGGTGGGAGTAGCAACACTACCCGGTGATGCTGAATTAATTTGGGCTGATGTTGCCGCCGGACCAGTGAGGGTGACGCGCACCGAAGAAGCGCCATCAGGGTTAAAAGAATTATCTTCAGGTGGATTGAACGTCATAGTGGCAGTAATACCTCCCTGAGTGACGGCTGGCCAAGTTAATGTTGCAGCATCAATACCCCCTGCCAGTAAATCAAAATGCAGATTATTAGCCCCGGTAGTCGGGAAGTTACGACTGTAACTTGATGACTCAGTTGATTGCACCAGGAAGCCTTTAGTTGGGCTCCAGATATCGGCAGGGCCGGCGTTGTCACCAACGCCATCGTTCAGACTCGGCCTAACTGAACAGATTTTAGGTACGGCTTTAGGACTGATATAATAGGTGGCAGTACTACCACTGAAACTACTACTATTGGGCAACCCATACTGGGTGGTTAAACTACCAGCTGTACTGGTTAGTACCATTTTATAAGGTGCATTACATAAATCTAAGGTGGCACTACGACTAACTGCCTGATTTATCTTATTGGTAATACTCACGCTTAATCTACCCGAAACAGTAATACCATTGGCACCCTGACCATCTCCATCATCATCACCCCAATAATTATATGGTGCACCAATCAAGTCCTTTAAGTTTATGGAGTTAGTGGTAGTAGGTACCAGCATACCAATATCGGCGAAACTCTGATTGTCCTCAGGGAGCCGTATTGGATTGCCTGCCGTTGAGGTATTGGTTGCCGGAGTAATACGAGTATCATCGGATAGCGTAATGCCCAATAGACCTTCTGTAGTCGTGACTTTAGTTACTCCATTATCAAAGGTTAAATAAGGCGCACTACCATGAATTTGCCCTGCCATAGTAGACGACAACGCTTGGGTATTTACCGAGTAAGATAATAAGGGTACTAAGATTAAAGATAATTTAGATAAATGTTTTGAAGCCCAACTTAATCTTGATAAGTAGTAATTAGGAAATTTTAAAACGTAGGTTTGCCAGTGCTGGTGTCTGGTGTCTGGTGTCTAAAATTATACTGCATTTTCCCTTGCTCTGTCAATTATTTTATTGTTTTATAACACATTTTTATGCTTGTCTGCTTACATACTAAACTAAATCTATTTCTAACCGTTAAAAGTATAACAAACTTAAAAAATTTGACTACTGTTTTAATTTAAAAATTTATAAAGAATAAAAGACTATTCAAGTAAAGTGAATAAATATAAATAAGTAATTTCTCTTAATCCTTGCCAATAAAGGCTTTAAAGCCAATTTATGGATACACGCCATTATCGAACCAAATGTATCCACTTTTTAACTTGATTTGGGTTGATTTTGGTTGATGTCAGTTGACAAAGAAAAATCATTGCAAGGCTTATCTGCAAAGGCTTTAGGCATAAAAAAACCTGCTTGAAACAGGTCTTAGAATTTGGTGATTGGTGCCCGGCACCGGACTTTCACCTGATAAAATGTTACAGGGTCGTATTTTTGCTTATGCCGATGCCCATCGTTACCATCGTTACCGTATTGGCACAAATTACCAACAATTACCGATTAATGCCCCAAAATGTCTGGTACATAATTATCAACGCGATGGGGCGATGCGTTTTTATAGTCCTGATAATGCCCCTAACTATGAACCTAATAGCGTGGACAATGCCCCAAACAACAACCTCAATTTGCCGAACCGCCGCTAACGGTTCCGACAGGCACCATCGATCGCCATGATCATCGTGTGGATGAGGATTATTATTCACAGCCGCGTGCCCTGTTCAATCTAATGAATGCAGAACAAAAACAATTATTGATTGATAATATTATTGGTTCAATGAAAAATGTTGATCATGATATTCAAATTAGGCAGCTAAAACACTTTTATAACGTTCATCCTGATTATGGACAAGGCATAGCTCAAGGATTTGGCATCGATATTGAGTTAATCAAAAGCTAATGACTAAAATAATTCTGCCGATTAATTATAGTCGGCATGTTAATTAAATAATCAGCATGCAGCAAACCTATTATTGCTTTTTTTTATTCTTGCCTAATTTTTTCAAAATCACTGTCATTAATGGACGATGACATTTATAAATCATATAGGGTGGGAGCATAACTAGCTCGGCTATTGGTACAGTCCATATTGGAATTTCGGTATTTTGTGGATGTTTATCATCTATTGGTGTATCAATTGTGAATAACTCGGTATTAGCGAAAAGTTGTTGCTTTTTAGCTATATCATTATCATCTGCATCACCAAGCATGTTACAACTATCTAAAACCTCTTGGGCAAAAATGTCAGGCCAATTTTTTTCGATTACATATTTAGGCGTAATTACATCAGAAGTATGCCGTAACATATCGCGAAAAAGTAACAAATAAACCATTTGTACATTTCGCCCTGATAACTTGGCTAGCTGTTCATCAGAAAGTGCATTATTGATAACACTTGGTCCCCATTTAAACAATAGTGTTTCTTTATACATTTTTACAATGGGTTGGATTGATTTGTATTGAACTTTTACCAAATTATCAATTTCCCGCGATAATTGCATAGTCGGATACCCCACATGATTACGTCCATTCAGATCGCGTTCAGATAATTGTTCATCATCTGATTTTTTAGGTAAAATTTTTTTCAGCAATCCTAGCATTTCATCTTCCTTATTATCTGTTTTTTTGCCGTACTATTTCAAATAAGCAAATTCCCGTTGCTACTGATACATTAAGGGATGACACCATGCCCGCCATAGGGATACTCACTAATTCATCACAATGTTCCTTAGTTAAGCGGCGCATACCTTCACCTTCCGCCCCCATAACTAAGGCCAGCGGTATTGATTGTGTTTTATAAAAATCGGTTTGATAAAGTGTTTTATCCGCTTCACCGGCAGTACCCACAATCCAAACTTGAAACTCATCTTGTAACATGCGCATAGCGCGTGCCAAATTGGTCACTCGAACTACTGGCACACTTTCAGTCGCGCCACAGGCCACCTTTTGGGCAGTCGAATTGAGTGGTGCCGAACGATCTTTAGGGACAATGATAAAATCAACCCCAGCGGCATCGGCGGTACGAATACAAGCTCCTAAGTTATGCGGATCAGTCACACCATCTAAAATTAAAATAACTGGCTGTTTGCTTTGTTGCATAAGCAATGGAATATCGTTTTCTTGATAGCCGCGATTCTCTTTTACTAATGCTAAAATACCTTGATGCACACCATTGCGCGTTTTTTCATCTAACCATTGGCGATTGGTCACTTTAACGGGTAAACCGAGTTGTTCAAGTTCCTGTACAACCGCTACAAGACGTTTGTCTTCCCGGCCTTTAGCGATAAATACTTCAATAATTCTTTCTGGTGCACGCGCAAGTAATGCCTCAACCGCGTGGATCCCATAAACTGTTTCGCTCATCTATTTTTTACTCTTTGACTTTTTTTTACTTAATTTGGTTTTTACGCGTTTTTTATTTTTGCTTTTGCTGTTAGTTTTACTGCCTGCTTTTATATTTTTTAGTTTAGTGGTTGAATTACTTTTACGTTTCATAACAGCATCAACATTATTCTTATTGACATTTTGTTTGTTTTTATCTTTTTCCGTTTTACCTTGACGTTGTGGTTTGTTATTACTATCAATTAATGAGAAATCAATTTTGCGCTCTTCTGGATTGACATTATCTACTTTCACTTTCACTTTATCACCTAAACGGTAACTAAAATGCGTATTTTCACCTAGTAAACGGTTGCGTGAAGCATCAAAACTATAATAGTCATTTTCCAACGATGACACATGTACCAGTCCATCTATAAACAGGTCATCAAGGCGCACAAAAAAGCCAAAATTAACCACACTAGAGATGGTGCCGTTAAAAACTTCGCCAACATGATCTTGCATATAATCACATTTGAGCCAATCAACAACATCCCGAACCGCCTCGTCAGCACGACGTTCAGTCATTGAACAATGTTCACCAAAATACAGCATCTCGCTGGTATTATAACGGTGGCCACCGGTTTTACTGGTCTTATGTTTTTCATTAGCCAACACCCATTTAATCGCTCGATGTAATAATAAATCCGGATAACGACGAATTGGGGAGGTGAAATGCGCATATTCATCTAACGCCAAACCAAAATGCCCGCGATTTTCAGGATCATATATCGCTTGCCTCATTGATCGTAAAATAACGGTTTGTAGCATATCGCAATCTGGGCGAGTTTCTACAGTTTGCATTAATTGCGCGACATCTTTAGGTTGAGGTTTAGCCCTACCATTAAGTGTTAACCCTAATTCACTTAGTATATTACGTAAATTGTTCATACGTTCTTCATCCGGCCTATCATGGACGCGGAATAGAGAAGGTATCTCGGCATTGATGACTAACTTAGCTGCAGCAACATTGGCTAAAATCATGCATTCTTCAATAATTTTATGCGCATCATTACGCTCAGCCATTTCTATACTTTCGATACGTTTATCAGCATTAAATATAAATTTCGGCTCTTGCGATTCAAAAGCAATAGCACCACGCACCACACGCGCTTTATCGAGTACTTTATATAATCCATATAGGTTTTCAAGATGTGGGACTAAATCATGGTAATGTTGACGTAATTCCTCGTCCCCTTGTAAGATTTTGGCCACTTTAGTGTAAGTTAAACGCGCATGCGAGTTCATTACCGCTTCATAAAATTGATAACCAGTCAAACGACCTTTATTAGACACGGTCATCTCACAAACTAAACATAAGCGATCAACTTGTGGATTTAAAGAACAAAGGCCGTTAGATAATACTTCTGGCAACATTGGAATAACTCGAGATGGGAAATAAACTGATGTCCCTCGTGCACAAGCTTCTTTATCTATCGCTTTACCCGGTCTGACATAATAACTTACATCAGCAATAGCGACCCAGAGGCGGTAACCGCCACCACGATTTTTTTGGCAAAACACAGCGTCATCAAAATCACGCGCGTCTTCGCCATCAATAGTAACTAGTGGTATATCTCGTAGATCCTTACGCCCTTTTTTGGCACTTTCTGGTACTTGTTCGGTGAATTTACTGGCTTCTTTTTCTACAAGTTTAGGAAATTCATAAGGGATCTCATGATTACGCAACGCGATATCAATGGCTAAATTGGTTCCCATTATTTCGCCAAGTACTTCTTTAATTATGCCTACTGCTTTTTGACGGTGCTCTGGCCGTTGTTGTAATTCAATGACCACCACCGAGCCCATGCGCACAGTGCGTTTTGGTTTACCTGCCACTAAAATGTCAAAATTTAAGCGACTATCATCCGGTACAACAAAGCCAACACCTTGTTCAATAAAATATCGTCCTACAATCTGATTGCTACGCGGTTCTAAAATGCGCACCACTCGCGCTTCTGTTTTACCGCGATATTGGCTGCCTATCGGCTGCGCTAAAATAACATCACCTTGTAATACCTTTTTCATCTGTTCAGGCGATAAATAGTAATCCTCTGGCTTACCTTCAACTCGTAAAAAGCCAAAACCGTCACGGTGGGCAATGACACTGCCTTTCACCATATCAAATTTTTCAGGTAAGGCATAACACTTACGCCGAGTAAATACCACTTGACCATCTCGCTCCATTGCACGTAAGCGACGATGTAATGCCTCTTTTTGTTCGTCACTGTTGATTGACATCGCTTGAGCGATTTTTTCTAAATTGGCGGGTTTTGCTTCTTTAGTGAGATAATCTAAAATAAGTTCTCGGCTAGCAATTGGTGACTCGTATTTTTCTGCTTCACGGTCATAAAAGGGATCTTTAATCATGAGGAATGTCCTTTGTACAAATATTAGATTAAGCATAACATAGAGTAGGCTAACTTAAAATGAACATTCAATTGATCAACTGTCGACAATTTATTTAAATAGGCAAAAATCATACTGAAACGTATACCACTCCTGAAACTTCTTTACAACAACTAAAAGAAATCTACATTACTTCATGAAGTGATTTATTATTTTTATAGTCTATTTGGGCATTGAAAAAATCATAGCGCCAAATAACACTATATGTTATTAAATTAGTTATGTTCAATTAAGTAGTTAATTTTGTTTTTCCCTTTCAATCGCACGATAGCCAATATCATGACGGTAAAAACAATCATGCCAATAAATTGGTTTAATTTGTTCATAGACTCGCTGTTGGGCTTCATAAACAGTATTACCCAATGCTGTCACACAAAGTACTCTACCGCCATTGGTATATACTCGATCTTTTTCTAACCGGGTTCCGGCATGAAAGATTTTGCAATCTACGTCCGATTTGTCTGGTAATCCAATAATAACATCTTGAGTTTTATAATGACCTGGATAACCACCAGCCGCCATGACAACACCTAATGCAGGTCTTGGATCCCATTGTGATTTAATGGTATCTAATTTGCCATCAATCGCTGCCATACAAAGTTTGGCAAGATCAGACTGTAATCGCATAATGATTGGTTGAGTTTCCGGATCACCAAAACGACAATTAAATTCAATAACTTTGGGATTGCCCTCTTTGTCAATCATTAATCCTGCATATAAAAAACCGACATACACATTGCCTTCTTGTGCCATACCATTGACGGTTGGATAGATAATTTCGTCCATTACCCGAGCAAAAACTTTATCTGTAACCACCGGTGCTGGTGAATATGCCCCCATGCCACCGGTATTTAATCCGGTATCACCATCACCAACTCGTTTATGATCTTGACTGGTTGCCATAGGTTCAACATGTTTACCATCAACCATGACGATAAAACTGGCTTCTTCACCATCTAGAAATTCTTCAACAACAACTCTATGACCTGCATCACCAAATGCGTTACCAGCTAACATATCTTGCACCGCATCTTCGGCTTCTTTAAGCGTTGTCGCCACTATTACACCTTTACCGGCGGCTAATCCATCAGCTTTGATAACAATTGGCGCACCTTTTTCACGAATATAAGCAATCGCAGGCGCAATTTCGGTAAAAGTTTGATATGCCGCAGTAGGAATGTTATGTCTGGCTAAAAATTCTTTAGTAAAGGCTTTAGAACCTTCTAGTTGGGCGGCAGCTTTTGAAGGACCAAATATTTTTAATCCTGCTTTTTGAAAACTATCAACCACTCCGATTACCAATGGTGCTTCTGGACCCACTACCGTAAAATCAATTTGCTGTTGTTGAGCAAAATTAAGCAATCTTGTAACATCAGTGGCATTAATATTGATATTTTCAAGAGTAGGTTCAAGTGCAGTGCCAGCATTACCTGGCGCAACATAGACTTTTGTGACTAGAGGTGATTGTGCCAATTTCCAAGCAAGTGCATGTTCACGCCCACCATTACCAATAACTAATACTTTCATACAAGATCCTTTAAATTCTTCCCCTTACAAGAGAAGGTAAATAGATAGCGTTTTATAAAACTAGGTACTGAAATTTATGTTGTTTCTTAATACCAATTAAACAAGTCATCAAAATACTAATGTCTAAAATGACGCATATGAGTAAAAATCATGGCAATATTGTGTTCATTAGCGGCTTGAATAACTTCATCATCTCGGATAGAGCCCCCTGGCTGAATGACACAAGTCACCCCTACCGCAGCTGCCGCGTCAATACCATCTCTAAATGGGAAAAAGGCATCGGAGGCAACCACAGAACCTGCCACGACTAAATTTTCATCATTGGCTTTTATACCGGCAATTTTAGCCGAATAAACCCGACTCATTTGCCCTGCACCAATACCAATTGTCATGTTATCTTTGGCATAAACAATCGCATTAGATTTGACAAATTTAGCAACCTTCCAACCAAATAATGCATCAGCAAGTTCTTTATTGGTCGGTTGGCGCTTGCTAACCACTTTCAAATCTGCTTCAGACACCATAGCTAAATCACGATCTTGAACTAACAGTCCACCATTAACACGTTTGAAATCTAAACTTTTGGTGGCTGAATTTGACCATTCGCCACATTCCAGCACCCGGACATTTTTTTTGGCGGCGGTAATAGCCAATGCTTCTTGGCTCACCGATGGTGCAATAATTACTTCAACAAATTGCTTTTCGACAATTGCCTGCGCTGTTTTGGCATCTAACATGCGATTGAAAGCAATAATACCTCCAAATGCAGAAGTAGGATCGGTTTTAAATGCATGCAAATAGGCATTTAAGATTGTATCACTGGTTGCCACACCACATGGGTTGGCATGTTTAACAATTACACAGGCTGGTTCGGTAAAGGTTTTTACGCATTCAAGTGCGGCATCAGTATCAGCAATATTATTATAAGAAAGCTCTTTACCTTGTAGCTGTTTAGCGGTGGCAATACAAGCGTCTTTTATACCCTTTTCAATATAAAAAGCTGCCGCTTGGTGAGCATTTTCACCATAACGCATATTCTGTTTTTTAATAAATTGCAGATTTAAAGTGCGCGGAAATTCACCAGCTGGCTTGTCTGTTTCACCAAAATAAGGTGGAACTAATTGACCAAAATAGTTGGCTATCATGCCATCATATTTTGCTGTGTGCTCAAAGGCTTTAATGGCTAAATTAAAACGGTATTCAAGAGAAAGGGAATTTTGATGATTATCCATCATAGCAATAATATTGGCATAATCATGACAATTAACGACAATAGCCACATCTTTATGATTTTTAGCGGCTGAACGAATCATTGTTGGTCCGCCTATATCTATATTTTCAACCGCATCTTCTAATTTGCAATCGCTTTTCGCCACGGTTTGAGCAAATGGATAGAGGTTCACAACTACCATATCAATGGGTTTAATTTGGTGTTGCTCCATGACATCATCATCAATGCCCCGTCGCCCCAAAATAGCCCCATGAATTTTTGGATGTAAAGTTTTTACACGTCCATCCATCATTTCCGGAAATCCAGTATAATCAGCCACTTCGATCACCGGAATTTGGTGTTCCATTAATAGTTTAGCTGTACCACCTGTTGAGAAAAGTTCAACATTTCGTTGAAATAACGCTTGGGCAAATTCTATTATTCCAGTTTTATCCGACACACTAAGTAAGGCTCGACGGATAGGTCGAAACTGCTGCATGAAAAGGCTCCGAAGTTAATAGTTAACATCCAATTCTAGAAAGCCAATATTATATATAAAACCGTCATCATTGTTTAGAATTAACTTATTAAAAAGATTCAAAACGCTTAAATTATAATATTGTCTTGCCGAACCAATTTCCATTAAATGTTTAATTCTCTTTTGGTTGTTATAAATTATAATATTAATGTTTAACAATACAATATTAGGGATTGATACTTATGTCGATAACATGGATATACCGATTTAGTCATCTTAAAGTATTAGCGGGTAACTTTATAAATCCTGTCAAAATATTAAGACAACTATTTATTTTTCTACTTATCTTTATTCCACTAACCCATAGCTTTGCAGAGGAAAAAGCCTACCGTAATATGACCGATCATAAGTTTTATAATCCTGAGCCCAATGATATCTATTTGTTGAATCTGGCTACTCTTGCTAAAAACGATAGTTATGGTTCCGACAATATTCTTTATGAAATTTATTTAAAGAAGTTAAATAAGATAGATGATTCAGATATTACGAATTAAATGTAGAAAAGATTAAGAAATATAATAACCTTTATGTGGGTATGAAATTAGTAAAATATACAGGCCCATGGATGATTTATGATGTTCTGGTTTCTAATATGGCTTTTACTTCATTAAAGCAGGCTAAATTAAATCTCTCTTCTTCATTGGTTTATAGCAAGCAAAATGATTTCTTTTTTCTCGGTGAGCAAATGTGCAGTTTTCGTGAAGATAATATTATTACCAATGTTATTCGTAAAACTCAAAGTAAACCAATCCCAAACCCTTATAAATATGCGTTTAAACCGATGATAAATGATATTTATATAATTGATTTAGCTAAATATGAAGCTAATAATCGTGAATACAGTGAGGAATATAGTAAAGACAATATTTATCAAAAAATAGGGTCAATAGATGGGAGAGCACCTCAAGAATTTTATGAGAAAGCGGAAAATAAAAATAAGAAAGTTTATGTTGGCATGAAGTTGACTTCATATAGTATAAAACATGATATGTATGGTTTTGCCGTTACAACAACAGGTTTTTCATCATTAAATGAAGCTAAAATTAAACTACCTTTGTTTGATTTTAATCCTTTGGATGATGATTTATGGATAGAAGGACCGAGTGTACGGAGGATGATTAATAAGAGCACTATTGTTGATAAGATTCGTGAATCTGAATATCATATAGAAAACGTTGATAAAATGGATGAAAAAGATAATTGATAGTCAATTTCGCATTATGTTTTTCAGTTGTGTGAATTTTATGTTGTAAAAATTTGGTGGTGGTTTAACTATTGCTAGTGAGTTTTATTAATCTACTAAATTCTTCACAAAGAACATCAGGTATATACAGATACCTGATTTTTTATTTTTAAGATTAGATAAGATGATTAATCATCACTGTAACCTAGGCTACGTAATGCCCGCTCATCATCAGCCCAACCGGCTTTCACTTTTACCCAAAGTTCTAAATGCACTTTGTTATCGAAGAAGGACTGCATGTCTTTACGTGCTTCAATACCAATTTTTTTGATTTTTTCGCCTTTATTGCCAATGACCATTTTCTTTTGCCCATCACGTTCAACCAAAATAAGGCCATTAATACGGTACATGCCGTTACGTTCATCAACTTTAAATTGTTCGATTTCAACCGTGACCGAATAGGGTAATTCGTCACCTAAAAAACGCATTAATTTTTCACGTATGATTTCAGATGCCATAAAACGTTGAGATCGGTCGGTAATATAATCTTCAGGAAAGTGATGCGCCCCTTCTGGCAAATGTGTTTTTACGATATCTTTGATGATTTCTATACCTTCATCTTTTTCGGCACTAATAGGGACTACATCCAGAAAATTAACTTTTTGACTAATTGCTTGAATATGTGGCAATAATTGGCTTTTATCAATAACATTATCAATTTTATTGATTACCAATAAAACAGGACATTTGCACCCTTTTAATTTATTAGCCACCATTTCATCATCATCATTCCAATGGGTACCTTCCACTACAAAAATAACCAATTCAACATCACCTATCGAGCTGCTTGCTGCTCGATTCATTAACCGGTTAATTGCTCGCTTTTCTTCAATATGTAATCCTGGTGTATCAATATAGATCACTTGGTCATTATCTTGAGTATCAATACCAATAATTCGATGGCGAGTTGTTTGCGCTTTTCGCGACGTAATAGAGATCTTTTGACCTAATAATTGATTTAATAATGTTGATTTACCGACATTTGGTCTGCCTACAATGGCAACAAATCCACAATGTTGTATTGTTTCTGTCATTTTATACCTAATTGATTTAGTGCTTCTTGAGCAGCCGCTTGCTCTGCTTTACGACGACTTAAACCCCGACCCAAATATTCATGATTATCGTTATCAATCTTGCATTGGATCAAAAACTCTTGTTCATGGTTATCACCTGTTACTTCAAGAATCAAGTAACATGGACGTTGACGGCGAATACCTTGTAAATGTTCTTGCAAACGAGTTTTGGCGTCTTTCTGTTTGATCCCTGGTTTTATCTGATCCAATCGTGACTGGTACCAAGATAAAATTAATTGGCGGATAGTTTCAATATCACTATCTAAATAGATGGCACCAATAATCGCTTCTACCGCATCAGAAATAATTGATTCGCGGCGAAATCCACCACTTTTTAATTCACCTTGACCAAGAATTAAATAATCGCCTAATTTAAAACTTTTCCCTATCACAGCTAAGGTTTGCCCACAAACTAAGGTTGCACGCATTTGGCTCAAATCACCTTCATCTTGTTTTACAAAACGGTGATAAAGTTCATCAGCTATCACAAAACTTAAAATAGAATCACCTAAAAACTCTAAGCGTTCATTATGTAATTTATTAGCACTACGATGGGTAAGTGCTAATTCAAGTAACGAAAGGTCTTTAAATTGATAACCTAATGCTTGTTGTATTTGACTAAATTTTTTCATAATAGTTGCAATTAATGTATGCCACCAATACGATTAAACCGAACACCTGTTGGCCATTCATCTGGTTGTTTTTCAAAACTCATCCAAATTGCCGTCGCTCGGCCAACAAAATTCCTTTCAGGAACAAAGCCAAAATAACGACTATCGCCACTATTATCACGATTATCGCCCATCATAAAATAATGGCCTTCTGGCACCACCCAAGTTGCAACTGGTTGGCCACTTTGCTGATAGAAGTAACGAGAATCTTCTTGCAAACCTGGTGTTATCAAAATATCGTGTTTTTTATCACCAAGTGTTTCTTGTTGTATTTGCATATTTAAAGTCACCAATGAATCAGAATCCACAATACCTTTATCAGCGTATTGCGCTAATGTATAAAAGCTAGGATTGTCTTTATATTTTTGATGTACTTCTTTCCAATTGCTTGCTTTAGGCTCAGTATAATGCAAATCCAGCGGTTCTGATTGTTGCCCCGTACAATTGACATCAGTTGTTTGACAAGCCGGATAAATAAGAATTTTCTTTTCTTTAATTAAGTAAACTATCTTATCACCTGGCATGCCCACTACTCGTTTAATTAAATCCATTTGTGGAGTACTAGGATGTTTAAAAACAGCCACATCACCACGTTGTGGGTGACCAGTAGAAATAAGCACAGTATTAGTAATTGGATCGCGTAGTCCATATGAATATTTTTGAACAACAATAAAATCACCAATTAATAAAGTTTGCATCATTGAACCTGATGGAATTTGAAATGGTTCATATAAAAATGAACGAATGACAAAAACCACAAATAAAACAGGGAAAAAAGAAGATAGACTTTCGACCCAACCTTTCGGTTTCCCTACTTCTGCAAGTACCTTTCCATCAATTTTACCATCGGTTTGTTGACGAACAGCTTCAACTTTCCGTTGTCTTGCCGGCTTCCATTTAAATTTTTCTAAAAACCAAAAAATCGCGGTAATAAATGTAGCTAGTGTTAATATGATGGCAAATGTCCCAGCCATTTTTTTTCCTCTTTAACTGATTAATCTTTTCCGACATGCAAAATTGCTAAAAACGCTTCTTGTGGTAGTTCAACATTACCTACTTGCTTCATGCGTTTTTTACCCTCTTTTTGCTTCTGTAAAAGTTTCTTTTTACGGCTAACGTCGCCACCATAACATTTGGCTAATACGTTTTTGCGTAGCTGTTTAACGGTGGAACGTGCAATAACATGATTACCAATAGCTGCTTGGATTGCGATATCAAATTGCTGACGAGGAATAAGATCTTTCATTTTTTCAACCAACTCTCGCCCACGATAAGATGCATTATCTTTATGGGTAATTAATGCCAAGGCATCAACGCGTTCACCATTAATTAGTACATCCAATCGTACCATATCAGCTACTTGGAAACGTTTAAAACTATAATCTAATGAAGCGTATCCTCTTGAAGTTGATTTTAATTTATCAAAAAAATCTAGCACAACTTCAGTCATGGGTATTTCATAAGTTAATGCAACTTGATTACCATGATAAACCATATGGGTTTGCACGCCCCGTTTTTCAACACATAAGGTGATGACATTGCCCAAATAGGTTTGTGGCACTAAAATATTACATTCCGCAATGGGTTCTCGTAATTCTTGAATATTATTTACAGCTGGTAATTTAGCTGGGCTATCTACATAAATTGTTTCGCTGGAAGTAGTAAGTACTTCGTAAACAACTGTCGGTGCTGTGGTAATCAGATCCAGATTATACTCACGTTCCAAACGTTCTTGGATAATTTCCATATGGAGTAAACCCAAGAAGCCACAACGGAAGCCAAAGCCTAATGCCCCGGAATTTTCTGGCTCATAAAATAATGATGCATCATTTAAACTCAATTTGCCTAAGGCATCACGAAAAGCCTCATAATCATCAGAGCTGGTCGGGAATAAACCAGCATAAACTTGAGGTTTTACCTTTTTAAAACCTGGCAATGGTTTGTCAGCAGGTGTCCGTGCAGATGTTAAGGTATCGCCTACTGGCGCCCCTAAAATATCTTTAATTGCACAAACTACCCAGCCAACTTCGCCACAATGTAAACAATCTTTATCCACTTGCTTTGGTGTGAAAATACCAAGACGATCGACATTATAAGTCATACCAGTACTCATTACTTTAATTTTATCGCCTTTGTTAAGTTCGCCATTTTTGATACGAATTAAAGACACAACACCTAAATAATTATCAAACCATGAATCAATAATCAGTGCTTGTAATGGTGCATTTGTGTCACCTTCTGGTGGTGGAATATCATTTACTAATTGTTCAAGTACATCTACTACACCCACGCCCGTTTTAGCTGAACAACGAACAGCATTAGTAGCATCAATACCAACGATATCTTCAATTTCTTCAGCCACTCGTTCTGGATCGGCGGCCGGTAAGTCAATTTTGTTAAGAACAGGTACAACTTCAAGGTTCATATCTAACGCGGTATAACAGTTAGCTAATGTTTGCGCTTCAACACCTTGTCCGGCATCAACAACCAGTAATGCCCCTTCACATGCCGCAAGTGAACGTGAAACTTCATACGAAAAATCGACATGCCCAGGTGTATCAATAAAGTTAAGTTGATAAGTCTGTCCATTTTTAGCATGATAATCTAAAGTAACACTTTGCGCTTTAATTGTAATGCCACGTTCACGTTCTAGATCCATTGAATCCAGCACTTGTGCTTCCATCTCGCGGTCCGAAAGTCCACCACAAATTTGAATAATACGATCTGAAAGCGTTGATTTACCATGGTCAATATGAGCAATAATTGAAAAATTGCGGATATTTTTATTCATATCAATAAATTATAATTTGTATTTTGGTTATGTACTGTTAATTATCTAAAATGTCACTGGTTACAAATTTTAAATAATCACGAAAGAAAATAATAAAGAAGCATTTTACACATTAATGGTCGCTAAGCATAGTGTTATCGAGATGTTTGCGGCTATTTCTCAATAATATTTTGTGCTATACGTTCAATGGTAACTAAAGGTAAATTACCAATAATAATGATATTTTTATTAGCGAAATTGGTTGAAAAAATTGTTCTTCCACCTTGTTGAATAAATTGATTTGATTGTTTTGTTTCCTCTGGAGAAACATTCACGGTAAATGAAAACACACCATCTGAAAATAACTTAGTTGCAATATCTGATTCATAGAAATTAACATTATAAGCTGCAATTTCTTTAAATCCATTTGGTAACCATGCCAATCGCCAATCTACTAATGCACTATTTTGTTTTTCAATTGATAACAAAATTGGATAAGTTCGATGATTAATATAATCAGTCATTTTTTTCTTGTTAAAGTTCATATCTAACTGAATAACTTTTAATTGGCTTATAATCTCATTATTTTGATCTAAGAGATCGATGCGCATTGGTAAATAAGTTTCAACATCTATCCAGATAACATAACTGTAGCGATCTTTGTCTTTAGCAACGATTTTAACAAGTTGTACACTACGATTAGCCGTTCTTGTGTTCCCCAATAAGGCAAAATCATATATGCTAGTAAGTTGAGCAAAATCATTATAAATGACATCAGGAAAAGCTTCAATAATACGAGAACTGGCTATTGAAAATGACGGACTATCGGGTTGGAAATAACTGGTAACA
This sequence comes from uncultured Gilliamella sp., assembly GCA_945271295.1. Classification (GTDB taxonomy): domain Bacteria; phylum Pseudomonadota; class Gammaproteobacteria; order Enterobacterales; family Orbaceae; genus Gilliamella. The sequence continues at coordinate 48,511 of CALYPG010000001.1, read as the reverse complement.
CTTTTATGCAAAATAATTTCTTTGGCTGGACCTTCAAGGTAAAGTAAATGAGCATTAATATTTTCTTTTTTCGCTGCACCTAAATGACTATATTCAAAAGTTGTCACATATTGATTTTTATCTTGCGAAATAAAATTAATACGATAACTTCGCGTTTGCACCGCCTTATTCATTTTATTTAGTAATAGTAATACATCATTAGCATCTTCGGCAAACACTAAAGACGGCAAGAACACCAAAAACAAAGTACAAAAACATTTTGTACTTCGTTTATTAAAAAACATCATCAAATAATTTATAAAGATTTTCATTTCTGATTAATGAGCATTTAATCTCTTTTGTAATTCATAATCTTGTAAAAGTAATTTGATTTTATCGTATTGTCTTTTTTCAAGTATTTGTTGATCATCTTGCTGTGATATACCACCAACAGGTGCAAGGTTAACCCCTATAGGAGTAGTATTCAATGTTGGTGGTACTCCATTTGAATCCTCAGTTTGACCTTGATAATATTGTACGCCCGCTATAATTCCTAGAGTAACACAGGCAGCAAGCCCTACTTGGCTCACTTTGGCCATAACTTCTTTTACCCGAATCCAAAAAAGATTATGTTTTTGAGGAACAAGAACTTCATTCGGATTTGGTTGCTCCGCTAATTGATGATATGTATCTTCATTAGCCAGTGCTTTAGCAACCTGATTAGCAATATCTAATGTTAATAAACTATTATGCAATTTTCCACGCATAGCATCTCTAACAATATGATATCGGTGCCAACACGATTGCAAATTTTTATCGCGCAATACCTCGTCAATAAAATTGTCATCCGTAATTTCACCATCCATAAGTAATGAAAGTTGTTCTTTCCGTTCTATTTGCATAGTAGATACCTTAAATTTACGACTTCTTTTTAAGAATTTTTTATCTATTAATTGATTAATGGTTTAATTTTTTCATCAATAGCATCACGAGCTCTAAAAATCCGCGATCTAACTGTCCCAACGGGTATATTCATAATTTGTGCTATTTCTTCATAACTTAAACCATCAATTTCACGCAACGTGATGGCTGTTCTTAAATCATCTGGTAAAGCTTCGATTGTTTCAAATACTACTTTTTTAACTTCATCCGACAGAATCAAACTTTCAGGGTTATTAATATCCCTCAACGATTCTGCACCTTCGTACCCTTCTGCTTCACCCGCATCAATATCTGACGATGGAGGACGCCGACCTTGAGAGGTTAAATAATTTTTAGCTGTATTAACGGCTATCCGATACAGCCAGGTATAAAAAATACTTTCACCTTTAAATAAACTCAGTGAGCGATAAGCTTTAATAAAGGTCTCTTGCACCACATCAGGAATTTCTGAAGCCGATACATAACGAGAAACTACATAAGCTAATTTATTTTGATAACGAACCACAAGCAAATTGAACGCATTTTTATCTCCGTTTAATACACGATCAACTAATACTTGGTCTGTTACTTGCTCCCCCATTACAGGCCATTCCTCATTTATGTTGATAACTGTTTTTTGGCCCAAATTTGCGCTTATAAACAATTAGATTCGTAAATTAAAAAAAAGTTCCCATTATTTTAATAGAATTTTTATTATTTTATCTACCAAAATCTATTTTTATATTAAAACATGGTATTTACCTGAAACATCTTTACAGCATTATTTATCACTGATGATTCAATTTAGTAAATAAATTTCTCTTTCTCCTGCGTCATTGTAACTAATTTGATAAAATTGTGGTAAATTGAAGTTAACAGAACTACTTGTTGTAAAAGTAAAACGATCATCAGACAAAACATAAAAATCATTAATCGCTTTAACCATATTTTCTTTAGTTCCATTACAATTACGATAAATTTCAACTTGATTGTGTTCATTTAAAATATACAGGTCAAAGCCAACATCAGTATCTTCAAAAAAGAATTGAATAATACCTTCATAGGCAACACTATCAATTTCTTTTGGTAGTTCATTAGTCTCATCTAAAATATTCAAAGGTCGACCTTGTACTTTATTATTTGATACTGCACCATAAAAATCAATGGCACTCTCAAATTGATGAAATGATACACCTAGTCGTTCAAAAAAAAGATACCAGGATGATCCACCAATTCTTAATGGTTTAACTTGTGTTGAATTATTTTTTGTTGTAGTTAATCGTAAATCTACACAATCATCCATTAATTTTTTCATTTGATATTTAATTTCAGTCGCAAAATATTTGCTATAACAAAAAATTTCCATTGATTCGGGTAAATCTGCATCTTTGTGCATACGATTAAGTAAGGCTTTAATCGCCTCTAAAACGCATAATGTGCCACTAAAATGTAAAACTCGAATCTCATTCCATGAATTACGATAAAGAAGATCGATAGAACCAACTAAGCTAAGCTCTTTTTTAGCATAATTTAGTACATTCATATTTACATCATCTTCAAATTCAATGCCAACTGTTGGATCCATTTCTACATTTAAAATAATAGCCAAATGACGGATTTCACAAGGACCATAAAGCTGTTCTTCGGTTGCCGCTCCAACATCAATTGGGAAATATTGTTTTAGATCATTAATTAATTTACTAATTTTGGTGTTATCTCGTTCATCACCATCATGATAAAAAATACTGGTCGAATCAGAAATTAAACCATTAAAATAACACCAGCCAATTAGTTTAACCAAATATTTACTGTATTCTAGATATTGATGACCTATTATTGCATTAAGTATAGGTTTTTGATTATACACATACCAACCAGCTCGATTTATTCTATCTTCTTTAACATGAATAAAGGTCAATACATCTTCTTGCAGATTATTTGAAATATTAAGTTTTAATGTGGTTATTTTACCAGGTAAGACTTCAAATGAAGCGTAAAGTTTTCGAGTTAATATTGCAAGATCTTGAGGACTTATCTGTGACTCTAAATTATTGCGTCGCCCAAAATTAAGTAAATTGCGATATCCTGTCATCATAGTGTGTAACAATACTTCGTTCACTTCTCGTACTTGGGCTATTTTCCATGCATGGCTGGCATCTAATTTTGCAATTAACTGTTGGCTCCATCCCCATTGTTTAACTAATTGACTTAATATTTTTCTACGCCATGAAGCTGAAGTAACAGGTATTGATAACTTTTCATCGACTTTTAAATAAAAACAGCTTCTTACCAATTCAAGTCTTTGATAATCTTTAATTTCAATTAAGTATTTGCTGATCCTTTCCAAAAGCATATAGTATGAGTCTAAATCGCTGTTTTTTAGATTGCCTGTTTGTATACAGATTTTCATTTCGTGAGCAATAGTGATATTTTCTGGATAAATCCAAGAATAAGCTTCCAGTAATAATGTTTTAAGTACAGCTTTAAATGGGGAATCAATACTTTTATAAAGTTGCCATAAACTTGCACCAAAATATTCTTGCGCAGATAAACTAGTCAATGAGCCAAAATCTATCCATTCTTGCCTTTGGATCATTTGCAACTCAACTAAAGCCTTTACACACTCTTCATATGTGGGATAAATTATACCATTGATGGTCAAATCGTGTGGAACTGCAAACCATAACAATAATTTTCCCGCTAAAAGATTAGCTGAACGATAAAATTCTTCAAGTAACAAGATATGTTGCGCTGAACCACAATTTTCACCAATTAGACATTCATGATGCTGATTAATAAACCGATCAACATCTACAACAAATAATGTTAATTTTACCTGTTGCTGTTCTGCCCACTGTTCAATTAAGCGGCATTTTCGTTGTAAAGCTTGTTTTTTAGTATCCGATAAATTATTTTCAATACAAACCCAAATATCTAAATCTGAGTTAGTAGATTGCCCGATCGAACAAGTACTCCCCATTGAGTATAGCGCGGATATATCCGCAATAGCATTCGAAGATGTTGAAACAAAATTAAACTCTTTTTTAAGTTGTTCATCAATTTCATCTGAAGGTTGATAACAAGCAATACCAAAAGGTATGTCATCTTCTAAATATCCGGGTAACTCAGGACTGTGATAATGAAAAAGAGTAGGAAGCAATGAAAAAACCCTTTGAAACGTAGCAGGCATGCCAATGACTGCTCGCTCACGTTTTAAATTGGCAAGATCGTTAAGTTCTTTCTTTATATTGTTGATATAATATTGCATAGCATCATTAAGGTGAAACACGCGTATTAAATTAACTTCCGACTTCAATCTATCATTTTATTAGCATAACGTAAATAGAATGTAAAATTTTTAAATATCAATAAAAATATTTATTTTAATTATCATTAAAAAATAAATCTAAAAAAGAGACTATGCTACTATCGCTTCATTGAGATTATAAGTTGATCTAAGACAATAAAAGTCATGTAACAAAAATTTATTATCATTAGTAAAATAGTTGTACAAAAAAAATTGAATTATAAATAGAATTGTGAATAAACTCGAATAAAAAGATATTTTCTCGCATTTTTTATCAATTAATGCGAAATATCTTCTTTTTCAGCAAAAAATCTTGAAATTTATTTATAAAAATTTTATATACTATAAAGATTGTATTTATTTTTCTCTCATTAGCATTTCTGTATATCTATACGTTTTTTTAAATAGAAATATATAAAATATCTGGAGCTAGCTCAAGATATTAGTATTCTTTAAACTATTTAGATTGTTCTGACAAATAAGTAAGCGTTAACTATTAATATTTAATTTTACTAACTTAGAAAATAAAGGATATTATCATGAAACGTTTTAATAAATCTTCCCTTACACTTGCTGTATTACTATCTTTACCTATTGCCAATCTTTATGCAGCAGAGTCTCTATCAGCTATTGAGAGTAATCATCTAGTACCAATGAAAGAAATTTTCGTAACAGGTAATTATTTACAAGCCGAAAATGCAGCCAACGATATTTCAAGAGTAGCAGATGAAGCAGGAGCTAAATATTATCATATCAAAGCAATTGAAAATGCAACTGCAGGCGACTCAGCAGACCGTGCAATTGTTTATGCTGACATTTATCAATCAAATGCACCCATTGCAGTAAAAAAAGATGAAGTTACATACAATGGCGTTGTGGGCTACGAACGTTGTAAAGCTCTTTATTATTTACCATTCGAAATAGTTAAATTTAAAGGTAATTACAACAATACTGCTGAAATCACTAATTCAGCAAGTAAATTAGCTAAGGAAAGAGATGCTTATGCATTTTATATTTATTCAATTGCTCCTGATAATGCCAAAAACCAAACACAAGACATTGAAGTAGCTTTATATAAAAAAGAAGCACCTATTAGAGATTATATTGTAAAAACCGATTTAACTGATCAAGATGCATACGAAATTAGTAGTGATGCATTCAAGGTAATGAAACCATACGAAACCATCGTTTTCCATGGAGTATTTAATAATACAACAGATATAAGTGCTGCGGCTCAAAAACACGCTATTGCCAATAATGCACATTTTTACTATGTTAAAGAAGTATCAGCAAATCCAGCTAGTACTGTACAAACTGTTTTTGTGAATCTATATAAATAACATCATTCTCTTTGTGATTTTCCACGGCCAACATCCATAATAGCACGTGGAAAATCATATTAATGAAATAAAGTAACTATTAACTACGCTACTAAAATAATTAAATAAATATAATTTTTTTAGAGTATAGCCTGCCACCGTTGGTATGTTTGCGGATCTTCAACCTAAAATTTTATCTTTTTGAGATTGAAGTTCTTCTTCTGTAAGAATTCCTCTTTCTTTTAATAATGCTAGGCGTTCTAATTGTTCAATTAGATCATCATTAGCGGTTGGCTGTTGGATAGTATTTGCCTCCTTATTTTGTTTAAGACTTTCTACAGCGTCTTTTATCATATTGGCAAATGGTATTACTCCTTTTTTTGGAACATTTTCAATTGTATAAGTTTGCTCACCGGTGGCAATAACAAGTTCACCAGATAATATTTTAGTTTCCGCGCAGATTGACGATATGGTAATTAAATCAATAGCTACCTGCTTTACACAAAATGACATGCCTTTATCTAAAAAGATAATACGTTGATTAGTGAGAATAATTAACCATGCCTTCCCGTCAATTTTACCTGATGATACCGCCACCGGTGCTTCGCCTTGCATGACAATTTGTGGAAAAAGTGAAAATTCATTTTTGGTAAAAAAACTATCGTTATTAGACAATTTTTTTAATCGTTCAAACTCAGCTGATAGTTGATCCCTAGTGGCTGTTTTATAATCAATCATTTATATTTCCTTTATATTTATTTTTATAGTTGCAAATAATGCTAAAGATTTTTGTAATCTTTAAGATTTACAATGTGCAACTTTAATTAAGTTATTTACTTGATATTTTATGACTATTTCACCGTTACGCTCCATCGTTTGGCTTTTGTGCATGACTCATTTCTTGCCACTAATACGAATTCAAAATCAGCATTAAAATAACTACCTTCATCTTTTTTATTGCTTTATTTTCATATTGATTAAATTATATTATTATTCAATAAATTTTATCAATTATAGTTTTATTCCCTTTTTCACTGATATATTTTCCCAAACAATTAGATGAAACTATTATTGATTATCTTATTATTTTATCATTGTTAACGTCAGATTCATCTCCACTGTTGCATAGCTATTGAAGATTTTCACCCAATTCGATGATACATCCTAAAATTATATCAGCTAGCAACAGTATGGCGTTAAATTATGCTAATGATAACGCTTGGCCTTATTTACCATTTAAAATTGACAGCTTTCAAGCTTTTTAGTTTATCAGTTAGTTAAGTTCTAACTCTTTTACAATCAATAAAGTCAAAACCTCTATCCATAAACTATCAGATTAATGAAGTTGCTATAATTCTTAAAAAAACAAATGTGTGTAAAGCTAATATAGTGGGCAATCTATTGCAAAACTCGCTGCAAAATTTTACTAATGCGACAAAAATCTAACCATGCAATATATTTAGGTTAATAATATTTTAATGTTTAAATGAAAAAACGGATTATATATAATCAAAAAAAAATCTATTAGCATTAAGTTGATTTAATTCAATTAATAATCATAATTAAAACTGATTCATGCGATGTTTTTATGGCTGGGGTACAAGGATTCGAACCTTGGGATGGCGGAATCAGAATCCGCTGCCTTACCGCTTGGCTATACCCCAATATAAGGGATGAAAAGAGATATCTGGTACGGGTAGTGAGATTTGAACTCGCACACCTTTCGGAACTAGAACCTGAATCTAGCGCGTCTACCAATTCCGCCATACCCGCAAAGAATAAACGAAAATGTTATATGCTAAAATATAATACAGAATTAACAAAGATATCATAAATCATGCAGATTAAAATGGCTGGGGTACCAGGATTCGAACCTGGGCGTGGCGGGATCAAAACCCGCTGCCTTACCGCTTGGCTATACCCCAATTGAGTATGGAAACTAAGATTAAATGGTGCGGGTGGAGAGACTTGAACTCACACACCTTGCGGCGCCAGAACCTAAATCTGGTGCGTCTACCAATTTCGCCACACCCGCAATGTATACTTCCGGTAAAAGTATAACTTTAATCTTAATGGTGGCTACGACGGGATTCGAACCTGTGACCCCATCATTATGAGTGATGTGCTCTAACCAGCTGAGCTACGTAGCCATTTCATTCGCAACGTCATAACCAACACTGCGAGGCGCATTATGCTTGTGTTACGTCAAATCGTCAACTATTTTTTTTAGATATTTTGAAAAAAAATCTCAACTGATTAAGATGCAATCAAATCTAGTCTAATAACGATTCAATTCGCCTTTTTTGCAATTCAATCTGAATCGATTTTCCAGTAAAACCTTGAGCAATAATTTCCTGTACATTAACGCCAAGAGCTATTTTATAAGCTTTTTCAAGATATTGAGCTTGATGATAAGATTTGGTTTTGGCAAACGCCTGACTTGCAATAATCAATTGGCTAAGATGTTTAGGATTTCGCCATACATCTATACCATTTAATAAATCAATAATTTGCTTTGCTGTAAGATCTTCAATCTGATCAACACTTTTGTGGTATTGCTGTACCATAATAGCTGTCTTAACGAAACTTTGAGGAGCTTTAATTCTATTACATAACATCTCTATCGATGTTTTAGTCGGTAAATTACCACATAACACAGCAAAACGAATGATTAATTCATTGGTCAATAAAGTTGACTTTTTTAACGCATCCATAATAGTTGGCGTTAATATTAATGAAGGAAACAAATAATTAAGTGCTCCACATTGTTTAAGCACTTGAAAGTAGATTTGAGGATTTTGAGTAGTTAATGCTTTTTCTGTCTCTTTCCAAATCCGTTCAGGAGTAAGGTAACTGACTTCGCCTGCTGATACCATCTCCTTCATTAAAAACATTGTGTCTTTGGCAATTACAAAACCTAATTGATGATAGCGCGCAGCAAAACGGGCCACACGTAAAATACGCAACGGATCTTCTCGAAAAGCTATAGAAACATGACGCAATATTTTATGATTAAGATCATCAACCCCATGGTAAGGATCAATAATATTACCCTTATCATCCATAGCAATAGCATTGATAGTAAGATCTCGACGAACAAGATCTTGTTCTAGAGTGACATCTTTACCAAAATCACAAATAAATCCAGTATAACCTTTGCCAGACTTGCGCTCTGTACGCGCTAAAGCATATTCCTCTTTAGTGATTGGATGTAAAAATACTGGAAAATCTTTACCTACTTGTTGATAGCCTAAAGAAATCAACTCATCGGGAGTAGCACCGACAACTACCCAATCTCGATCAATAACGGGGAATTGTAATAACTGATCCCGAACGCTGCCACCAACAAGATAAGTCTCGCTCATCTAACGCAACCAATTGTCTCTTTTACGCCGCTTAGGTATGATACTTGGCAATACGAGACCTAAAATCAATCCCCCACCAGCAATAAGTCCCCCATTGAATAACCAGTTACTATTGGTGTTTTCTGGCTTACTATCCTCTTGACTTAACTTAATGCTTTGGTTATTTTGCATCGCATCAATTTGTTTTCTTTGCTCGTCAATCTGTTTTTCTAACTCATTATTTTTATTTTGAAGATTCTCTATTGACTTCTCAGCTGTTTGTAATTTTTGAACATAATCATCTACAGTATTTTGATGATGTTGATCGACATTATTGGCTTTATTTTTATAATCAGCTAACTGAGCCTCCAATAAAAAATAAAGCTCCTTATAACTAGGATTTTCATTTAGTTTATTAGATTCAATCCAAGCTGTTGTGCCATTGCTAACTTGAATTCGCGTATATTTGCCATCAGAACTTTTTTCAAGTTCAGTAACTTTTTCCCCAGCTTTGGCAGAATTAGATAAAGCATACTGAGCACCAGGGCCACGCCGCAGATAAACATCAACATTGTCTGTCACATATTTTTCAATAGCGTGAACATTACAAGCCAGAGTAATAAAAAAGAGTGAAGTAATAATATTTTGTTTTTTCATGAAATTTCAATCAATCATCCATAAATGCTATCATAATAACACAAAAAATGTACTTTTCGCACAACCATTTTTTATTATCTACATATAAATTCTGTAGTTTGAATTTTAAAGTCTATAAAATGGAATCGTTTTCATTTTACGGAATCAGTATAACAAAAGAAAAATTTAATTATATTTATTTTGTTCAACTATTATTAGCTTATAGTTGAACAAAATTAACTTTCGAAAATACATGAATTTCTAGTTTAGTAATTATTTAGATAATATTTTACCTATACATTTTCACCATGAATAACCTCATTTAGATAAACGATTACATAATATTTTATTTAATCAAAAATGGAGGCAAAAATAGCGATTTAACTAATTGGTCAATAGACAGGGGTTAAGTATTCTTTTAGCTGTTTTCGTTCCTGTAGCAATGATATAAATAAGCGATATTGCTAAATAATCGAAATCAATATTGCCACTAATTAAATTACTTATCGTATGCCAAAAAATAGACAATAGTACAACTTTCTTATTCTTATTTGAACAAATTCATACTGAAACGATTCAGATATCGATAGAATTATTGGCAAAAAGTTATTTTTCGCTTATCATGATTGATCAATCCAAATATTCAGTGCCCTACCTGCAGAGTCCACCTGAAGATGAGGATAACAAAATGTTTTATGTGTGGCTCTGTGTTTCATGAACCCTCTTAATCTCCAGCTAGCACTACATATAAAATAAATTCAAGTATAAAAATTATTTGAAGGCAGATAATTTTGTTTATAGTAATTAATAAAAGGTCTTTTTATGGCTACAATCAAAGATGTTGCACGCTTAGCTAAAGTGTCAGTTGCAACAGTATCTCGCGTTATTAATAATGCAAACAATGTGAGTGACAAAACTCGCAATACCGTAAAAAATACCATGGAAAAATTAAACTACTATCCGAATGCTAATGCACGTGCGTTATCACAACAAAATTCTAACACTATTGGTATTGTCGTTCCAGATGTATCCGATCCATTTTTTGGCACTATGGTTAGTACGGTTGAAAAAGTTGCATCCCGAACAGGAAATTTTTTGTTAATTGGTAATGGATATCACCAGGAAGGATTAGAATACAATGCCATAACAAAGCTTATTGAACACCGTTGCTCATCACTTGTGGTGCATGCCAAAATATTGACTGATAGTACCCTAAAAAAATTAATGCAACAGGTTCCAGGAATGGTTTTGATTAATCGCATAATAACAGATTTTCAAGAACGTTGTATCGCTCTTGACGATCGTTATGGCTCCTATTTAGCAGTTAAACATTTAATTCAAAATGGTCATACCAAGATAGCTTATTTATGTTCTAGTCATGAAATTATAGATTCATCTGATCGTTTACAAGGTTATAAAGATGCTTTAAAAGAACATCACATAAACTATGATGAAAATTTTATTGCTGTTTCAGTACCAACCGAAATGGGTGGTGAGCAAGCTATGATGTCATTATTAGAACGTAATCGTAAATTCACTGCTATTGCTTGTTACAATGATTCTATGGCTGCCGGTGCCATGTCAGTTCTCTATGATAATGATATAAAAATCCCCGCCGAAATTTCAATCATTGGTTTTGACGATTTACTTCTAGCTCGCTATTTACATCCAAAACTTACAACGGTGCGCTATCCATTACAAACAATGACTGAACAGGCAGCCGAATTGGCATTGCGACTTGCTAAAGGTGAAAAGGCACCACCAAATATGATTAATATTTTTGTGCCAACGCTCACTAAACGTTATTCTGTAAATTGTATTGTGTAATTATTTGCATTAATTATGGTTAATCCCCAAAAATATGTGATTAAGTTTTATTTTTGCTTTATTGAACACAGCTATCCTATCCCCCTGTATAAAAAATCATGAACTTTGACAAGAAGTTTCAGGTTAAGTTAACGTTTAAGTATAAAATAAAGGCTACATTCAAAAGCTAAGTGCAAATCGAGTTGGTAAAAGACTTGATAGGGTGTTTTAAATCCAAGTCGTTTTCGTGGACGATGATTTAATCGTGCCATAACCAAAAAGTTATCTGATTAATTGTTGTTAAAGCTTGGGTGAAATTTACCATCTCATTTTCAACAAAGTAAACCAAATCTTCATCTACCTAGAATACATTAAGCATCACTAGCGCAAAGAGATAACTATTATAATGAAAATCACGTCTACAACTTACATTCTAATTTAAAATGAACAACGTGATATTGTTTGGCAAACCAACTAAAAAGCGTAGGTTGATTTATAGTTACTTCAAGTACTATATTATTCTTGACGATAGATTTACCATCCAAGACTAACTAAGGTTAACAAAAAGATTTAGCTTTTATCAAAATGTATCTAATTTATTAGGGATGATCTATTTGAAATTATATGGAGATTACCGCGATGATAAAAAAAACCAAAGATGATATTTTTAAAGAAATTACTGATGTGATAGCACCTGCATTTGCTTCCAAAGGCTTTCAACTCAGGAAAAACAACTTGTTTGAATATAATGATTCAGAAGGTAACCTGTTTCAATATGAAATTAATCTCAGTAAGCAAAAAGGCTATTTTTCATTGCATTTAATGCTTAATGTATTTAATAAAAACATAATGGAGCCCATCAATAAAATATTGGAGTCCGTCTTAAGAGATGATGAATATGATTATCCTGATAATTGGGATGATGCTTGTATTGAGTCCACTATAAAATTTAGAATAAAAAATAAATATCTATGCGGAGTAACAGATTGGCGCTGTTTTAAAAACGAAGAAGAATCATTGTCTGATTTTCGTGATAGGTTTTCAATATGGTTTTGTGTCTTTGATGAGCTAGATGAAAAATTAAACTGGAAAAATCAATTAATTGAAAGTGTTAATATGGCAACATATTGGTTTTTTGAGGTTTATAATAAAGACTGGGTAATAGCAAATACTGAATATCCTTCTTTATATTTACTAAAAAAAGAGAACAGATTGGATGAATTAAAAGAACGATATGCTGATCTGTTACATTTCTCATTTGCAAAAAAAGAACTCGAGCTTTTTATGAAATATCTGGGAAAAAGCTAACCAAGAAAAATACAACTAGCTGTACAAGTTAGATATAACAAAGCCACTGTTACCGAAGTTATAAGTAAAACGCACATTGCTATATGGAGATTACTGCAATGATTAAAAAAACCAAAGAGGATATTATTAAAGAAATTTGTGATGTCATCGAACCTGCATTTGCTTCTAAAGGCTTTCAGCTCAGGAAAAACAACTTATTTGAATATAATGATTCAGAAGGTAATTTTCATAAGCATCCATCTGGACAAAAAATATGATAAATGATAGTTTGAAAGAAAAGATAATTAATAATATTTTTCATTCTTATAAATCTCTAGTCCAGCCAAACTTCGATTTTCTTTTAGAAAGACAAAATTGGTATAATAATCTGATTTTTAAAATAAAAAATATATATCATAACATCACTGATTTAACCGATTTAAATTATGATGTTTCAAAATCATTAAAAATAATTGACAGACAGAATTTTAAAAATCTCTATCTTTCTTTGGTAGGGAAATATTCTTTATTAATAATAGATGATACTGTATTTGACAATTATTATGCTAGAAGTAATCAATTAACAAAATTAGTACTTTTTCTAAAGCAAAATAATATCCTTTTACTTTGTAGAGATGAACTGTTATCAAAACTACCTGTTAGTATTAAATTTGATGAAAATTCAAACCTTTCAACAGTTTTAGATATATTATTTTCTCCTGGATTAAAACTACCATGTTAGTTATAACGTTTTTCCATTTTTTGTCAAAAGTAAAGTGCCTTTATAAATTGGGAAAAATTAGCGATATTTTGTCTGGGCAAATAATGACGCAAGTTGGTATAATAGATTATGAATAAGAAAATATACTATTTAAAATCGGATGTAACAAACTATTGTTCCTTTATTCAGGATTATCAAGTTCTCGAAGAACATATTATGATTAGATCTGTTGAAGATCCATGGAAACCATTTGATAATAAATATCAAGCTATTACGCTTGAACTAAGATCAAATGATTTTGGTAAAAAGAATTATCAGTTTGATTTTAGTGGTGCTTTGGAGCCATTTTTTGTGATAAGTGAATTTGCTCTGACTGCACTGGCTGATATTTTAGAGCCCCGTGGTCAGGTGTTGCCGGTGATCACTAAGAGTAAACGCAAACAGTTTTTTGGTTATTACCCTACTAATCCTTTATCCGGTTGTTTTGATAAAGAAAAATCAGTTTATCAAGTATACTCAAAAGGATTTGTTATCAATAAACCTGTTCTTATTGCTGAAAACATTACTGATGATTATTTATTCTCTATTGAAGAAGATATTAGTCGAGTTTTTGTGACAGAAAAATTTAAACAACGGGTTGAAGAAGCGGGTTTATTGGCTTTTGACTTCTCAATTGAAATCCCAACGTCTTAAAATAATCAAGCCGGAATGATCTTCTTTATCTTTCTGGCTTATTATTCTTATGCATTCGTAATACCTCATCTTCCCAAAAACATTGCAACCATCAAATGGCGGCTAGTTTCTCAAACAAACGTTTACTTTCATCGCTGAGAATTTTCTACTTGTTTGTTGTACTATTTTAAGGGATAGTAACAAATTAGATGGTTGAAAATGTACTGACATTCCAGATATAGCCACGACACTAACAGAATGATTATGATATGAAAAAATATACAAAACAATATATTAGTAATTTAGCAACTAGTTTAGAAATATGCGATCTTCATGAAGATTGGTCAGGAATAGATGCTATTCTTCCGATTATTGAAAAAATAAAAAAAGAAAAATCTGTTTTTATTATTGAATTTGATGGGAAACGGGATGGAGTTAATGATAATGGTACTTATACTATATTTATAATGGGCGATCATTTATTAGAAAAAGATATCCTTATTAGAACAGATGCATATGATTTAAATGAGGGGCTATGTTATGTTATTGGAACATATGCGGATATATTTTGGCAAAAGTTCCATTGATATACCACAAAATAAAAAGTCATTCGAAACTGAAAAAAATTGATATAACTTTTAACCATTTTATTAATAATAGAAAATAATCTAGTGTAAAGGCTAAAAAATTAAAGGGCAACCAAATCCAACAGGCTTTATATATTCACATACCGAATTACCAATTTGTGAGTTTTGTCCTAGTGTGATTAATCAGTTTAAAGAATTGATTCCTAATAATTAAGTAATAGTAACATAGCGATAAATGATTATAGGTGAACTTATGGCTGTATGGCAATATTCATTTTGGACTATTCCTAAGGATAGTTTAGAGCAAAAATATGAAAACATCCCTAAAGAAATAACAGAAGATGATTTTAACGATTTAATTTGGTTCGATAAATTCAATAAAGATAATTTAATAAAAAAAATTAATTTTTTACCTTCTAATACTTATTGGAATGATAAAACATTGTTTTGGGGTACCTATGAAAGTGATTCTGTAGCAATTACCATTGAAAACGCTTTAATAAGGGAAATTTACATAAGAATAGATCTGCGAAATAATTATATTTCGATGTTAAAAAAAATAATTGAATTATTATCAACAAATGGACTTTACATCTTGGATGAAGAATTAAATGTTATTGCCCCTGAGTTAGATGAAATTATTAATAAGATTGAACTATATAATTCATATGAAGAATTATTTTAAATCAATATTAAAATAAATATAACTTTTCTCAATCATAGTTGAACTAATTTCAATGTTAATTTCATTTGATAATTGTGGGTTATTTAAAATAAGTAGCTTTTTTCAAAAATAATACTAACAAGCTAGACTGTTGAACCGATGGAACAAAGGAATATTAACAATAATTAGGATAGCATCTATAAATAAATTTGCGCAATCTTTTTAGGCGCTACCAATTATACAAAAAGGTTCCATGCTTAGCTATAATGCGATGATACCTAAAATACCTATTTGTTAATGAATTTGCTATATTATGATTGCAAATAAAGGTGCTATATACTATGAATATAATTTTTCCTGACTGGTATGATGATTTATTTGAGTTTGAGTGCGAGTCAAAAGGCTGTATACTTGAGTTAAAATTACAAGTCAACAATGTAGAATATACACATAGTTTTTATGACATACATCGTTTTATACAAGATGCACAAGACGAAATTTCTGAGCGTGGTTTTTTTCAAGAAAATAATGTTGTTATCTTAAAAAAAGTGAATAAAGATAATATATTAAAATTCTTTTCAGAACTATTAAAATATAATAAACCCAAAATGGAATAGACTTATAAAACCAGAGCGATGTGAGTATTAATACCTCTTTTAACGAGCTAATTTTAATAGGAAAAAAGAATAGAAAAAGCAAGTTAAACTTACATTTTACCTATGGCGTAAAAAGCAATTAATACTTCCCTTTCACAATAAATAAACAGATAACTACGTGTAAGTGCCGCTAATGAGAACGAAATGTTAACGTTCGGTTTGTTCACCTTCAAATAGCTTATCGAGTTTTTCGATAAATTGTGGTTCTGGAAGATGGTAAAAAACGCCATTTTCTGGCATACCACGTAAAAAGAGATAATATACGCCACCAAAATGATCTTGATAATGATAATGGGGTAAACGGCTTTTTAAAAAACGATGTAAAGCTAATGCATAAAGTTGATATTGTAGATCATAACGGTGTTCACACATCACTTGTTGTAAGGATTCCAAGTTGTAATTTTCGACAGAATTACCTAACCAATTTGATTTATAATCAACAATATAATACTTACCTGCAAACTCAAACACTAAATCAATAAATCCTTTTAACATACCTTGAACTGTATCAAATTCTAACGCAGGGCATTGTTCTGATAAGCTATCATACTCTTTACAAAGCTTATCTAATTGCTCACTGGTCACTGCTTTACGAATAGGGAGATAAAAAGGTAATTCATGGATACACTTACCTTGTAAAATTTTTGACAAAATTAAATCATGTTGATTAAGTGAGGTTGTTAAGAGTTGTTTTAGCCAATTATTTAGTACATCTAACCATGGTGACGCTAAATTAAGTTTATTGACCAGTTCATGACTTAACTGGTTGATATTATCCTGTGATATGTTTTCCATCATCTTATGTAATAGTGTTCCAACATGAGCACCTTTAGGAAAATGATGAATATCATACTGTATATTGGCAGCTTCAACCATTGCTGACTCCGGTTGATATTCATCCCAATCATTAATAATATCCGGGTTAAATGCCATTGTAGTGTTATGTTTTTGCAGTTCAGTATAACTGGTCACCCGCCAACTATTAGAAAGCTCACGCTGAAAAACATTTGCAGATAAAGATAAACTAGACAATGTTGGGGAAACATACCGCTCGCTAGCAATTGGCAACTCCACATTTACCAAGTTAGCAAAATTACCGATAGCCGTTAATTCATTTTTAAGTAAGTGATTAATTGCCGAGCGATTTTTCTTCAAATATGCAAGACCAATACTGCAATGATATATGGCGCGAGTCATAGCAACATATAATAAACGTAAATCCTCTGCCAAACGTTCATCATCAATTTGTTGTTTAATTTCTTCGGTTAATAACCAGGCATAAGTTGGTTGATAATCATTATCTTTATCATGATAAAATTGAGTATCGGTTGAACGATACTGAGCTATAAAAGGTAGCCAAACTAATGGAAACTCAAGACCTTTTGACTTATGAATTGTGATAATTTTAACCAGATTCTCATCACTTTCTAAACGTTGCTCATGATTTTCAGCACTCAGATCTGGATTAATGATCTGTTTAGTCAACCATCGAATTAAAGCATGTGGACTATCTAGTTCATCAGCTGCTTCTTGCAATAATTCACCTAAATGCATCAAATTCGTCAATACCCGTTCACCGTCTTGACGGCATAAAATATTTTCAGCTAAATGACGTTTTTTCATCATTCTGCGTAACATGACTAATACACCATAATACTGCCATAAAACTTGATATTGTTTAAACTCTTCAACTAAACTATCCCACTTATCTTGATCCTCTGTTATCTGCTCAAGCTGAGTCATGCTTTGACCTAATAGTGATGTCATTATTGCTAAACGTAATGTTGATTCACTTTCAGGCATTAATGCCGCTTGTAATATGCAAAGAACATCTTTAGCTTCTGTTGAGGAGAAAACACTGCTGTGATTAGATAAATAGACACTTTTAATACCATGTGCTGTCAATTTTTGTTGGATAATTTCTGCTTCTCGTCCTGTACGAACTAAAATAGCAATATCAGCTGAAGTAACAAAACGTTGTTCGTTTTGATTGTTAATCAATATTGAAGCCCCAGAAAGCCACGTGACAATTTGTTTGGCACAACAATTGGCAATGTGCTCTTGATAATCGGCAATAGTTGATACCTCATCAGGTAACAGATAAGCAGTTAATGCATCAATTTCTTGATGATTAATTATCAAGTTTTTTTGCTGGTTCTTTTCTGCATAGCTCATTGGCAAAAAAGGGATATTTTCAAAAATAAACGGATTTTCAATTTGTGCAAATAGTTGATTAACGGCATTGACCATCGATGATGATGAGCGCCAATTAACATCCATAGTAAAATGATTTTCACCTACAGATTGCTTAGCTTTTAAATAAGTAAAAATATCAGCACCACGGAAACTATATATAGCTTGTTTAGGATCGCCAATGAATAATAAACCTGTTTCTTTGCTCTGGGTATTATAGATACGATCAAAAACTTGATACTGAACCGGATCGGTATCTTGGAATTCATCTATCAAAGCGACACAATAGTTGCTAGCGATCCTTTTAGCTAACAGCTTTCCTGTATTAATACGCAATGCTCGATTAAGTTGCAAAAGTAAATCATCAAAACTTATTTCACCACGTCTAATTTTTTCAGCATAAATACCCTGACGAACTATCGCAACAATATCCATTAAGATTTGGCTTCGTAAATCAAATGGTTCTATATATAAAGCTTCGATTAATTCAAAAACAACATGTTTAGGTGCGATTTTACCTTCTTTTGTTTTAGCGATTAATACTGTTTGGCAAAACTTGTTAAGTTCATCAGGTAATTCAAAAGTATTGGTTTCTTGGTTCGCCCATACTGATATTTTAGCAAGCCAATTCGGTAAGTTTCGGCTATTATAGGACTGTTTACTTACATCTGATTGCGTAATAATCTTAGTAATTTCATCAATTGAAGATCGCCACGTTTTTTTGACAGTATCAATTTTTAGGAAATTATTCTTGTAAAATTCATTAATTTTCGCTAAAACATCTGAATTAAGCTCTGTTGAATTGTTAAAATCCAAATTTAAATAAGGCGTTATATCAGCCAATAATGCAGCAGGGTCTTGCCATGAAGCTAGCACTAAATAAGCAAGTGATTTATCAAGTGGAATAAAATAATAGCGCCAAAAATCTTGAACAACTTGTAAATACAGTTGTTGCTCATCAGCAATCAATGTTTGCTCAAAAAGAACCCCTGACGTAAATGCGTGGCTAGTAAGTATACGCTGACAAAAGCTATGAATAGTATAAATAGCAGCATCATCCATTGATTGTTGTGCTTGAGTTAACATTTGGATCGCAGTTTGTGGATCAACAATTAATTCAATTAATTGTTGATAAATAGGATCCGTATGTTTGCCCTCTAACAAAGCTAATCTTAACTCTTGAATATTTTGCCGGATACGTGAACGGAGTTCTTGAGTGGCCGCTTTAGTAAACGTTACCACCAAAATCTCATTAACATTCAGCGGTTTTGGATAACTATTTTTGCCAATCCCAAGTAACAATCTAAGATAAATAAAGGCGAGTGAATAAGTCTTACCTGTTCCTGCCGATGCTTCAATCAATGTTCGACCAGTTAAAGGTAACTCTAAAAGATTAAGCTTTTTTACTCCGCTTGATGAAACCATTCAAGCCTTCCTGCAACATCATGTGATAAATCAATGCAAGCTATTGCAGCAGTAGCAAACATTGGAGCAGAAACCTCAGGGCAAAGTTCATTAACTAAATACCCCACAAAAGGAAGGTGAGATACGACAATTACATTTTCAATACCACTTGATGGTAACATTGCTAATAAATTCGCAATCTTTGAAGGGTTCCCACCAGGAACAAGTAAATTATTAGTTTCAATTTGAGATACAGACACTTGGGTCAACAATTCAGTTAATGTTTGCTGCGCACGTAAATAAGGACTCACTAATCCCAAATCGAAATGGAAGCCTAGTTGTTTAAGCCATTGACCTGCCTGCTTAGATTGACTAATACCAAAAGCAGTAAGTGACCTACTAGAATCTGATAAAGCAGAAAATCCTGCTTCACCATGTCTCATAACACAAACTTTCATGAGTATTTAATTATCAATTAACGTAATTTTAATTGAAAAATCATACATTCTGCACCACAACAAAAAGTAAATTTTGCAGCTAATTTATAGCCATCATTTACTTTTTTAATGTTACTATTGATTTCACAAGGTTCAGTTTCCACATCTTTTGCTGCTTGAGTCAATGATGCTAATTTAGCTTGAGCTTCCGATTCCGTTGCAAAAACATGTTCATACTCAGCAGTACAATCCTCATTATCAATAATTGTACCCACATCCACACAACAACACGCGGGAGTTTCATTTGCTTTACATTTGTTTAAAGAATCTGCCATGCCATACCTCTATTTACTTATTAATTTGGTGACAGTATACCCTTAATCTTATTTTTGGGCAAAGCTCTTAATCTTTTGGTTATTGAAGATAACATGTTAGTCTTTCTGGTAAAGAAAAATAATAATGACCTTTTATTTTCATCATCAATAACAGATTTAGATATTAAGAGCATTTTTCTTTTTATATCAGCGCGTTATTATGCACATAATAAAAGTGAATTGATGGTTAAAAATTTTAGATTAGCTTGACTAATTATTGCTGGTCCAAAGGTTGTAGCACTAATTAATTTTATTACCTTAGCAAAAGGTATTGGTAATGATGTTAAACGATACACACATACAAAAAATTAAAAAACGCCTCTACCATTATGGTAGAGGAATTTATATTAAAATTGTGGGGCGGACGGACGACCACTTCCAGATTGACGACTGTTACGCTTCTTAGGCGTAGCAGTTCCAGCTGAATCAGACTTATTACTTCTACGTCCACGTTTAGTTTCGGATGAACCGGTTACTAAACTCATTTTCATAGGCTGATTAAGCACTCTTACTTTTTCAAAGTGTTTTAATATATCTTTTGGCATTCCTTTTGGTAATTCTACTGTTGAATAGGTTTCATACAGTTTAATATTACCAATATAACGGCTACTTATATCTGCTTCATTAGCAATAGCGCCAACAATATGACGAACTTCAACACCATTTTCTTTGCCAATTTCAATACGATACATATCCATATCACCAACATCCCGTCGTTCACGTCGTTTTGGTGTTTCACGGTTATCACCGCGTAACCGACGTTCACTACTACGACCATCTCGCTCCCTTGTTTCCTTTGATGGTTTAAAGACTGGATCCGGAGGTAGAATTAATGAACGTTCTCCTTGAGCTAATTTTAATAAAGCTGTTGCAATAGTTTCAAGATCTGCGCCACAATTTGCTTGTATTTGTTCTAGTAGTGTTTGATATTGATCTAAATCACTACTTTCAAGCTGTTTTTGTACTTGCTCAGTAAATTTAACTAAACGACGTTTTTCTAATAATTCTTTGGAAGGTAATCCCACTTCAGGAATTGGTTTTTTAATCGTTTGCTCGATATTTTTAAGTAAGCGTCGCTCACGGCTATCAACAAATAAAATTGCTCGACCAGCACGACCCGCTCGACCAGTTCGACCGATACGATGCACATACGATTCGGAATCTAATGTAATATCATAATTAATAACCAAACTGATACGTTCAACATCTAAACCCCGGGCAGCCACATCAGTGGCAATTAATATATCTAATCGTCCATTACGTAAGCGATCTAATGTTTGCTCTCGTAATTGTTGAGTCATATCACCATTAAGTGCTGCACAACTATAGCCATGCTTTTCGAGAACCTCAGCTACATCCAAAGTTGCAGTTTTAGTGCGCACAAAAATAATTGCCGCATCAAAATCCTCTGCTTCAAGGAAACGGATAACCGCTTCATTTTTACGCATGCCTCGTACCAGCCAATAGCTCTGATCAATATCAGGTGCTGTTTGATTGGTCGATTTAATCTGAACTTCTTTAGGATTGTGCATAAATCGTTTAGTAATGCGACGAATTGGTGCTGGCATTGTTGCTGAAAATAATGCCGTTTGATGATCATCTGGAATCGCAGCCATAATACTTTCCACATCATCAATAAAGCCCATTCTTAACATTTCATCTGCTTCATCAAGTACCAAACCTTTTAAATTAGAAAGATCCAAGGTTTTACGATTTAAATGATCAAGTAAACGGCCTGGTGTGCCAACCACAATTTGTGGACCTTGTTTTAAGGCTCGAAGTTGCACATCATAACGTTGACCACCATATAATGGCAATACTCTTAACCCTTTCATATATTTTGAATATTCGCCGCAGGCATCAGCAACTTGGATAGCAAGTTCTCGCGTAGGTGCTAAAACTAAAAGTTGTGGCGCTTTTAGATTAATATCAATATTCATTAAAAAAGGAATTGAAAATGCGGCAGTTTTTCCACTACCTGTTTGTGCCATTCCTAATACATCATTGCCAGCTAATAATAAAGGAATACAGGCTGATTGGATTGGTGATGGTTTGCTAAAACCAAGATCATTTAACGCATTAAGAATTTCCTGGGATAATCCAAGGTCAATGAAAGAAACTTCTGTTGTCATGTAAACTCGCTTATAAATTCTAACTGAATATAAACTTACTTTTTAAATTGTCATACTATTGACGATCATTATCTGCAAACATGAATTGTTACTAAGCTAGACTTAGTGACTTTTCTTAATTATTGCATTGCTTTTCAAATAAAAGAAAGTGTATATGAATATGATGCCAGATCACTAAATTGAAAATTTACAACTCACCCCAATAACTAACTGCCGATATTAATTTAATCCAAATAATATAAAAATATAACAAATGAAATTTATTATATACCCTTCATATTAAAGATAAGATCAACTAACAATATTATCAATTAACTTGAAAATATATCCTTGGCCAATCAGAACTACGCTATAACTATATTTTCGTTTTTAAAACTGGCATAACCCTTGTTACTTGGTTTCAAGTAACTTCATTTCGTAGAGTGCCTGTTGATGTTCAACAAAGTTATAAATATTATTGGCTAAAGCATATTTAAATAACATTTTGGCACGCTCATTGTCACCTTTACTTTGGTAATATTTACCTAAATAAAAGTATGCTTCACAAAGGCGTTCAGCTAATTGCCGATTATTTTCGACACCTTTTTGAAGATTCTGCATCAATTTAGATTCACTAATATGTCCTAAATAAAATGCGATAATATCAGCCCCATAAATCGTTTTATCACTCATTAGATCATAACGTTGTTGTAGCAATTTCAATGCAGCTTTATCATCATTTTCTTTTTCAATCAAATAAAGCCATAAAATTCTAATTGGTTCATTAACGTCATACTGGTAAAACTTTTGTGCATCTTGCTGAGCTGCATAATAATGTCCTGTACGATATAATGCAATTGCTCGATTTAAATAGGCGTATGCATAATTACGATCCAGTTCTAATATTGTATTAAACGACATTAGAGCAGTATCAAAATCGCCTTCCCTTAATGCATAAGTACCCAAAAAATTATATAAATCAGGAACTTTAGGATTAATACTTAGTAAATGAGAAAAATCACTTTGCGCAAAGGCTTTAAAACCTAAAGAATCGTAAATAATGCCCCGTTCAAAAATCAATTGCATTCGAGTTGCAATATCAATATCTTTTCGCGATAGTTGCTGGCTGATCTGTGCAATTTTCAATTCATCATCGTATGATACTTGTTCAGGAACAGCCAACACAGGCACAGAGCTAGAACAACCTGATAAAAGAATAACAGCCAATAAACAGCATATAACCCTCAGGTCGAATAGTCTCATTTACAACTCCCAGTGAATAACATTTTATTCTGCAGTAGGAACGGTTTTAGTTTCTGATTCTAATGCGTCTTTCATACTTAGACGAATCCGACCTTGACGATCTATTTCTAGTACTTTAACACTTACCTCTTGCCCAACTTTCAGATAATCTGCGACCTTTTCAACCCGGTGATCGGCAATTTGAGAAACATGAACCAGCCCTTCTTTTCCACCAATAATCGAAACAAAAGCCCCAAAATCAACAATTCTTGTTACTTTACCCGTATAAATTTTACCGATTTCAACATCGGCAACTAAGTTATTAATACGCGCCATAGCATCTTTTGCTTTGTTACCATCAGAAGCAGCGATTTTAACAATTCCATCATCGGTAATTTCTATTGTCGTACCTGTTTCTTCTGTTAATGCACGAATAGTTGCTCCACCTTTACCAATAATATCGCGAATTTTATCAGGGTTAACATTCATAGTGTAGATGCGAGGAGCAAATTCAGAAATCTCTTGACGAGGTTTATTAATAGCTTGTTCCATAACACCTAAAATATGTAAACGTGCACTTTTTGCCTGATTTAACGCCACTTGCATAATTTCTTTGGTAATACCTTCAATTTTAATATCCATTTGTAATGCACTTACGCCTTCACGTGTGCCAGCTACTTTGAAATCCATATCACCAAGATGGTCTTCGTCACCTAAAATATCAGATAATACAACAAAATTGTCGCCTTCTTTAACCAGCCCCATTGCTATACCAGCAACAGATGATTTAATTGGTACACCAGCATCCATAAGAGCAAGAGAAGCGCCACAAACAGATGCCATTGATGATGATCCATTAGATTCGGTGATTTCTGATACAACTCGCACAGTATAAGGGAATTCATCACGACTCGGCATCACGGCTGCTACACCGCGTTTCGCTAAACGACCATGACCTATTTCCCGACGTTTTGGCGAGCCAACCATGCCGGTTTCACCTACTGAATATGGAGGGAAATTATAATGCAATAAGAAACGTTCAGTATATTCACCAGTTAACTCATCAATAATTTGCGCATCTCGTTCAGTACCTAGCGTCGCGGTAACTAATGCTTGAGTTTCACCACGGGTAAATAATGCGCTTCCATGAGTTCTAGGTAACACGCCCGTTCGGATATCAAGTGCTCGAATCATATCCTTTTCACGACCATCGATACGAGGTTCACCAGCAATAACACGTTTTCGAACAATTTGACTTTCTAAATCAACAATAATATTGATAACTTCATTTTCATCAAGCTCTGCATTTTGTGCCTTTAAAGTAGTTAATACATCGTCTTTAATTACATCAATCTGATCATATCGAGCTTGTTTCTCAGTTATACGATAAGCTTCTCCTAGGCGATCTTTGGCAAGTTCAGCAACTGTATTATATAACGTTTCATTTTTTGCCGGTGCAACCCAATCCCATTTTGGGTAATTTGCTTTAGCTACAAATTGATTAATATTATCAATTACAACCTGTTGTTGTTCATGTCCTAAAACGACTGCTGCTAACATTTGATCTTCAGTTAATAGATCTGCTTCAGATTCAACCATCAAAACAGCACTTTGAGTACCGGCAACCACTAAATCTAGCCGACTATTTTCAAGTTCTTTAACTGATGGGTTTAATACAAATTCACCATTAACAAAACCAATTCGCGCTGCGCCGATTGGACCATGGAATGGAACGCCTGATAAACAAAGTGCAGCAGAAGCCCCAATCATTGCAACAATATCAGGGCTAACAGATGGGTTCACAGAAACAACAGTTGCGATAATTTGGATTTCATTAACGAATCCTTCTGGAAATAATGGACGTAATGGACGATCAATTAAACGCGCAATTAAGGTTTCCCCTTCACTAGGACGTCCCTCACGTTTGAAAAAACCACCCGGAATACGACCTGCTGCATAACTACGTTCTTGATAATTGACAGTTAGAGGGAAAAAGTCTTGCCCTTCTTTTACTTTTTTATCAGCAACAACCGTTACAAATACAGATGTATCATCCATGTTTACCATAACAGCAGCTGTAGCTTGACGAGCCATAACTCCAGTTTTTAACGTTACAGTATGTCGTCCATATTGAAATTCTTGATATATCGGATTAAACAAAATAATGTCCTCTTGTTATTAAAAATGTTGAAGTTTGATATTTCGACAGGGAACAGCGATAGGCTGAACTTATTGATATTCACTTCAACTATGTGGGGATATTCAACAAAAGATTATTTCACTGTCACGACTAATGACAAATCTATAATATATAGAGCTCTCATTAGTCGCGCGAAACATGAGATATAATCTTTCAGCTTATTGACTTACTAAAATTATTAATTTTACTTCTTTCTTAGGGATTAATATTATATCAGAGACTTAATTTTTCTCAACGAAAAAGAGGCTTAAGCCTCTTTTCAAGTAGATTAATGATTAGCGACGTAAACCTAGTCTTTGGATTAGTTGGTTATAACGTTCAATATCTTTACGACGTAAATAATCTAACAATTTACGACGACTAGATACCATACGCAATAAACCACGACGACTATGATGATCTTTTTTATGCTCAGAAAAATGACCTTGTAAGTCATTAATACGTGCAGTTAAAAGTGCAACTTGAACTTCAGTTGAACCAGTATCATTAGTACCACGACCATATTCAGCAACGATTTTCGCTTTAGTTTCTACAGTTAGAGACATAATAAACCTCTTAAAATTAATTTAAAATATGGAATGACCAATCTCTAATTCAGACATTCCTCAACATCCATATAATATATGGATTGGGCGCAATTATACCGAAATTTATTGAAATAGCAATTTTGATTTATGCTTATTATAAAAGGCTTATTTGAGTTCAAATCCATACTCTTCTTGAATGAGTTTTTTCAGTGCTTCAATATAATTTTGCGCAGAAAGACTGAGTTGTACTTTTTGTGATGTAATCCAACCAATTAATATTGTTTCTTCAACATCAAGCGGAATAGATAAAATATCAGAACCATTTAAATCTACACTTAAAACACCGGTGCTAATGGTATAGCCATTTAGACCATGTAAGAGATTAAATAATGTTGCTCTATCACTTACATGTATACTTTTCTTGTGATAAACGGTACTTAAAATCTCCTCGGAAAAATAAAAAGAATTATACTCACCTTGCTCAAAAGATAAGTATGGATAATCTGCCAGAGCATTTAGTGTCAACAATTTCATGCTAGCTAATGGATGATGAGTACTAATAAACACATGAGGGTGAGCTTCGAATAAAGGATTAAAAGTAAGCTTATGTTCTTTAAGTAATCTTAAGATCACTTTTTGGTTAAATTCTGTAAGATATAATATGCCTACTTCACTACGTAAATTAGCGACATCTGTGATAATATCGTAAGTTCTTGTTTCTCTGAGAGTAAACTCATATTCATCAGTATGATTTTTTTTGATAAGATTAACAAATGCATTAACTGCAAATGCATAATGTTGCGTGGAAATGCTACACAATTGTTTAGAGGGTTCTTTTTTGGAGTAGTGTTGCTCTAACAATTCAGCCTGATCTAAAACTTGTTTGGCATAACCCAAAAACTCAACCCCATCTGTTGATAAGGAAACACCTTTCGAAGTACGCACAAAAATCTCTATGCCAAATTCTGCTTCAAGTTCTTTTACCGCTGTTGAAAGACTTGGTTGGGTAATATATAGCTTTTTCGCCGCCTCATTAATTGAACCTGAGCGAGCTATTTCTAAAATATAACGTAATTGTTGAAGTTTCATAATAATTACTCAAGTTAAGTGGTAGTTATTATATTTAATATTACTGGTAAATTATAATTTCATCCAACTTAATGAATAATTATATTTATGTCATTAAAAGAAATTCTCGTAAATCAATTTAATACTCATAATTGTTGAAACTGAGATTAGCATTGGTCTAATCAATTTGCGGCCTTTAGCAATGACCATTTTAGCACCAAGCCTTGCGCCTATAAATTGACCTATTAGCATAACTAATCCAATTGACCAAACAACTTCCCCACCAACAATAAAGAAAAGTAGACCAGCAACATTTGAAGTGAAGTTTAATACTTTAGTGTGCGCCGTTGCTTTAGTTAAATTAAAACCAGCAAGTGTTATATAAGCTAAAGCATAAAATGACCCAGCACCAGGTCCAAAAAAACCATCATAAAAACCTATTGCCAAGGCAGGTATTAATGCAAATTGTAAAATAGAAAAACGGCTTTTACGATCATTACCGCCAATTGTTGGTGATAATAAAAAATAGAGACCCACACTAATTGTTAATACTGGTAATAATAACCGCAGGAAATCGGCTTTAATATGCATAACACATAAAGTACCTATTCCAGAACCAATAAAAGCAAAAAATATTGCCCATTTTTGCTGCTTTAAATCAACCAAATGTTGACGAATAAAATAGAGACTAGCAGAAAAAGAACCCCCACAACTTTGTAATTTATTGGTAGCTAATGCACTAGCTGGCGGCAATCCAACAGCTAATAATGCTGGCACGGTCAATAATCCGCCACCGCCAGCAATTGAATCAATAAAACCAGCCAGAGTGGCAATAACAAAAAGTAAAACTAATAGTTCATAATTCATAACTGATTTACATCACCACATTGAGCTCGATAACGTAGGTAATGATCCATAAGAACCATTGCTGTCATAGCTTCCGCTATCGGTACCGCTCTAATACCAACACAAGGATCATGGCGACCATGGGTGGAAATATCAACTGTTTCACCATCAATATTGATTGACTTGCCCGCTATCTCAATACTTGGTGTTGGCTTAAGAGCAATACTAGCTAAAATAGTTTGCCCCGAACTTATTCCACCCAAAATTCCACCTGCATGGTTTGATAAAAATCCTTGTTTAGTTATCTCATCACGGTTTTCACTACCACGTTTATTAATCACCATAAAACCATCACCAATCTCTACACCTTTTACCGCATTAATACTCATTAAGGCATGAGCAAGATCAGCATCTAATTTGTCAAAAACGGGTTCACCAAGTCCAACAGGTACATGTTCAGCAACCACACAAACTTTGGCTCCTATGGAATCTCCATCTTTTTTTAATGCTCTCATTAATTGTTCAAGAGCCTCTATTTTATTTTCATCCGCACAAAAAAATGGATTTTGCTCAACTTGCTGCCAATCTTTAAGTTGACATTCAATATTGCCCATTTGTGCTAAATAACCACGCACGGTAATACCTAGTTTTTCAAGTAAGTATTTTTTTGCAATTGCACCAGCGGCTACCCGCATTGCCGTTTCACGTGCAGAAGATCGACCGCCTCCACGATAATCGCGTATACCATATTTTTTTTGATATGTATAATCAGCATGGCTTGGTCGAAAAATATCTTTAATTTGACTATAATCTTGTGAGCGTTGATCGGTATTTTCAATCACTAAACCAATACTGGTACCTGTAGTCAAACCATTAAATACACCCGATAGTATTTTTACTTGGTCTGCTTCACGGCGTTGAGTAGTATAGCGAGAAGAACCAGGACGTCGGCGATCTAAATCGCGTTGCATATCAGATTCGGTCAAAGCAAGCCCCGGAGGAACACCTTCGATAATACAGCCTAAGGCAATACCATGTGATTCACCAAATGTAGTTACTTTGAATAATTTACCTATTGAGTTTCCAGACATAACAGTTTTATTCCGATTATTGCAAACTAGTTATTCAAAACAATATCGATATTTAATCAATTCTTCACGTGTTATTGAAAACACACCTAGTCCACCGTGTTCAAATTCAATCCAATTAAAAGGTACATCGGGATATTGATCTTGCAAGCTCACCCAACTATTACCGACTTCACAAACTAATATACCATTTGGTAGCAAATAGTCGACAGCATCAAGTAAAATTCGTTTTACTAAATCTAGCCCATCAAATCCTGCTTCAAGTGCTAACTTAGGCTCATATAAAAATTCCTCAGGCAAATCACTCATATCTTCATCATCAACATAAGGTGGATTTGAGACAATTAGATCATATTGTTTTGCCGGAACAGCATTAAATAGATCGGATAAAATTGGTGTTACCTGATTCCCCATTTCATGTAAGTCGATATTAGTTTGAGCAACATCAAGCGCTTCTAAAGAAATATCAGTAATATCAACTTGTGTTTGAGGAAAAGCATAGGCACATGCAATACCGATACAACCACTTCCCGTACATAAATCCAAAATATTTGCAGGTTGGGATGATAATAAAGGTTGAAATTTATTGCTGATTAATTCACCAATTGGTGAACGAGGAATCAATACACGCTCATCAACATAAAAGCTATGCCCACAAAACCAAGCCTGATTGGTTAAATAAGGAGTCGGCACGCGATCCTCTATCCGTTTTTGTATAAGATCAAATAGTTGCTGTCTTTCAGCATTGGTTAAATGAGCAGGATAAAATTCAGCCGGAATTAGTAGTGGTAAGCCAAGTACAGGAAGAATAAGCTGCTTAGCTTCATCGATAGGATTATCCGTACCATGTCCTAAATAAATATCAGACAAACTTAATTGCGTAGTTGTCCAACGAATGAAGTCTTGAATTGTGCGTAAGTTTTCCATAGTAGTTCCAAAAGATCGAGGGGAGGAAGGTGTTACTTGTTACTTCCGGTTACTTACCCTAAGGCGAAACATTGTCAAACAACCCAAGAGTTAAATTTGACAATTTCGTCGAACCTAACGGTTCTCATCCTTCAATAACTAAACATAAATGGCGGTGAGGAAGGGATTCGAACCCTTGATACGTTGCCGTATACACACTTTCCAGGCGTGCTCCTTCAACCACTCGGACACCTCACCTAATTTTTAAAGCCCAATATCTATAAGCCGGTTGCATACTATAATTATCACAAGATAATTAATCAAGCTTTTTTAATTGGTAACAACAATAACACCAAATGTTGCTAAAACACCTATTATAGCCATTACAGAAATTACAGCATATTTAAGATTTGAATTCATCTCATTTGCCTCTGGTTGATTAATTTTTACTATTATTTATCATGCTATTTAATCGAAATATCAAATGAAATAATCCCTTTATTAGATCGAGCACTCTCGATCTTTGGATAATTAGGTAACAGATCAAGAAGAATTTCAACTGCTTCATCTAAATACGCATCTGGTTGTTTATAATCTTTCGGTAAATCATCTAATTTAGCAATAGATGGTAAACCAGCTCGGCTCAAACGTTCATTCATTCTTTTTAAATCACGCACATCATTACTTTTTTGTTCCGCTTCTCGCTTATTTTTATTTAAAGAAACAATATATTGGCGATCCTTTTTATCGTTAAATTGCTTAATATCTTCTTCTAAATAAATAAACTCAGGATTTTTCGAAATCCTAGCTAAATGCTGCTCACGTAATTGTGATAAAAGTGGATGAATATTTGCAACGGTAAGATAATTTGCAGACGGTATTTTATCCCATGGCATAGCATTATCTAAAAATCGTTCGCCTGTTTCATCAATATACTGAATTTTACTCATTTCAATATCAGGCTCTACACCTTTAAGTTGGGTACTACCACCGTTGATACGATAAAATTTCTGAACGGTATATTGTACGCCACCAAGTTCTGGCCACTTTGGGTGTAAGCTCGCATCGATAGGAGATGCAATATTACGAGACGTTTGGACGGTTCCTTTACCATAAGTTGTTTCACCTACAATTATTGCACGTCCATAATCTTGCAATGCTGCGGAAAAAATTTCTGATGCTGATGCGCTATAGCGATTGACCATCACAACCATTGGTCCAGTATATTCAATACCAAAATTTTTATCGCCGTGAACTGTTATCTTTTGTAAATTATCGCGCACTTGAACGACCGGTCCAGTATCAATAAATAAACCCGTTAAAGTAATAACTTCTGCTAATGAACCGCCACCATTATCACGTAAGTCAACAACAATACCTTGCAAGTTTTCTTTATTAGCTTGCGCTAATAACAAACTAACTCTTTCAGTTAATCCAATATAAAAACTTGGTATTTCAATAATACCAACTTTTCCTCGTTCATTATCAACAATTTTTAATTTTGCTTCACGATCTTCAAAATGGATTTCATCTCGAGTGATCTCAATAATTTTAGATTTACTCTTATTGCCAGCTGGTAAGATTTCTAATTTTACCACGGTACCTTTTGGCCCTCGGATTTTATCGACAATATCATCTAAACGCCAACCAATTACATCTTCAATAGCTGAATTACTTTGACCAACGCCAATGATTTTATCACCTACTGATAATAATTTACTTTTTTCAGCAGGTCCGCCTGTGACAAACGACATAATCACCGTGTAATCATCTTGTAAACTAAGTGTCGCGCCAATTCCTTCAAAGGATAAACTCATTTCTGAATCAAAATCACGTTTTTTGCGTGGCGCTAAATAGCTAGTATGAGGATCTATTTCTCGAGCATAAGCATTCATAAAGACTTGAAAAGCATCTTCGTTATTTGATTGTATTAACGTTTTTAAAACGCGTTTATAACGTTTAGTTAGCGCTTCTCGGATTTCGGTTTCATTTTTACCGGATAAAGATAAACTAAGTTCATCGTATTTAACCCGTTTATCCCAATAAACATCCAGTTCTTTTTCAGTTGTAGGCCATGCGATATCATCGCGTTTAAAATCAATTTCATCATTTTTTGAAAAATCCATTGGCCGTTGTAATACTGATAGTGCATATTGATAACGGTTATATCGTTTTTGCAATGAAAGATTATAGATATCATAAGCTGTTTTTATGTTACCATCTATTAGCTCTTGACCTAAAGATTCTTGCCTATTTCTAAAACTATCAACATCACTTTGTATAAATAATGCTTTATTACCATCTAATAGTTTAAAATAACGGTCAAAAATTTTAGCTGAAAATGCACCATTTAATGCAAAATTACGATAATGTGATTGAGAAAAGAAGTTTGTTACACGCCTAGCCACAATTTGATGAACTTCATCTTGTTTTAATATTGGTAATTGTTCAGTAACAACCTGCTTTGCTTGAGAAATTTGACTAACAAAACACAATATAAGGCTTAATCGGACAATACCTTTCAGTAATTTATTCATTCAACCCTCTATTTAGACACAATATGTTCAGGTTTAACCATTAATTCCATACCTGACCCAACTTTCACTTTAATATGTTCTTTTTCAATATTAATTATTTGTACACTCAGTAATTTACTACCAAGTTTTACTTTGACAAAATCGCCTAATTGTAACGCTTTTGACTTATTTGGTGCCATAGAAGGATTTTTATTTTTTACTTTGGTTCGCTTTTTAAACCGTTCCTTAACTTTTTCTTTACTTTCTTTCAGCTGATGCTGAGCATGTTCCATCTGTTCTTTACTAATGGCGTCATGAGGATTGCCATCTAAATCAATACGATACGCACCTTCTTTGATGCTATATAAATAGCGCCAACTCATTGTGTAAGATCGCAATGCGGAACGAAGTTTGGTTTTACTTAGTACGACACTGTTTTCTAAACGTACTAAGATATCTTGAAAGATCCCAATTTTCAATGGTTTGGCTTCCCCTTCGAGGGTAAAACAATTTGGGAACTGTTGTGCTAAATAAGTAATAATCTCTTTATTATTTGTTAATTGAAAATAACTTTCCATTCGTTTTTCCATAGCCACTAAATTTCAATTTCACTGGCGTTAAAGTATATCTCAGCTTATACAATAACACTAATTATCTTTTTTATGTATATTAATAAAAGTAATAAAATCTTTTATACCATTACGCATCAGCCACGCAGCTACCACTGATTGCTCCTCAGTAGATAATTGTTCAAATGCGGTCATCCATAATTGCAAAGGTTCAATTGGTGAAACCACATAAGTTGCATGATCTTCTTCAAAAAATAAGGCTTTTTTTACATCAAGAGGTAAACTTCCTATATGATATTCAAGCGCTTTTCCTCTAACTCCTGTCCGCTTACGTGCAGTCCAATTTTCAGCCCTTGCTTTTCGATTAATACCTTGTGTTGTTGACGGCATCCCTGCAACACTTGATAGCTCTTTTGGTGAGAACCATTCTTTCATTTTAATCATCCCGCGCTCAAATAACTAGAAAAAGTTATAGAAATTAAAGAAATTTTGATACAATAAATAAGAAACAAAATCTTAACAAAAAAGTTAATTTATCAACTTACTCGTTTTACTAACAGAAAAGCATAACATAGATAGACAAGGTTATAAACTAATAGGAATTAAAAAATGGAAATAAAATCTAATGACTGGCATCAAGCTGACATTATTGCTGCACTGAAAAAAAAAGGAACTACGCTTGCAGAATTATCTCGCCAATCAGGCTTAAGCTCATCAACGCTCAGTAATGCATTAGTCAGACCATGGACAAAAGGAGAAGTTATTATTGCTAATGCTTTGAATTTACAGCCATCAGAAATTTGGCCAAGCCGTTATATTAATTCAACAACTAAGCAACCAATCAAACGTGTCTTAAGAAATAATAAAAGTTGAACTGTTTTATAGATTATATGCAAACATTACTAATCAAAAACATAAGAAATAAAACGGAAACATAATAAAACCATTGTTTCCGCTCTTTGTAAAACTATTCTCACCCTACTTTTCCCTATTTTATTACCTATGACGTTAAATAATAAAGTGAGAACCTTTATTAAAAATACTCTTTCAACTTGAACACTTCTTTACATATGTTATTATTGACAAAATTTAATCAGTAAGTAATAACGCAATAAAATATGAAAAAATGTCTATTAGTATTATTATGTTCAATAATGATGTTAACCGCTTGTGCTAAAAAAAATTATATAGTGCAAGGTTCTCCGCTTAGTAAAGAAAAAGTCAACCTGATATTTGGTGGTTTCACTGATGAAACCGAACTGGTCAATATGTTTGGGGAACCCACCACTAAAAAAGTACTCAATGATAAGGAAACTTTGTGGACTTTTGAATATCTCAATAAAAGTTCAGTCAGCCATATATTAATTGATGAAACACTGTATGTTATCGAAAAAAGAAAACTCGAAGTTATCATTTCAAAAGGGATAGTGACACGGTTTAACTACGAAGAAAATATTGATCAAAAAAAATGGTAGCTACACAAATTTAGTTACCTTGCCTTAAATACCAAATCTTACTAAGTAATAGTACATCATATATTGGTACTATTACTAATAAGTCAAATTCTAATCAGAAGAATCTTATTTCATACAGCAATAGCTTAATTAACCATTTAATTCAATAAGTTATCATAATTATATTAATAATCACCAATTTTCCAGAGTAATTAATTTCATACTATTTAGCAGCGTATTTACTAATTGAAAATTATATACTTTTTTATAATTTACCCTAGCCAACAGCCAATAGCTTAAGAGTTGTACATAAAGTTTCCCTGCCTGATCTAATTCTGGACAAAAAGGCACATTACGTTATACTCATTGGCGAAGTTAACCAGACAATCGCTGCTTTGTTGTCCTTTTTTAATAAGAGAGACACATAAAGGGGAGGAAAGTCCGGGCTCCATAGGGCAGAGTGCCAGGTAACGCCTGGGGAATTTTGGCGAAAGCTACAATTTACGACTAGTGCAACAGAAAGTATACCGCCGATGGCTTATTTTTTAAGATCAGGTAAGGGTGAAAGGGTGCGGTAAGAGCGCACCGCGCAACTGGTAACAGTTGTGGCACGGTAAACTCCACTCGGAGCAAGGTCAAATAGGAATTCATTGACGTGGCCCGCGTTGAATTCGGGTAGACTGCTTGAGCTAATGCGTGAGTGTTAGCCTAGAGGAATGATTGTCCACGACAGAACCCGGCTTATCGGTTGATTTCACTTAATTATAAATTTGGTGCCATCAGGCGCCGAATTTATAATGTCTAATTATGATTGGTTATTATCAATATTATTAGTTTTCTTCCTTTTATTAATTGAGCGCTTGATCACTAAAATAATGGAAGCAACTATACCAATTCCTATTAAAATAACAGGAATTAACATAAGGATGAACATAAATTGTTCTTTATAAGCTTTAAATAAAGGTGATAAACCAAAAAGATAACCTAATCCAGTAATAAGGAAGATCCACAGGATTGCACTAATCCAATTAAAAATATGAAAACGTCTACTATGTAATCCAGACAATCCTGCCATTATTGGAAGTAGTGTCCGAACAAAGGCAATAAAACGACCGATAAATAATGCTTGCAAACCATATTTGTGAAAAAGAGTTTTAGCTCGTTCATGATACTTATCCGGTAGATGCGCTAGCCACCCTTGTACCATTTTAGTATTGCCTAACCATAATCCTTGTAGATAACCTAACCAAGTACCAAAAGCTGCACCAGCAATCAATACCACATTGATTAACCCAAAATGAAATACACCTTCACTAATAAATACGCCAGTTAAAAATAATAGGCTATCACCTGGTAAAAATGCAGCTGGTAATATACCATTTTCTAATAAAAGAATAACAAATAACATTCCATAGAGGATCCATAATATACTAGGATCCTTTAACACACTCAAATTCATATCAAGAAAAGCATGATAAATCGTAAGTATTGTTTCCATCTATTTTAAAATTCCTTCGGTTATATTATTAGTGGCTAAATAGTACCACCAACGGTTAGATTATTCACTTTTAAAGTCGGTTGTCCGACACCAACAGGCACACTTTGCCCTGCTTTGCCACAAACACCAACTCCTGAATCGAGTTCCAGATCATTACCCACCATAGAAATTTGTTGCATAGTTTCAATACCGGAACCAATTAAAGTTGCACCTTTTACTGGTGTAGTTATTTTGCCTTTTTCAATTAAATAAGCCTCAGAAGTTGAAAAAACAAATTTACCGGAAGTAATATCAACCTGACCTCCAGCGAAATTAGGCGCATAAAGCCCATAATCAACACTACTAATGATCTCATCAAATGTTGATTCACCTGCCAACATATAGGTGTTAGTCATTCTTGGTATTGGTAGATAAGCATACCCTTCACGACGACCATTGCCGGTTGAACTCGTACCCATCAATTTTGCATTCAACTTATCAAACATATAACCTTTTAAAATACCATTTTTGATAAGCACTGTTTTTTGACTTTTAGTTCCTTCATCATCAATTGAAATTGAACCACGACGATCTTCAATTGTTCCATCATCAACAATAGTACAAAGCTCTGATGTCACTTGTTCACCAATTTTACCTGAAAAAACTGAACTATTTTTACGATTAAAATCACCTTCTAACCCATGTCCGACTGCTTCATGTAATAAAACACCTGGCCAGCCAGAACCTAATATAACTGGCATTTTTCCAGCAGGCGCTTCTTTAGCTGATAATGAGACTAATGCCAATCGTACAGCCTCACGCGTATAACTATCTATATAACTTTCATTAGTTTTTGGGTTAGTAGTTAAAAAATATTCATAACCAAAACGCCCGCCGCCGCCACTGCTGCCACGCTCTCGTTTACCATCTTGTTCTACAAGTACCGAAATAGATAAACGCACTAATGGTCTAATATCTGCTGATAAAGTACCATCAGTAGCAGCAATTAAAATATCTTCATAACTGCCAATTAAGCTTGCCGAAACTTCAATAACTCGAGCATCGATTGATCGAGCCAACCGATCAACTTGCTGTAATAATGCAATTTTTTCCTCCTGAGAAAAACTATTTATAGGGTTAATAGATTGATACTTTGCTGCAATTTGTTCTGATTTGAACGGCGTAATTGCAAGGGGTATTTGTTGTTTGGTAATAGAATTAGCAGCTAATACGCTTTGTTCTAACCGCATTAAAGAAAGCTGATCGGTATAAGCAAATCCTGTTTTTTCACCGATAATTGCTCGAACTCCGACACCTTGATCACGGTGAAATGAAGCATTTTTAATAATACTATCTTCAAGTGTCCAACTTTCATAATAACCTGACAAAAAATACAAATCGCCAAAATCAATCTGTCTTGAACTTAACATATCCAATAAATTAAAAAGATCATGATGATCAAGATTGTTTGGTTGGAGTAGCCGTTCACTTACTTCGGTTAATATCATAGATTTTCCAAATTTTAATATTCGCTTAAGATACGGTCTTATCATGTGCTGTTAGCGCATACTTAAATTCTAAATTCACTAACAGTTTTATACTAAAACGTACGCTTAACCTGAAACATTTTAACAAGATATATAATTACATTAATACTACATCATACTGTTCTTGAATATATAGAGGTTCAACTTTTACTTCCACACGCCTACCAACAAACACTTCAACTTCAGCGAGTGCATGCGATTCATCATTAGTTAAAGCATTAGCGACTGCAGCAGATGCATAAACCAAAAAATATTCAGAACGGTGTGCTTTATAAATTCTTACAATTTCACGTAAAATTTCGTTACAGATGGTCTCAACGGATTTAACGATGCCTCGACCTTTACACGCTGGACACTCTTCACATAAAATATGGCCGATGCTTTCACGGGTTCGCTTTCTAGTCATCTCGACTAAACCAAGTACTGAAAACGAATTCACAGTTGTTCTTGCTCGATCTTTTAATAAAAAATCTTGTAAGGATTGTAATACACGCTTGCGATGCAAATCTTCTTGCATATCAATAAAATCAATAATAATAATACCACCTAAATTACGCAGTCTTAATTGTCTGGCAATGGCAATTGTAGCTTCAATATTGGTATTAAATATTGTTTCTTCTAAATTTCGATGACCAACAAAAGCACCCGTATTAATATCAATAGTGGTCATAGCTTCGGTTTGATCGATAATTAGATAACCACCCGATTTCAATTTAACTTTGCGATCAAGTGCCCGTTGAATCTCATTTTCGGTACCATAAAGATCAAAAATTGGAATACTACCACGATAATGGGATAACTTAGGGGTAACTTCGGGCATAAATTCTTGAGTAAATTCTAATAAAAGGTCATAAGTTAATTTTGAATCAACTAAAATACGTTCAATTGGATCACCAACAAAATCACGCAGCACGCGCTGAGATAATTCCAACTCACCATAAACTAGATTTTTACTAATAGGACGAGCCATACGTGCTTGAATTTTTGCCCACAAGCGTTTTAAAAAATTAGCATCTTGCTCCAATTCATGTGCATGAGCACCT
The DNA here is from genome assembly GCA_945271295.1 of uncultured Gilliamella sp. GTDB lineage: Bacteria > Pseudomonadota > Gammaproteobacteria > Enterobacterales > Orbaceae > Gilliamella. Next base: position 9,610 of record CALYPG010000001.1, on the reverse strand, counting down.
TCTGCGGCAGTTCTAACAATAAAACCACCTTCATTAGTCACATATTGTTCTACAATTTTTTTAAGTCTTTCCCTTTCTTCTTCACTTTCAATTCTTTGAGATGTTGCAACATGAGCAGAATTTGGACCGGGCATTAAAACTAAATAACGTGAAGGTAAAGTTATATCCGTGGTTAATCTGGCACCTTTGGTACCTAAAGGATCTTTGACCACTTGTACCATTAAATCCTGTCCTTGTCGTACAAGTTCTGAAATATCTTTAACTTGAAATTGTTCTTGCTCGGTATCTGATACGCATTCGGTGTGTGGCATAATATCAGAAGCATGTAAAAAAGCCGCTTTATCTAGCCCAATGTCAACAAATGCCGCTTGCATACCCGGTAAAATACGGATGACTTTGCCTTTGTAAATATTACCAACAATACCTCGTTTAGATTCACGATCAACATGAATTTCTTGTAACAGGCCATCTTCAATATAGGCCACTCGAGTTTCAGATGGTGTCACATTCATTAATAGTTCAACAGACATAAAGATTTCCTTTTAATTGATTGCACAACTTCTTCTTATTTGTCGCAACAATAGATATATCCCTGCCCATAAAACACCATCGATACAACTAGACAATAACATAAATGGTGACATCGTTAATGTGTGGTAAACAATTACTTGAAATACAAATATTAAGAAATTATAGCATAAGGAAATACCAAACAAGATAAATGACTGTTGCCATAATGCCAAATTTCGAATCAGTTGGAATTTAAAAATCAGTAAATATGCAATAACAGAAAGAATAAAAGCGTGAATACCAAGTATGCTACCCGAACTTAAATCCACAATAATACCCAAAATAAAAGCAGTGCCAATACTAACACGATGAGGCACAGCAATTAACCAGTAGGCCAAAATTAACATTAACAAATGTGGCTTAAACATATAATAAGATGCTGACCAGGGTATAATTTGCCAACATAAACCCAATACTAATGTTAACCAAATAATTAATATTCGATTACGATTCCTCATGTTTAGCTCCTTGATCTCCCCAAAGCAATAACAGATAACGTAATCGTTTTAAATCTGCTGTCGGTGTCGCTGAAATAATAGGGGTTGAGTCATTAATATTCAGTTTTACCGAACTAACCACAGCAACTGGATAACCTTCAGGAAAACGGCCATCAAGTCCAGAAGTAACTAATATATCGCCCACTTTGATATCGACATTATTGGGTAAAAAATCAAGGGTTAAATCATTACTACAACCATTGCCTACAGCCACCATAGAAATATCATTTCTTAATACTTGAACAGGTATCGCATGCTGATAATCACACACTAAAATAGCTCGACTGGTCGTTTGTGCTGTTTCGTAAATTTGCCCAACAATACCTTTTTCATCAACAACCGGTTGCCCATTGTAAACACCATCACTTTTACCTTTATTTAAAACAATTTGATACACATAAGGGTCTTTGTCGGCGAGTAACACTTGTGCGGCCATTTTATGTTCATCGTGCCTTAATGGTGATCCAAGTAATTCTCTCAATCTATTATTTTCATGTCGCAAATGTTCTAATAACAAAAGATCAGCTTTTTTTTGCAATAATATTTTATTTAACTCAGCATTTTCGTTAATTAAATCTTCTCTAGCTTTAGACATTTCATGAAATTGACTCGACATAGTTTGAGGCATATTAGAAATTTGATAAAGTGGTGAAACAATTGTATCTAGATAAAAACGTATCTCTTTAAAAGGGCGATAATTCACATCTAATACGATCAAAATCAAGGCAAACAACAAAGCAAAGAATAATTGTACACTAAGAGGAGAACGTTTAGAAAAAAGTAATTTCATTGTTCAGTGCTTACCTGTTATATACTTAAAATTAAAATGTATGAAGATATGATTCCGCCGACTATTTCGACGGAAGAAAATGAATTAATTTGCTACTCTAATTTCCATTAATTGAAATTAGAGCAACAACAGAGGGAACCTTTACTCTTCACTAAATAAATCGCCCCCGTGCATATCAACCATATCCAGTGCTTTACCACCGCCTCTGGCAACACAGGTAAGCGGATCTTCAGCCACAACTACATGAATACCTGTTTCGGCTGATAATAATTTATCTATGTTACGCAATAATGCACCACCACCAGTTAATACCATACCATGTTCTGAAATATCAGAGGCAAGTTCAGGAGGACATTGCTCTAATGCAACTTTAACCGCACTTACAATACCACTTAAAGGTTCTTGTAGCGCTTCTAAAATTTCATTTGAATTTAAATTAAAACTACGCGGCACACCTTCAGCCAAGTTACGACCGCGCACTTCAATTTCAAGAACTTCATCACCCGGATAAGCACTACCAATTACATGTTTAATCCGTTCAGCAGTCGCTTCGCCAATCAAAGCGCCATAATTACGACGAACATAATTAATAATCGCTTCATCAAAGCGGTCACCACCAATACGCGCGGATGCAGAATAAACCACACCATTTAATGAAATAACCGCAACTTCGGTCGTACCACCACCAATATCAACAACCATAGAACCGGTTGGCGCTGATACCGGCAAATCCGCACCGATTGCTGCTGCCATTGGTTCCTCAATTAAATAAACCTCGCGAGCACCTGCACCTAATGCTGACTCACGAATAGCACGGCGTTCAACCTGAGTTGCACCAACTGGCACGCAAACAAGTACACGAGGGCTTGGTCTTAAAAAACTGTGACTATGCACTTGACGAATAAAATGTTGTAACATTCTTTCAGTAACTGAAAAGTCAGCAATAACCCCATCTTTCATTGGCCTTATTGCTGCAATATTGCCAGGCGTTCGTCCTAACATTTGTTTCGCAGCATGTCCAACAGCTGCGACGCTTTTAGGTGTACCTGAGCGATCTTGACGGATGGCGACAACTGATGGTTCATTAAGAACAATACCTTGTCCTTTTACATAAATAAGCGTATTAGCTGTACCCAAATCGATTGATAAATCATTTGAAAACAAGCCGCGAATTTTTTTGAACATAATAAAGACTCTTCCTAGAATTAATCTTGTTTTAAACTGACTACTTTAATGCAAAATATAGAATAAAAAAATATATTAATAATAATTTAGCAAAATAATATTCTATTTTATTCTTTTATTCCATAATCTACATCTATAAGAATAGAAAACTGGTATTGTATCTTAATTATAAAATAATACCTAGAAAATAGTATAGCAACCGAGCATAATGGAGATATATAATGACAAATTGTGTTTTACAGTGTATCCTGCGGCGTTAATGTTAAGTTACAGCCCTATTTATCTGATTAAAGCAATTTAAAACGAAGCTTTTCAGATATAAAGGATGCATTACTATAAATTGTTACTTATATCAAACAAACACGGTGTCATTCATGGATATACGCAAAATTAAAAAATTAATTGAATTAGTTGAAGAATCAGGTATTTCAGAACTTGAAATTTCTGAAGGAGAGGAGTCAGTACGTATTAGTCGCGCAGCTCCAACCACCAACTATTCTGCGCCAATACAAAACATTCAAATTCCTCAGGCAACGCCTGTAGCAACACCTATTGTTACTACTCCAACTGAAGTTGTAAATGAAGTTGAACCTATTGCAGTATCAGGTACAACCATAAAATCACCAATGGTGGGCACTTTCTACCGTACGCCAAGTCCTGAATCAAAAGCCTTTGTTGAAGTGGGTCAAACGGTAAATGTAGGTGATGTACTTTGTATTGTTGAAGCGATGAAAATGATGAACCAGATCGAATCTGAAAAGGCTGGTACAATCAAAGCTATTTTGGTTGAAAATGGTCAACCAGTTGAATTTGATCAGCCACTATTCATTATTGAATAATATGAATTTATTATTGACTAAACGATTAAGAGATTGAATATGCTTGATAAAATTCTTATTGCGAATCGTGGAGAAATAGCTCTACGTATCTTACGAGCATGTAAAGAACTTGGAATTAAAACTGTCGCTGTTCATTCTACGGCAGATAAAGATTTAAAACATGTATTACTTGCAGATGAAACAGTCTGCATAGGTCCAGCAGCTTCTGTTAAAAGCTACCTTAATATTCCTGCACTAATTTCTGCGGCCGAAGTAACCGGTGCAGCAGCAATTCATCCCGGATATGGATTTTTATCTGAAAATGCCGATTTTGCAGAACAAGTTGAGCGTTCAGGTTTTATATTTATTGGTCCAAAACCGGATACTATTCGCTTAATGGGTGATAAAGTGTCAGCAATTCATGCCATGAAAAAAGCGGGAGTACCTTGTGTTCCGGGTTCTGATGGCCCTTTAAGTAGTAATATGGATACCAATAAAGAAATTGCAAAACAAATTGGTTACCCGGTTATTATTAAAGCTTCTGGCGGCGGCGGTGGGCGCGGCATGCGCATTGTTCGCGAAGAGAAAGATCTTGAACAATCCATCAAGATGACCAAATTAGAAGCCAAAACGGCTTTTAATAATGACATGGTGTATATGGAAAAATTCCTTGAAAACCCACGTCATATTGAAATACAGGTTCTTTCTGATGGGCAAGGTCATGCTGTGTATTTAGGCGAACGTGATTGCTCAATGCAAAGACGTCACCAAAAAGTTGTCGAAGAAGCGCCAGCTGTAGGTATTACAGCTAAAATGCGTCAATTTATTGGTGAGCGCTGTGTAAACGCCTGTATTGAGATCGGCTATCGCGGGGCAGGTACATTTGAGTTTTTATTTGAAAATGGCGAGTTTTATTTTATTGAAATGAATACTCGTATTCAAGTAGAGCACCCTGTTACAGAAATGATAACTGGTGTTGATCTCATCAGAGAACAAATTTTAATTGCCGCAGGTAAACCACTGTCAATAAAACAAAGTGATATTCATATTAAAGGTCATGCAATTGAATGTCGAATCAATGCTGAAGATCCAAAGACATTCATGCCATCTCCAGGAAAAATTACCCGTTTCCATGCGCCTGGAGGGTTTGGAATCCGTTGGGAATCCCATATTTATGCTGGTTATACCGTACCGCCTTATTATGACTCAATGATAGGTAAATTGATTGCCTATGGTGAAACACGTAAAGTAGCTATTGCTCGTATGAAAAATGCACTAGCTGAATTAGTTATTGATGGAATCAAAACCAATGTTGATCTTCATATTGAAATAATGAATGATAAAAATTTCCAAAAAGGTGGAACGAATATTCACTATTTGGAAAAAAAATTAGGCATTTATGAATAATAAGATAACCCCTATTTAATTAGGGATTATTATGGTATCTAGTCATCAACAAAATATGGATTAAGAACAAATGAAAAACTGGAAAAAAAGCGCTGAAGATATTTTAACTATGGGCCCTGTGGTTCCTGTCATTGTAATTGAGCGTTTAGAAGATGCTGTACCGTTAGCCAAAGCGCTTATTGCTGGCGGCGTCAAAGTATTAGAAGTTACTTTAAGAACTGCATGTGCACTCGATGCTATTAAGAAAATCATTAAAGAAGTGCCGGAAGCTGTTGTAGGAGCAGGCACTGTGACAACTGTTGAGCAATTAAAGCAAGTCACTGAAGCAGGAGTTGAGTTTATCATCACTCCAGGTATAACTGATTCTATTTTAAAAGCAGCAGTTGAAGGTTCAGTACCTGTAATCCCGGGTATAGCGACTATTTCTGAACTACTAACAGCTCAAGAATATGGTTTAACTGCATTAAAATTCTTCCCTGCTGAAATAAATGGTGGCGTTGCAGCATTAAAAGCCTTTGCAGGACCTTGTGGCTATATGAAGTTTTGCCCAACTGGTGGTGTAAACTCTAAAAATTACCGCGATTATTTAGCATTAAATAATGTACTTTGTGTGGGCGGCACGTGGTTCATCCCAACTGATGCTATTGCTAAAGGTGATTTTGCTAAAATTACAGAAATGGCAAAAGAAGCCGTTGCTGGCGCTCAATAACAATTAATACCGCTGAAGTTTTTCGGCGGTATTGATTATTTATCGATGTTATTTAATTCTCATCAGTTACGTAATCCTCTGCCTTTTTCAATTAATCGCCAGACAAGCAAATAAAGGACTGAAACGAATAAAATTAACATCGAAAATGTAACCCATAATGACACATCACTAATACCTAAAAAACCATAACGAAAACCATTAATCATATACACAATCGGATTGAGTTTAGATATCCACTGCCAAAAAGTTGGCAACATAGTTATTGAATAAAATACTCCCCCTAAATAGGTTAAAGGTGTCAAAACAAAAGTTGGTATAATACTAATATCATCAAAACTCTTAGCAAAAACCGCATTAAGTAAACCGGCTAATGAAAACAAAATCGAGGTTAATAATAAAGTACAAATAACCAAAAGCCACGAGTGAACCTGATAACTAACAAAAAGTAATGACACTATAGTGACTAAAACTCCAGTTAAAATACCACGCATCACACCACCGCCAACATATCCCCAAATGATAATATGCGTAGGAACTGGTGCAACCAATAACTCTTCAATATTATGCTGAAATTTTGCACTAAAAAAAGAGGAACAAACATTAGTATAAGAGTTAGTTATCACCGACATCATAATAAGCCCGGGTACAATAAATGCCATATAACTAAAGCCACCCATATTCCCTACGCGCGAACCAATTAAATTACCAAAGATAATAAAATAAAGTGACATGGTGATAACTGGAGGAATCAAAGTTTGGATCCAAATCCTTAAAAATCGCGTAACTTCCTTACGCCAAATACTTTTTAAGGCTATCCAATATAAACTATTCATTAAATTCCCCTTTTCCTTGACTGTCATCATGCAAAAGACTTACAAATAACTCTTCCAACCGATTAGCTTTATTGCGCATACTAATGACTTTAATTTGTTGCTGATTAAGTTGTTCAAATAAATAATTTAATCCCAACTGTTTATCAATTTTTACTTCTAACATGCCTGGTTCAATTTCGGAAAAAGCATAATCATTTAATACAATTGGGTTAGTAGATGTAGATAAATAGTCAATAATGATTGTTTCTGATTGACTATTAGCTAACAAATCGCGCATTGACGAATTAGCAATTAATTCGCCATGTTGAATAATACCAATATGGCGACACAGCATTTCAGCTTCTTCTAAATAATGGGTTGTAAGAATGATAGTTATACCTTGTTGATTAATTTTACGCAAAAAATCCCACATCGACCGACGGAGCTCAATATCGACGCCGGCTGTAGGTTCATCTAGAATCAATAATTTAGGTTCATGCACTAATGCCCTGGCTATCATCAAACGTCTTTTCATGCCTCCAGATAACATACCAGCACGATTATGACGTTTGTCCCACAACTCTAAAATTCGTAAATATTTTTCTGCTCGTTCTAAAGCTAATTTACGTGGCAAACCATAATAACCACCTTGATTTGCCACTATTTGTATTACTTCCTCAAATTGATTAAAGTTGAATTCTTGGGGTACAAGACCTAACTGCCTTTTAGCGTTAACCACATCTATATCTAAATCATAACCAAAAATTTTAACTTGCCCTGATGTTTTAGTAACTAACGAACTGATAATACCAATTGTCGTGGATTTACCTGCACCATTTGGTCCAAGTAAAGCATAAAAATCACCAGCTTGAACAGTTAAATTAATACCTTTTAATGCTTGTACACCATTTTTATAAATTTTTTTTAGCGCGACTAATTCTAATGCTGGAATAGCTGACATGAATTGATCCTAGATAAATAATTTGCTAATAATTTTTACATTTATTTTTAATAATAATCAATATAGTCAATCTAATCTGTTGTTGTAAAGGTATTTTTAGTATTATTTATAATAACTAAAAGATAATTATGATAAACATAATTTAGCATTTAAATAGATATAAGATCATTAAGGAACATGTAGTATGCTTAAAATTGGATTAATTTCTGTATCAGATAGAGCATCAAATGGCACTTATCAAGACCAAGGCATTCCATCACTCATATCATGGTTACAAACCGCTTTGAAAACACCTTTTATAACTGAAAATCGAGTCATTCCTGATGAACAAACTGTCATTGAAACAACATTATGTGAATTAGTTGATGACTTACACTGTGATTTAATTTTAACCACTGGTGGAACAGGCCCCGCTCCTCGCGATGTTACCCCAGATGCAACAGTAGCTATAGCAGATCGCATAATGCCTGGATTTGGCGAGCAAATGCGGCAAATTAGCCTACACTTTGTACCTACAGCTATCTTATCAAGGCAAGTGGGCGTGATTCGCAAAAAAAGCCTTATTTTAAATTTACCCGGGCAACCTAAATCGATTCAAGAAACACTTGAAGGTGTTAAAGATGATCAAGGAAATGTAATTGTAAGCGGAATTTTTGCCAGTGTTCCTTATTGTATTCAATTGCTAGAAGGACCTTATATCCAGACGCATGAACACATAGTTAAAGCCTTTCGCCCTAAAAACGCGATCAAATCAGACCTTTAATTCTATGCAAGATTCGTGCATAATTATACAACTTGGCCTGAATATTACAAAATAAGATAGAACCTTACTCAGGATTAATCTATTTAATCAAAATTTAACACAATCAACACCAAAAATCAGAGTAAATACCTTTTTCTTAATTTGTATATTACCAATAAGCTATATATTTAAGATTGCATTAACCAATAAGTATATATTGTTATGTAATAATCTTACCAATTGTACCTGCAAGGAATATTATGAAACAAGATGAACTCACTAAAACTTTTAAAGAAATGCTATTACAAGAAAAGTTCAGTTCACAAGTAGAAATTGTGCAAGCATTACAAGAACAAGGTTTTGATAATATTAATCAATCAAAAGTATCGAGAATGCTAACCAAATTTGGGGCGGTTCGCACCCGTAATGCCAAAGCAGAAATGGTTTATTGTTTGCCTGCTGAAATGAGCGTACCAACCACCAGTAGTCCTTTAAAAAATTTAGTGATAGATATTGATTATAATAGTTCAATGGTAGTGATTCGAACCAGTCCTGGTGCAGCACAATTAATTGCCAGATTACTTGATTCAATCGGGAAATCTGAAGGCATTTTGGGATCAATTGCTGGTGATGACACAATATTTAGCACGCCAACCAAAGAATATACAGTCAAAAAATTATATCAAACTATTATTGATCTTTTTGAACGCGAATTATAAATATTTTTGATAAAACACCCTGATCCTGATAATAAATAAATTTTTAATATATAACCTATTGACACCATTAACAGAATTGTTAATCTTATTTAACACGGATTTTGTAATTAATTTACAAAAAGAAGAGGCGCATTACTCAGGTAGATTATTTTAGGGACTGGAACCAACAATAAATAATTGAGGGGATGTAATGCCGAGGTTTGATTGCTTATCCAGCAACCAATCAAATCGACTGCAAGGGCTGAATCCCTTGGGTTGTCACCCTAACAGGTGGAGCGCTTCATGGTTTGTACTTTTTCATCAGCAAATTGCACATTCCTCTCGCTCTATCTCTTTTAAAAATAAAAAATTTTTAATATGAGGAATCCATGGAAACATCATTTGTAATTGCTAAATTTGG